>NZ_VOSS01000073.1 GCF_007997035.1 Ralstonia sp. TCR112 | reverse complement strand
CGTTTTGTTTTTGCGTAGCGCAGGCGTAGACTGGTCCAAACCTGAACGGGGGACGCGTCATGACCGAAGAGCTGCTGGTCCAGTTGATTGCGGAAGTCGAGAAGGAAGACCCGGTGGATTTCGCGAACCTGCCCTTTGACGAGCAGATGTTGCGCGACCTGGTCTGCAAGCTGGTGTCGCGCCAGCTGACGCAAATGGAAAATGCCCACTTCAGCCAGGACGAAGTGATCGTCTCGCTCACCGCGAGCATCGCCAAGCTGGTCCTCGAGAACCTCGTGCTGAATGCGCGCCTGCTGGCACAGCAGGGACACGGCGAAAGCGCACGCGCGCTGCTGGAGCGGATCTCCCGCCAAGCGAAGAGATAGGCGGCGCGGTTACTGCGCCGGCACCACGTTGTACTGCGTGCGGGCCCGCGTCAGCAGGCGCTTGGCGACGGAGAGGCCGCGAATGGCGGCGGCATCGTCGTCCACGGGAAAATCAAATTCGGCGCTCCAATTGCAGCCGGTGTGATCGGGGCGGTGAATGCACATCGCGCGCAGTTCGCACTGTGCGCATTCCGGGTGTTGCTGGACGCAGCGGGCCAGCAAGGTCTTGAGTTCATCTTCGGACTTCAGACGGCGTTGCATCGGCATCTCCTGAATAACAGGGAGTTGGAACCCCGAGCGCGCGGTGAGTTTCGCCATGATCCCGTCGATACTGTTTCAGCAAGTTACCGGGTCACATCACGCATTCAACCCAATCGCGCCGGACACCCCCGCACTAGCCTGACACGCAGGGCAGACGCCGTAGAGCGCAAGCGCGTGATCGCGCAGCACGAAGCCGCGCTCGTTGGCCACACGCTCCTGCCGCGACTCGATGGCGTCGTCGTGAAACTCCTCCACGCGGCCGCACGTCAGGCAGATCAGGTGATCGTGATGCGCGCCCTCGTTCAGCTCATACACCGCATGGCCGGCCTCGAATGCATGGCGCAGCAGCACGCCGGCATCCACCAGCTGATTGAGCACGCGGTAGACCGTGGAGATGCCGATGTCGAGTTCCGACGTGAGCAACTGGCGGTACACATCTTCCGCGCTCAGGTGGCGGCCGTGTTCCGTACCGGCGGTGAGGATTTCCAGAATCTTGACGCGCGGCGACGTGGCTTTGAGCCCCGCCCGGCGCAGGTCGGTCGAGTTTGGCATGGCGTTCGTTGGGGCGAGATTTGGGTACAGCAGGCGGGGCGTTACAGCGGGCGAGAACCCAAAACGGCAACGTTGCACGCATGCACGCCGGTCGCTGAGTTCTTGAAGAAAAAAACGGCATGGCTGGCAGCCCGGAAAGTCGCAGTCGGGAAAGCGGGGTCTGAGTGCTTTCCCGACTGTCGGGCGGCTTGCTACTGCCAAACGCTCTGTGTGTCAGAGCGGTCCCCACAAAAGATCGGTTGCCGGGCGCCAGCCCATGAACCAGCAGGCGCGCAGCGAAATTCGGTTCGATGCGCCGTGCCTTGGAGGATTTGCCCTGGGAGCGAATCCATCGGCTGCAGCGCTGTCGATGGACACACTATAAATGCGAATGATTCGCATTACAAGCGTTTTCTTTACGAACTGTGGAAGGCCCCATCGGGAGCATGGTCACTCGCACAGGCAGGTGTTACACAGGCCCGATCGCGCGGGCGTAGCCGCTGGGGGCAAAGCGCAACGTCGTCACCATCGATGCGATCACGATGGCAATCAGCAGCGCCCACGGCAGTTGGAAACCGCCCGTCAGCTCGCGCAGCCAGCCGACTGCGTAGGGAATGATTCCCGTGATGATGAAACCGATGCCTTGCACGAACGCTGCGAGGTAACCGGCAGCGCGTGCGTCGGGCAGGTGGTCCAGCGTGAGCGTCAGGCACAGCGAGAACATCGAGCCGAGCCCACCGCCAATGAGGGCGACCCACAGCGTGGTGCCGGTTTGCGGCGCAAGCAGCAAGCCGACCATACCGATGAGCTGCATGACCAGCACGACCACCAACCACGGGCGCCGGTCGGGCCAGCGGCGCGCAAGCAGCGGTGCAGCCAATGCGCCAATCACCTGGAAGATCGTCATCAGGCCGATCAGGCTGCCTGCGTCCTGCGCGCTCCAGCCGAGTTGACGATAGAACATCGGCAGCCACGCGATCATGCTGGTGTAGCCGCCGTTGGCCGCGCCAAAGTAGATGGCCAGCAGCCATGCGCGCCGGTTGCCGAAGAAATTGAGCACAGGGCCGCGCTGCGCCGGTGCGGCGGCTTCACGCGGGCGAGCCGTCGCCCACAACACGAGGGCCACCAACGCCGGCAGCGCCCACACGCCGAGACCGGCATGCCAATCTGCGATGTGTGTAATGCGCGGGCTGAGCGTCGCCGCGATGCCGCCGCCGGCCATCAGCGAGGCGGAATACAAACCCAGCGCCATCGGCACACGCTGCGGAAACCATCGCTTGACGAGGCCGGGCACCAGCGCCTGGACAATCGCCACGCCCGTGCCGGCCAGCGCGGCGCTTGCGATCAGGGCCGCGCCCTGCCCGGCCCACAGTCGCCACAGGCACGCGCCCGCGATGGCCAGCAGGCTGCATGCCACGCCGCGATGCTCAGGCAGCCAGCGCGCTAGCCAGGGCAGGAACAGGGCGACGCTGCCCATGCACAGCACGGGAATCACGGTCAGCAGCGAAGCGCCCTGCAAGCCGAGCCCGGTGCCCGCGCGAATTTCAGCCAGCAGCGGCCCGATGGTCGTGAGGATCGGCCGCAGGTTCATGCCAAGCGCAACCACGACCACCACGCCGAGCCAACCGGCATCAGCGCGCATCGACGGGGCTGCGGCTTGAGGTGACGCGTCGGCGGCGGTGCCCTGTGCGGCCACGTCGCTCACGATTGATGTGCCTGCCATGCTTCGTAGAGGCCCTGCTCGCCCGTCGGCCGGCACGCATGCAGTTGCAACTCGCCGCACTCCGGTGCTCCGCGCATCTCGGCATACAGGGCAGCGGTCGACATGCCGAAGGGCTCGCCATCTTCGTTCGAATACGCAAAGTACGCCGTGCGAATGCCGCAGCGGTGCATCGCGGCAAAGCACATCGGGCACGGATGGCCGCTCGCGTACATCACCGCACCGCGCAAGTCCGGCGTGGCCAGCGCACGGCTTGCCTCGCGGATCGCCTGCATTTCGGCATGGGCGGTCGGGTCGTGGGTGGCGCGCACCTCGTTCACGCCACGGGTAACGATCTGGCCGTCGCGCACGAGCACCGCGCCAAACGGCAGCCCGCCGGCGTTGACGTTGCCGCGCGCCAGCTCCACCGCCTCACGCATGTACTGCTCATCGGACATCGAGGTTCTCCACAGACGAAATTGCGGGTCGATTATGGTTGCGCCCCTAAACATGTTCAAATTAAATAGTGAAATGATGTTCAGTGGATTTTCAAATGATTGATCTCGTCTTGCTGCGCAGCTTTGTTACGGTGGTGGACACGGGCAACTTCACCCGGGCGGCGGAGCATCTGCATCTGACGCAGTCGACGGTGAGCCAGCAGATCCTGCGGCTCGAGCAGCAGTTGGACTGTCGCCTCCTGGACCGCAGCCAGCGCCAGGTGCTGCCGACCGAAGAAGGCGATCGCCTGCTCGGCTACGCCCGCCGCCTGCTGCGCCTGGCCAACGAAGCGAGCGAAGCGCTCAGCCCCGAGCACACTGGGGGCGTGCTGCGGCTGGGCGTGCCCGAGGACCTCGGCAGCGGCGCGCTGATGCCGCTCATCGCCAGCTTTGCGCGCGAGCGCCCGCGGCTGCGGCTGGAAGTGGAAAGCGGCCTCTCACACCACCTCCTGCGTCTGTATCGCAATGGCGATCTCGACATGCTGCTCGTCAAGCAATGGGGGACGGACAGCGACTGCCATGCGCGCTGGGCTGAGCCGGTCTGCTGGATCGACAGCGCCGAGCGGCCGCACACGCTGCCGCTCGGGCCATCGCAACCGTCCTTGCCGCTGGTGGTGTTTCCAGTGGGCGCGCTGTATCGGCAGGAGATGCTGCATGCGCTGGAATCGATCGGCCAACCGTGGCGCATCACGTATTCGAGCCCGAGCCTGGCGAGCCTGTGTGCTGCCGTCAGCGCGGGGCTGGGCGTGAGCCTGCTGCCGGCCAGCACCGTGCAGGCTGGGCACCGCGTGCTCGGCGCTGCGGATGGTTTTCCGGAGATCGGCGGGCTGGAACTCGCGCTGTTTGCGCGACCCGACCTCGACAGCGCGGGGCGTGCGCTGCGCGATCGTCTTGTCGAGATGTGCGCGGCGCGTGCGCAGGCGCTGCAGTCGGCTGCCGGCTGAACGCCGAGGCACCAAAGAAAAAGCCGGACCCGCTTGTCGCGAAGTCCGGCTTGGTACGGATACGGCTCAGTTCAGCTTCAGGCAGCTTCGGCCAGCGGCACGCGGATCAGATGATCGAACGCCGACAGTGCGGCCTTCGCGCCATCGCCGGTGGCGATGATGATCTGCTTGTACGGCGTCGTGGTCGCATCGCCTGCGGCAAACACGCCTTCCGCGCTGGTCTGGCCGCGTGCATCGACGACGATCTCGCCAAAGCGATTGCGCTCGACCGCACCGTCCAGCCATTCGGTGTTGGGCACCAGGCCGATCTGCACGAACACGCCTTCCAGCGCGACCGTGTGCTCGACGCCATCGACGCGGCTCTTGTAGCGCAGGCCATTGACCTTCTGGCCGTCACCGGTGATCTCGGTGGTCTGCGCGTTGGTAACGATCGTCGCATTCGGCAGGCTTTGCAGCTTGCGCACCAGCACGGCATCGGCCTTCAGCTCGCTGGCGAATTCCAGCAGCGTGACGTGGCTCACCAGGCCGGCCAGGTCGATGGCCGCTTCCACGCCCGAGTTGCCGCCGCCGATGACGGCCACGCGCTTGCCCTTGAACAGCGGGCCATCGCAGTGCGGACAGTACGCTACGCCCTTGTTCTTGTACTCCTGCTCACCCGGCACGTTGACGTTGCGCCAGCGTGCGCCGGTCGACAGGATGACCGAGCGGCCTTTGAGCACCGCGCCGTTGGCCAGCGTCACCTCGGCAAAGCCGCCCGGCTTGTCTGCCGGCGTGAGCTTGACCGCGCGCTGCGTATTCATGATGTCGACGTCGTACTGGCGCACGTGCTGCTCCAGCGCGGCGGCAAACTTCGGCCCTTCGGTCTCCTGCACGGAGATGAAGTTCTCGATGCCCAGCGTGTCGAGCACCTGACCGCCAAAACGTTCGGCCACCACGCCGGTGCGCACGCCCTTGCGTGCCGCGTACACGGCAGCCGCCGCGCCGGCCGGGCCACCACCGACGATCAGCACATCGAACGCTTCCTTGGCAGCCAGCTTTTCAGCATCACGCGCGGCAGCGCCGGTGTCGATCTTGGCGAGAATTTCTTCCACGCCCATGCGGCCCGTGCCGAACGTCTCGCCGTTCAGGAACACGGTCGGCACGGCCATGATCTGGCGTGCCTCGATTTCGCCCTGATACAGCGCGCCGTCGATGGCGACGTGCTGGATGCGCGGGTTGATCACGGACATCACGTTCAGCGCCTGAACCACGTCCGGGCAGTTCTGGCACGTGAGCGACATGTAGGTCTCGAAGCGGAAATCCCCTTCGATATTGCGAATCTGCTCGATGACGTCGGCTTCGAGCTTGGGCGCATAGCCGCCCACTTGCAGCAGCGCCAGCACGAGCGAGGTGAATTCGTGGCCGGTCGGGATGGCGGCAAAACGCACGCTCACATCCGCGCCGGTGCGGCGGATCAGGAACGACGGTGCGCGCTCGGCGGCATCGCGTTGCTCGGTCAGCACGATCATGCTGGACTGCTCGGCCACGTCGCGCAGCAGGTCCATCATGTCGCGGGAGCCCTCGCTGTCATCGACGTTGGCGACCAGCTCAATGGGCTGCACGAGGCGTTCGAGGTAGGCCTTCAGTTGGGCCTTGACATCAGCATCCAGCATGACGACTTCCTTTATTCGTTTTGATTCAGTGACAGGGCGCGGCACATGCCTGCGCCCTTAAGCAAACGGCCGGCAGAGCCGGCCGTTTTTCACGCTGCATTTCTGCAGCAACAGCCTTGACTACTTAGATCTTGCCGACCAGGTCCAGCGACGGCTTGATGGTCTTCGCGCCTTCGTTCCACTTGGCCGGGCACACGTTGCCCGGGTTGTTGGCGACGAACTGGGCAGCCTTGAGCTTGCGCAGGGTTTCCTTCACGTCACGGGCGATGGCGTTGTCGTGCACTTCCATCGTCTTGATCACGCCTTGCGGGTCGATCACGAACGTGCCGCGCAGTGCCAGGCCTTCTTCCGGAATGTGCACGCCGAATGCGTTGGTCAGCGCGTGCGTCGGGTCACCCACCAGCGGGAACTGAGCCTTGCCCACGGCCGGCGACGTTTCGTGCCACACCTTGTGCGAGAAGTGCGTGTCGGTCGTGACGATGTAGACCTCGGCGCCAGCCTTCTGGAATTCAGCGTAGTTGTCCGCTGCGTCTTCCACTTCGGTCGGGCAGTTGAAGGTGAACGCGGCCGGCATGAAGATCAGCACGGACCACTTGCCCTTGAGCGACTCATCCGTGACTTCGATGAACTTGCCGTTGTGGAACGCTTGGGCCTTGAACGGTTGGACTTGAGTATTGATCAGCGACATAGTGGTTTTCGGTTGGGTTGCTTGGTTGACAACGGAGTGGATCGTATCGTCGATCAGTGCATTGCACAAGTTGATTGATATGATTTCGTCGATTGTTTTTTTCTATTAAGCGAGCAGCTCAGCCTTCGGAGCCTGAACCGGCCCATCTCCCGACGTGCGCCCGCACGCATAGACGAAATTACACAGCGCACCCGCAGGTTGCACACGCTGCACGTGCCACTGCCGCGCGTACATCACGTACAGCCCAGGCCGCGCCAGCGAAGACCCCCTGCCTTGTCAGCGTCTGTCTGACTGGCATAGGTCTTGCGCGAGGAGGTCGATCGCAACCCCCTCCGCCATGCATCGGCGCCTCCACTGTTGATCAGCTGGACGGCCCGGCAGGCGAATTCCCTCGGGAGCATGACCTTGTCGCTGAACGTTCTCTTCGTCGCTTCTGAAGCTGTGCCGCTGGCCAAGACCGGTGGGCTCGGAGATATGGTTGGAGCGTGCGCGAGCGCGCTTCGGCGCGCCGGCATGAAAGTCACGGTGATGCTGCCGGGCTATCCCGACGCCATCGCCCAGTTGCAGCACACGCACACGGTGTGCGAATGGACCGACCTGCCTGGCGGCCGCGCGCGCCTCTTGAGCGGCCGCATGGGCGCACAGGGCATTCCGGTCCTGCTGTTCGACGCACCGGCCCTATTCGCGCGGCCGGGCAACCCATACCTGGACGACCACGGCGAGCCGTACGAAGACAACGCGCTGCGCTTTGCGGCATTCAGCCAGGCGGCTGCGCGCGTGGCCGGGGGCGTGCCGGGCGTGCATCGCGCTGACATCGTGCAGGCGCACGACTGGCACGCGGGGCTGGTGCGCTGTTCGTCAAGCGGGCGCAGGTGCCGGTGAAAACGGTGTTTACCGTCCATAACCTTGCGTTCCAGGGCAATTTCCCGATGCACGTGGTGCCGGACATTGGCGTGCCGCCCGATGCGGCGCACGAAGCCGAGTTCTGGGGCCAGTTCAGCTTCCTGAAGGCGGGCCTGCTGTGGGCCGATCGCATCACCACCGTGAGCCACGCCTATGCGCGCGAAATCCTGTCCGAAGCGGCAGGTTGCGGCATGCAGGACCTGCTGCGCGCACGCCAGCAAGACTTGGTCGCCATCCTCAACGGCATCGACAACGATGTGTGGAACCCCTCGAAGGATCCGCTTCTGCCGCAGCCGTTTGTTGCTTCCAACCTGAGCGGCAAGCAAACCGCCAAGCGCGTCCTGCAGCAACGCTTCGGCCTGCCGGAAGACCCGAAGGCGCCGCTCCTGGCCGTGGGCAGCCGCTTGACGCATCAGAAGATGGCTGACGTGACCTTGCAGGCGCTGCCGCAGCTGCTCGAATCCAACCCGCAATTGCAGGTGGCCGTGCTCGGCTGCGGTGAACACGCATACGAGACCGGCATGGCTGAACTGGCGGCGCGCTATCCGCGCCAGGTGGCCGCGAAGATCGGCTACACCGAGGCCTATGCGCACCTGCTGCACGCCGGCGCCGACATCCTGCTGCATGGCAGCCGCTTCGAGCCGTGTGGCCTGACGCCGCTCTATTCGATGCGCTACGGCACGGTGCCGATCGCCTCGCGCGTGGGCGGCCTGATGGACACCATCACCGACCACGGCTCGCCCGAAGCCGCCATGCACGGCGCCACAGGTTTCCTGTTTGACGGCGACACCGCCGACGCCATGGTCGCCGCCGTGGAGCGCGCGCTGCATGTCTTCGCCCAGCCGCAGGCGTGGCGCATCCTGCAATACAACGGCATGACGACCGACTTCGGCTGGTCGCAGCCGGCCCGCGAATACATTGCGCTGTACCGCAACCTGGTACCTGCTGCCACACCCATGCCCGCCGTGGCGCTTGCGCAGACGCCGGCCGCACCCGACGCGCTGCACACGCCCCGCCCCGAACAACCTGTGCGTACGCCGGCGCGGCGACGCTCGACGGCGCTGTCCGACGAGATCCGGGCGCACGCGGTGGCGCGCGCAGCCAGTGCCGAAAAAATCCGTGCCTGACCGCGCCTGACGCCCTGCCCCGCTTTCACGCATGCCCGAGACCAAGTCGCCCAAGCCCGCCTCTTCACGTAAAAACACGGCCGCACTGAAGGCGGCCAAGCCGCCCGGCAGCAAAGCCCAATCGGTAGCGAAGCCGGCCGCCACGCCCACCGCAGCCCCGCCGGCCGCCGTCGAGCCTGCGTATGCGCCCGCCATCTGCTACGTCCATCCATTGCAGCTGGGCAGGCTCGACCGATGGGATGGCGTGCTCGATCGCATTGCCGCACTGGGTTTTGACCATGTGTTGATGGCGCCGCCGTTTGCCGTGGGTGCGGCCGGCAACGTCTTCGTCACGCGGGACCATGCGCAACTGCATGCAGCGCTGGGCGGCGGGCCGGCCGACGCCGCGCTCGGCACGCTGGCCGAAGTCTGCCGCGCGCGCGGGCTGACGTTGCTGCTCGACCTCGTGGTCGACCGCGTTGCCATCGATGCGCCGCTGCGGGCCGACCACCCCCGACTGGTTGCCAGCC
>NZ_VOSS01000072.1 GCF_007997035.1 Ralstonia sp. TCR112 | reverse complement strand
GCGCACGCTCAACGAAACGTGCGCGAGCCTGTTCGGGGTGGAGCTTGGCGCGCTGCTGGCGCGCAACGCAGATGCGGTGGGCGGTGCGCTGCACGGCAGTGCGCCCGCGCTGGCGCACTGGGCGCAGCCGCTGGCGCTGGCGGTTTAAGCGTCGGCCGCAGCCGCCGCCTCAATCCACAATCACCCCACGCCGCACACCCTCACGCGGCGGCGGGCTCGGCTCGCCAAGGATATCGAGCACGGCGTCTTCAATCGTGTTGGACAGCGCGTTGAGCGCGAGGTCGTTGTCTTCGGTGCCGAACGGGTCTTCGAGCTGCGAGGCGATGGCCTCGTGGGCCATGAAGGTGTACGCCACGAACACCGCAAACACGGGCGTGAAGCTGCCGATGCTTTCCACCAGCCCGAACGGCAGCGCAGCGCAGAAGAAGTACACCGTGCGATGGATCATGACCGAGTACGCAAACGGCAGCGGCGTGCCGGCAATGCGCTCGCACCCGCCGATGCTGTTCGACAGCTCGTTGAGGTTGCGGTCGAACGCCAGCGCGGCATACGCATCGAGCGCACCGGCTTGCGTGCGACGCTGCACCCATTCACCCAGCCATTGCACGATGGCGATGGGCCGGTAGCGCGCGGCCATCACGCGTTCGAGCAACGGCGCGGGCAGGCGGGCGGCGAGGTCTTCGCGCGCATCGGTGTGGCGCAACTGGTGACGCAGCGCATGCGGCAGCGCACCCAGCACCTGTGCGAACTCGCGCACGTCGGCATCGGCTGCGGCACCGCTGGTGTCATGCGGGCCATCGGCGCGTGGCAGCGTCAGCGCCTGACGCGTGAGCGAACGCGCCGTGTTGAGCAACTGCCCCCAGAGCTTGCGGGCCTCCCAGTAGCGGTCGTAGCTGGCGTTGTTGCGAAAGCCCAGGAACACCGCCAGCGCAATGCCGACGAGCGAGAACGGCGTCGTGCTCAGGTTGACCGAGATGGGCAGCAGGTGCGCATGCACCGCGATGGCCACCAACGACACGAAGAAGATGAGGAACAGGCGGGGCAGAAGCTGCGGCAGCACCGATCCGCGCCATGCGAGCAGCATGCGGAACCAGTGCAGATGGGGGCGGACAACCATGGGGCAACGAATGAAGAAGGGCTTGGATCTGCCTTACGCGCCAAGCAGCCGGCGCGTCAGCAGGGATTGCATATCGCGCCGGCCATCGGCAATCAGATAGATCACAACCTGATGACCCGACACGCGATAGATGACTCGATAGGGCTTGAATGCGGTTTGCCGGTATTCCTTGATGCCGAGGGCGGACAACTCTTTTGGGTAATTGCCCCGCTCCGGGTGGATCGACAGGTTATCCACCACCTCCATCAATTGATCGAGCACGTAGTTCGCGCTGGCGATGGAATCTGCGTCGGCAATGTAGTCATAGATCGACTCCAGGTCTTGCTCGGCGCCTCGCGTCAACACGACCTGGAACCTTGCGGACGATCTCGCCATCAGCCCTCCGCACGCTTCGCGCGCAGACGGGCAACCACGTCAGCTACGGGCGTGACTTGCCCAGCCGCCACCTCTTGGGCACCCAATGCCAGAATTTTCAGCAGGGCGAGTGTTTCCTGGGTTTCTTCGTAGGAAGCCACGTCTTGCAGAACCGCTTTCGCTTCACCGTTCTGCGTGATGACCAAAGGTTCTCGCTGCTCCGCCAGCTGCGTAAGCACCTCGGCTGCGTTGGCCTTGAGATAGCTGATCGGTTTGACTTGAGATGAGTAGCGCACGGTAGTCCTGGGGCAAAATCAACCAGGACTGAATATAGTCTTTTTATAGTCACCCAACAACCTGGTGGCACGCCTGCCGGCGTTGGGCCTTCAGCACCTGAACGCCCAGCCCCGGCGCTGCGGACGCTGAGTTGCGAGACAGCGTGGTCGACGCAAGCGCGTGCGTCTGCGTCATGCAGGGAACGGGCAATGCCGACAAGTCATGCCACACAACGGCGACCCGGATTTTATGAATTGATTATCTGCATCCGCAAAAACCACGCAGTTTCAAAATCCAAAACACAAATCGCGCAAAGCGAACGCACGCGCTTTACGCCGACCCATGCAGAACCGCACGGCATTCTGCATGTTCAGGTTTGCTGTAAATCAGGTGGTCTGGGTATAGCCGCCCTTGGTCCAGCTGTTGCCGTCCCAGCACCACTCCGTGGTATTGCTGCCGCTGGTGGCATACACGCGGATATGGACCGCGCTGCCGACCAGCCAGCTCGTGACGGAGACGCTATCGCCGGGCTCGCTGAAGGCGCCCGTGTACCACCCCTTCCCGTCATAGCAACGCTCGGTGATCTTGCCACCATTGGCCGTGTACACACGGATCGACGGCACTGTCCCCCACGACGTGGCAGCGGTCTGAACGTTCGACATGTTTTATCTCCAGAATGTGATTTCAATATCCATCAAGTAAATGCATCGAGATTTTCTCGGCATTTACTACGGCCCCGATTCAGGGCTTCGGTAGCATAAGCAAAGAAAATTCCGGCTGCTGCTGAGAGATAAGAAGCACAGATGGAGAGAAAACTTACTGAACAAATGACCGATTTTTCGCGCTTAACCATTATGTTGAGCGCACCCACAAAATAGACAAAAGGCACCAGGGGAGGTGCCTTGATAATGTCTAATCCAAAATGGCTGCAAGCGATGGCATAGACGCCCCGGTAACGAGGCGGAGGCGCGCCGCCCTCCCCCGGCATGAACGCGCCCTGGAAGGACGGCGCCTGACAGAGGAAGGAGCCGCGTCTTACCGCGCCGGTTCCTGCCGACGGGCCGGCAGGATGGACGGATCGCGCTGCAGCATCGCCACGAGGTTGCGTACCAGCAGCTGTGCGTTGTCGCCAGCGGACTGCGCTGCTTGACGCACGGCCGGGTGCAGCGCGCCGGCTGGGCGAGCAGCAATATCTTGCAGGTGGTCGATGACGTCCTGCCGGTGGAGGCCCGCTTCTGCCGTCATGTCTTCGTGCTCGCCGGCAAAACCGGTGAGCATATCGACGGCGCGCCGCAGCGTCTGGACGTTGACGCCCAGCGTTGCGGGCACAAGCCCCGCCTGCGCTGGCGCACGCGGGCCCCCAGGTGGCGGCCGGCGCGGTGAATACACCGGTGGATTGCCCGTCAGCACGCCCACCAGATTGCGGATCAATTGCTGTGGGTTGCCGCCCGCCTGTTCGGCTGCAGCCCGCACGGCCGGGTGCAGACGGTTGCGGGGCACGGCCGCAATGTCCTGCAGATGATCGATCACGTACAGCGCGTGATGTCCGGCTTCTGCAGTCATGTCCACATCGTCCAGGCCGTTGAGCATGTTCACGGCGTCAGACAGCATGTCAGCGCTCACACGCAGCGGCGCCGGATTGGCGAGCAGCAGGTCGGCAACGACGTGGCCTGCATGGAGTGCCAGCAACGCCGTGCTGAACATCGTGACGGATAGCCCGCCAGCGTAGGCATGAGGGTCATTGCGCTGCTCGGCACGTTGCATGTTGTAGTTGCCCATCGCAACGCCGCCCACGCCAGCAGTGAAGAGCGGATGATTCAACGCATATTGCGCGGCAGCAGCCCCGGCGCGAACGCCCACATGCGCGGCTTGCGCACCGGCGTTCGCCAAGACCTGCCTCGCGCCACGCAGGCGCTCCAGCGTGGCAGCCATGCGGCCGCGCGGCAGTTCTTCGACGGCGGTATCCGCAGCCGGCATGCGGGGCACATTCGCAGGCGCGGGCGGCAATGCGGCCAGGGCACCCTCACGGGCACGCGCAGGGCGCTGGCGCAGATCGGACTGAGGATGCGGGCGAGCCTGGCTGGTCGAAGCCTCGCCCGTAGATGGCGGCGGCACGGCCGAAGAACTGGAACCATCAACACGCGGCATGGCAACTCCTGAACAACGGGCAATGGGGGAGCATGCAATGTTGTGGCAACACGCAACCGGCAAGGCCACCCGGCGCGAAACCATGGCCGGTCAAACGAACCCACGCCCACCATCCGCACCGTCGAAAACCGTTGAGCGTTGACGCCGCCGCCCGCCCTTGGAACATCACAGGCGTATTGCTACTCCCTGAATGCCCGCCCAACACTGGCGCTGACACTGACACGGGCCGCCCCCGGCGCGCAGCGGGTGCGCCGTGCCGTCACAACGCTCACTGCACCGCGCCAATGAACGCCGCCAGTTCCGCCGTCTTGGGGCTGGCAAACACCTCCTTGGCGGGGCCGCTTTCATGAATCAACCCCTGGTGCATGAAGACGAGCTGATCGCCCACGTCACGCGCGAAGCGCATCTCGTGCGTGACCATGATCAGCGTCATGCCTTCAGCGGCGAGCTGCTTCACCACGGCCAGCACTTCGTTCACCAGTTCCGGGTCCAGCGCGGAGGTGATCTCGTCGCACAGCAGCACCTTCGGCTGCATGGCGAGCGCCCGCGCAATGGCCACGCGCTGCTGCTGACCGCCGCTGAGCTGATCGGGGTAGGCATCGAACTTATCGGCCAGGCCCACCTTGACGAGCATCTGACGGGCGAGGTCGTTGGCATCGGCCTTCTTCATGCCCTTGACCACCACGGGCGATAGGGCGACGTTCTCGCCCGCTGTGAGGTGCGGAAACAGGTTGAACTGCTGGAACACCATGCCCACGTTCAGGCGCAGCGCGCGCAGTTGCGCGGGCGTGGCCTGCGAGCCCTTGAGCACCGCGTTGTCGACAACGATCTGGCCGTCATCGATGGCCTCCAGCCCGTTGATGGACCGCAGCAGCGTGCTCTTGCCCGAGCCGCTGCGCCCGATGATGGCGACCACCTGGCCGCTTTCCACGCGCAGGTCGACGCCCTTGAGCACATGGTTGTTGCCGTAATGCTTGTGTACGGCGCAGAGATCAACGAGCGGCATAGAGCTTCTTTTCCAGATGAGAGGCGTAAAGAGACAGCGGCCAGCACAGCGCAAAGTACGCAAGGGCCACCAACCCGTAGATGAGGAATGGCTGGAAGGTGGCATTGGCCAGCACCGAACCCAGCTTGGACAGGTCTTCAAACCCGATGATGGACGCCACCGCCGTGCCCTTGACGATCTGCACGGAGAACCCGACCGTGGGCGCAATCGACAGGCGCACCGCCTGCGGCAGCACCACGTGCCGCATCTGCTGGAAGTAGCCCATCGCCAGGCTGGAAGACGCTTCCCACTGCCCGCGCGGAATCGCCTCGACACAGCCGCGCCACACCTCGGCCAGATAGGCGCTGGTGTACAGCGTCAGGCCGATGGCGGCAGCCGTCCACGGCGACATCTCGAACCCCGCCATGGATGCACCAAAGAACACGATGAACATCTGCATGAGCAGCGGCGTGTTCTGGAAGAGCTGGATGTAGGCCTTGCTCACGCGCTGCAGCGTGGCGTTGCGCCCCACGCGGGCAAACAGCACCACCAGGCCGGCGGTGCCGCCCAGCGCAAACGCCATGAGCGACAGCATGAGCGTGGCAAGCAGGCCCTCCCCCAGCTTGAGGAGAATGGGCAACAGAGGAATGTCGGCGATCATGCGGCGTCTCCAACGGAGGCGGCTGCGGTGGTGGTGGCAGCAAGCGGTGCAGCAGACGCCGCAGGCGCGCGGCGCCCCACGACAAAGCGCTGCCCGATCCAGGCCAGCAGCTGACGCAGCAACAGCGCCAGCGCAAAGTACAGCGCCGTCACCACCAGGTAGGTTTCAAACGCGCGGAAGTTGCGCGACTGGATGAAGTTGGCCGCAAAGGTCAGATCCTGCGCGGCAATCTGCGAGACGACCGACGTGCCCAGCATCACGATCACGATCTGGCTGCTCAGCGCCGGCCACACCTTCTGCAGCGCGGGCCGCAGCACCACGTGCCGGAAGATGGCCCAGCGGCTCATCGCCAGCGCGTTGGCGGCTTCGAGCTGGCCACGTGGTGTTTCCTGGATGCCCGCACGCACGATCTCGGTGATGTACGCACCCAGGTTGACCACCGCCGTGAGCAGCGCCGCCTGCCATTCGTTGATCTGCACGCCCAGCGAGGGCAAGCCGAAGAACACGAACATCAACTGCACAAGGAACGGCGTGTTGCGGATGCCCTCCACATACACCTTGAACAGCGCATTGAACGGGGCGATGCGCCAGGCGCGGCACACGCCCCCGGCAATGCCGATGGCGCCGCCGAACACCGCGCCCGCCGCCGTAAGCGCGAGCGTGAATGCCGCGCCCTGCGCGAGCTGGCCGCTGTAACTGAAGACAGCGCCAAAGTCGAATTGATAAGCCATGGAGGTCATCCGTGGCCCGGCACACCAACGTGGGCGCCGGGCCTGTGTTGCGAAGGCGTGCGTGTGCTTACAGCTTGGCCGGCAGCGGCATCTTGATCCAGCGCTGCGACAGGTCGTTCAGGCGGCCATCCGTCTTCAGCTTGGTGATGACGGCGTTGACCTTGTCCAGCAGCGCGGGCTCGCCCTTGGCCACACCCACATAGCAAGGCGTGTCTTCCACGGGGAACTTCAGGTCGAGCTGGCGCAGCTTCGTGCGCTCGTTGACCGCGTTGGCCACGATGTTGCCCACCGTCACCAGCTGCACCTGACCGATCAGGTAGCTCTGCGCCGTGGCGTTGTTGTCTTCATAGCGCTTGATGGTGGCCGACGCCGGCGCCACGGCCGACAGCGCCAGGTCTTCAGTCGAGCCGCGCGTCACGCCAATCGTCTTGCCGGCCAGATCTGCCGGTGCCTTGATCGACACATCCTTCGGGCCGTACACGCTCTTGGGAAACGGCGCATAGGCCTGCGTGAAGTCGATCACCTTGGCGCGCTCGGCGTTCTTACCGAGGCTGGAGATGACGACATCCACCTTGCCCGTGGTCAGGAACGGAATGCGGTTGGTGCTAGTGACGGGCACCAGCTCGGCCTTCACGCCGAGTTCCTTGGCGACGAGGTTGGCCATGTCGATGTCATAGCCTTGCAGCTTCAGGTCCGGGCCCAGCGAGCCGAACGGCGGGAAGTCGTTCGGGATCGCCACGCGGATCACGCCGGCTTTCTGGATGTTGGCCAGCGCATCGGCATGGGCCGGACGGCCCGGCAGCAACGCGACCAGCGCGCTGACCGCCATGACGGCGTGGAAGAACGTGCGGCGCGAAACATGGCGCGACGACTGCAGAGCATGGGTGCGGATCATTCAAAAACTCCTTCAGGAAATTCGGAAAATTCAGGGAATCGAGACGAGGCGAAAGGAAACCGGTTCGTGCTGCATGGGTTCGGGCGCAGCGGGCGCGGCGCTCAGGTCGATGCCGCTGCGGCGTGCGGCCGACAGCAGGTGCGCGCGCATGGCCTCTGCGCTGGCGGCGGCATCGCCCGCGGCAACGGCTTGGACGATGGCGTCGTGCTCATGCGCGGGGTGGTCGTCTGCACCATTGCGGGCAAAGGGCAGGCGCAGGCTGTGGCCGATGGCGTGCTCCAACTGGCCGGCCATCGCCATCAACCCCGGGTTGCCGGACAACTGCGCGAGCAGCAGGTGGAAGTGCAAATCCGCCTCTGCCGCGCTCAGCAAATCATTGCGCTCCAGCGCGTGGGCCAACTGCTGCTGCAGCCATTGCAGGTGGCGCAGCCCGGCGGCATGCATGCGCGCGGCGGCCAGCGCCGTCCAGCCGGGCTCCAGCACCAGACGCAGCTCAATCAACTGACGCGGCGACAGCGTGCCCAGCCTGCCCGCCAAGCGCGCAGCGCCGCCACCCCAAAGCAGGCCGGTCAGCACACCACGCGCGAGCAGGCGGGAAAACATCGCCGATCACTCCACCTTGAACGGATAGCTGGCCGTCTTGCCGTCGCCCTGGAACGCCTTGGCCTCCGGCTGGTACATGCGGAAGTAGCGCACCGGCGGCAGCGCAAAGCGGCCCGGCAGCGAGAAGCGCACCAGCTGGCGCAGCACGGTCGGGCGCTCCAGCGCGGGCACCGGCTGGTTGTACGAGAGCTGGCCCATTTCATACGCGGCCTTGCGCTCGAACGCCTGCGCGCCGTTGCCCTCGTTCGGCTCACCCTTCAGCCCGTCGATCTGGATGCCCCACGTGGTGGCTTCCACTTCGGCGCCCGGCGGCAGCGGCACTTCGACCAGGCCGTAGCGGTACGTGCCCTGGCGCGGCGTCAGCACGACCTCGTCGACGTAGAGCGCATTGCTGTCGAGCGTGTCGCCCGGCTTGACCGGCTTGGCGGTAAAGGCGATGCCGCTGCTGGTGTCGGCCGCCGGCTGCTTGGGCGCCTTCGGGTCCGGCTTGGCCGGTGCCGAATCGATCGGCTCCAGACGGTACAGCTTGCGCTCCACCGTGATCGGCAGCTTGGAGGCCTCGGCCGCGCGGCTGCGGTACGACACGATGGCCGATTGCGTGGTCACGTCGGTCGGCGCCGTCGTCAGGTCCAGCGCGGCGGGGGCTTGCGCGCCGGTCCAGCGCCACGTCGGCACACCAACCGGCGAGCGCGTCGCCTGCCAGCCGCCCGCCGAGACGGCCGGCTGGATGGTGGCAACGCTGGCGCCTTGCAGGCCGCCCAAACCCTTCTGCAGCCAGACCAGCGCCACGGCGCGATCCATCGTCGGCATGGCGGCGCTGGCGCGGGCCAGCAGCGGCGCCGGGTCGGCAGCCGAGCGGCCACCGCCCATCAGCAGCAGGCTTTGCACCAGCGGCGAATTGTCGGCAGCCAACGCGTTGCGCGCAGCAATGTCAGCGGAGACCAGCGCTTCCGGCACCGGCTGGCGACTTGGCGCATCAGCTGTGCCGTCAGCACCGTCGCCACCTGACGGCCGCGCGGCGAATCCGGCGCCACGAAGATCAGGCTGTCGCCCGCGGCGGGGTCGGCGTCGGCCGACGCCTTGGCGGCCTTGCCGCCGCTGGGTGCAAGCTCGTTCGCCACGCCCGACAGCGGCGTCGCCACGGGCAAGCCCATTTCGTTGGCAAACCACAGCGCCAGCGCGCGGTGCAGCAGCGGCTCGTTCTGGCTGGTGCGCTTGTAGGCTTCGAGCACCTGCTTCCAGTTGTCTGCCGGCAGGCTGATGCCGACCGAGCGGCTGGCAAGCCAATCCGCGTAATACGCATACGAGGTGATCAGCGCGCTGCTGGTCGTCAGCTCGCCCCACCAGCCGAAGGTGCCGTTGGTGCCGGCCAGCAGTGCCAGACGCTGGCGTTGCGTGCGCAGCAGCGCGTCGACGCCTTGCGTGCCGGCCGGGCCGCCGTCGCCCAGGCGCGTGCCGGTGGCCGCCAGACTCTGCTGGGCCAGTGCCAGCGGGATCAGACGGCTGGCGGTCTGCTCGGCGCAACCGTACGGATATTCGATGAGGTCATCGGCCACACGAGCAAACTGACTGGCCGTGTTGCCGACCACGCGCAGACGCACGTCGCGCGCATCGGCGGGCAGGCCCAGCGGCAGGCGCGTGCCTTGCAGCTGCGTGAGCGGGACGACGTTTTCGCGGTCCGCCAGCCAGCCGGTGGCATCCAGCTTGAGCGTGGTCTGCAGGCGGTCCGAAACCTTGTCGTCCTGCTTCAGCTCGGCATTGACCACGCCCGCCTGCAACGCCGTGACGGGCGCGCGCAGGTAGTTGGCGCCGCGCTTGAGCGTCACGCGCTGGTTGATATTGAGGCCGGCGCCCGAGACGATCCAGTCGGCGGTGATGTCCTTGTCGGTCTGGTTGAAGGCGACCATGTCCAGGCGCGGCTGATCGCTTTCGCGGAAGCGCTGCGGGCCGGTCCACTTCAGGTACAGCGGCTTGTCGGAGCGGATGCTCGCCGTGCGCTGGCCAACGATGCCGTCCGATGCGCCGGTGGTCGACACGGCGCGCACCGTGATGCGCCAGCGCGCCAGCGAATCCGGCATCTTGAAGGTCATGCGCGCACGGCCATCGGCGCCGGTCTGCAGGTTGGCGACCCAGGCAGCGGTGTCCTTCTCGTCGCGGCGCGGGCGTTCGAGCACCTTCACGCCGCGCTCGTTATGACGGCCGTACGTGCCGCCGGGCTTGCCCGGCAGCGAGGCGAGCGCGAGGTCATAGCTGATGAAACTCTGGCTCGACGTGGTGCGCACGCTGTTGCGGCGCGGGTGATAGAAGAAGTCGACGATGCTGGGCGCCAATTCCGGCTGCAGCACGTAGATCATTTCGTCGACCACCGACACGGTCAGGTTGGCCGGCACAGGCTTGCCCGCCAGCGCGCTGGTCAGGTCCAGCGTGACGGTCTCGCCCGGCGCGTAGACGGCCTTGTCCGCATGCACGCCCAGGTCCAGCGTCGGTTGTGTGACGACGATGCCGGCGTTCTGGAACACCATGTCGCCGTCGCGCACGTACAGCACCGAGAACGTCATGTTCGGCGCGAACTCTGCACCAATCTTGATGCGCGCGCGGTACTGCGACGGCGTGACCTTCTGCAGGCTCAGCCATTCGCCGCCGCGCGTGAGCAGCGCGTGGCGCTCGACCTTGTCGCGCTCGAGCGTGAGCAGCGCGTCGTCCACCGGCAGCGGGAAGGTGATCAGCGCTTCGGCCGTGTCGCCAATCTGGTAGCGATCGCGGTCGAACACCATTTCGATGTTGCCCGGCACGGTCTGCACGCCGTCGCCGGCCACCCAGTGGCTGGATGCGGCGAGCAGGTTGCCGGCCGCATCGCGCACCGACAGCGTGTATGAGCCCGGCTGGTCAAACTTGACCGGGAACGTGGCGTTGCCCTTGGCATCCGGGGTGAGTGTGCCTTCGGTGCGCGTGCGCGTTTCCAGGCGCACCAGGTCCCACTTGGCGGGCGGCGCGCTGGCACCGCTTGCGCCACTCGCAACCGGCATCGGCGTGAGCGTGAACGACACGTTCTGCCCCGGCGTGGTGAAGTTCGACGTGGTCGACAGCTTGTACGGCGTCGCGCCACGTGCGATGAGCAATTCGCGCGTCACCTTCACGCGGTACGCCGCGCCATCGTTGGCAAACACGGTCACGACGTAGCGGCTCGGTTCCTTGGCGGCGGGCAGCTCCAGCTTGGCGTTGCCGTCGCCATCGGTGACAAGCTCCTGCTGCTCAAGCTTGACGGGGAACAGGCCCGCGTAACGCAGCTCGCCTTCCACCATCGTCACCTGTTGCGCGCGCAGGCTGACCGACACCTTGCCGTTCTTGACCGGCTTGCCGTCCGGATAGCGCAGGCTGATCTTGCCCTTGACCGCTTCGCCCGTGCCGTAGCTGGCCTTGTCGAGCGACAGGTTCACGTCAAAGTGCGGCTTGATGTATTCGGCCACGCGGAAGGCGCCGCCGTAGGTGCCGCCGTTGTAGTCGAAGCGCAGCGAATAGCCGCCGGCCGGCGCGTTGGACGGCAGCGTAAAGCGCGCGTCAGCGCCCGTCTCGCCCGTCAGGCGCGTGGTCGACGTGGCCACCGGCGCGCCATTCGGGTCGAGCACTTGCAGCTTGATGTCGCCGGCCGCCGGCACAGTTGATTCGGTTGCGTTCTTGAAATTGCGGCCGATGAACTTGACGCTCACTTCGTCGCCCGGCCGATACAGCGGGCGATCGGTGAAGGCGTACAGCTTGGTGTTGTAGATCTCGCTGTCGTAATAGAAATTCTCGGAGATGAACACGCCGCCCGCGCGGTCGTTGCCGATCACGTAGCTGCGTTCAGGCGACACGTGACGCAGATCGGCCGTGCCGTCCGCTTCGGTGGTGCCCGAGGCCAGCACGCCTACGCCGTCCGTCCAGCTCACCGACGCGCCGCCGACGGGCTTGCCGCTCTTGCGCTCGGCTGTCCACACCATCATCCCTTGCGAAGTGCCCTTGGTGACGGCCACGGTGTCCGACACGAACAGCAGCGTATGCGCACGGTACGCGCCAATCACGGCTTCAACGATGTACAGACCCGCCGGCAGCTTGCCGACCGGAATCATCACGTTGCCGGCGTTCTGCGGCATCCATTCGCTGCTGCTGCCTTCGAGCTTCACGTCCTTGGGCGGCGCGATCGGCTTGGCATCCCAGATCGGGTACCGGAAGCGGCCCAGCAGCTCGTAGCCCTTGAGCGGCGCGTACTGCGGGTTGTTCGAGAAGCGCGTGGGCGCGGTCATCTGGTCGCCCATGCTGAACTGCGGCGCGGTCTCCACGGCCTTGCTGCGCGTGGCAAACGACAGCACGCGCTGCCAGGCACGGCGGGCCTGGCGCGTCCAGTTGTCCCACAGATAGGCCAGCGTGTTGGCCAGGCCTTCGCCCGTGTAGTTGGCCTTCACGTCGATGCGGTGCAGGTTCTTCTGCGCCTTCAGAAACTCCAGCGGCTGCGGTACGCGGTAGACGAGGATGTCGGCGCCGCCGTAGCGGGAGAGTTCGTCCTTGTATTCGCGGCCCGGGGCTTCCAGGCGGACCAGCGCTTCCTGATCGGTGCCGTAGCTCGCGTCCGAGAGCAGGAAGAACGGCTGCCCCTTGATCGGCTCGTAGCCGCTGCCCGGCACGGCGAACAGCGTGGGGTTCGGCGCTTCCGGCGCATCGGCCGCGTGCGCTGCGGGCACCGAAGCGACCAACGCCAGCACCGTCACGCAGACGGCGGCAACGAGATTGAACGACAGCCAACGGTTGCGCATGAGTTTTTCTACCGTGTCAAAAAGGCCAGACGAAACACGCCGATGAAGTTGGGGTTGCCGCTCTGCGGCTGCCAGCGCGAGTCTTTCCATTGCATCAGTTCAGAAACCGGGACCGCGCGCAGGCCGTTGTCGGTGCGGGTGACGGTACCGGTGTGGTAAGCGATGTAGCGATCCATCCAGATCATCAGATGCTGGTCGTCGCCTTGATCGAAGAAGAGCAGATCGCCCGGGAGCGCCTGATTGACGTCCTTGGCGATGAAGCGGCTGTTCTGCTGGATGAGCCCCAGCGCCGAGACATACGCGCCGGTGCTGCCATCGAAGCGTGCCCACCGCTGCGTGAGCGTGCGTTGCGCGGGCGTGAGATTCAGCTCGGGCGGCAGTTGCCGCGTGGATTCGGCATCGCGCATGCCGTTGGCGCGCAGCCAGCGGGCGTCGTGGGGGCGCAGCGCCTCGCCGGCGGCAAAGCGCACGAGGCCGGCGCAGTCGCGATGCGTCCAGCGCGGCGTCGGGCCTTGGCGGAGCTGCTCGTTGACGATGCGAACGAACCACGCGCGAAACACGCTGGATTGGTCCGCCGTAAGGGCATCGGCATCGGCGGGCGCCGTGTCGGCCCAGCCCGACAGCGCATGCACAGACGGAGCGAGCAGGCAGGTGCCCGCCGCCGTCAACCAACGGCGGCGGTTCAACGCGGCGGCCTGGGCGCGCAACGTCATTGCTGTGTGCTGGTGCTGTCTTCGGAGGCGGGCGCCGCAGCCGCTGTGGCGGGCGCGTCGGCCGCCGGAGCTTGCGCTGCCGTTGCGTCAGCCGGCGGCGGCGTGCCATCACCACCGGCAGGCAGACCGCGTCCGCTCGACAGCCACGTCACCGGCACCCAACCGCGCGCCGACGGCACACCGCCGTCCAGCGCCAGCGACACGGGCGCGTATCGCGACAACGCCTTGAGCTTCGGGAACAGATGCGTCTGCGCGGCGTTGAGGAACACCGCTTCCTGATCGGCGGGCAGCGCGGCACCGGCTTCGCGGCGAACCAGCGGCGCGAGCGATGCGGGCGTCATCGTGAGGACGATGCGATCGGTCTTGTCCTTCGGCAGGCTATCGGCCACGGCGGGGAAGCGCTTGGCGAGCACCGCCAGGGCGTCTTCAACGAGGCGCGCGTCCGGCGAGAACACGACCACATCGCCCGCAATCGCCAGCGTGACCGGGAAGTAGCGATCCGCCGACAGCTGCGCCGCAAACGGCGCTCCCGCCGACTGCGCGGTACCGTAGCGCGCGCTGACCGGGCGCTGCCACAGCGTGGCGTTGGCGGGGCCCGGCTTTGTCGTCACCGGCAGGCGCTTGTACGGACCGGACTTGTCGTCAGCCTGCGCCTTGGCTTCGTACGAGCCGACAATCTGGCCGAACAGCGCACCGAGCGCCGGCTTGACCGCCTCGGCCTGCGACGCCGACGACAGCTTCGCCACGAACAACGGCGCCACCAGCGACGACTTGCCGTACCAGCACGCAGCCGCCGGCCCCGCAAACGCATCGCCGACATGCGCGGCGGCTTCGCTGATCTCCTTGGCATCGCCGGCCACGGACTTCAGCAGCGTGCCGGCGGCCTTCCAGTCGACCGGCAGCGTCGCGCACGCGGCAGGATCAGACGGCAATGCGCGCCAGAGCCCAGCGTTGTCCCACTTGGCCGACAAGCGGGCCGGGTCGATCAGCGCGGCGCTCTGCCAGCCGTTGCCCCCGCCGTCCTTGGCCGTACCGAAGTCGAAACGCAGCGCTTCAATGCCGGGGAAATACTGCTGATAACCGAACGACAGATAGTTGGCGCTCACCACAACGTGATGGCCGGTCGGCTCCTGCGCGGGCAGCGCGTACGCCGTGCCCTGCACGTTGCGCTTGCCGGCATCGTCGGAGAACAGCGCCGCCAGCGCGCTCGCCTGCTTGGAAATCAGCTTGCCGTCCTTGTCCAGCAGCATGCCGGGCTCGGACAGCGCGATCAGCCGGTCGCCCTTGCTGGCAATCAGGATTGAGCGCGTGGCCGAAAGCCTGAGCGCATAGACCGGCGCGCCCGAGTCGCCCAGCCCATCGGCGACCTTGCTGAGCTGCGTATCGCTCGTCGCCACGGTGGCGACGGCTTCCAGCGCCTTGGCCAGGCCGTTGCGCTGCATCGAGAGCACCCAGTAGCGCAGCTTGTCGTCCGGGCCGCGCCACAGCATCACGCGCGCGGGCTCGTCGAAGACGTGCTTGAGCACCGTCTCGGCCAGGTCGAGCTTCTGCTCATAAGCGAGGCGGCGCAGCGCACCGGCCACCGAGAGGCGGTCTTCGTTGCCTTCGTAATAGGCGACGAAATCTTCGGTCAGCACATCCCGCAGCAGCGGCACACGCAGCACGTCGCGCGGCAGTTGCGACAGGCTCTGGCTGTCGATGAGGGCGTCGGGATAGGTCAGGTCGAGCTGGACCTGGCGGGCGTGCAGCGCGCGTGTGCGGCCAAACGGGTGCCAGACCATCTGCACCACCGCCGCGCCGGCAACGACCAGGGCGACCGCACCAACGGCGATCTGCTTGCGTGTGAGCTTCATGGAGGAATCGTCGGCAAGACTGGAGGGGCCGGCGACTTGCTGGAACCTGCTCCGCTGAAGGGCGAGCAGATTGTAAAAAGTGCCGGTCTATAACCGCGAAATCATAGCGGTTGGCATGTTAAGGCGGGTTAACGTCTCAAGAAAATACGAATCGGGCAGCGCCAGTGTTGCGTGGCGTCTGCACACAGCGCCTGGACAAAAGCGGGCAAAAAAAAGCCCGGCACGTGGCCGGGCTTTGATGGTGTTGCAAGCGAGCGCTTACGCGTCGCCTTCTTGCTGAACAGCAGGCGTTTCGAAGATCGAAGCGGCTTCTTCTTCGGCAATCGCTGCGGCGCGGTCGCGGTCGGCCACTTCCTTCGCCTTGCGGGCGCGGTGGTAAGCCAAGCCGGTACCGGCCGGGATCAGACGGCCGACGATGACGTTTTCCTTCAGACCACGCAGGTCGTCGACCTTGCCCATGATGGCGGCTTCGGTCAGCACGCGCGTGGTTTCCTGGAACGACGCCGCCGAGATGAAGCTGTCGGTCGACAACGATGCCTTCGTAATACCCAGCAACAGGTTTTCGTAGGTCGCCGGACGCTTGCCCAGCGCGATCACCTTGTCGTTCTCGTCGAGCAGGTCCGAACGCTCCACCTGTTCACCCGGGATGAAGCGGGTATCGCCGGTATCGACGATCTGCACGCGGCGCAGCATCTGACGAACAATCACTTCGATGTGCTTGTCGTTGATCTTCACGCCTTGCAGACGGTACACGTCCTGCACTTCGTCGACGATGTAGGTCGCCAGTTCTTCCACGCCCTTCAGACGCAGGATGTCGTGCGGGTCGGCCGGGCCTTCGACGATCATTTCGCCCTTGTTGACCACCTGGCCGTCGTGCACCAGCACCTGCTTTTCCTTGGCGATCAGGAACTCGTGGGCGTTGCCGTCGAGATCCGTAATCACCAGGCGCTGCTTGCCCTTGGTGTCCTTACCGAACGAAACCGTACCGGTGACTTCCGCCAGCACGGCGGCGTCCTTCGGCGAACGCGCTTCGAACAGTTCGGCCACGCGCGGTAGACCACCGGTAATGTCACGCGTCTTCTGCGATTCGGTCGGGATACGTGCGAGCACTTCACCCACATGCACTTGCTGACCGTCCTTCACGGTGATCAGCGCGCCCACCTGGAAGCCGATGGTCACGGAGTGGTCCGTGCCCGGGATCTTCACTTCGGCGCCCGACGAGTCGAGCAGCTTCACCTGCGGACGGATGCCCTTCGTGGCAGCGGTACGACGTTTCGCATCGATCACCACCAGCGTCGACAGACCGGTCACTTCGTCCATCTGCTTGGCGACGGTCACGCCTTCTTCGACGTTCTCGAACTTGATGGTGCCCGAGTACTCCGAGATGATCGGACGCGTCAGCGGATCCCACGTGGCGAGCTGCGTGCCGGCCTTGATGGACTGACCGTCCTTCACCAGCAGCGTCGCGCCGTACACGATCTTGTGGCGCTCACGCTCACGGCCGTGGTCGTCGGTGATCAGCGCTTCGCCCGAACGCGAGATGACGATCTGCTCGCCCTTCGCGTTGGTGACGTAACGCATGGTCGCCGTGAAACGCACGGTACCGGTTGCCTTCGCTTCCACGCTCGATGCCACTGCCGCACGCGATGCCGCACCACCGATGTGGAACGTACGCATCGTCAGCTGCGTGCCCGGCTCACCGATCGACTGAGCAGCGATCACACCGACTGCTTCACCGGAGTTCACCAGCACACCGCGGCCGAGGTCGCGACCGTAGCACTTGGCGCACAGGCCGTAACGCGTGTCGCAGGACAGCGGCGTGCGGACCTTCACTTCGTCCACGCCGAGCGCGTCGATCAGGTCGACCATGTCTTCGTCGAGCAGCGTGCCGGCTTCGATCGCGGTTTCCTGCGTTTCCGGGTTCACCACGTCGTTGACGACCACGCGGCCGAGGATACGGTCGCGCAGGGCTTCGATCACTTCACCGCCTTCGACCAGGGCCTTCATGGCCACGCCGTTGGAGGTGCCGCAATCGTCTTCCACCACGACCAGATCCTGCGTCACGTCGACCAGACGACGGGTCAGGTAACCCGAGTTCGCGGTCTTCAGTGCCGTATCAGCCAGACCCTTACGTGCACCGTGGGTCGAGATGAAGTACTGCAGAACGTTCAGGCCTTCGCGGAAGTTCGCGGTAATCGGCGTCTCGATAATCGAGCCGTCCGGCTTGGCCATCAGGCCACGCATACCAGCGAGCTGACGGATCTGCGCTGCGGAACCCCGTGCGCCCGAGTCGGCCATCATGTAGATGGAGTTGAACGACTCTTGCTTGACGGTGTTGCCGTTGCGGTCGACCACGTCTTCGGTCTGGAGCTGCTCCATCATCGCCTTGCCCACCTGGTCGCCGGCGGCGCCCCAGATGTCCACGACGTTGTTGTAACGCTCCTGGTCCGTCACCAGACCCGACATGTACTGCTTGTCGTATTCCTTCACCTTGGCGGCTGCCTCGGAGATGATCTTCTCCTTGGCCGGCGGCACCAGCATGTCGTCGATGGCGATCGAGATACCGGCGCGCGTTGCCAGGCGGAAGCCCGACTGCAGCAGCTTGTCAGCGAAGATCACGGTTTCGCGCAGACCGCACTTGCGGAATGCCGTGTTGATCAGGCGCGAAATTTCCTTCTTCTTCAGCGGCTTGTTCAGCACCGAGAACGGCAGACCCTTCGGCAGGATCTCCGACAGGATCGCGCGGCCGACCGTGGTCGATTGCAGCGTGATCTTCGGTGCAAAACGGGCGTCGCCGTCGGCTTCCGGGTTCACCAGCTCATACTCGGTGATCCGTACGTTCACGCGCGAAGCGAGTTCGACTTCCTTGTTCTCGTAGGCGCGGATCACTTCGGAGATGTCAGCGAAGGTCATGCCCTCGCCCTTGCCGTTGATCTTGTCGCGGGTCGTGTAGTACAGACCCAGCACCACGTCTTGCGACGGCACGATCGACGGATCGCCGTTGGCCGGGAACAGCACGTTGTTCGACGCCAGCATCAGCGTGCGCGCCTCCATCTGCGCTTCGAGCGACAGCGGAACGTGAACAGCCATCTGGTCACCGTCGAAGTCGGCGTTGAACGCCGCGCAGACCAGCGGGTGCAGTTGGATGGCCTTGCCTTCGATCAGCACCGGCTCGAACGCCTGGATACCCAGGCGGTGCAGCGTCGGGGCACGGTTCAGCATCACCGGGTGTTCGCGGATCACCTCTTCCAAGATGTCCCACACCACCGGCGTCTGGCTTTCCACTTCCTTCTTCGCCGCCTTGATCGTGGTGGCGATGCCCATCGTTTCCAGCTTGTGGAAGATGAACGGCTTGAACAGCTCGAGCGCCATCAGCTTGGGCAGGCCGCACTGATGCAGCTTCAGCGTCGGGCCCACCACGATGACCGAACGGCCCGAGTAGTCCACGCGCTTGCCCAGCAGGTTCTGACGGAAACGACCGCCCTTACCCTTGATCATTTCAGCCAGCGACTTCAGCGGACGCTTGTTGGCGCCGGTCATCGCCTTGCCGCGACGGCCGTTGTCCAGCAGCGAGTCCACCGCTTCCTGCAGCATGCGCTTTTCGTTGCGCACGATGATCTCCGGAGCCTTCAGCTCGAGCAGACGCTTCAGACGGTTGTTCCGGTTGATCACGCGGCGATACAGGTCGTTCAGGTCCGACGTGGCGAAACGGCCGCCGTCCAGCGGCACCAGCGGACGCAGCTCGGGGGGCAGCACCGGCAGCACTTCGAGGATCATCCAGTCCGGCTTGATGCCCGAACGCTGGAATGCCTCGAGCACCTTCAGGCGCTTGGCGAACTTCTTGATCTTGGCTTCCGAGCCCGTGGCCTGCAGCTCGGCGCGGATCGTCTCTATCTGTTTCTCGATGTCGATGCCGCGCAGCAGCTCGCGAATGCCTTCGGCGCCCATCATGGCGACGAATTCGCCTTCGCCGTACTCGTCGCACTTGGCCAGGTAGTCGTCTTCCGACATGATCTGGCTCTTCTTGAGCGCGGTCATGCCCGGCTCAACCACGACGAATGCTTCGAAGTACAGCACGCGCTCGATGTCGCGCAGCGTCATGTCGAGCACCATGCCCAGACGCGACGGCAGCGACTTCAGGAACCAGATGTGCGCGGTCGGCGCAGCCAGTTCAATGTGGCCCATGCGCTCACGGCGCACCTTGGCCAGCGTCACTTCAACGCCGCACTTCTCGCAGATCACGCCACGGTGCTTCAGGCGCTTGTACTTGCCGCACAAGCACTCGTAGTCCTTGATCGGGCCGAAGATCTTGGCGCAGAACAGACCGTCACGCTCGGGCTTGAACGTACGGTAGTTGATGGTCTCGGGCTTCTTGACTTCGCCAAACGACCACGAACGGATTTTCTCAGGCGACGCGAGGCCGATCTTGATCGCGTCAAACTGCTCTTCTTGCTGTACCTGACGGAATAGGTCGAGCAATGCTTTCATTCCAAACTCCTTGAGTTTGAGGCTGGCGCCTTGGTGTGACCCAAAGGCGCCGGCCCTAAATCTTCGTCAATGGCTGCTGCTGTTACCGGAGCGCAGCGATACAACAGCTGCGCTCCCATCGCACGGGCGCTTAGTTGCGCTCGAGGTCGATGTCGATACCCAGCGAGCGGATTTCCTTCACCAGCACGTTGAACGATTCCGGCATGCCGGCATCGATCGAGTGCTCGCCCTTGACGATGTTCTCGTACACCTTGGTCCGGCCGTTCACGTCATCCGACTTCACGGTCAGCATTTCCTGCAGCACGTAGGACGCGCCGTACGCTTCGAGTGCCCACACTTCCATTTCACCGAAACGCTGCCCACCGAACTGGGCCTTACCGCCCAGCGGCTGCTGCGTCACCAGCGAGTACGGACCGGTCGAACGCGCGTGCATCTTGTCGTCGACCAAGTGGTGCAGCTTCAGCATGTGCATCACGCCCAGCGTGACCGGACGCTCGAAGGCTTCACCAGTGCGACCGTCGAACAGCGTGACCTGCTGCTTGGAAGCGGTCAGGCCCTTCTCCTTCGCGATGTCTTCCGGATAGGCGAGGTCCAGCATGCGGCGGATTTCATCCTCATGCGCACCATCGAACACCGGCGTCGCGAACGGCACGCCCTTCTTCAGGTTCTCGGCCAGCTCCAGGATTTCCGAGTCGGACAGGCTGTCCAGATCTTCAACCTTGCCGCTTTCGTTGTAGATCTGCTCCAGCAGCTTGCGGATCTCGGCAGCCTTGGCTTGCGCCTTCAGCATATTGCCGATGCGCTCGCCCAGACCGCGCGCGGCCCAGCCCAGGTGGGTTTCGAGAATCTGACCCACGTTCATCCGCGAAGGCACGCCCAGCGGGTTCAGCACGATGTCAGCAGGTGTGCCGTCAGCCATGTAGGGCATGTCTTCGATCGGGGTGATCTTCGACACAACACCCTTGTTACCGTGACGACCAGCCATCTTGTCGCCAGGCTGCAGGCGACGCTTCACGGCCAGGTACACCTTGACCATCTTGATCACGCCCGGCGGCAGTTCGTCGCCTTGCGTGAGCTTCTTGCGCTTCTCTTCGAACGCGAGGTCGAAGTCGTGGCGCTTCTGCTCGATGGCGACCTTCACGGCTTCCAGCTGCAGTGCGACTTCGTCTTCTGCCGGGCGGATGTCGAACCAGTGCCACTTGTCCAGATCGGCCAGGTATTCCTTCGTGAGCGCGGTGCCCTTGGCCAGCTTCTTCGGGCCGCCGTTGGCAACCTTGCCAACGAGCAGACGCTCCAGACGCTGGAAGGCATCGCCTTCCACGATACGCAGCTGGTCGTTCAGGTCCAGGCGGTAACGCTTCAGTTCTTCGTCGATGATCGACTGGGCGCGCTTGTCACGCACCACGCCTTCACGCGTGAAGACCTGCACGTCGATCACGGTACCGCTCATGCCCGACGGCACGCGCAGCGAGGTGTCCTTCACGTCGGACGCCTTCTCACCGAAGATCGCACGCAGCAGCTTTTCTTCCGGCGTCAGCTGGGTCTCGCCCTTGGGCGTGACCTTGCCGACCAGCACGTCGCCGGCTTCCACTTCCGCGCCGATGTACGTGATGCCCGACTCGTCCAGGCGAGCCAGTTGGGCTTCGGCCAGGTTCGAGATGTCGCGCGTGATTTCTTCCGGTCCAAGCTTGGTGTCGCGGGCAACGACCGACAGTTCCTCGATGTGGATCGAGGTGTAGCGGTCTTCAGCCACGACGCGCTCCGAGATCAGGATCGAATCTTCGAAGTTGTAGCCGTTCCAGGGCATGAACGCGACCAGCATGTTCTGGCCGAGCGCCAGCTCGCCCATGTCGGTCGAGGCACCGTCGGCAATCACGTCGCCGCGGGCAACGATGTCGCCCACCTTGACCATCGGACGCTGGTTGATGTTCGTGTTCTGGTTCGAACGCGTGTACTTGATCAGGTTGTAGATATCCACGCCGACTTCACCGGCCACGGCTTCGTCGTCGTTCACGCGGATCACCACGCGGTTCGCGTCAACATAGTCGACCACGCCGCCACGGGTTGCCTGCACGGCGGTACCCGAGTCCACTGCCACGGTGCGCTCGACGCCCGTACCCACGAGCGGCTTGTCCGCCCGCAGGCAAGGCACGGCCTGACGCTGCATGTTTGCGCCCATCAGTGCACGGTTTGCATCATCGTGCTCGAGGAACGGCACCAGCGAGGCTGCAGCCGAGACGATCTGCGACGGCGCCACGTCGATGTACTGCACGCGGTCCGGCGTGACCATACGGGTTTCACGCTCGCTGCCTTCTCGCGCGGAGACCAGTTCGTCGATCAGGTTGCCGTCCTTGTCCAGCGTCGCGTTGGCCTGCGCCACCACGTACTTGCCTTCCTCGATGGCCGACAGGTAATCCACCTGGTCGGTCAGCTTGCCGTTTTCAACCTTGCGGTACGGCGTTTCGAGGAAGCCGTAGTCGTTCAGCTGTGCGTACAGTGCCAGCGAGTTGATCAGACCAATGTTCGGACCTTCCGGCGTTTCGATCGGGCACACGCGGCCGTAGTGGGTCGGGTGCACGTCACGGACTTCGAAGCCCGCACGCTCGCGCGTCAGACCGCCCGGGCCCAGTGCCGAAATACGACGCTTGTGCGTGACTTCCGACAGCGGGTTGGTCTGGTCCATGAACTGCGACAGCTGCGACGAACCGAAGAACTCGCGAATCGCCGACGAAATCGGCTTCGAGTTGATCAGGTCGTGCGGCATCAGGTTTTCCGTCTCGGCCTGGCCCAGACGTTCCTTCACTGCACGCTCAACGCGCGACAGACCGGCGCGGAACTGGTTTTCCGCCAGTTCGCCGACGCAACGCACACGACGGTTGCCGAGGTGGTCGATATCGTCCACTTCGCCCTTGCCGTTACGCAGGTTCACCAGCAGCTTGATCGTGTCGAGGATGTCCTCGTCGGTCAGCACCATCGGGCCGGTACCGGTCGAGCGATTCAGGCGGCTGTTGACCTTCATGCGGCCAACGCGCGACAGATCGTACGAGTCTTCGCTGTAGAACAGACGTTGGAACAGCGCTTCGACGGCGTCTTCGGTCGGCGGCTCGCCGGGGCGCATCATGCGGTAGATGGCGATACGCGCGGCGGTCTGGTCGGCCGTGTCGTCCGTGCGCAGCGTCGCCGACATGTACGGACCTTGATCCAGGTCGTTCGTGTACAGCGTCTGGATTTCCTTCACGCCGGCGTCGCGCAGCTTTTCGAGCACGCCTTCGGTCAGTTCGTCGTTGGCGTTGGCCAGGACTTCACCGGTATCCGGATCGACGATGTTCTTCGCCAGCACGCGGCCCAGCAGGTAGTCTTCCGGCACGCTGATCAGCTTGGTGCCGGCCGAATCCAGGTCGCGGATGTGCTTGGCGTTGATGCGCTTGTCCTTCTCGACCACGACCTTGCCGTTCTTGTCGGAAATGTCGAAGCGAGCGACTTCACCGCGCAGACGCTCGGGCACGAATTCCATCAGTGCGCCTTCGGTCTTCAGCGTGAAGTTGTCGAACACGAAGAAGTGCGCCAGGATCTGTTCCGGCGTCAGGCCGATCGACTTCAGCAGGATCGTCACCGGCATCTTGCGGCGGCGGTCAACGCGGAAGTACAGGATGTCCTTCGGGTCGAATTCAAAGTCGAGCCACGAGCCGCGGTACGGAATGATCCGCGCCGAGAACAGCAGCTTGCCCGAGCTGTGCGTCTTGCCCTTGTCGTGTTCGAAGAACACGCCCGGCGAACGGTGGAGCTGGGACACGATCACACGTTCCGTACCGTTGATCACGAACGAACCGGTGGAGGTCATGAGCGGAATTTCGCCCATGTAGACTTCCTGCTCCTTGATCTCCTTGACCTTGGTGGGATTCTCGCGGTCGTTGATGATCAAGCGCACTTTTGCGCGCAGCGCCGAGTGGAAGGTCAGACCACGCTGCTGACATTCCTTGACGTCAAACGGCGGGTTGGACAGGTGGTACGACACGAACTCCATGCGTGCCAGACCATTGTGCGACACGATGGGGAAAATGGCGTTGAACGCCGCTTGCAGACCTTCGCTCTTGCGTTGTGCAACAGGAGTGTTCTCCTGCAAGAACTGGGCATACGATTGAATCTGGGTGGCAAGCAGGAAGGGAACCTGATGAACCGTTGCGCGTTTCGCGAAACTCTTGCGAATACGCTTTTTCTCGGTAAAGCTGTACGCCATGGGATCTCCGAATCATCGCAAGTGCGCGCGACGGACTTAAGGCGATAAGGCACGCCTGACACTTGAGGTGTTCAGCGACTGGTGACGGGATTTGGCGGTTGGCCGCTACCAACCTCTGGCTGACGGCACTGCGCGCGCCATCCGCACATGGGCCCATGGAGCCCATGCTACGGACGGGGGAGTACCCGACCAAACTTGCCTTCTGCAGTCGGTTCAGAAGACAAACATCAGCGGACTGCGAACTGCCTAGTGTGCCACTGATGTTTGGCCTCTGCTGGCCTTGTCCGGGCCGGCTGCCGGAAAATCCAGCAAAGAGACTTCAACAACACTTACAGCGTGATTGCGGGATCGCTCTACAACCGGTCCCACAAGCGCAAAAAGGCTGGCGCCGGGAAATCTCCCTTTGCCAGCCTCTATCGCGTACCAAGTGCGGCACGCGAGACCTGCACTTACTTGGCTTCGGCTTCCGCGCCGGCTTCCACCAGCTTCTTCACCAGCTCGTCGGCGGTCTTCTTGTCGACGCCTTCCTTCACGGGCTTCGGGGCGCCATCGACCAGGTCCTTGGCTTCCTTCAGGCCCAGGCCGGTGATTTCACGCACGGCCTTGATGACGCCAACCTTGTTCGCGCCGGCGCTCTTCAGCGTCACGGTGAATTCGGTTTGCTCTTCAGCAGCAGCAGCGCCACCAGCAGCAGCCGGACCGGCCACGGCCACGGCAGCAGCCGACACGCCAAACTTCTCTTCGAACGCCTTGACCAGGTCGTTCAGTTCCATCACGGACATCGCGCCAACGGCTTCCAGGATGTCGTCTTTGGTGATTGCCATTTGAATAACTCCAGAATGTGATTCGGTATCGATCGTGCGATCTGTACGCGGTGCTGCAGCCAATTAGGCCGCTGCAGCCTCGCCTTCGCCTTGCTTGGCAGCCAGGGCACCCAGGGCGCGGGCAAAGCCCGACACCGGCGCCTGCATGACGAACAGCAGCTTGCTGAGCAGTTCTTCGCGGCTCGGGATCGTCGCCAGCGCCTTCACGGCGTTGACATCGAGAACCTTGCCATCGTACGAACCGGCGCGCAGCACCAGCTTGTCATTGCCCTTGGCGAAATCGTTCAGCACCTTGGCCGGGGCCACTGCATCTTCGGAAATACCGTAGATCAGCGGGCCGGTCAGTTGCTCGGCGAGTTCGGCAAACGGCGTGCCTTCAACAGCGCGGCGTGCCAGCGTGTTCTTTAGAACGCGCAAGTAGACGCCTTGCTGGCGCGCTTGCGCGCGCAGCTTGGTCAGATCGCCAACCGTGATACCGCGATATTCGGCGACGACGATGGTCGAGGCCTTGGCGACTTGCGCCGTTACCTCGGCCACGACGGCCTTCTTATCTTCGAGATTGAGTGCCACGGTTAAGCTCCAAAACGACTTCGGTTTGCGCAGTCACTGCGGTCACCTCGGTCAGTCCAAAAGTACGGCGTCCGATTGGCACAAATCACTTCGGCAATACCAAAGTCACTCATTCCCTTCGGGGGCGCCATCTGCGTTGGCTGAAGTCCGCCTCCGTTTCCGGAGTAGCCCGCGATTAAGGTGTGGGCTCCAAGGAGCCCCACACCGCCAACGGTCTTTGATAACCAGCGGCGTCAGCCTGCTTGCACAAGCGTCTGCCACTGCCCAAAGTCTTGTCCCTCAAGCTTCAAGGGCTTGCGTGGCCGAAACCACGCGAGAGAAAACTGCTAACACCAGGATGGTTATCGGGCCACCCGGTGCGGATGATCGAGAGCGATCAGGCAGCCAGGGTCGCCTGGTCAACACGCACGCCAACACCCATCGTCGACGAGACGGCGACTTTGCGCAGGTACACGCCCTTGCTCGATGCCGGCTTAGCCTTGGTCAATGCGTCCAGCAGTGCAGCCAGATTGCTCTTCAGCGCTGCCGGCTCGAACGAGCGGCGGCCGATGGTGGCGTGGACGATACCGGCCTTGTCGACACGGAACTGCACCTGACCAGCCTTGGCGTTCTTCACGGCCGTGGCAACGTCCGGCGTCACGGTGCCGACCTTCGGGTTCGGCATCAGGCCACGCGGACCCAGGATCTGACCCAGCGTACCCACCACGCGCATCGTGTCCGGCGAAGCGATCACGACGTCGAAGTCCATCTTGCCGGCCTTGATCTGCTCGGCGAGGTCTTCCATGCCGACGATCTCGGCGCCAGCGGCCTTGGCTTGCTCAGCCTTGTCGCCTTGGGCGAACACGGCCACGCGCACCGACTTGCCGGTACCGGCGGGCAGCACCACCGAACCACGAACGACTTGGTCCGACTTCTTCGCATCGATGCCCAGTTGCACAGCCACGTCGATGGACTCATCGAACTTGGCGCTGGCGCATTCCTTAACGAGGCTCAGCGCTTCGTCGATCGGGTAGAACTTGGTACGTTCGACCTTGGCCTTGTTCGCGGCCGCACGCTTCGAAATCTTTGCCATGATTACAGGCCCTCCACCGTGATACCCATCGAACGGGCGCTACCGGCGATCGTACGCACGGCGGCGTCCAGATCAGCTGCGGTAAGGTCAGCGTTCTTCGCCTTGGCGATTTCTTCTGCCTGAGCGCGGGTGATCTTGCCAACCTTGTCGGTATGCGGCTTGGCGGAACCCTTCTGGATACCGGCAGCCTTCTTGATGAGCACGGTCGCCGGCGGCGACTTCATCACGAAGGTGAAGCTCTTGTCGGCGAAGGCGGTGATCACCACCGGCACCGGCAGGCCCGGTTCCATACCCTGAGTCTGCGCGTTGAACGCCTTGCAGAACTCCATGATGTTCAGACCGCGCTGACCCAGGGCCGGGCCGACGGGCGGGGACGGATTTGCTTTACCAGCCGGAATTTGCAGCTTGATAAAGCCAATGATTTTCTTGGCCATCTTGACTCCAATCCGGATTGCCTAGCTCAACAACTATGGCAATCCTGTTGAGTGGTAACGCACCGGCGCAAGGCCGACGCTCCTCTGTTGGCGCAGGTGGCTTTGCCACCGTTGCCCGCCGGGTCCAACGGACCGAGCGATTGGCGCAGTGGCTTGCGCCACCGCACCGAATTTCTTAAACCTTCTCGACCTGACCGAACTCGAGTTCAACCGGTGTCGCACGCCCGAAGATCGTCACGGAAACGCGCAGACGCGATTTCTCGTAGTTCACTTCTTCGACGTTGCCGTTGAAGTCGGTGAACGGGCCTTCCTTCACGCGCACCATTTCGCCCACTTCGAACAGCGTCTTGGGCCGCGGCTTTTCGACCCCTTCCTGGATCTGGGCCATGATCTTGTCGACTTCGCTCTTGGAAATCGGCGACGGACGATTGCCCGTACCACCAATGAAACCAGTCACCTTGGAAGTGTTCTTCACCAAGTGCCAGGTCTCGTCAGTCATCTCCATTTCGACAAAGACGTAGCCGGGGAACAGGCGACGCTCAGTCACGGTCTTGCGACCGCTCTTGCTCTCCATCACCTCTTCCGACGGCACAAGAATCTGACCGAACAGATGTTGCAGGCCTTCGCGCTCGATGCGCTCCTGCAGCGCGCGTTGCACGCTTTTTTCCATGCCCGAATAGGCATGCACGACATACCAGCGCTTCTTCGAGGCCGGTGCGGACGAATCCGTGGACGTGTCGTTCGCTACGTTATCCGTCATGGCTTCACCCGATTATTTCCAGCCCAGCACGAGGGAGAAAATTACCCACTCGATGAGCTTGTCCGCAGACCACAGGAACAAGGCCATGATCACGACGAACGCGAACACCAGACCGGTCATCTGCCCGGCTTCCTTGCGCGTCGGCCACACCACCTTGCGAACTTCGCGATAGGACTCGCGCGCGAACTCGATGAAACCTTGCCCAGGTGCGGACACCAGCGCACGCCCGCGCCCAGCACCAGCCCACCGATCAACGAGGCAGCACGGACATAGCTTGGCTGTTGCGCCAGCAAGTAAAAACCGATCACCCCAGCAACCAGCAGCAGGAACGCCAAGACCAGCAGCCATTTGCCGCTGGCGGTGTTGACGGTTTCGACGTTCGGATTGGCCATGTTTCCCAAACGAGACTAAGCCGCGTGGCGCGTTTTCCTGCGCGACGCGGCTGATGAATTGGCAGGGGCAGAGGGAATCGAACCCCCAACCTTCGGTTTTGGAGACCGACGCTCTGCCAGTTGAGCTATACCCCTAAAACAGCTTTGGGGTTGCCATTCGGTCAACCCCACTCTGGCACTTCACGTGCGGCCGGTTGGCAGCCGCACGGAAGAGTTACAGCACTTACTCGATGATCTTAGCGACGACGCCGGCGCCGACGGTACGGCCGCCTTCACGGATGGCGAAGCGCAGGCCTTCTTCCATGGCGATCGGGGCGATCAGCTTGACGGTGATCGACACGTTGTCGCCCGGCATGACCATTTCCTTGTCGGCCGGCAGCTCGATCGAGCCAGTCACGTCCGTCGTACGGAAATAGAACTGCGGACGGTAGTTGTTGAAGAACGGCGTGTGACGGC
>NZ_VOSS01000071.1 GCF_007997035.1 Ralstonia sp. TCR112 | reverse complement strand
CGCCTGCCGATTGCGGGTCCTTCGCTACCGCATCGATCGCGTTCTTGCCTGCCAGCGCGGTTGCGCCACCCGCCAGCACCTTCATGCGGGCATCCGACGTTTGGCTTGCTGCATCTCCCATCTGCGAAGCCGTTTGCATTGCCGCGATCACCGGTGAACTCACCGCTACCGTCAACCCGGACTGCTCGAACCGGCTCTCCTGACTGCTGTGGCCCGTTTCACGCGCTTCAGTGATGTCGACTTTCTTGGCGAGGATGTCCACGTCGCCTTGCATTGCAATCACGTTGCTGCCAACTTGGCGATATTGATTGCCCGCTGCGATGCTTACATTGCCATTGGTTGACCCAATCGTGGACGCCACGGCTGTCGTCTTCGCCGTCTGATCGTCCTCGCTTTGCATACGGCTACCGACCATGAAGCCGGCACCACCGGAGCCCATCAAGCCGCTTTGCGTCTCCTTGCGGTAGTGCGATTCGCTGCTCGATGCCGTGGCCGATTCGATGTTGACGTTGTTCTTGGCCATCAACGATACGTCTTGCGTAGCGGCAACGTTGCTGCCCTTGACGTTGATATCGTGGCCAGCCAGGACGTTAACAGTGTCGCCTGACAGCGTGGTGCCGATGGCATTCGTCTGACTCGCCGCATCGATGGTGTGCGTAGTCTTACTGGAGAGGAAGCCCTTTTCCGACTGGAAGTGCTCGTCGCGCACGCTCTGGCCACTCTGGCCAGCATTCAGGTTCACGTCGCGA
>NZ_VOSS01000070.1 GCF_007997035.1 Ralstonia sp. TCR112 | reverse complement strand
CTGCCAGCGTGCCGGTGTTGACGATGTTGTCCGCGGTGACCACCGTTACGTTGCGGCTGGCGATGGTGCCGCTGTTCGTTGCGTCGCCCTTGGCGTTGAAGCTGACGTTGTTACCCGCCATCAACGTACCGCCACCAGTGATGTCGGTGTCCTTGGCGCGCAGGTAGACCTGTGGCACCAGCACCTCCTGCTTGCTGCCATCCGCCAGCGTCACGGTCTGCTTGACCAGCCAGACGATGTCGCTGGTGAGCTGCGCCATCTGGGCTTCGGTCAGCGCCGTGCCAACGTTCAAACCAAACGCCTTGCCCGCAGCAGTGCCGTTGGCCAGCAACGCCTTGTACTCGTCTTCGTTGCTGGTGTAGTCGCCAATGAAGCGTTGCCCCGTGGCCCGGACGATTTGCTGCTGAATCAGTTGCTGCTCGTAGAAGCCGTCGCCAATGCGCTTGAGCGTGGCGCCCGGGTCATTGCGGAACTGCGACAGCATGGTGTCGCTCGATGTCCACTGGCGGAAGTTGGTGAAGCGCGGGTCGGTTTCGACCAGCACGCTGCTGCCCGGGTCGCTGATGATGCGGTACAGGGCATTGTTCGGCAGCGTCAGGTTCGGC
>NZ_VOSS01000007.1 GCF_007997035.1 Ralstonia sp. TCR112 | reverse complement strand
CTCCATTCGGAGGCTTTTGCGCTGATGCGAGCGACTGACTAGCTACGTGCCAAGAATTTCTCGGCGAGGCGAACCCAGTATGTTGCGCCCAGCGGCAGCAACTCGTCATTGAAATCGTAGCTTGGATTGTGCAGCATGCATGGCCCCAGACCGTGGCCTTGCTCGCGGTGATCACCATCGCCATTGCCGATGAAGGCGAAGCAGCCCGGTCTCTCGATCAGCATGAACGAGAAATCTTCGGCGCCCATGGTCGGATCGATATTGGCTTCCACGTTATCCGCCCCGACGAGCTCACGCATGACTGCTGCCGCGAACTGCGTTTCAGTTTCCGTGTTCACGGTCGGCGGATAGTTGCGGTGGAAGACGAAGTCGACCGTGCAATCGTATGCGGCGGCGATGCCCTTAGAGACTTCTTCCATGCGGCGCTCGATCAGGTCGAGGACTTCTGTGGAGAAGGTGCGTACCGTGCCGCCGATCCAGGCTTCGTTCGGGATGATGTTGGTCGCATCGCCGGCATGGAACTGAGTGACGGAGAGGACCGCGGTGTCGATCGGGCGTTTGTTGCGCGTGATGATGCCTTGCAGCGCCGAGACCACCTGAGCGCCGACAAACACCGGGTCGTTGCCGTTGTGCGGTAGCGCTGCGTGCGCCCCTTTGCCTTTGATCGTGATGCGGAATTCGTTGCTCGACGCCATCAATGCGCCGGCCCGCGTCCCGAATGCGCCGACCGGAACGCCCGGCCAGTTGTGCAGGCCGAAGACGGCGTCGCATGGGAATCGATCGAACAGGCCGTCCTTGATCATCTCGCGTGCGCCGCCGCCGCCTTCTTCGGCGGGCTGGAAGATCAGGTTCACGGTACCGCTGAAATTGCGGTGCTTGGACAAGTAATGCGCCGCGCCGAGCAGCATTGCCGTGTGGCCGTCATGGCCGCACGCGTGCATCTTGCCGTCGTGCTTGGAGCGATGCTCGAACTGGTTGGCCTCGGCGAGCGGTAACGCATCCATATCGGCGCGCAGGCCGATGCTCTTGCCCTCACCGTTACGGATAACGCCGACCAGCCCGGTCTTACCCAGGCCGCGATGTACTTCGATGCCCCATTCGGCAAGCTTGGCGGCGACCAGATCGGAGGTGCGTTGCTCTTCGAAGCAGAGTTCGGGATGCGCGTGAATATCGCGTCGCAGCGCCTGGATCTCGGGCTGCGCGGCTTGGATTTCTGGGATCAGCTTCATGAGGATGCTCGTGTTCTGGCTGAAAGTTCGGAGTCACGTTCGATGATACGCCGAAGGGCGGTTTCCGGCCCGCCATCAACCAATTGCTCGATCCGTCCATGCAGTCTTGTATGGATTCTTCACGCCATGGCCTGTGCGGTTTCGCTTACAGCAGGAGCCGAACCGCCGAAACGCCTACACTGGAGCTTCGCCAGTCGACCGCGCCACCTTCCCAGCTTCCCGTCGCGGTTCTCTAAGCACCAGGTGACCGAACAGAGCCCATCATGTCCGCCGACGTTATCGCTGCCGCATCGCAACCTTCCGACGAAGTTCTGCAATTGATTCGCACGCTGGTGGCGTTCGATACAGTCAGCCGCAATTCGAACCTCGGATTGATCGAATGGGTGCGCGATCGCTTGCGCGCTCAGGGGGCGGAATGCCGGCTCACGTATGACGCGACGGGGGGGAAGGCGAATCTGTTTGCGACGCTGTCGCCGGGCCGAAAACCGGGGCTCGTGCTGTCGGGGCATACCGATGTGGTGCCCGTCGATGGCCAACCGTGGGATGCGAACCCGTTCGACGCGCAGATCCGCGACGGCCGCCTATACGGGCGCGGCACGGCCGACATGAAAAGCTTCATTGCCGTGGCGCTTGCCAACGTGCCCGCGTTCATGGCGGCGGAGGGAGACGCCAGCTTCCATCTCTCGCTGTCGTACGACGAAGAGATCGGCTGTGTGGGCGTGCGCAGCCTGCTGCGTGATCTGGAGGCCAGCGGCATTCAGCCGGCCGGTTGCATCGTCGGAGAGCCTACGTCGATGCGCGCCATCATTGCCCACAAGGGCAAGCGCGAATACCGATGCTGCGTGCGCGGCAAGGAAGCGCATTCGGCACTGACACCGCAGGGCGTGAATGCGATCGAGTTTGCGGCACTGCTGATCGCGCATATCCGATCGCTGGCCGCGCGTCTGGCGGCAGAAGAGGCGCGCGATGTCGCCTTTGTCGTGCCGCATACGACGTTGAACACGGGCACGATCAAGGGCGGTATTGCTACCAACGTGGTGCCGCGCGATTGCGAGTTCACCTTCGATTTCCGCTATCTGCCGGGCACCGATCCGGATTGGCTCTTCGGCGAAGTCGAACGCTATGCGCGGCAGACGCTGCTGCCGCAAATGCGTGAAGTTTCCGCCGACGCTGACATCAGCTTCGCCATGAAGGCCAACACGCCCGGCCTGTCGATTGCGCCGTCGCACCAGCTGGTGTCGCTGGCGCAAGCGTTGGCCGATAGCCGGGGCATGGTCGGCAAGGTCGACTATGGGACGGAAGCGGGATTGTTCTCGCGCGCTGGCATTCCGACCGTGGTGTGCGGTCCGGGCAATATCGAGCAGGCGCACAAGCCGAACGAGTACATCGAACTCGCGCAGATCGCGCAGTGCGAAGCCTTCATGCGGCGGCTCGCGCAACGGCAGCCGCAGTTGCAGCCGGCGTGAACGAAAAAAACCGGGCACTTGGCCCGGCTTTCTTTGCGGCGATGTGAGATCAGCGGATCACTTGGCCGTTCGAGTTGATGATCGTCATCTCAACGAACTTGGAGCCCACGTGGTTGGACGGCGAGAAGTTCACGTTGAAGCCGCCCACGTCGTAGTTGCCCATCGACTCCAGCGCCCCGATGAACTTCTCGCGCGTCAGGTCGCGGCCGGCGCGCTTGAGACCTTCGACAAAGACGCGCGCAGCGACGTAGCCCTCGATGCTGCCGTAGTCGAAATCGGTAATGCCATCCGATTTGAGCAGCTTTTGGTAATCGCGCACGACGGGCGATGCACCGCTATACGGATACGGCATCACTTGAGAGATGATCACGCCGCCACCAGCCTTGCCGAGTGCATTGGCCAGCGCCTTGGTGCCGACAAACGACACGTTGTAGAACTGGCCCGCATAGCCCTGGTCTTGCGCGCCCTTCACGAGGGCGGCCACGGTCTGGTACGCGCTGATGACGACAACCGCGTCCGGCTTTTGCGCCAGCACGGTGGCAATCGAACTCTTCACGTCGGTCGTATTCCGGACGACGCTGGCTTGCGCCACGAGCGTCACTCCCTGGTTTGCCGGCAATTTGAGTGCGCGCTGAATACCGTCGAGGCCCGCCTTGCCGTAGGCGTCGTCGTTATAGACCACGGCAATGCGCTTGAGGCCCGTGGTGTGGATCTGCTGGACGATGGCGGCGGTTTCATCGTTGTAGCTGGCGCGCACGTGGAACACATTGCGCGCGAACGGCTCGCGCAGCGCCGAGGCGCCGGAGTACGGCGCAAAGAAAGGCACGCCCGCCGGATTGGCGATCTTCAGCGCCGCCAGGCTGGTCGGCGTACCGACGTAGCCGAACAGCGCGAACACCTTGGTGTCTTCGATGAGCGTCTTGGTGTTGCGGGCTGTGGCATCGGGTTCGTAGAAATCGTCGAGCACCTTCAGCTCGATCTTGCGACCGTTGACGCCGCCTGCTGCATTGACGGCGTTGAAGTAAAGCTGGGCGCCGCGGTTCATCTGCTGACCGAGCTGTGCCGCCGGGCCACTCATCGGCGCGGATTGGCCGACGATGATTGCGTCGTTGGTTACGCCCGTCTCGGCGTGCGCGCCGCCGGAAGCCATGCCGACGATGCCCGCTGCGAACATGGCCAGCAGCCCGGTGATTCTGCGAGATTGCATTGCTCTCCCCCGAGAGTTGATTTGCCCGGCATCATAGCTAAACGGGCAGGGGAGGCAAACAGAATCGGGCGGGTTGCGTCGCTTTTGAGCCTTTTTGAGACAGAGAAGGCGCGCGATGTGCTCGCTTTCCTTCACATGGGGGGGCATTTCAGGCGCCTTCGGCCACCCGTCGCTTCATCACCGCCAGCAGCACGGCGGTGACGACGGTGCCGGCAACCAGCGCCGCCACGTAGCCGCCCAGGTGCGTCACCGCATTCGGGATCGGCAGCACGAAGGCCCCGCCGTGCGGCACGCGCAGTTCCACCCCGAACAGCATCGACATGGCACCCGCGCACGCTGAGCCCGCCACGAGCGCGGGAATTACGCGGAACGGGTCGCGCGCGGCATACGGGATCGCCCCCTCGCTGATGAACGCGAGGCCGAGCACGGCGGTGGCGCGCGCCGCCTGGCGTTCGTCGCGCGTGAACCGCGACGGGAACAGCCATGCCGCCAGCGCGATGCCCAGCGGCGGCGTCATGCCCGCGGCCATCGTGGCTGCCATGGGCGTATAGACCTGCGCGCCGATCAGCCCGGTGCTGAAGGCATACGCCGCCTTGTTGATGGGGCCGCCCATGTCGAAGGCCATCATGCCGCCCAGCAGAGCGCCCAGCGGGACCGCATTGGCGCCTTGCATGCCACGGAGCCAGCTCGTGAGCGACGCGAGCAGTGCGGCAACCGGCGCGCCCACCACATACAGCATCACCAGGCCCGTCAGCAGGCAGCCGAGCACCGGCAGGATCAGCACCGGTTTCAGCCCTTCCAGGTTGCGCGGCAGCTTCAGCCAACGGTTGAGCGCCTCGGTGCCATAGCCAGCGACGAACCCGGCGACGATGCCACCGAGAAACCCGGCCCCCAGGCTCGCGGCCAGCATGCCTCCGACCATCCCCGGTGCGATGCCCGGCCGGCTGGCGATCGAATACGCGATGTATCCGGCGAGCACGGGCACCATCAAGGCAAACGCCGACTTGGCCCCGATCTGGAACAGCGCGCCGCCCAGCGTGTGACTGGCCGAGGCGTCCGTCACGTAGATGCCGCCGAGGGCAAACGCCAGCGCAATCAGGATGCCCCCCGCCACCACGAAGGGCAGCATGAATGACACGCCGGTCATCAGGTGCTTGTACGGGCCGGTGCGTTGTTGTTCTGCAGCGGCGGCCGCGGTGAGCGTCGATTGCGCCGCCCCGGAGCTTTCTACGGAGGCCTCGTCGAAGGCGCGGCGGATCAGCGCCTGCCCGTCATGGATGGCAGCTTTGGTGCCGGCGCGGAAGACGCGCTTGCCGGCAAAGCGCGACAGGTCCACCTGCGTATCTGCGGCGATCAGCACGAGATCCGCACTTGCAATGGCGTCGGCCGACAGCGTGTTCTGTGCGCCAACCGAGCCCTGCGTCTCCACGTGGATCGTGTGACCGAGCGCGCCGGCGGCCTGCGTGAGCGCCTCGGCGGCCATGAAGGTGTGCGCGATGCCGGTCGGGCACGACGTGATGGCGACAATGCGCCGAGCTTGCACACCCGATTCCGGCGCGGGTGAGGTGTTCTGCATCACGCGGGCCAGCACCGCCTGCGCGTCGGCCAACACCTCGTCGAGCGTGACTTCCAGCGTGCGCGGATTGGCGTGACGAGCGGCCGCATCGGGCGACAGGCCCGCCCAGACGACGGCCTCGGCGGTGGCCAGCGCCGCCGTGTCGACGACCGAGGCCGTCTCCGGGCCGCGCACGTCGACGTCGAGCTTGCAGCCGGATTCGCGCGCCGCGTGGCGCAGGGCCGCGCCGGCGAGCATCGCGCGGGTGGTGCGGCCGTCCGCACCGAGAATTGCCAGCAGGTTTGCCATGATCGGCTCCTTGAATGCGTTGAGCGTGTGGCGATGCGATGGTCGGGGCGTCAGGCCACGCGCTGCATCTGGACGGCGGCGGCGCGTTCGCGCACTTCGGCTGGGGCGGGGAGGTGCGGCCCCAGGCGCTGCAGCTTGCACGCGGCAAAGGCCACCGAAAGGCGCACGGTCTCTTCCATGCCGGCACCGGCGTGCCAGCCGGCCAGCACGCCGGCCACCATGGCGTCACCCGCGCCGACGGTACTGGCGGCGCGCACAGGCGGAAGGCTCGCTTGCCATGTGCCGTCTGCCGTGACGAACAGCGCGCCGTCTTCGCCGAGCGACACGATGACCTGCTTCACGCCACGCGCGTGGATGGCGCGTGCCACGTCCACTGTCTCAGCGAGCGTGGGCAGCGATGCACCGGCCCACAGCTCCAGCTCGTGCCGGTTGGGCTTGATGGCCGTCGGCAGCGCGTCGCGTGGTGCGGCAAGGACCTGCGCGAGCGGGGCGCCGCTGGTGTCGAGCAACGTGGGTATGCGGCGGCGGTTCAGCAGCGCCAGCAATGTTACGTAGGCATCCGGCGGCAAGCCTCCGGCCAGGCTGCCGCACAGCGCCGCGCCCGCAATGTCGGAGAGCGCGTCAATGCGTTCGCACAGCGCGTCGAAGTCGGCGGGCGTGGCGTCAATGCCGGGTAGATTGATGTCGGTGGTCTGCCCGTCTGCCTGGTCGCTGATCTTGATGTTGGTGCGATTGGTGCCGGGCACGCGGCAGAAGCCGTCGACCACGCCCTTGCGCGCAAACAGCGCCTCGAACAGTTCAGCATTGGCGTCGCCGAGGAGGCCCGTTGCGATGACCGGCACCTGCCAGTCGGCGAGGCAGGCTGCGACGTTGACGCCCTTGCCGCCGGCTTGTTGCGTGACGCTGCGGCCGATGTTGACGCGGCCGCGTTCGAGGCGCTCCAGCCCGACGGTCATGTCGATGGCCGGGTTGAGCGTGACGGTGACGATGTGCGACGGGCGGCTCATGCGGCCTTCTCCTCGCCACTGGCCTGCATCGGGAAGGCGGTTTCCAGGGCGCGCACCTCTTGAGCGGAAGCGCAGGCCAGCGCGCGTTCTGCGAGCTGCGATAGCGCGCGGAGGTGCACCTCGCGCAACCGCGCCTTGACCGGCGCAATATCGCGCGGGCTCATCGACAACTCGTGCACGCCGAGCCCCGTCAGCAGCAGCGCGCCGAACGGGTCTCCGGCCAGCCCGCCGCATACGCCGACCCAGCGCCCGTGGCGGGCGGCGCCTTGCCGTGGCGGGCGGCGCCTTGCACCGTCTGCTGAATCAGACGCAGCACGCTCGGATGCAGACTGTCGGCCTCGGCGGCGAGGTCGGGATGCTGGCGGTCGATCGCCAGCGTGTATTGCGTGAGGTCGTTCGTTCCGATGGAGAAGAAGTCGACGTGCTCGGCCAGCCGATCGGCTAGCAGTGCAGCGGCGGGCACCTCCACCATGATGCCCAGCGGCAGCGACGGCGCGTCGAGTTCTGCGCGGATGCGTTCGCAGGCGGCGCGCAAGGCGGTCACCTCCTCCAATGACGTGATCATCGGGAACATGATCGACAGCGCCGCGCTATCGCCGGTATTTCCGGCATCACGGGCGGCCCGATAGAGCGCGCGCAGTTGCGGCTCCATGAGGTCGGGGCGGCGCAGCAGCAGGCGCGCACCGCGCACGCCCAGGAACGGGTTCTCTTCCGTGGGCAGGTTCAGATGCGGGACCTGCTTGTCGCCGCCGATATCCAGCGTGCGCACGATCAGCGGACGGCCGCCAAGGGCTTTGAGCATGTCGGCGTAGACCGCGTATTGCGTGTCTTCGTCCGGCGCGTGGTCGCGTTCGAGGAACAGGAATTCGGTGCGCATCAGGCCGACGCCTTCCGCACCGAGCGTGAGCGCTTCGACCGCTTGTGCCGGCAGGTTGACGTTGGCGGCGATCTCCACCGCGTGGCCGTCGCGCGTGCGCGCGGGCAGGCCTCGCTCCGCCTCCTCACGCTGCGTGCGCGCGGCGTCTTCCTGCAGCCATGCGCGGGCGCTCGCGATGCTGGCGTCATCGGGATCGAGCACCAGACGGCCGCCCGTGCCGTCGATGATGGCCTGCGTGCCCGTCGCCACATCGAGCACGGCCGGGCCGGCGGCCACGACGGCCGGGATGCCCAGCGTGCGCGTCAGGATGGCCGTGTGCGAGGTCGGACCGCCTTGCGCCGTGACGATGCCGATGATGCGTCGCGTATCCAGCGCCGCCGTATCCGAAGGCGACAGGTCCGCCGCCACCAGGATGCAGGGCGTGTCGGGCAGCGTTTGCGCCGCACTGCGCAGCGACGGATCGATATGGCCGAGCACGCGTCGTCCCACGTCGCGCAGGTCGGCCGCGCGCGCGGCCAGCAGCGGATTACCGAGCGCGCCCAGCCGCTCGGCCAAGCGCTCGACGGCCTGATGCCACGACCACGCCACGCCGTGGCCTTCGACCATCGCCTGGCACGTCAGCGTCATGAGATCGGTGTCGCCCAGCAGTTCGGCCTGCGCCTTGAAGATGCCCGCTTCGGCTTCGCCCAGACGGGCGGCGGTGTCGCGTGCCAGCGCTTGCAGCTCGGCGCGCGTGCTGGCCAGCGCCTCGTCCAGCAGATCGCCGCCGGTGGTCAGTGCGACGGGGTGATCGGGCACGGTCGACGCGCCGTGCTGCAAAACGTGGATGGGGCCGATCGCCAAGCCGGGGCTCGCCGCAATGCCGCCGATGGCGGGCAGCGCCGTGTCGGCTTGCCAGCCGTGCGCGGTCTGGCGCGTGCGGGCCGCCTGCGTGTCGCGCGCCGCCTGGGCGCGTTCCTGCGCCGTCAGGCCGCGGATGGTTCGTTGCAGGGCGTCCAGCGCCATGCCGGCGTCCGGGCCTTCCGCAGAAACGATGAGCTTGGCGCCGGCCGCCAGCCCCAATTGCAGCAACGCCACGAGATTCTTTGCATCGGCGGTTTCGTCGCCATGGCGGACTTGCACCCGCGCGGCAAAGCGACGCGCGGTTTCCACCCACTGCGCGGCCGGACGGGCGTGCAGGCCGCTCGGGTATTCCAGCGTCAAGTTGCGTTGCTCGGCGAGGTCGGTGCCTGGTGTGCCGGCGGCGGGCGCGGGCGCGTCGCTGGAGAGGGCGGCAACAAGCTCTTCAGCATTCTGCGTAGTGAAGAGCTGCCGCAGGCGCGTGTCGTCATTCAGCAGCCGCGTCAGCCGGCGCAGCAGCGTGATGTGCTCGTCCGACTGCGCGGCGATGGCAAACACGAGGTGCGTCGTCTGGCCCGGGTGCCATTCCAGTCCATCCGGAAACTGCAGAACCGCAATGCCGGTCTGGCGGATCAGGTGACGGTCCTCGCCCATGCCGTGCGGAATGGCGACGCCGTGGCCGAGAAACGTGTTGGCCACGGTCTCGCGGCGCAGAAGGCTGTCGATATAGGCCGGGTCGATGCAGCCGGCGTCGGCCAGCAATTGGCCGGCGGCGCGGATGGCGCTTTCCTTGTCGGTGGCGCGTTGCTGCAGACGGATGCGTTCGGCGCAGATCAGGGCGGAAGCCATGCGGCGGGTCTCCTGCGGCTGCCGTGCTCCAAGGCCCGGCATGCGTGTCGTCGATGATCGCGAATTGAAATCGATTACAGTTGGAGTGTCAATGTGCGATGCCACACAAAGTGACGTCTATTCCGGTATTTACGGGGTTTTCCCTAGGCGACCGAGGCGTTGGTGACGATGCGGTCATTGGATATGATGACGATTTCAATGGAAACGATTTCAGCATGACGGTTCGAATCAAGGACGTGGCAGCGGCGGCGGGGGTGTCGGTGGCAACCGTGTCGCGCGCGCTCGCCGGCGGCCCCGTGAGCGCGGAACTGCGCCGGCGCGTCGATGCGGCGGTGGCGGCGTCCGGGTATCGGCCGAACCTGTCGGCGCGGCGGCTGCGCTCGCAGCAGGCCCAGACCGTCGGGCTGATCGTCTCCGACATCCGCAATCCGTTCTTCACCAGCGTCAGCCGGGCGGTGGAAGACGCGGCCTACGCGGCTGGCCTGCGCGTCATCCTCTGCAATTCCGACGAAGACCCGGAGAAGGAGGCGATGTACCTGCGCCTGATGGAAGAGGAGCGCGTGACTGGCGTGATCCTCTCGCCGACGCGCGGCATTGCCGAAGCGCAGCAACCCGTGGACCTTGGCTACCCGGTCGTGCTGATCGACCGTGCCGGCCCGACATGCGGCACCGATGCCGTCGTGCTCGACAACCAGCAGGCGGCGCAAGCGCTGGCCGAGCACCTCGCCGCGCAGGGGTACCGGCGTATCGGCGGCCTGTTCGGGCGGACGAGCAGCACGGGCGCTGAGCGTCAGGCCGGATTCGCGACGGCGCTGGCACGCCACGGCATCACCGCCGAGGCACGCTTCATCCTGCCGACCGCCGAGGCCGCGGAGGCCGAGACGCTGGCGTGGCTGTCCGGCGCGGAACCTGATCGCCCCGACGCGCTGGTCGCGAGTAACGCGCAATCGCTGCTCGGCGTGCTGCGTGCGTTGCGGCGGCTGTCGCTCGACGTACCGCGTGACATCGCTGTGGCGGGCTTTGATAACGAGCCCTGGACCGAACTCGCCGGCCCGGGCATCACCGTGATCGAGCAGCCGGTGTACGACATCGGCCGGATGGCGATGGCGATGCTGCAGGAGCGCCTCGCGCAACCCACCTTGCCGACGCGCCGCGTGCTGCTGACTGGGCGCCTGGTCACGCGCGGTTCCACGCCGCTGCGAAGCCCCTAGCGGGCGATTACAATTTCCGGATACTTGCGGTGGTGCGACGACACCGACATGCACCCGCCGCCACCCACTCCGGAGCCCCCTGATGTCCACCCAAGTCATCCGTGCTGCCTGCCCGCACGACTGCCCCGACACCTGCGCCTTGCTTGTCACCGTCGAGGACGGCCGCGCCACCCGCGTACAGGGCGACCCGGACCACCCGACCACCGCCGGCGTGCTGTGCACCAAGGTCAATCGGTATGCAGAACGCACGTACCACCCCAACCGCCTGTTGACACCAATGAAGCGTGTGGGCGCCAAGGGCGAGGGCAAGTTCGAACCGATTTCGTGGGATGAGGCCATCGACACCATCGCCACGCGCCTGGGCGACATTGCTGCGCGCAACCCCGAAGCCATCCTTCCGTACAGCTACGCCGGGACGATGGGCCTGGTGCAGGGCGAAAGCATGGCCGCGCGCTTCTTCCACAAGCTGGGAGCGTCGCTGCTGGATCGCACGATCTGCGCATCGGCCGGGGCGACTGCGCTGCGCTACACGTACGGCGCGAGCCTCGGCATGGACATCGAGCACGTGCAGGACGCCAAGCTGATCCTGATCTGGGGCGCCAATCCGATCGCGTCGAACCTGCATTTCTGGACGCGCGCGCAGGAAGCCAAACGGCGCGGCGCCACGCTCGTCGCCATCGATCCGTATCGCTCGCTGACGGCCGAGAAGTGCCATCGCCATCTGGCGGTGCGCCCCGGTACCGATGCGGCGCTGGCGCTGGCGATGATCCACGTGTTGATTCGCGACGATTTGCTCGACCACGATTACATCGCCAATCACACGCTCGGTTTCGAGGCGCTGCGTGAGCGCGCGCAGCAATACACGCCGGAATACGCGGCGACGCTGTGCGGGGTGGACGCTGCGGATATCGAGTGGCTCGCCAAGCTGTACGGCACGACCGTCGTGCGCGACAAGCAGCCCGCGGCCATTCGCCTGAACTACGGCATGCAGCGCGCGCATGGCGGCGGGCAGGGCGTGCGGGCGGTCGCATGCCTGCCGTCGCTGGTGGGCGCGTGGCGCGATGCAGCGGGCGGGCTGCAGCTGTCGACGTCCGGTTTCTTCCCCATCGACAATGCCAAGCTGCAGCGTCCCGACCTGTTGCCGAGCTGGCCCGCGCTGCCGCGCACGGTCAACATGAGCACCATCGGCGATGCGCTGCTGCATGCCGGCGATGCGACGTTCGGCCCCAAGGTCGAGGCGGTGGTCGTCTACAACAGCAACCCCGTGGCGGTGGCGCCGGACTCGCGCAAGGTCGCCGCCGGTTTTGCGCGCGAAGACCTCTTCACCGTGGTGCTGGAGCATTTCCAGACCGACACCGCCGACTACGCCGACATCCTCCTGCCCGCCACCACGCAGCTCGAACACGTCGATGTGCACAAGGCCTATGGCCACACCTACGTGCTGGCCAACAACGCTGCCATTGCGCCCATGGGGCAGTCGCTGCCGAACACGGAGATCTTCCGCCGCATCGCCAAGCGTATGGGTTTTAACGACGCCTGCTTTGCCGACTCGGACGACGACATCGCCAGCCAGGCCGTGCGCCGTGACGACCCGGCCGCCGCGCACATCGACTGGGCCACGCTCAAGCGCGAGGGCTGGCAGAAGCTGGCGCACCCGGCCGCGCCGCTCGCACGCGGCGGCTATCGCACGCCGTCCGGCCGCTGCGAGTTCTATTCCGAGCAGATGGCCAAGGACGGGCTCGATCCGCTGCCCGGCTATGTGCCGCCGCATGAGTCGGCGATCAGCACGCCTGAGCTGGCGAAGCGTTATCCGCTGTCGATGATCTCGCCGCCGGCGCGCAACTTCCTGAACTCCACCTTCGTCAACGTCGACAGCCTGCGCAACACCGAAGGCGAGCCGCATCTCGACATCCATCCCGACGATGCGAATGCGCGCGGCGTCATCGATGGCGAGCTTGTCCGCATCTTCAACGATCGCGGCACCATGCAGGCGCGCGCCCGCGTGACCGACCGTGCGCGGCGCGGCGTGGTCGTCGGCCTGTCGATCTGGTGGAAGAAGCTCGCGCCCGACGGTACCAACGCCAACGAGCTGACCAGCCAGCGCCTGACCGACATGGGCCGTGCGCCCACCTTCTACGATTGCCTGGTCGAGGTCGCGCCGTTGGCACAGGCTGCCTGACGGGGCGATCATGCGGGCCGCACGCGCGCTGTGTCTTGCGCTGTCGCTTGCCGGTTCGGCGTTGCTGGCCGGCTGCGACACCGTCGGTTATTACTACCAGTCCGTCAGCGGACATCTCTCGCTGATGGCGCAGCGCGAGTCGATCGACCAAGCCATCGACGACGCCCGGCAGGCTCACAACGACAAGCTCGCCAAACGCCTGGAGGATGCGCGCAGCATCCGCATCTATGCGTCGCGCGAGCTGGGCCTGCCCGACAACGGCAGCTATCGGGTCTACGCCAATCTCAAGCGTCCGTTCGCGGTGTGGAACGTGTTTGCGGCGCCGGAGCTGTCGGTCAAGCTCAAGGAATGGTGTTTCCTCGTCGTCGGCTGCGTGACGTATCGCGGGTATTACGACCGCAACGCCGCCATGGCCTACGCCGACACCCTGCGCGCCCAAGGCCTGGACGTGGATGTGGCCGGCATTCCTGCGTATTCCACACTGGGTTATTTCGACGACCCGTTGCTCAATACCTTCGTCGGCCTGCCGGAAGGCGAGCTGGCGCGGCTCATTTTTCATGAGCTGGCGCACCAGGTCGTCTACGCCAAGGGCGATACCGCGTTCAACGAATCGTTTGCCACTGCCGTGGAAACCATTGGCGTCGAACGCTGGCTGGCGGATGCCGCTACGCCGGAAATTCGCGCGGAATACGCCACGTACGACGCGCGCCGCGTACAATTCCGCGCCCTGCTGCTGGAGTACCGCAACCGGCTGGAGACGCTGTATGCGAGCCCCGTGTCGGACGACGAGAAGCGCGCCGGAAAACGCGCCATCTTCGCGAGCCTGCAGGCCGATTACGCCAAGCTCAAGGCAAGCTGGGGCGGTTATACCGGTTACGACCGTTGGTTCGCGCAGCCGCTGTCGAACGCGCATCTGGGGGCCGTCGCGAGCTACCTGGAATGGGTGCCGGCGTTCACGGCGCTGTACCACCGTGATGGCGGCGACTGGGCGCGCTTCTATGCCGACGTCAAAGCGATGGCGCGCGAGCCCAAACCGCAGCGCGACGCCGCCCTGCGATTGCTGGCGCCGCCGGCGATGGCGACGTCGGCGGGCATTACGCAAAAGTGATGCCGACAGCGGTTTCTGCACCAGTTTCAAGCAGGGCCGACCGGCTGAGGGAACTGTCTAAGTTGTTGTTTTGACACAGACATCCGCGTAGGATGCCGAAAAAAACGAACGACCATTCGAAAAAAATCGACAATCGCCAGGAGACACACCCATGGATAAGCCGTGGCTGAAGCAGTACCCCGCCGGGGTGCCGGCCGAGATCGATGCGTCGCAGTACCGATCGCTGGCCCATCTGCTTGAGGATTCTTTCCAGAAGAACCGCAACCGCCGTGCATTTGAATGCATGGGCAAGGTGCTGACCTACGGCGAGCTGGATACGCTCTCGCGCCAACTGGCGGCCTGGCTGCAATCGCGCGGTCTCGCACCTGGCGCCCGCGTCGCGCTGATGATGCCGAACGTGCTGCAGTACCCGGTGGCGTTGGCCGCCGTGCTGCGTGCCGGCTATGTGGTCGTCAACGTCAATCCGCTTTACACCCCGCGCGAACTGGAACACCAGCTCAAGGACAGCGGCGCTGAAGCCATCATCATCCTGGAGAACTTCGCGACGACGCTGCAGCAGGTGCTGCCCAATACACCGGTCAAGCACATCGTGGTGGCCAGCATGGGCGACATGCTCGGCGGGCTGAAGGGCATGCTGGTCAATTTCGTCGTGCGCAGCGTTAAGAAGATGGTGCCGGCGTGGGAGCTGCCCAACTGCATCCGCTTCAACACGGCGCTGCAAGAGGGCGCCAAGCAGACGCTCAAGCCGACCTCCGTCGGCCCCGACGACGTGGCCTTCCTGCAATACACGGGCGGCACGACCGGCGTGTCGAAGGGCGCGACGCTGCTGCATCGGAACATCGTCGCCAACGTGCTGCAGTCCGAAGCGTGGATGAATCCGGCGCTCACCAAGCCCGGCCGCGATGGCCGCATGCTGGCCGCCGACGAAGAGATCGTCACCATTACCGCGCTGCCGCTGTATCACATCTTCGCGCTGACGGTGTGCTGCCTGCTGTCGATGCGCAAGGGCGGGCTGGCCGTGCTGATCCCGAATCCGCGTGACATCCCGGGCTTCATCAAGGTGCTCAAGCAGTACCGCTTCCACATGTTCCCGGCCGTGAATACGTTGTACAACGCGCTGCTGAACCATCCCGAATTCAAGGATGTCGACTGCTCCAACCTGCGCGTGGCCAACGGCGGCGGCATGGCGGTGCAGGAGGCGGTGGCCAAGAAGTGGCTGGAGGTGACGGGGTGCCCGATCATCGAAGGCTATGGCCTGTCGGAGACCTCGCCGTCGGCCATCTGCAACCCGACCGATACCGACAAGTTTTCGGGCACCGTTGGTTTGCCGATTCCGGGCACTGAAATCGCCATTCGCGACGACGAAGGCCGCGACCTACCGATAGGCCAGGCGGGCGAAATCTGCATCCGCGGCCCGCAGGTCATGGCGGGCTACTGGAAGCGCCCCGACGAGACCGCCAAGGTCATGTACGCCGACGGCTTCTTCAAAACCGGCGACGTGGGCGTGATGGACGAGCGTGGCTACACCAAGATCGTCGATCGCAAGAAGGACATGATTTTGGTGTCGGGCTTCAACGTGTATCCGAACGAGATCGAAGGCGTGGTGGCGATGTGCCCGGGCGTGCTGGAAGTGGCGGCCGTGGGTGTGCCCGACGTGCATTCGGGCGAGGTGGTGAAGCTGTTCGTGGTGCGCCGTGACCCGACACTGACCGAACAGAAGCTGCAGGAATTCTGCAAGGACCAGCTCACCGGCTACAAACGCCCGAAGTTCATCGAGTTCCGCAACGAGCTGCCGAAGACCAACGTCGGCAAGATCTTGCGCCGCGAACTGCGGGACGAGGCGATGAAGAAGCGAGCCTGAGTCTGCGTAGCTGCAATAAAAAAGCCGCGAGGAATCGCGGCTTTTTTCATGGCGGTCAGCCGACGTACAGCAGGATGCTGACGAACTGGCACGCGCTGCCCGCCAGCACGAACAAATGCCAGATGCCGTGGAAGTGCCGCACCTTCTCGTCAAAGAGAAAGAAGCCGATGCCGATCGTGTAAAGCGCACCTCCGGCCACCAGCCACCACAGGCCCGGCGCAGGCAGGGCGGCTGCCAGCGGCCCCATGGCGATCAGCACCAGCCAGCCCATCACCACGTAGATCAGCAGGGAAAACAGGCGCGTGCGACGGCCGATCCAGAGTTCCTGCGCAATGCCGATGGCCGCCAGCGCCCAGTTGATGCCGAACAGCGCCCAGCCCCAGGGGCCGCGCAACGTAACGAGCGCAAAAGGGGTATAGCTACCGGCGATCAACAGATAGATGGCGCAATAGTCGAGCCGCTGGAAGATGCTTTTGGCCGGCCCGCGCACGCTGTGATACAGCGTGGAGATGGTGTAGAGGAGGACGAGCGTCGTGCCGTAGACGACGGAACTGACGACCTTCCACGCGTCGTGGTGCAGGGCGGACGACGTTACCAGAACGGCCATGCCAGCGGCGGCAAGGATGGCCCCGGCCAGGTGGCTGAAGCCGTTGAAACGTTCTCCGCGATACATACGCTGATCTCCAGAAAAAACGGGTTCTCCCTACAATGCCCCAATGCCCGGCACCGATCTCAAAATCACCCCTCAATTGTCCATTCCGGAGTCCGAACTGGTCGAGCGCTTTGTGCGCGCAAGCGGGGCGGGTGGGCAAAACATCAACAAGGTATCGACGGCGGTGGAGTTGCGCTTTGACATCGCCCAATCGCCGTCGTTGCCGGAGGCATTGCGGGCTCGCCTGTTGGGAAAGCGCGACCGACGCTTGACCGACCAGGGCGTGATTGTGATTGATGCGCAACGGTTTCGCACGCAGGACCGCAACCGCCAGGATGCGCGTGAACGTCTGATCGCGTTCATCGCGACGGGGCTTTCGGTGCCGAAGTCGCGGATCGCCACCAAGCCCACGCGCGCTTCCAAGACGCGCCGTCTGGAAGGCAAGCGCGCGCGTGGCGACGTCAAGCGTGGTCGCTCGGGCCGCCACTCGTGGGATTAAGCGCGTCGCTATGCGCGGTCCTTACATCAGCCGGGTATCACGCGTTTCGCGCATGCACAGCACGCCGATCAGGCTGACCACCGCGGCCGCCGACACATACATGCCGACCCAGCTCAGGCCGCCTTGCTCAGCCAGCTTCTGCGCGATGTACGGCGCAATCGACGCGCCCAGAATACCGCCCAGGTTGTACGACACGCCGGCGCCCGTGTAGCGCACGTTGGTCGGGAACAGCTCCGGCAGCAGCGCGCCCATCGGCGCGAAGGTCACGCCCATCAGGAACAGCTCGATGATGAGGAACAGCGCCACCAGCGGCGTCTGCCCACTCCCCAGCAGCGGCGCCATGGTGAAGCCCGACAAAATGGCTGCGACGATGCCGACGATCAGCACCGGCTTGCGCCCAAAGCGGTCCGACGCCCACGCTGACAGCGGCGTCGCCAGCCCCATGAACACCACAGCCAGGCACAGCAGCCCCAGGAAGCTCGGGCGCGAGAAGTGCAGCGTACCCACGCCGTACGACAGCGAAAACACCGTCGAGATATAGAAGAGCGTGTAGCAGACGACCATGGCCAGCGCGCCCAGGAGCGTCGGCCACCAGTGGCGTGCCAGCAGTTCGGCGACGGGCACCTTCACTCGTTCGTGCCGATCGATGGCCGCCTGGAAGGCCGGTGTCTCGGCGATCTTCAATCGCACATACAGGCCCAACGCCACGAGCACGGCGCTCACCAGGAACGGCACGCGCCAGCCCCAGCTGCGGAACTGCTCGTCCGATAGCGCGATCGCCAGGCCAAAGAACAGCCCGTTCGATGCCAGGAAGCCCACCGACGGCCCCAGCTGTGGAAACATGCCAAACCAGCCGCGCTTGCCCTGCGGCGCGTTCTCGGTGGCCAGCAGCGCCGCGCCGCCCCATTCCCCGCCCAGGCCGATGCCCTGGCCAAAGCGCAGGATGCACAGCAGGACAGGCGCCAGCGTGCCGATGCTGTCATAGCCTGGCACTAGCCCGATCAACGTGGTGGAAATGCCCATCACCAGCAGCGAGGCCACGAGCGTGGATTTGCGCCCGATCCGGTCGCCGAAGTGGCCGAACAGGAACGAGCCGATCGGCCGTGCGATGAACGCGATCCCGAACGTGACGAACGCCGACAGCGCTTGCGCCGTGGCCGATCCGTGCGGAAAGAACACCGGCCCGATCACCAGCGCCGCGGCCGTGGCGTAGACGTAGAAGTCGTAGAACTCGATGGCCGTGCCGATGAAGCTCGCAAAGACGATGCGCGAGCGGCTGGCGTCGGTGGCCGCGTCCGAGGCGGACGACGCCAGGGTCGGGGAAGTCGAAGAGGACATGCAGGTCTCCCGGGGACGTTGCGTTGTTGTCGTTATGAAGGCCGCCCATTGTGCGCGCGGCGGGCGGCGTGCTCAATGGCTGCGCGGTCAATCCACCTTTGCGCCCGAGGCCTTCACGACCGCGGCCCACTTCGCCGTCTCGGCACGGATGTGCGCGGCGAACTGCTCGGGCGTGTCGCCCACGGGCTCGGCGCCTTGCGCTTCGAGCTTCTCCTTGACGGCGGGGCTTGCCAGCGATTTCGCCACCGTCTGCTGGATGCGCGACACGATGGCCGGCGGCGTGCCGGCTGGCGCCAGCAGCCCGAACCACGAGCTCGCCTCGTATTGAGGCAGGCCGGCGGCTTGCGCGACGGTTGGCACACCGGGCAGCGCCGGCGAGGGTTTGGCGCTCGTGACGGCCAGCGCCTTCAGCTTGCCGCCCTTGATCTGCGGCATGGCCGAGGGCAGGTTGTCGAACATCAGGTCCATCGTGCCGCCGATCAGATCGGTCAGCGCTGGACCGCTGCCCTTGTAAGGCACGTGGACCATGCTCGTGGCCGTTTGCGTCTTGAACAGCTCGCCGGCCAGATGGATCGACGTGCCGTTACCCGACGACGCCATGTTCAGCTTGCCCGGATTGGCCTTCGCGTAGTCGATGAGGTCCTTCACCGAGTTGATCTTGTTCTTCTGCGCAAAGGTCGGGTTGACCACGAGCACGTTCGGCACGGAGGCCACCAGCGTGATCGGCGCAAAGTCCTTGATCGGATCGAAACCCAGTCGCACGCCGTTCTGCGAGTACAGGGTCTGGTTGATGGCGTGCGTGCCGACCGTGCCCATCAGCAGCGTGTAGCCGTCGGGCGCGGCCTTGGCCACGAGCGTCGAGCCGATGTTGCCGCCCGCACCAGGCCGGTTGTCGACGATGACGTTCCAGCCGGCGCCGCGCGTGAGCTCGGCGGCGACGCGCGCGCCAGGATGTCGGTCGTGCCGCCCGGCGTGAACGGCACGACGATGGTGATCGGCTTGGCTGGATACGGCGGGGTTTGCGCCGCCGCAGGCAACGCGATGACGCCGGCAGCAGCACCGGCAAGGGCTGCGCGCAGCAAGGTGCGGCGCAGCGTGCAAGGCACAGTCATGTCTCCTCCGATGATGTTTTTGGGTCGGCACAGCATAGCGCGCAGCCATGCAAAAAGGCACCCGAAGGTGCCTTCCTGCGCCCGCCAAGGAGAGGGGCGGCGGGCAAAAACAAAGCGTGCGTCAGAACTTGTGGCGCACGCCGATCGCCACACCGACTTGGTTATCCGAGTTCGGCGTGATGAAGTACGTCTGCGATGCAGCCGGCAGGTAGCCCACCGACGTCTGCGCGCCCGTTGCCGGGTTCGTCACATAGCCGATCGAATCCCAGTTCAGCGATGCATTGCGTGCATACGCGGCACTCAGGTACACGTCGGTGCGCTTGGAGAAGTTGTAGTCGGCAATGAACTGCCACTGCTGCGGGTTGCGCGGGTTGACCGTGGCGCCGCCGATGGTCGCTTCCTTGATGTTGTCGTAGTAGTACGCCAGCGTCAGGCCCAGGGCCGGCGTCACCTGGTAGTTCACGCCCGCCCAGTAATAGTCGTCGCGGTGCGGCAGCAGCGCCAGCGTGGCGCCAGACGAGGTCGTATCGGTCTTGCCGTAGCGATAGCCGCCCATGACCTTGACCGGCCCCACCGTGTAGCTCGCGGCAATGGCGGCGCGCTTGTCCTTGGCGTACTCGTTGCCGGGGCCGCCCAGGGCTTCGGCTGCCGTCAGGACCTTCACTTCGTCATAGGCGATACCCAGGCCGAACGGGCCGCCAAAGTAGTTTGCGCCCACGCCGTACGCCGAGTTGGCGGTCTGGCTGCCGGCGCGCTCGCCGAACGACCAGTGGCCTTCCACGGTCAGCGGGCCGAATGCGCCGGTGTACTTGATGACGTTGTCTTCGCGGAAGTTCGGGCCCAGCTGGCCGACCACCGGCTCATACTGTGTGGCGTAACCGGTCGGCGAGAAGTTCGCCATCATGTCGAAGATCGTGGTGTATTGCCGGCCCAGCGTGATCTTGCCCCAGTTGCCCTGCAAGCCGACAAACGCCTGGCGGCCGAACAGGCGTCCGCCCTGCTGCAGCGTGCCCGTGTCCATGCCGTAGCCCGATTCCAGTACGAACAGGCCCTTGAGACCGCCACCGATGTCTTCGACGCCGCGCAAGCCCCAGCGGTTGGAAGACAGGCCACCGGCCTGCATCGCCAGGCGCGAACCGCTGCTGCCCGGGATGACCACCCCCGCAGCCGTTACGGCTTGCGCGTGGTTGACGTACTCAACGTTGGCGTCGACCACGCCATACAGCGTCACACTCGACTGAGCCTGCGCAACACCCGCAAACGTGCCCAGCACTGCCAATGCCAGCAGCGATTTCTTCATCGGTCGGTCTCCAGATCTTTATTTATTGAATTCAGCGGCAGGCAGACCCTCCGTTCTTGTCTTCCCGCCCCATGACTTTCAAACGAAGTCGCTGACTAATGTAGCAACGCGGTACTGGGCCCGGTCGAAATTTGCGAACGAATGTTCGTAAACGCCCGTTTGCTGTCTGATCCCGGCAACAGGCTGTTTCCGAATTTGAAATAGATTGGCGATGGGCGGCGTTGATTCGTTGCGGTTTTAGATGCGATCCGCGCGCCAACAGGGTTATCCCGTACAGTAGTGTTTGGTCAACGACGTCCTGATCGGACGCAAGGTCCCGCCCGATGCCGGCCTTACAATGACGATCGCGCCGCACGCCATTGCCGGCGGTGCCCGAACATATGCTCGACCGCTTCATCCCTGAATTCGACCGCGCCTTGCGCGCTGTGGCAGGCGTCACCCGCGCCAGCCGACCGAACCCTGCCGATGCCGTTATCGCGTCCACCTCCCCGGACAGGGCCGACAACGCCACCAAACTTTCCGAGGCCGAGCGCCGCCATGCCGCCGGCCTGATGCGCGTGAACCATGTCGGCGAGGTCTGCGCCCAGGCCCTGTACCAGGGGCAAGCGCTGTTCGCCCGGGATCCCGCCATCCGAGCCCAGCTCGACGAAGCGGCACGCGAAGAAGAGGATCACCTCGCCTGGTGCGCGCAACGCCTGCAGGAATTGAATGACCGCCCGAGCCTGCTGAATCCGCTGTGGTATGCCGGCGCTTTCGCCATCGGCGCGGTCGCCGGACGCCTGGGCGACAAGATCAGCCTCGGCTTCGTCGCAGAGACCGAGCGCCAGGTCGAACACCACCTCGACGGCCATCTCGACACATTGCCCGACCAGGACACCCGCTCGCGCGCCATCGTCGCCCAGATGCGCGACGACGAAATCCGCCACGGCGACAACGCGCGCCAAGCTGGTGGCATTGATCTCCCCGCGCCCATCCGCCAAGCGATGCGTGCCGCGTCGCGCATCATGACGACCGCCGCCTACCGCATCTGAAGCGCGTGTCGCGGGTCGACAGCCCGACGACACGGCGTTCGCTCCTCCATTCGCCCGAGCTTTACTGTCGGTGCTCCGCGCCCTCCCTCTGGCGGGTCGTCGCTCGCCGTTCTCTCACGTGGTTTCTGCATAAACCACGCTATCTCCTTCATTTGATTGGGAAAAGTGGCTGGGTGCCTCCGGGCGGGTGCGCTAAGTCATTGTTCTGATTGCAAATTTTCCGTCTCGCAGGCCTGCGCAAGCCTTGACCGCCCAAAGTCGTTCCTCTAAAGTGGGAAACAGTGTCAGAAAGTGTAGTTTTGTGGTTTAAAGAGGCCGTTTGCAGACCAGTTGACGGCAAGGTGAGTGGCGATCGGGTCGCCACACGGAGAGAGAAACCAACGTGTTCCAGGGTGCGTCGGCGCTGACGCTGGATGCCAAAGGGCGGATGTCCATTCCGTCGCGGCACCGCGAAGCGCTCCAGCTGCAGGCCGAGGGCCGGGTGACTGTGACCAAGCACCCGGACGGTTGCCTCATGCTGTTTCCGCGCCCGGAGTGGGAACGCTTCCGCGAGCGCATCGCCGCGCTGCCGATGGAAGCCCACTGGTGGAAACGGATCTTCCTGGGCAGTGCCGCCGATGTCGAACTCGATACCGCCGGTCGCGTCCTCATTACCCCGGAACTGCGCACGGCCGCCTCCCTTGAACGTGACGTGATGCTGCTCGGCATGGGCAGCCACTTCGAAGTCTGGGACGCCGCCACGTACACCGCGAAGGAGCAGGCCGCCATGGCGCAAGGCATGCCCGACGCCCTCAAGAATTTCTCCTTTTGATGACGCGCGATGACAACCCAAGCCAGTACGGGACTGCGCCATCAGACGGTGCTCTTAGACGAAGCGGTCGACGCGCTCATCTGGCGCGACGACGGCATCTATATCGATGGAACGTTCGGGAGGGGCGGGCACAGCCGGCGCATCCTGGAACGGCTGGGGCCCGGCGGCAGACTTGTCGCCTTCGACAAGGACCCAGCAGCAATCACCGAAGCGGGCACCGTAGAGGATGCCCGCTTCGCTATTGAGCATGACAGCTTCGCGCAGATGGCCCAGTGCCTGGACGCGCGTGGCGTGGAGCGGGTGGCCGGCGTGCTGCTCGATCTCGGCATCAGCTCGCCGCAGATCGACGAAGGCGCACGTGGCTTCTCGTTCCGGATGGATGGCCCGCTCGACATGCGGATGGACACCACGCGCGGCATCACCGCAGCCCAATGGCTGGCCGAGGCTGATGAGCGCGACATTGCGAGGGTGATACGGGACTATGGGGAAGAACGGTTTGCTGTACAGATTGCAAAGGCGATTGTTGCTCGCCGGGGCCAATCCGGGGATCGAGGTCCTCTCGATCGCACATCCGAGCTTGCCGCGCTCGTGGCGCAAGCCGTCAAAACACGCGAGAAGGGTCAAGACCCTGCGACCCGCACCTTTCAAGCTTTACGGATTCACGTCAATCAAGAGCTTGCGGACCTCGAAACCGGTCTGAAGGCCGCCTTTGAACGCTTGGAACAGGGGGGACGTCTCGTCGTGATCAGCTTCCATTCGCTGGAAGACCGCATCGTCAAGCGCTTCATGCAGGCCCTGGCGCGTCCGGAGCAATCCGCCGCGCCGGAACTGCGTCGGGCGCCGCTGCGTGCGCATGAGCTGCCGGCGCCGCAGTTGCGCCTGCTCGGCCGCGTGAAGCCGTCGGAGGCCGAGGTGTCGGCCAACCCGCGTGCGCGCTCGGCAATCATGCGCGTGGCCGAGCGTTGCTGACAGCTGCTGACTCGCGGAGACCCATGCCATGAACCGCCTGAACATGTTCCTGCTGACCGCGCTGGTGCTGTGTGCGCTGTCGCTGGTCAACGCACAGCATCAGGCGCGGCAACTGTTTGTCGCGCTGGATCGTGCGCAGGCGGAAGAGAAGCAACTGAACACCGACTGGTCGCGTCTGCAATATGAGCAGAGCGCGCTGGGCAAGAGCGCTCGCATTGCCGACATCGCGAGCAGGCAATTGAAGATGTCGCCCGCGCAGGCGGGCCGCACGCAGTATCTGCAGGGGTTTGCCGATTTGCCGGCCGCTGGGACGTCCTCGATGGCGTCCTCGGTGGCGGGCAGCGCGCCCACGGCTTCCGGAGTCCAGCCATGAGCGGCGCACGCAAATCCAACGGCACCACGGCACGCGCGCGCCTGGGCCAGTTTTCCGCCAGCCCGGTTCTGGGCTTGCGCCTGCCGATGTGGCGCTCGAAGCTGGTCGTCTTCCTGATGTTCGCGGCGTTCCTGGCGCTCATCGGCCGCGCGCTGTGGATTCAAGGTCCTGGCAATCGCTTCTATGAAGCCGAGGGCAAGAAGCGCTTCCAGCGCACGCTGGAGCTGCCGGCCACGCGCGGCAAGATTCTCGATCGCAATGGTCTGGTGCTGGCCACCAGCCTGCCGGTGAAGGCCATCTGGGCTGTGCCCGAAGACGTGCCCAACAACGTGCCCGGCGAAGACATGAAGAAGCTCGCCAAGCTCCTCGGCATGAACAACAAGGAGCTGTCGGGCAAGCTGGGCGAAGACAAGGGCTTCGTCTACCTCAAGCGCCAGGTGCTGCCCGAGGTGGCCGATCAGATCGCCGCGCTGAAGATCGAAGGTATCTATCAGACGCGTGAATACAAGCGCTTCTATCCCGAAGGCGAGGCGATGGCGCACATCGTCGGCTTCACCAACGTCGAGGACAAGGGCCAGGAAGGCATGGAGCTGGCGCGCGAGTCCGACCTTGCGGGTGCCGCCGGCCAGCGCCAGGTGATCAAGGATCGACTGGGCCGCGTGGTGGAAGACGTGGGTGTGCTCAAGGCCCCGCGGGATGGGCATGACCAGACCCTGTCGATCGACGCCAAGATCCAGTACCTGACCTTCAACGAGCTGAAGGCCGCCATCGAGCGTACCCACGCCAAGGCCGCCAGCGCGATCGTGCTGGACGCCCAGACCGGCGAGGTGCTGGCACTCGCCAACTACCCGACCTACAACCCGAACGACCGCACGCGCCTGTCGGGCGAACAGCTGCGCAACCGCGTGCTGACCGACACCTTCGAGCCCGGCTCGATGATGAAGCCGATCACCATCAGCCTGGCGCTGCAGCTCAAGCGCGTGACGCCCAACACGCTGGTGCAGACCAACGGCAAGTACAGCTTTGAAGGCGCGACCATCTCCGACACCGGCAACTACGGCACGCTGACGGTCGCGCAGGTCATCCAGCACTCCAGCAACATCGGCACGACGAAGATCGCGATGATGCTGAAGCCGCAGGAAATGTGGGACATGTTCACAAGCGTGGGCCTGGGGCAGGCGCCGAAGATCGGCTTCCCGGGCGCGGTGGCGGGGCGGCTGCGGCCGGCAAACAAATGGCGCCGCATCGAGCAGGCGACCATGTCGTACGGCTACGGCCTGTCGGTGTCGCTGTTCCAGATTGCCCATGCGTACACCATCTTCGCGCACGATGGCGAGCTGATTCCGATCACCATGTACCGCACCGATGGCCAGCCGCCGCAGGGTGAACGTGTGATTTCGCCGGAGGTGGCGCGCCAGGTTCGCCAGATGCTGGAGACGGTGACGGCGCCGGGCGGCACCGCACCGCAAGCCCAGGTGATGGGCTATCGCGTCGGCGGCAAGACCGGCACGGCCTGGAAGCACACTGGACGCGGCTATGACCGCTCCAAGTATCGCGCCTCGTTCATTGGCCTGGCGCCGATGTCGAACCCGCGGATCATCGTGGCGGTGAGCGTGGACGAGCCCACGGTGGGCAACCGCTACGGCGGTGGCGCGGCCGGCCCGGTGTTCTCGCAGATCGTCGGTGGCACCCTGCGCGCACTCAACGTGCCGCCGGATTCGCCGGTGCGCCAGCTCGTGATGACGCCGGACGTGCCGGAAGAGCCGGTGGGAGGCCTGCAATGACAGCCAAGCCCACCTCCGACCGTCCGACGATCGCCGCTCGTCTTGCGCCGGTTGTCGATTGGCTGCGCGCCCAGGCGCCGGCCGGTGCCGACCTCACCAGCGATACGCGCAAGCTCAAGACCGGCGATGTGTTCGTCGCCTACGTGCTCGGCAATGTGCGCCAACGTGGCGATGGCCGTCCGCATATTCCGCAGGCCATCGAGGCTGGCGCTTCCGCCGTGCTGGCCGAAGCCCACGGTTACGCGATGCCTGCCGATGCGCCCGTGCGCATCCTGCCGGTGGATGGCTTGGCCGAATTGGCCGGGCCGCTGGCCGCGCAGTGGTACGGCGTGCCGGGCCCCGAGGCGCTGCGCGTCATTGGCGTGACGGGCACCAACGGCAAGACTTCGTGTTCGCAATGGATTGCGCAGGCGCTGACCAAACACGGCGAGCGTTGCGCAGTGGTGGGTACGCTCGGCACGGGGTTTGTCGATGCGCTGGCCGCGACCGGCTTCACCACGCCGGACGCCATCCAGCTCCAGCGAAGCCTCGCCGATCTGCATCGCGCGGGTGCGCGCTCCATCGCCATGGAAGTGTCGTCGCATGGCCTGGAGCAGGGTCGCGTGGATGGCACCTGCTTCGACATCGCAGTGTTCACCAACCTGACGCAGGATCACCTCGACTACCACGGCACGATGGCCGAGTACGAACTGGCCAAGGCGCGCCTGTTCCGCTGGCCCGGCCTGCGCGCGGCGGTCATCAACCGTGACGATGCGGCCGGTGTGCGCCTGCTGCAGAACGCCCGCGCCGAAGTCGAAACCATCGAATACGGCATCGACGGCGAAGCCGCTGCGCAGCACGGCGCCACGCAATGGCTGCGCGCCAGCAACGTGCGTGCGCATCGCACCGGCACGTCGTTCGACCTGGATGGCAGCTTTGGCCACGCAACCGTGCATGCCCCCACCGTCGGCCTGTTCAACGTATCGAATCTGTTGGGTGTGCTGGGCGCACTGCTTGCGGCTGGCGTGCCGTGGCAGGACGCTATCGCGCGCTTGGAAAAGCTGCAGCCCGTGAGCGGCCGCATGGAGCGTTTCGGCGGTGAAGACGGCCCCCTCGTGGTGGTCGACTACGCCCATACGCCCGACGCGCTGGAGCAAACGCTGCGCGCACTCGCGCCGATTACCGAAGCGCGGGGCGGCAAGCTCTGGGCCGTGTTCGGCTGCGGTGGCGACCGCGACCCCGGCAAGCGTCCGCAGATGGGCGCCATCGCCGAGCGCCTGGCGCCGCACGTGGTGCTGACCTCCGACAACCCGCGCAGCGAAGATCCGCAGCACATCCTCGACGAGATCGCCGACGGCATGGATAACCCGCGCGCCGCCGCCCAGATCGAAGATCGCGCGGCTGCCATCCTGCACGCCGTGCGCCACGCCGATGCGCATGACGTAATCGTCGTGGCTGGCAAGGGGCATGAATCGACGCAGGAGATTGCCGGTCGCAAGCGGCCCTTCTCCGATCAGGAGCATGTGCGTCTGGCGCTCGCCGCCCGCGGGGTGAATGCATGAGCGCCGCAACCGTCATGATGCACGCCACCGACGCCGCTGCCTGGATGGCCGGTGCCTATCTCGCCGGCCCCGACGCAGCGATCCTGCGCGTGACGACCGACAGCCGCGCCGTGCAACCCGGCGATCTGTTCGTCGCGCTGATCGGCGAGCGTTTCGATGCGCACGACTTCCTGCCCGAAGTGGTGGCGCGTGGCGCTGCTGCCGTGCTGGTGTCGCGCGCACCGGCCGCCACGCTCGATGTCACCAATGTGGCCGTGCTGACCGTCGCCGATACGCGCATCGGGCTCGGCCAGCTTGCCGCCGGCTGGCGCCGCCAGTTCCCGATTCCCGTCGTCGCCGTGACGGGCAGCAACGGCAAGACCACGGTCAAGGAGATGATCTCCGCGATCTTTGCGCAGGCCGTTGGTGAAGACGCCCGCCTGGCGACTGCCGGCAATTTCAACAACGACATCGGCCTGCCGCTCACGCTGTTCCGCCTGAACGCGCAACACAAGCTGGCCGTGCTCGAACTCGGCATGAATCATCCGGGCGAGACGGCCGTATTGGCCGCCATTGCGCAGCCGACCGTCGCAATGATCAACAACGCCCAGCGCGAGCACCAGGAATTCATGGTCAGCGTGGAAGCGGTGGCTGAAGAACACGCCGCCGTGCTGGCCGCGTTGCCGGCCGATGGCGTAGCGGTGTATCCGCGCGATGCGGCCAACGGGGGCGAATACGCGCCGGTGTGGCAAGCCGCGGCCGGTTCGCGCCGCGTGCTCGACTTCGGTATCGAGGCCGGGGCTGTGACGGGCACGGTGGTGGACACCGTCGCCGGGCAACGCATCGATGTGCAGGCGCCGGGCCAGCGCTTCGTTATCACCTTGCCGCTGCTCGGCTTGCACAACGCGCGCAATGCGCTGGCCGCCACGGCATGCGCGCTGGCGGCCGGTGTGGCTCCCGAGGTCATTGCACAAGCGCTCGGCCGCTTCGCGCCCGTCAAGGGGCGGTTGCAGCGCAAGCAGGGCACGCACGGCGGCCTTGTCATCGACGACACGTACAACGCGAACCCCGATTCGATGCGCGCGGCGATCGACGCGCTCGTCACGCTGCCCGCGCCGCGCTGCCTAGTGCTGGGCGACATGGGTGAAGTGGGGTCGCAGGGCCCGGCGTTCCACGAAGAGATCGGCGCGTATGCGCGCGCGCACGGCATCGACGCGGTGCTCGCAACCGGCGAGCTTGCGCGTCACACAGTCGATGCATTCGGCGCGGGCGCGCAGCATTTTGCGTCCGCGGAAGACTTGATCGAACACGGCCTGGCCGCCATTGCGCCAGGCGCGACGGTATTGGTGAAGGGCTCGCGCTTCATGCGGATGGAACGCATTGTGGAAGCGCTGGTCTTGAAAGACCCGGTAGCGGATTTGCCGACCGGTTCCAACACACAACAGCAGCATTAAGGGAAGCAAGAACCCATGTTATTGGCATTGGCGCAATGGTTGCAGAACGACTACGGCTTCCTGCGCGTCTTCAACTATCTGACGTTCCGCGCCGTGATGGCATCGCTCACGGCGCTGGTGATCGGCCTCGGGTTCGGGCCATGGGTGATCCGTCGCCTGACGGAACTGAAAGTCGGCCAGGCTGTGCGCAGCTATGGTCCGCAGACGCACCTGGTCAAGGCCGGCACGCCCACCATGGGCGGCGTGCTGGTGCTCATCGGCATTGCCGTGTCGACGCTGCTGTGGGCGGACTGGGGCAACCGCTTCATCTGGATCGTGCTGCTCGTCACGCTCGGCTACGGCGCCGTTGGCTGGGTGGATGACTACCGCAAGGTCGTGCACCGTGATCCGAAGGGCATGTCTTCGCGTGAGAAGTTCTTCTGGCAGACCGTGATCGGCCTGTTTGCAGCGGCGTATCTGGCGTTCTCGGTGTCCGAGACGAGCAACATGCGTGTGCTCGAGCTGTTCATGGAGTGGGTGCGCAGCGGCCTGTCGCTGAACCTGCCGGCCAAGTCGCATCTGATCGTGCCGTTCTTCAAAGAGATCAGCTACCCGCTTGGCGTGTTCGGTTTCATCATCCTGACGTACCTCGTGATCGTCGGCTCCAGCAACGCGGTGAACCTGACCGACGGCCTCGATGGCCTCGTCATCATGCCGGTCGTGCTCGTGGGTAGCGCGCTCGGCGTGTTCGCCTATGTGATGGGCAGTGCGGTCTACAGCAAGTACCTGCTGTTCCCGCACATTCCGGGCGCGGGCGAGCTGCTGATCTTCTGCTCGGCGATGGCGGGGGCGGGGCTTGCCTTCCTGTGGTTCAACGCGCATCCGGCGCAGGTGTTCATGGGTGACGTCGGCGCGCTGGCGCTGGGCGGTGCGCTGGGCACCATCGCCGTGATCGTGCGTCAGGAAATCGTGCTCTTCATCATGGGCGGCATCTTTGTCGCCGAGACCGTCTCCGTGATGCTGCAGGTGACGTGGTTCAAGTTCACCAAGAAGCGTTATGGCGAGGGCCGGCGCCTGTTCCGCATGGCGCCGCTGCATCATCATTTTGAGCTGTCCGGCTGGAAGGAAACGCAAGTGGTCGTGCGCTTCTGGGTCATCACCATGATGCTGGTGCTGATCGGCCTGTCGACCCTGAAACTGCGGTGAGCACGGACATGACAGACATGACCGACGCCCCCATCACTCCGGACGACGACATGGCCGCCACGCCGCCGCACGCCGCCGTGGACGCCGTTGTCGCAACGCTCGATTCCGCCGAGCCGATGCCCGCCGCTGAAACCGCACAAGCGCCGCGCATGTTCGGCGAGTTCGACGCGCCGGTGGTGCTCGTGCTCGGCCTTGGCGAATCCGGCCTCGCCATGGCGCGCTGGTGCGCACGTCATGGCGCGCGCGTGCGCGTGGCCGACACGCGCGAGGCACCGGCCAACCTGCCGGCGCTGCGCGCGCATGTGCCGGACGCAGAATTCGTGAGCGGCCCGTTTGCCGTGTCGCTGCTGGACGGTGTGACGTTGGTGGCGATCAGCCCGGGCCTGTCACCGCTCGATGCCAACGTCGCTGCGCTGCTGAGCGCCGCCAATGCGAACAGCGTGCCGGTGTGGGGCGAAATCGAATTGTTTGCCCGCGCGTTGGCGGGTCTCAAGGCCGCGCAAGGCTACGCGCCGCGCGTGCTGGCCATCACCGGGACGAACGGCAAGACGACCACCACGGCGCTCGCGGGCGCCTTGGTCGAGCGCGCCGGCAAGACCGTCGGCGTGGCGGGCAACATCAGCCCGTCGGCACTGGACAAGCTGAGCGAATGCGTTGATGCGGGGACGCTGCCTGACGTGTGGGTGCTGGAGCTTTCCAGCTTCCAGCTCGAAACCACGCACACGCTGGACGCCGACGCGGCCACCGTCCTGAACATCACGCAGGATCACCTTGACTGGCACGGCACGATGGACGCCTATGCCGCAGCCAAGGGCCGCATCTTCGGTGCCAACACCGTGCGCGTGCTGAACCGTCAAGACGCCGGCGTGATGGCATTCGCCAGCAAGAACGGCGGCGATATCACCTTCGGCATCGACGAGCCGGGCACGCCCGATGCGCTCGGCCTGCTGCGCGATGGCGGCATGCCTTGGATCGTCTTGGCCGAAGCCGACGAGGAAGATCTGCCCAAGCCCACGCGCCGCAAGAAGGGCGACAGCGCGCCCGCCGCCCCGGTGCCGGTGCGCCTCAAGCGCTTGATGCCCGCCGACGCGCTGCGCATCCGCGGCTTGCACAACGCCACCAACGCGATGGCCGCGCTGGCGCTGTGCCGCGCGATCGGCCTACCCGTGAGCGCGCTGCTGCACGGCCTGCGCGACTACGCCGGCGAGCCGCACCGCGTCGAGCTGATCGCCGCATTCGACGACATCGAATTCTTCGACGACAGCAAGGGCACCAACGTCGGCGCGACGGTGGCAGCGCTGTCGGGCTTGTCCAAGCACGTCGTGCTGATCGCGGGCGGCGATGGCAAGGGTCAGGACTTCTCGCCGCTGGCCGAGCCGGTCGCGCAGTACGCGCGCGCCGTGATCCTCATCGGCCGCGATGCGCCGCTGATTCGCGAGGCGCTGGCCAATGCCGGTGTCGAGCTGATCGACGCCCCCACGCTGGAAGCCGCCGTGCAGGAAGCCGCCGCGCACGCGCAACCGGGCGACGCCGTGCTGTTGTCGCCGGCGTGTGCAAGCTTCGACATGTTCCGGAATTACGAACACCGCGCCCAGGTGTTCCACGAGGCCGTGGCAGCGCTGGCGGCAGACCGAGGAGTCCTCCTATGAGCGACACCCAGATCAAGCGCAGCGGCTTCATCGGCGCGACCATCGGTAATGCGTGGGGTGGCCTTCGCGACGCCGTTTCAGGCGTCAAGCCCACGCGCTCCAGGATGATGGAGTACGACCAGCCCCTGATGTGGGTGGCGATCGTGCTGCTGGGCCTCGGGCTGGTGATGGTGTATTCGGCGTCGATTGCGTTGCCGGATTCGCCCAAGTACGCCAACTACAGCAACGGGCATTTCCTGATCCGGCACATCTTCTCGCTGGTGATCGGCCTGATCGGTGCGATCGTCGCCTTCCAGATTCCGGTCAAGTTCTGGGACAAATACGCACCGAAGCTTTTCATCATCGCGCTGGTCATGCTGGTGATCGTGCTCGTGCCGCACGTGGGCAAGGGCGTGAACGGCGCACGGCGCTGGCTGCCGCTGGGCGTCATGAACTTCCAGCCGTCCGAACTGATGAAGCTGGCCGTGGTGCTGTACGCCGCCAACTACACCGTGCGCAAGCAGGACTGGATGCAAAGCGTGCGCAAGGGCTTCCTGCCGATGGGCGTGGCCGTGGCGTTTGTCGGTTCGCTCCTGCTGTTGGAGCCCGACATGGGCGCGTTCCTGGTCATTGCGGCCGTGGCCATGGGCATCCTGTTCCTGGGCGGCGTGAACGGCAAGCTGTTCGGCGGTCTCGTGCTGACCGCGGTTTCCACCTTCTCGCTGCTGATCGTGGCGTCGCCGTGGCGGCGAGAGCGGATCTTCGCGTACCTGAACCCGTGGCAAGAGGAATACGCACAGGGCAAGGCGTACCAGCTCACGCACTCGCTCATCGCCTTCGGCCGCGGCGAATGGACTGGCGTCGGCCTGGGCGGCAGCATCGAGAAGCTGCACTACCTGCCTGAAGCGCATACCGACTTCATCCTCGCCGTGATCGGTGAGGAACTGGGCTTTGTCGGCGTGCTGATCGTGATCCTGCTGTTCTACTGGATGGTGCGTCGCGCGTTCGAGATCGGCCGCACTGCGCTGCAGCTCGACCGCACGTTCGCCGGCCTGGTTGCCAAGGGGCTGGGAATCTGGATCGGCTGGCAGGCCTTCATCAACATGGGTGTGAACCTGGGACTGCTGCCGACCAAGGGCCTGACGCTGCCGATGGTCAGCTACGGGGGCTCCGGCATCCTGATGAACTGTGTGGCGCTCGCGCTTCTGCTGCGTATCGACTACGAAAACCGCGTGCTGATGCGTGGAGGCAAGGTATGACGGCAGGCATGTCGGCCGGTCTGGCGCCCCGCACGCTCCTCGTCATGGCCGGCGGTACGGGCGGTCACATCTTCCCTGCGCTGTCGGTGGCCAAGCTGTTGGCCGCGCGTGGCTGGAAGGTGGTGTGGCTCGGCAATGCAAACGGCATGGAAGGCCAGCTCGTCCCCAAGCACGGTTTTCCGCTGGAGTCGGTGCAGTTCGGTGGTTTGCGCGGCAAGGGCCTCGTCACCAAGTTTCTGCTGCCGCTCAATCTGCTGCGCGCCTTCTGGCAGAGCCTTGGCGTGGTGCGCCGCGTGCGTCCCAACGTGGTGCTGGGCATGGGCGGCTATATCACGTTCCCGGGCGGCATGATGAGCGTGCTGCTGGGTCGTCCACTGGTGCTGCACGAACAGAATTCCATTGCAGGTCTGGCCAACCGCGTGCTCGCGCGCGTGGCTGATCGTGTGCTTTGCGCGTTTCCGAATGCGCTGCCCGGCGCCGAGTGGGTCGGCAATCCGATCCGCGCCGATCTGGCCAACCTGGCTTCGCCGCGGGCGCGCTACGCCGAGCGAACCGGCCCGCTGCGCGTGCTGGTCGTCGGCGGCAGCCTTGGCGCGGCGGCGCTCAACGACGTGGTGCCCAAGGCGCTGGCGTTGCTGCCGGCCGATACGCGCCCGATCGTCATCCATCAGGCGGGCGCCAAGCAGATCGACACGCTGCGCGCCAACTATGCCGCCGCCGGCATCGACGATGCCCATGCGCAAGCCGTGCCCTTCATCGACGACATGGCGGCTGCGTATGCACACGCCGATCTCGTGATCTGCCGCGCGGGCGCCATGACCGTTTCAGAAGTGGCCGCGGCGGGTGTCGCGGCGCTGTTCGTGCCGTTCCCGCACGCCGTGGACGATCACCAGACCACCAACGCGCGCTTCCTCTCCGAACGCGGTGCGGCGCTGTTGGTGCCACAGCAGGAGCTGGGCCCGGCGTCGCTGGCAGATACACTCGCGTCCCTGACGCGTGCGCAATTGGCCGATATGGCGGCTAAAGCACGCGAGCAGGCGCGGCCCGAAGCGGCCGAGCGTGTCGCCGACGCGTGTGTAGCGGTGGCACGGGCATAGGGAATCGAATCGATATGAAGCACATCGTCAAGAACATCCATTTTGTAGGCATCGGCGGCGCCGGCATGAGCGGCATCGCCGAGGTGCTGCTGAATCTGGGCTACCGCGTGACGGGCTCGGATCTGGGCAGCAGCGCGACCACGCAGCGTCTGGCAACGCTCGGCGCGACGATCATGCAGGGCCACGCGCCGGAACATGTGATCGGCGCCAATGCCGTGGTGGTCTCCACCGCCGTGCGCGGTGATAACCCGGAAGTGCTGGCCGCGCGCGCCAAGCGCATCCCGATCGTGCCGCGTGCGGTGATGCTGGCCGAGCTGATGCGCCTGAAGCAGGGCATCGCCATCGCCGGTACGCACGGCAAGACGACGACCACCAGCCTCGTCGCCTCCGTGCTGGCCGAGGGCGGGCTGGACCCGACGTTCGTCATCGGCGGCCGTCTCAACTCTGCGGGCGCCAACGCGCGCCTCGGCACGGGCGACTTCATCGTCGCCGAGGCCGACGAATCCGATGCGTCGTTCCTCAACCTGTTCCCCGTGATCGAAGTCATCACCAATATCGACGCCGATCACATGGAGACGTACGGGCACGATTTCTCGCGCCTGAAGCAGGCGTTCATCGAGTTCACGCAGCGTCTGCCGTTCTACGGCATTGCCGTGCTGTGCGTGGACGATCCGAACGTGCGCGAAATCCTGCCGTTCGTCTCCAAGCCCGTCGTGCGCTACGGTTTTGCCGAAGACGCGCAGGTGCGTGCCGTCAATGCGCGTGCCGTCGATGGCCGCATGGAATTCACCGTGATCCGCCAGCTCAACGGCCATGCCGAGCCGCCGCTGTCGATCACCCTCAACCTGCCGGGCCTGCACAACGTGCAGAACGCGCTGGCCGCCATCGCCATCGCCACCGAGCTGGAAGTGCCTGACGAGGCGATCGTCAAGGCGCTGGCCGAGTTCAACGGCGTGGGCCGCCGTTTCCAGCGCTACGGTGAAGTGCCGACCGCTGACGGCAAGGGCCAGTTCACGCTCATCGACGACTACGGCCACCACCCCGTCGAGATGGCCGCCACGCTGGCCGCCGCGCGCGGTGCGTTCCCCGGTCGCCGCCTCGTGCTGTCGTTCCAGCCGCACCGCTTCACGCGCACGCGCGATTGTTTTGAAGATTTCATCAAGGTGCTTGGCACTGTCGATGCGCTGCTGCTGGCCGAGGTCTACGCCGCCGGCGAGCCGCCCATCGTCGCCGCCGACGGCCGCTCGCTGACGCGTGCGCTGCGCGTGGCCAACAAGATCGAGCCGGTATTCGTGGAACAGATTGAAGACATGCCGCAAGCGATTCTGGATGCAGCGCAGGACGGCGACGTGGTCATCACCATGGGCGCAGGGTCGATCGGGCAGGTGCCCGGTCAAGTGGTTGCGTTGCAGGCGCAGGCGCGCACCGCCAACGTCGTGGATCTGAACGGAGGCGCCGCAGCATGACGACCGGTCCGTTTGTTCCACATCCGACGATTGATCCGAAGTCCCTCGGCAAGGTGGGCGTGCTCATGGGCGGTCGTTCCGCCGAGCGCGAAATCTCGCTGATGTCCGGCAACGGCGTGCTGGCTGCGCTGCGCGCGCGCGGCGTCGATGCACATCCGTTCGACCCGGGCCTGCAGGCCGTGGCCGACTTGGCCAAGCAAGGATTCGACCGCGTGGTGATCTCGCTGCACGGCCGCTTTGGCGAAGACGGCACGGTCCAAGGCCTGCTCGAGCAATTCGGTATTCCGTACACGGGCAGCGGCGTACTCGCGTCTGCGCTGGCGATGGACAAGGAGGCCACCAAGCGCCAATGGCAGACGCACGGCCTGCCGACGCCCGATTTCGTGATGTTGCACGCCGGCGCCGACTGGCAAGCCGTGGCCGATCGCCTTGGCCTGCCGCTGATCGTCAAGCCGCGCGCGAAGGTTCGTCGATCGGGCTGACGAAGGTCACGAGCGTCGCCGAGCTGCCCACCGCCTACGAAAAGGCCGCGCGCCTGGACCGCGATGTGATGGCCGAGCAGTTCGTCGAAGGCGACGAGCTGACCTGCCCGATCATCGGCGAAGGCGAGAGCGCAACCGCGCTGCCGCTCATCCGCATCGTCGCGCCGCAGGCCAATTACGACTACCAGAACAAGTACTTCACCGACGACACGCGCTACGAATGCCCGGCACCGATTCCCGCCGATGTGGCCGCGCGCGTGCAGGCGCTCGTGGTGCAGGCATATCGCGGGCTGGGCTGCCGCGGCTGGGGCCGCGCCGACATCATGCTGCGCAAGTCCGACAACGCGCCGTTCCTGCTGGAGATGAACACGTCGCCGGGCATGACCGGCCATTCACTGGTGCCGATGGGCGCGCGCGCTGCCGGCATCAGCTATGAAGATTTCGTCTTGCAACTGGCGGCGAGTGCGTCGCTGGAGCTGCACGCGAGCACCGACTGGAAACCCGAGTAACCAACGCAACGTCAGCGAAACCGGACAACACAACGTTATGTGGCACAACACCCGTCTCCTCAACGCCGTCGCGAGTGCGCTGTATGCGCTGCTCGCGCTTGGCGCGTTGGGCGTTGGGGCGGTCTGGCTGATGCAGCGCCCGATGTTCCAGCTGCAGCAGGTGCGCGTGATGCCGATGGCGGGCAGCGAGTTGCGCCACGTGAATGTGCCGAGTCTGCGCGCCAACGCGCTACCCAAGCTGCGCGGCAATTTCTTCTCGCTGAATCTGGACGAAGCGCGTGCCGCGTTCGAATCGGTGCCGTGGGTGCGGCGTGCGAGCGTGCGCCGCGTGTGGCCGAACGGGTTGCTGGTCGAAGTGCAGGAACACGAAGCACTCGGTACCTGGGGCGGCAACGAGTCCGGCAAGCTGGTCAACACGTATGGCGAAGTGTTCGTCGCCAACCTGGCCGAAGCCGAGGACGACACCGACCTGGTGGCGCTGGCCGGCCCTGAAGGTACCGAACAGGACGTGGTCGACAAGCTGGAGACCATGACCGAGTGGTTCAAGCCGATGAACGTCGAGCCGCTGAGCGTGACGCTCACCGACCGCTACGCCTGGCGCGCGCGGTTGTCCAACGGCACGGTCATCGAGCTGGGCCGCGAACTGAATGACGATGACCGCACCGCGCTCGCCGCGCGTGCCCGCCGCTTTGTGCGCGCGTGGCCCGAGGTGACGAAGCGCTGGGGCGGTCAGATTGAATACGCCGATCTGCGGTATCCCAACGGATTCGCAGTTCGTGCGGCGGGTGTGCGCTTCCTGACCGATGCGCAGGCTGCGGTGCTGGCCAAGGGGGGCAAGCTGCCCGGCACCGCGAATGGCACCAGCGGTGCTGCAAAGCCGAAAGCCACGCTGGGGGGTAAGCCGGCGGCCAACAACAAAGCAACGCGAAGCACAGAGAAAACGCGATGAGCAAGGAATACAAGGATCTTCTGGTCGGGCTGGATATCGGCACCTCCAAGGTGGTGGCGGTGGTCGCCGAGCTGCGTCCGGACGGCGCCTACGAGGTCATCGGCATGGGCCAGACCGAATCGAAGGGGCTGAAGAAGGGCGTGGTCGTCAACATCGAAGCGACCGTCCAGTCGATCCAGAAGGCGCTCGAAGAAGCGGAGCTGATGGCCGACTGCAAGATCAGCGAGGTCTTCACTGGCATTGCCGGCAGCCATATCCGCAGCTTCAACTCCAGCGGCATGGTGGCGATCAAGGACAAGGAAGTCACCTCGACCGACGTGGCCCGCGTGATCGAGACCGCCAAGGCCGTCAACATCCCGACCGACCAGCAGATCCTGCACATCCTCACGCAGGAATTCATCATCGACGGCCAGGAAGACGTGCGCGAGCCGATCGGCATGAGCGGCATCCGGCTCGAGGTGAAGGTGCATATCGTGACGGGCGCCGTGAGTGCGGCGCAGAACATCGTCAAGTGCGTGCGCCGCTGCGGCCTGGAAGTGCACGACCTGATCCTGCAGCCGCTGGCGTCGAGCCTGGCGGTGCTGACCGAAGACGAGAAGGAACTCGGCGTCGTGCTGGTCGACATCGGCAGCGGCACGACCGACATCGCGATCTTCAGCGAAGGCGCGATTCGCCACACGGCCGTGATCCCCATCGCGGGCGACCAGATCACCAACGACATTGCCATGGCCCTGCGCACGCCAACGCCGGACGCCGAGGACATCAAGATCCAGTACGGCATCGCCAAGCAGGTATTGGCCGATCCGGACGAGATGATCGATGTGCCGGGCGTCGGCGACCGCGGCCCGCGCACGCTTTCGCGTCAGGCGCTGGCTGCCGTGATCGAGCCGCGCGTAGAAGAGCTGTTCTCGCTTGTGCATCAGGTGGTGCGCGAATCCGGTTACGAGGAACTGCTCTCCAGCGGCGTGGTCCTGACTGGCGGTACGGCAATGATGCCCGGCATGGTCGAGCTGGGCGAAGACATGTTCTTGAAGCCCGTGCGCGTGGGCGTGCCCGAGTACCGCGGCAATCTGCACGAAGTGGTGAAGAGTCCGCGTTACGCAACGGTGATGGGCCTGCTGCAGGAAGGTCGCGTGCAGCGTGTGCGCGGGCGCAAGGTCGTGGTGCAGTCCGGTTCGGCCAAGCAGATCTGGACGCGCATGAAGGAATGGTTCATCGGCAACTTCTGAGCACGTGAGTGCCGGGTGTTGGCGATGTGCTCCCTGGGGGGAGCAAGTTGAGTTTCTTGTTTTGATGTTTTTTGTTCAGGAACCAGGAGTTGCGGCGGGGAGGCTGCATCGTCTGGGACTGATCACTTCTGGAGGCAATGATGGACTTCGACATGATTGAAACGGAAATGCAGGACGGCACCATCATCAAGGTGGTCGGCGTCGGCGGCGCGGGCGGTAATGCCGTGCAGCACATGATCAACCGCGGCGTGCAAGGCGTGGAATTCATCTGCATGAACACCGATGCGCAGGCGCTCAAGCGCTCGACCGCATCGCGCGTGCTGCAGCTCGGCAGCACCGGCCTGGGCGCCGGGGCCAAGCCGGAAGTGGGCAAGCACTGCGCAGAGGAAGCCCGTGAGCAGATCGCCGACGCACTGCGCGGCGCGCACATGGTCTTCATCACCGCCGGCATGGGCGGTGGTACGGGCACGGGCGCAGCGCCGGTGGTTGCACAGGTCGCCAAGGAAATGGGCATCCTGACCGTGGGCGTGGTCTCCAAGCCGTTCGACTTCGAAGGCGCACGCCGCTCGAAGGTCGGCGAGCATGGCGCGAACGACCTCGAAGGCAACGTCGATTCGCTGATCGTCGTGCTCAACGAAAAGCTCTTCGAAGTCATGGGCGACGACGCCGAGATGGACAAGTGCTTCCAGTGTGCCGACGACGTGCTGCACAACGCGGTTGCCGGCATTGCGGAAATCATCAACGTCGATGGTCTGGTGAACGTCGACTTTGAAGACGTGAAGACCGTGATGGGCGAACAGGGCAAGGCGATGATGGGCACGGCCACCGTGTCCGGCGTCGACCGTGCGCGTCTGGCGGCTGAGCAAGCCGTTGCGAGCCCGCTGCTGGAAGGCGTGGACCTGTCGGGCGCGCGTGGCGTGCTGGTCAACATCACGGCAAGCCGCTCGCTCAAGCTGTCCGAGACCAAGGAAGTGATGAACACCATCCGCAGCTATGCCGCGGAAGATGCCACCGTCATCTTCGGTACGGTCTACGACGACGCCATGGGCGACGCTCTGCGCGTGACCGTTGTGGCCACGGGTCTGGGCCGCGCTGCCCGCAACAAGCAACAACAGCCGCAGACGATGACGCTGCTGAAGACCGGCACCGACAACCAGCCGGTGGCGTTCGGCGGTGGCGCCGGTCACTCGGTGGCAGCCGCGCCGGACTACAGCAACTTCGACACCCCGGCCGTGTGGCGCAGCTCGCGTGAGTCGGCATCGGCTCACGTGGCAGCGTTGCAAGAGAAGGGCGTCGACACGTACGACATTCCGGCATTCCTGCGCAAGCAGGCGGACTGATCGGGCCCGCGTTGGTTCGATAGCGCTCGCGCACGTCCGACTGCCTGCGGCACCGCACGCCGCGCGCGATTCACGGCTCCCCTCCCGTGATCGCCGTTGTGTGATGGCCCACCGCTCGTCAGTCGACAGCGCTCGACGAACCGGACTCAGTCGTTGCCGCCGGGCAGGTTGGCCTCTGGCCGCCTCCCCGGAAGGGTTCACCCCGCCCGGCGGGTGTGTCCGTTCGTTGTGCCGCGCGCGCTGCGCTCTGAGCCAAGCGGCCTGATGATGTTGTCTCCCAAGACCGCCCGCGTGATGCGTTCACGCGGGCGTCTTGTTTTACGAGCTGGCTGCGCGTTCACGCGGCAAGTTCTATGATCGCGATATCCACGCAACCGCTTCCTGACGATCATGATCCAGCCTGGTCAACCGCTTCCCGACGCAACGCTCTACGAGTTCTTTGAAGTGGAAAAGGACGGCTGCGCGCTCGGCCCGAACGCTTTCTCGGTCCAGGATCTGTCCGAGGGTAAGACGATCGTTATCTTCGGGCTGCCCGGTGCATTTACGCCGACTTGCTCGCGCGGCATGTGCCCGGCTACCTCGCCAACTTCGACGCACTGCGTGCCAAGGGCGTCGACGAGATCTGGTGTGTGTCCGTCAACGACGCCTTCGTGATGGGCGCCTGGGCTCGCGCGCAGGGCACTGACGACAAAATCCGCATGCTTGGTGACGGCAGCGCAGAGTTCACCAGCAAACTCGGCCTGGAGCAGGACCTCTCCAAGCGCGGCATGGGCATTCGTTCACAGCGGTACGCGATGGTCGTGAAGGACGGTGTGGTAACAGCGCTACAGGTGGAAGCGCCCGGACAGTTTGCCGTCAGCAGCGCGGAATCCATCCTCGCGATACTCTGACGCCACCTTGCAACCTCCCCCGAATGGCGGAGTACCGCCCGCTATCCCGCCCCACCGCGAGCTCGACGAGATTCTGGCGCCGAATCTGCGTGTACTAAGGTCGAGCAAAGTGTGTGCACCCCTAACATCCCGATACAAAAGTCGTTTTGAAGGCAGGGATGTGAAAATGGTATGCTTAGGGTTATCACTTATGCAGACCGCATAGATAAAAACAATCGTAGAAATTTCGTGAGTTGAGGGCGGCCATGTTGAAACAACGCACCATCAAGTCCCTCGTCAAGACCGTCGGCATCGGGTTGCACTCGGGCCGTAAGGTGACGTTGACGTTGCGTCCGGCAGCCGCAGGCACCGGCATCGTTTTCACGCGCGTTGACCTCGACCCGGCCGTTGAGATTCCCGCCACCGCCAGCGCCATCGGCGACACCCGCCTAGCGTCCGTCCTGCAGAAGGATGGCGCCCGCGTGTCGACCGTCGAACATTTGATGTCCGCTTGCGCCGGCCTCGGCATCGACAATCTCTATGTCGACGTCGACGCCGAAGAAATTCCCATCATGGACGGCAGCGCGGCCTCGTTCGTGTTTCTGCTGCAATCGGCGGGCATCGAAGAGCAGGGCGCGGCCAAACGGTTCATCCGGGTGATCAAGCCCGTGGAAATCCGCGAGGGCGACAAGCTTGCCCGCCTCGACCCGTACTTCGGTTTCAAGCTCTCGTTCACGATCGAATTCCGCCACCCGGCGGTCGACAAGACCGGCCAGACGTTCGAGATAGACTTTGCCGACACGAGCTACACGCGCGAAATCGCCCGCGCCCGTACGTTTGGTTTCGCACACGAAGTCGAGATGCTGCGCGAGGTCGGCCTGGCGCGCGGCGGCAGCCTCGACAACGCCATCGTGCTTGACGAGCACCGCATGCTGAACAACGACGAACTGCGCTACGGCGATGAGTTTGTCCGTCACAAGATCCTCGACGCGATTGGCGACCTGTATGTGGTGGGCCACCCGCTCATCGCTGCATACACCGCGCACAAGTCCGGTCATGGCCTGAACAACGCGCTGCTGCGCGCGCTGCTGGCCGACGAAACGGCCTACGAGATCGTGACGTTCGACAAGGTGGAAGAAGCCCCGCGCGCGTTCCTGCCGCAGTTGCAGCCGGCGTTCTCGTAATCGGTTGAGCCGTCGTTCGTATGAAAAAAGCGCCCTGCGGGGCGCTTTTTATTTGGGCTTGGCGGCCGGTGCGACGTGCCGCGCAATCATTTCGGCCAAGGCTTGGCGCAGCGGCGAGTCGGGCAGTTCATTAGCCAGGGCCGCCAAGCTGTTAACCCCAACTGCCGTCATCTTGGCGCGTTTAGGCGGCTTTTCGGTCTCTTGTGGCCACAAACTGTCGCTGCCGCCCTGCGGTTGTACGCGTACACGAATTGCGGTAATCTGCGATCCCCGGCGCTGCAGACGCTCCAGCAAGGTGGGTACCACCTGCCGTAAGCGCGCCGCAGCCGCACTGTGTGCGGCGAGCAACACCAGAGTCGCTTCCCGGCTGTCGCGCGCATCGTTCTTGATGCCGCCGATGGCCACGCCGCCGCCCAAGCCGGGCGGCAACAGCGACAACACCTCCGCTTCCAACGACGCCAATTGCCTGGCCGCCTGCATCAGCGGGCCGACCGAACCGGCACCCGAGAGCCAGTCCTGGACGGGTTTTGCCACAGGCGTCTTGAGAGCGGGATGAACAAAGATTCGCATGCCGGCATTGTAGGGCGTTCATCGCGCTTTCGTGCCGGTGGGCAGCTTTTTTGTCCGGAAAACGAGCGATGCAGATCATCCTGATTCACCCGCGCAAGGCCGGCGCGACGCATTTGTCGCGACGCGGCGTCTTCGTGGCGATCGGCGCGGCGCTGCTGACGGTGGCGGCGTTGTCCGTCGGTGGTACGTGGCTGGCGGCCAAGCAGGGCCTGCTGCCGGGGGCGGCCGCTTCCACGGTTGCCGGCGCAGACCCGCGTGTCACCCGCGAAAACCTCAACCTGATGGCCGCGCGCATCGGCGAAATGCAGGCGCAGATCGCGCGCCTAGACGCGCTGGGCGCCCGGGTGTCGGGCTTGGCGGGTGTGCCCCCGCGCGAGTTCGATTTCAAGTCGCAGCCGAGCCGCGGCGGGCCGGAAGGCGCGTTCTCGCGGCCGATGTCGATGCCGGAAATCCAATCCGAGCTGAGTCGCCTGACGCGCTCGGCTGACCAGCGCAACGATTACCTCAGCGTGCTCGAGAGCACCCTGATGGACCGTCAGATCCACGCGAAGATGATGCCGACCGTGCGCCCGGTGGCGACGGGTTACGACTCCTCCGGTTTTGGCACGCGGATCGATCCGTTCACGGGCCGCCGCACGCAGCATGACGGCGTCGACTTTGTGGGCCCGGTTGGCACGCCGATCGTAGCGGCTGCCGGCGGCGTGGTCGTCGCCAGTGAGTTTCACCACGAATACGGCAACATGATCGATATCGATCACGGCAATGGCCTGAAGACGCGCTATGCCCACGCGTCCAAGGTTTTCGTGAAGGTCGGTGACATCGTCAAGGCGGGCGAGCGCATCGCGCTGATCGGCCGCACGGGCCGCGCCACCGGCCCGCACCTGCACTTCGAGGTGCACGTCAACGACGTCCCGCAGAATCCGGTGGCCTTCCTGGAAAACGCCGGCCAGCCCAAGATGGCGGCCAACAAGGCGCCGGCGAAGGTCGCGGCGGCCGATATCGGCAAGAGCATGGCGGCTGCCGGCCACTGAGCCCGCCCTAATTGCAATCAGGGGCGCCCGTCCCCAATTCAGCGTGAGTGTGTGCCTATGCGGACGACGTTCCGCGCAGCCCTAAAGTGCGGCGTTCCTGCCACATCCGGCGGTTCTGCTGCCATCAAGCCGGTGTTTTGCACATGCTAAACTCCCGCCTTTGCGCCAACCCTTTCCGGGCCGTTGTGCTGCCTGTGTTTCGCGGTCTCTTTCGACGCGCTCTCCGGGTGGCTCGCCGGCCCTAGCCATCGATGATCACGGGCCTTCTCAAGAAGATTTTCGGCAGCCGTAATGAACGGCTGATCAAACAGTACCGCCGCAAGGTGGCGCAGATCAATGCGCTCGAGCCCAAGTTCGAAGCGCTCTCCGATGCCGAGCTGCAGGCCAAGACCGAGGAATTCCGCCAACGTTTTGCCAAGGGCGAGACGCTTGATGCGCTGCTGCCCGAAGCGTTCGCCGTGTGCCGCGAGGCCAGCAAGCGCGTGATGAAGATGCGGCACTTCGACGTGCAGCTGATCGGTGGCATGGTGCTGCACGACGGCAAGATCGCCGAAATGCGCACGGGTGAAGGGAAGACGCTGACCGCTACGCTCGCCGTGTACCTGAACGCCATCTCTGGCCAGGGCGTGCACGTCGTGACGGTCAACGATTATCTGGCGCAGCGCGACGCCGAGTGGATGGGTCGCCTGTACAACTGGCTGGGCCTGTCGGTGGGGGTCAACCTGACCACCATGGATCACGACCAGAAGCAGGCCGCCTACGCGTCGGACATCACCTACGGCACCAACAACGAGTTCGGCTTCGACTACCTGCGCGACAACATGGTGTACGACGCAGGCCAGCGCGTGCAGCGTCCGCTGAACTACGCGATCGTCGACGAGGTTGACTCGATCCTGATCGATGAGGCGCGTACCCCGCTGATCATCTCCGGCCAGGCCGAAGACCACACCGACCTGTACCGCCGCATGAACAGCATCCCGGCGCAACTCACGCGCCAGATCGGCGAAGAGAAGTCGGATGGCACGGGCGTCGAGAAGCCGGGCGACTACTACGTCGACGAAAAATCGCACCAGGTCTACCTGACCGAATCGGGTCACGAGAAGGCTGAGCAGATCCTGCTGCAAGCCGGATTGATCGGCGAGGGCGAATCGCTCTACGCGCCGCAGAACATCACGCTTATGCACCACCTGTACGCCGCCCTGCGCGCGCACAGCCTGTTCTTCCGTGATCAGCACTACGTGGTGCAGAACGGTGAAGTGGTGATCGTCGATGAATTCACCGGCCGCCTGATGTCGGGCCGCCGGTGGTCCGACGGTCTGCACCAGGCCGTGGAAGCCAAGGAAGGCGTGCAGATCCAGCAGGAAAACCAGACGCTGGCGACCATCACGTTCCAGAACTACTTCCGCATGTACAACAAGCTGTCGGGCATGACCGGTACGGCGGACACGGAAGCGTATGAATTCCAGGAGATCTACGGCCTGGAAACCGTGGTGATCCCGACGAACCGCACGCCGCAGCGCAAGGACTTGCAGGATCAGATCTACAAGACCTCGAAGGAGCGCTACGACGCCGTCATTCGCGACATTCGCGATTGCTACGAGCGCGGCCAGCCGGTGCTGGTGGGCACGACGTCCATCGAAAACTCTGAACTGCTGTCGAACCTGCTGAACCAGGCGAAGCTGCCGCACCAAGTGCTCAACGCCAAGCAGCACGAGCGTGAAGCCGAGATCATCGCGCAGGCCGGACGCCCGAAGATGATCACCATCGCCACCAACATGGCGGGCCGTGGTACCGACATCGTGCTGGGCGGCAATGTGGAGAAACAGTCCAGCTTCGTGATGGCCGACGAGTCGCTCTCCGACGAAGAAAAGGCCGCGCGCGTGAAGCAGTTGCAGGACGAATGGCAATCGCTGCACGAGCAGGTGAAGGCTGCGGGCGGTCTGCACATCATCGGCACCGAGCGCCACGAGTCGCGCCGGATCGACAACCAGCTGCGTGGCCGTGCCGGCCGTCAGGGCGACCCGGGTTCGTCGCGCTTCTATCTGTCGCTGGACGATCAGCTGCTGCGCATCTTCGCGGGCGACCGCGTGCGCGCGATCATGGATCGCCTGAAGATGCCCGAAGGCGAACCGATCGAAGCCGGCATCGTCACGCGCTCGATCGAATCGGCGCAGCGCAAGGTCGAAGGCCGCAACTTCGACATCCGCAAGCAACTGCTGCAATACGACGACGTCTCCAACGACCAGCGCAAGGAACTCTACAAGCTGCGTAACGAGATTCTCGAAGCGCAGGATGTGGGCGACTTGGTCAAGAACCTGCGTGAATCCGTGTTCACCGAGCTGTTCCGCACCTACGTGCCGGCCGAGACCATGGAAGAGCAGTGGGATGTTGCCGGGCTGGAGAAGACGCTGCGTGAGGACTGGGGCGTCGATCAGCCGCTGGTCAAGACGCTGGAAGCTGCGCAGTCGATCGAAGACGAAGACCTGCTCAAGATGGTGCTGGATGCAGCCGAAGCGGTGTACGAAGGCAAGGTGGCGCAGGTTGGCCGTGAGTCCTTCGCCGGCTTCGAGCGTTCGGTGATGCTGCAAAGCCTCGACACGCATTGGCGGGAGCACTTGGCAGCGCTCGATATGCTGCGCCAGGGCATCCACCTGCGCGGCTATGCGCAGAAGGATCCGAAGCAGGAATACAAGCGCGAGTCGTTCGAGCTGTTCGGCCGCCTGCTCGACACCATCCGCAACGAGGTCACGCGCATTGTCTTCACGGTGCGCATCCAGTCTCAGGAAGAGCTGGAGCAGGCTTCCGAGCAGATCGAAGAAGATCTTTCCGCGCTGAGCAACGTGCAGTACAAGCACGACGAGTTCAGCGAACTGGCCGAAGTGGCTGCCGGCGATGCGGAGATCCACGGTGCAACGCCGGCCATGGCAGCACCGCGTTCGGCAGCATCTGCCGCTGCTGCCGCGCTGGCGGGCGAAGTGCCGAAGGTTGGCCGCAATGACCCATGCCCATGCGGTTCGGGCAAGAAATACAAGCAGTGCCACGGCAAACTCGTCTGACGCTGCCTAGAACCTGTTTCTGTTGATTCATATGCCCGCAATGCGGGCATCCTCATTTTGAAAGGTGTGCTCCATGGCTGTGAATCTCGTCGCGCCCGCCGCTGACTCACTGTTGCCGATCGACGGCGTGGAACTCGGCTGGGCCGAGGCCGGTGTACGCAAGGCCAATCGCAAGGATGTGCTGCTCGTTCGTATCGCCGAGGGCTCGACGGTGGCCGGTGTGTTCACGCAGAACCGCTTCTGCGCAGCACCCGTGCAGGTGTGCCGCGAGCATCTGGCGAGCGGCAAGGGCGCACGCGCGATCATCGTCAACACGGGCAATGCGAATGCCGGCACCGGCGCGCCTGGCCTTGCGCATGCGCGCCAGACCTGTGATGCCGTTGCCAAGCTGCTGGGCGTGTCGGCGGAGCAGGTGCTGCCGTTCTCCACGGGCGTGATTTTGGAGCCGCTGCCGGTCGACCGCATCATCGCCGGACTGCCTGCTGCTGAGGCGAACGCCAAGCCGGACAACTGGCTGGCCGCCGCCGAGGCCATCATGACCACCGACACCGTACCCAAGGCAGCGTCGGCCACGTGCACGCTGTCGGGCAAGACGGTGCGCATGTCGGGCATCAGCAAGGGCGCAGGCATGATCCGCCCCAACATGGCGACGATGCTCGGCTTCATCGCCACCGATGCCAATGTGGACGAAGCTGTGCTTCAGGGGCTGGTGCGCCACGCGGCCGATCATTCGTTCAACAGCGTGACGGTGGATGGCGATACCTCCACCAACGACTCGTTCGTCGTCATCGCGACGGGCCGGGCCGGTACGCCGCGCATCGATTCCGAATCGCACCCCGACTACGCTGCGCTGCGCGATGCGCTGACGGGCCTCGCACAAGAGCTTGCGCAGAAGATCGTGCGCGATGGCGAGGGCGCGACGAAGTTCATGGCCATCCAGGTGGAGGGCGGCCGCAACGTTGAGGAGTGCCGCCTGATCGCCTATGCGGTCGCGCACTCGCCGCTGGTCAAGACCGCGTTCTACGCATCGGACCCCAACCTGGGGCGCATCCTGGCGGCCGTCGGCTACGCCGGCGTGACGGATCTCGATGTGAACGGCGTCAACCTGTGGCTCGACGACGTCTGGGTCGCACGTGACGGTGGCCGCAACCCCGAATACCGCGAAGAAGACGGCCAGCGCGTGATGAAGCAGGCGGAGATCACCGTGCGCATCGCGCTCGGCCGCGGCGACGCCACCGCCACCGTGTGGACATGCGACTTCTCGCACGACTACGTGTCGATCAACGCGGACTACCGTTCGTAATCCGGAGGTTGCCGCCATGTCGTCTGACCTTTCCGCACGGCTCGACCGCTTTCTCGGGCGGCTGGAGCAATGGCTGCCGCCTGAACTGACCGACGCCGACTGGAACGAGGCCGTCGCCTTCCGCTGGCGCAAGCGCCAGAGCCTGTTCGGCAACATCGGCTATCTCGCACCGATCCGGCAGTTGCCGCCGATCCATCTGAGCGATCTGCACAACATCGAGCGCCAGAAAGACGCGATCGTCGCCAACACGCGCCAGTTCGTGCGCAAGTTGCCGGCCAACAACGTGCTGCTGACGGGCGCGCGGGGCACCGGCAAGTCGTCGCTCATCAAGGCGTGCCTGAACGAGTTCGTGAAGGAAGGCCTGCGTCTGGTCGAAGTCGACAAGGACGATCTGGCCGACCTGGGCGATATCGTCGAGCAGCTCTCGACGCGCCCGGAGCGCTTCGCGATCTTCTGCGACGACCTTTCGTTTGAAGACGGCGAATCCGGCTACAAGGCGCTGAAGTCTGCGCTGGACGGCTCGGTCGCCGCGCAATCAGACAACGTGCTGATCTACGCAACGTCCAACCGGCGCCATCTGCTGCCGGAATACATGAAGGACAACGAGACCTATCAGCACACCTCGGACGGCGAAATCCATCCGGGCGAGGTGGTGGAAGAGAAGATTTCGCTGTCGGAGCGCTTCGGGCTGTGGTTGTCATTCTATCCGCCCAAGCAGGACGAATATCTGACCATCGTCGGCCACTGGCTCAAGCATTTCGGCTGCAGCGACGAGGACATCGCCGTCGCACGTGGCGACGCGCTGGTTTGGGCGCTCGAACGTGGTTCGCGTTCAGGGCGCGTGGCGTGGCAATTCGCCCGCGACTGGGGCGGCAAGCATGGGCGGCAGCATGTCGACTGACAACCTCACGCAAGTGCCCCCGACGCACACGCCCGATGGCCGCAAGATCACCGAAGTGGCCGTTGGCGTACTCGTGCAGCCGGACGGCCAGTTCTTGCTGGCCCAGCGCCCGGAAGGCAAGCCTTACTCAGGCTACTGGGAATTTCCGGGCGGCAAGCTGGAAGCGGGTGAATCCGTGGAAGCCGCGCTGACCCGTGAGCTGAAGGAGGAGCTGGACGTCACGCTGCGCACCTGCGTGCCCTGGCACACCATCGAGCACGACTACCCTCACGCGTATGTGCGCCTGCATTTCTGCAAGGTGACGGCATGGGACGGGACCTTGCGCGCGCTGGAAGGCCAGGATTTCGCCTGGCAGACGCTGCCGATCAGCGTCGATCCTGTACTGCCGGCAACGTTGCCCGTCTTCGAATGGATGCGCGAGGAAGCAGCGGCTAGTTGAGCCTGCCGCTTGTATCGTTGCCGGGTGCTTCGGGCAGGTCGTCTTCTTCGACCACGGGGATGGTGTACTGCTCGGCGGCCCAGGCGCCCAGGTCGATCTGCTTGCAGCGCTCGGAGCAGAAGGGGCGGTAGCGGCTCTCAGGCACCCAAGGCACGGGCTTGCCGCAGCTGGGGCATTTGACGGTCTTCACATTCATGGTGCGGCTCAGAAATTACAGAGCTTCAGCTGGAACGGGATATCCGCATCGACCGGCTTGGGGCGCAGGTCGCCATCCTGCTGGGTAAAGCGCACCCAGAGCATGTATTTGTTGGCGCTGATCTCGGGAATGAACCCCAGCGCGACTCATCCAGGCGCACCTGCATCAGCTGGTACACGCGGCCCGACAGCATCTGCTGATAGCTCCCAGCGTTAGCAATCACCTTGCCACTCTGGCCTGACTCGCGCAGCAGGCGCAGCACGATCATCGTGGCGTCGCGCAGCGGCACCAGCGGTTGAGCCCATTTGATGATGTCGGCGCGGCGGCGCTCGGCCGGATGATGCTGCCATGCAAAATACGCCGGCAGATCGAATTCACACGTACCACCGGGGATGATGGCGCGGCTGCGGATGCTCGTCAGCCACTCGTTGTCGGCAATGAGCTGGCCGGCCTTGCCATGTGTGGCAGTGAGATTGCCGGAGGCGGTTTCCAGCTCGCTGATGACGGCGTCGAGCGCGTCCTGGTCGATCTGCGGATTGGCGCGCAGCGCGGTGAGCGTCTGGCGCTGGCGATCAAGTTCTTTCAGCAGATCGGATTTGAGGTCGGCACGCCCGGCCACGTCGACCACTTCGAACAGCGTGGTCAAGGCCACATGGTGCTGCAGTGGGTGTTCCTGCACGAGAAAGAAATCCAGCCGCTCGAACAGGTCTTCGAGGCGCAGCAGCGTCCGAATGCGTTCGTTGAAGGGATATTCGTACAGGATCAAAACTTGGGTGCCCGGTGTGCTGGCCCGCTGCATATGCGGCCCCGAAGCCCATTTGGCCTCGATCTGCCCGCATTCTATGCGAGACCCTCGCTCATCACAATGCAAAGGGATGTGACGACGGCTTTCAAGCTGTTTCAGTTCGACCGGTAGGTTAGGTCCAGACGGTCGATCTGCGGCTGGAGGTCGGCCAGCGTACCGCCGTTGTCGATCACGTCGTCGGCTGCTGCCAAGCGCGCTTCGCGTGAAGCCTGACGCGCGATGATGGCTTCCACCTGCGCGCGCGGCAGACCGTTACGGGCCATCACACGGGCAATCTGCGTCTCGACCGGGCAGTCGACCACCAGAATGCGGTCGACCAAGCTGCGCCAGCTCTGATGGCCGGCGAGGGATTCCACCAACAGGGGGACGACGTAGACCAGGTACGGATGCGCGTCCGATGCCTGCGCGGCGGCCCCACGCGACAGCGCAATCTCGCGGATGAGCGGATGCGTGATCTGCTCCAGTCGCGATTTGGCCGTGGCATCCGAGAAGGCGAGGGCGCGCATGGCATCGCGGTCCATGGCACCGTCCGGGCGTAGGATGCCGGCGCCGAATGTTTCGACCAGCTTCGGGATGGCGGCGCCGCCCGGTGCAGTGATCTCGTGGGCGATGGCGTCGGTGTCAACGATGGCGGCACCGCGCTCCGCAAGGCGATCCGCCACGTAGCTCTTGCCGCTGCCGATGCCGCCGGTCAGGCCGATCACGCGCATGCTGATCGTGCCCTTATGGCGCAAGCAGGGGGCCGAGGCCTGCCAGCATGAGCAACTGCGGGCCGGCCAGCAGTGCGATCACGCCGGCCCCGGCAATGAACGGTCCGAACGAGAACGGCGATTCGCTCGTCGCGCCGCGCGCAATGCGCACCAGCCCAAACACCAGTCCCACGACCGACGACAGCAGCACCAGCAGCGGCAGCGCTTGCCAACCGAACCACGCGCCCAGTGCGGCCATCAGCTTGAAGTCGCCGTAGCCCATGCCTTCGCGGCCGCGCAGCAGCTTGTAGGTCCAGTAGATCGACCACAGGAACAGGTAGCCTGCCATCGCGCCAATCACCGCGTCGTGCAGGCGCGCGAACATGCCGAACAGATTCACGCCCAGGCCGAGCCAGAGCAGCGGCTGGGTGACGGCGTCGGGCAACAGCTGCGTGTCTGCGTCGATCATCGTGCCGGCGATCAGGAACCACAGCAGCACCGCCGACGCCACCGCGACCCACGTCGGGCCGAAGTGCCAGAGGCAAGCTGCGGTCAGCACACCCGTGACCAGCTCCACTGCGGGATAGCGCCAGGAGATCGGTGTTTTGCAGGCGCTGCAGCGGCCGCGTAGCGCCAGCCAGCTCAACACGGGAATATTCTCGATCGCCTTGATCTGATGACCGCACGATGGGCACGCCGAGCGCGGCACGACCAGGTTGTATGCGTCAGGGTGAGGCAGCGGCTCTTCGCGCAGCTCGGCGATGTAGTTGGCCTCCTCCCGCTCGATCATGCGCGGCAGGCGGTGGATCACCACGTTCAGGAAACTGCCGACCAGCAAGCCCACCAACCCGCCGGTCGCAATTAAAAACCACGCTGGCAGTTGCGCCAGCGTGGGAATGACGAACATCTCCGGCATCAGACCACCTGACCCAGCTTGAAGATCGGCAGGTACATTGCCACCACCATGCCGCCGATCAACACGCCAAGGATCACGATGATGATCGGTTCGATCAGCGCCGAGATGTTGGCCACCGCATCGTCCACCTCGCGCTCGTAAAATTCTGCAACCTTGAGCAGCATGCTGTCGAGCGCACCGGATTCCTCACCGATCTGTGTCATCTGCAGCACCATGTTGTCGAACACGTGCGTAGCCTGCATGGCGTTGGTCAGGCTCGTACCAATGCGCACGGCCTGTTGAATTTCGATCGTTGCGTCGTGATAGACCCAGTTGCCGGCTGCTCCAGCCACCGATTCCATCGATTCCACGAGCGGTGTGCCGGCGGCGAACATGGTGGCCAGCGTACGTGTCCAGCGCGCGATGGTGGCTTTGCGGATGATGCTGCCGAAGATCGGCATGCGCAGAATCCAGCGGTGCGTGGAGCGTTGCACGTTTTCCGAGCGCTTGAACGCCCGCGTGAACAACACGATGCCGATGATGGGGACAAAAACGATGATGTACCACCATTGGACGAAGAAGTCGGAGATGCTCATCACCACCAGCGTTGGGGCCGGCAGCGTGGCTCCGAAGCTCGAGAACACGCCCTTGAACGCCGGCACCACGAAAATCATCAGCACCACCGTCACCAGGAAGGCCACCGTCAGCACCGAGATCGGGTAGATCATCGCGGACTTGATCTGCGCCTTCAGCGCAATCGACTTTTCCATGTACAGCGACAGGCGCTCGAGCAGGGCATCGAGAATACCGCCCTGTTCACCCGCGTCGATCAGGTTGCAGTACAGCGTGTCGAAGTACTGCGGATGACGGCGGAAGGCTTGCGCCATGCTGCTGCCCGACTCGATATCGACACGGATTTCCGTCAGCAGCTGCGTAAAGTTCGGGTTGGCATGGCCCTTCGCGATGATGTCGACCGACTGCAGCAGCGGCACGCCGGCCTTCAGCATGGTCGAGAGCTGGCGGGTGAAGTACGCCACGTCCTTCGGCGTGATCTTCTTACCCCGGGCCGCGCGGCGACGCTTTGACTTGGTGATCGACAGGCCCTGCTTGCGCAAGACGGCATTCACCTCGGTGATGCTCTCGGCGCGCATCTCGCCCTTGAAGATCTTGCCTTTGCGATCTTTGCCTTCCCACTCGAAGATGTACTGCGTGGGCGCCTTTGTCTTGGTGGTCTTTCGTGCCGGCGCGGCGGCCGCGCGGTTTGCGGCAGGTGCTCGTGTGGCCATGGTTGGTTCCTACCCCCCGGTATGGGAACGATTGATCGAGAAGGTTATTGGTTCGTGGTGGCCAGTACTTCCTCAAGGGAAGTCAGCCCCTGCTTTACTTTCCGCAAGCCCGATTCGCGCAGCGACAGCACGCCTTCCTTGCGCGCCTGCTCGGCGATCTGCAGCGCCGTGCCGTGCGTGAGAATGATTTCCTGGATCGCTTCGGTAATCGGCATGACCTGGTAGATGCCGACGCGGCCCTTGTAACCGCTGCCGTTGCAGACCTCGCAACCGACCGGGTGATACGGCTGCCACGAGCCGTCGAGGTCGGCCTCGGTGAAGCCCGCGTCGAGCAGCGTCTCCTTGGGCAGCGGACCGGGCTTCTTGCATTCCTTGCACAGCCGTCGCGCCAGGCGCTGCGCCGTGATCAGCAGCACCGACGATGCGATGTTGAACGGCGCCACGCCCATGTTCATCAGGCGGGTCAGCGTCGTCGGCGCGTCGTTGGTGTGCAGCGTCGAAAACACCAGGTGACCGGTCTGCGCGGCCTTGATCGAGATATCAGCCGTTTCCAGGTCCCGGATTTCGCCCACCATGATGATGTCCGGATCCTGCCGCAGGAACGACTTCAGCGCCGCTGCAAAGGTCAGCCCCGCCTTGTCGTTCACGTTGACCTGGTTGATGCCCGGCAACTGGATTTCCGCCGGGTCTTCGGCTGTGGAGATATTGATGTCGCCCTGGTTCAGCCGGTTCAGGAAGGTGTACAGCGACACCGTTTTGCCTGAGCCCGTCGGGCCGGTCACCAGCACCATCCCGTACGGCCGCTTGATCACGTCGAGCAGCAACTGCTTTTGCTCGGGCTCGTAGCCGAGCTGGTCGATATCGAGCCGTTCGGTGGACGACTCCAGAATCCGGATCACGATCTTCTCGCCGAACAGCGTCGGCAGCGTCGACACCCGGAAGTCGATGGCGCGTTCGATCGTCTCTTTGTTGTCCTTGTCCTTGCGGTCTTTCGGGACAGTGATCAGCAGCTTCATGCGGCCGTCTTGCGGCACGCGCTTTTCCGAGATGTCCAGGCGCGAGAGCACCTTGATCCGGGTGGCAATCTTGTCGCGGATATCCAGCGGTGGCTGTGCGACCTGCGCGAGGATGCCGTCGATGCGGAAACGCACGCGGTAAAACGTTTCAAACGGCTCGAAATGCAAGTCCGACGCGCCGCGCAACAGGGCCTCGGTAAAGAGCTTCTGCAGGAAGCGCACCACGGGGGCATCGTCGATGCCATCGGTGGTTGTGCGACGCGTGGCGGCAGCGGCGCCCGGGTCGTACTCGATCTGCGTGGCTTCCTGCTTGGGGAAGAGCGACTTGATCTCGGCCGGGGCCTCGTTGGCGAGGCTGAGTTGGCGGACCAGCTTGTCGTGCTCGACGATCACCGTTTCGATGGCCACGTTCATCTTCTGACGCAGCTCTTCGATCGGCTTGGGGTCGCTCGGGTCGGATGTGGCGAGAATGAGGCGGTTTTCGCGGCGGCCTAGCGGCAACAGGCGCAACTGGGCGAAGTGCTTGTTGGCCGACAGCACGGCCGGCACAGTGTCGAGCTTGTACTGGGCGAGGTCCAGCAACGGCATCTGGTACTTGCCGGCCACGAACACGGCGAGGTCATGCGCACTCATGATTCCGCTGCCTACCAGTTCGTCGATCAGTTGCGTGCGTTTTTCACGCGCGCTCTGTTCGAGCTGAGTCAGTAGCGTCGGTGCGATCCGCCGGCTCTGCGCAAGAGCGAGTCCGAGTGTCATGAGTCCAGTCCGTCAGGCTGAAGCTGACCATTTCAGCGTGCGCCGGGCCCCACTGCCTCAAGCGCGCGCTCGCCCCCCAAGGCGATTGTTATAGGTTCTGCAGCCGGTACCCACCCATTCGTGGGGGGTGGTGCCCGGAACCGGGGCAGTTTGCCGACCGCCCCTGCATTTGTAAAGCGCACATCAAAGCGCAGCTTGCATTTGTGCCACATCGGCAGAAAACCGCCCGAACTGAAGCGTTTGGCCTCGGGTGTGGCGTCAACTGCGCTTTGACTGCGGCGGCCGATGCAGCCGTACCGTGCGGATCGACTGGCTGTCCATCTGGACGATGTCCATCACGCAGTTCGCAATCTTCACGCTAACCGTCGCCTCCGGAATCTCTTCCAGCACTTCGAGTACCAGTCCGTTGAGGGTCTTCGGGCCGTCGGTCGGCAGGCTCAGCCCCAAGCGCCGGTTCACGTCGCGCAACGACATTCCCGCATCCGCAAGATAAGTGCCTTCCTTGTCCCAGGCCAGCTTGCCGGCGTTGGGCAGCGTGGTGGTGAATTCGCCGATCATCTCTTCGATGATGTCTTCGAGCGTCACCAGCCCGAGCATGTCGCCGTATTCATTGACGATCAGGCCAAGGCGGCGGCGGTTCTCCTGAAAGTACTGTAGTTGCCGGAAGACGGGCGTGCCGCTCGGCACGAAATACGGCTCGGCGAGCAGGCCGCGGAAATCGTCGTGCGTAAGTTCGGTGTGCCCCAGCAGCGACAGCGCCTTGCGCACGTGCAGGATGCCGATCACCTGATCGCTGTCCTGCTCGAACACCGGCAGCTTGTTGTGGTAGCAGGTTTCGAGCTGCTGGATGACTTCCTCGATCGGGCGCGACAGGTCGAGCGATTCCACCCGGGCGCGCGGCGTCATCACATCGTCCACGGTGATGGCGTCCAGATCGAACAGGTTGAGCAGGATGCTGCGGTGCTTGTGCGGAATGAAATTGCCTGATTCCAGGACCAGCGTGCGCAATTCCTCGGTCGACATGCGCTGCTCCGGCGCCTTGCGCGTATTGATGCGCACCAGCCGCAGCACCCCCATTGCAAACGCGTTGACCACCGCGACCAGCGGCGTCGAAACCTGCATCAGCGGCTTGATGATGAAGCTGGCGGGAAACGCAACGCGCTCGGGGTAAGTCGCGCCCACGATCTTCGGGGCGATTTCGGCGAACACGATGATCAGAAACGCGACGATGGCCGTGGCAATCGACAGCGTCGTTCCGTTGTTGCCGAAGTAGTGGATCGCCAGGGTGGTGATCAGCACCGGCACGGCGGTGTTGATCAGGTTGTTGCCGATCAGGATGAGCGAGAGGAGCTTGTCGGTCTGACCGAGCAACTGCTGCGTATTGCGCGCGCCCGATACGTTGGACTTGGCAAGATGCCGCAGGCGATGGCGGTTGAGCGCCATCATCGCAGTTTCGGAAATCGAGAAGAAGGCGGAGCAGCACAATAGCACCACGACGGCGCCGATTTGTGCCCAGAGCGGCCAAGAGTCCAAGGCAGGAGAGGAGGGGCGGCGAAGCGCCCACTATAACAGAGGGGTTTGCCGCGCCGATGCGGGCAGCCGTTGCGCATGCAGCGAATGCAGATTCCCCTCGGGTGGTCGTTCAGAAACAAAAAAGCCCAGCAATTGCTGGGCTTGATGTCCTTGATCGACAAGGGAATTTCTGGTCGGGGTGAGAGGATTCGAACCTCCGGCCTCTACGTCCCGAACGTAGCGCTCTACCAGGCTAAGCTACACCCCGATGCTTCTTCACAGATCTCGTGCGTGTCAGGACTGACGTTGCAGCGAGAAAGCACACAAGTCTATCAGCGTCTGACGGAAAAGGGAAGGGGGTAATGCGTTTGCTGCTGCTTCGGCGGCAGCGGCTTCGCGCTCGGCGGCCTGGCGCGTGTACTCCAGCGCGCCGGAAGCCTGGATGGCCGCGAAGATGGCGTCGAAATGTTCCGTGCCGCCTTGCTCGATGGCTTGGCGCACCAGCGCGCGCTGTTCTTCCGTGCCGTTCGATAGCAGATGGATGAGCGGCAGCGTCGGCTTGCCTTCGCGCAGGTCGTCGCCAGCGTTCTTGCCCATCTGGTCGGCGGTGGACGTGTAGTCGAGCAGGTCGTCGACGATCTGGAACGCCGTGCCGATGCGGCGGCCATATTCAGCCGCGGCTTCTTCGGTCGCGCGTCCGCGCCCGAGAGCACCGCGCCGATCTGCGCGGCCGCCTCGAACAGCTTGGCGGTCTTGTAGCGGATGACCTGCAGGTAGCGCTCTTCCGTCACGTCCGGATCGTGCATGTTCAGCAGCTGCAGAACTTCGCCTTCGGAGATGATGTTGGTCGCGTCGGCCAGGATCTGCATGATGCGCATGCTGTTGGCCTGCACCATCATCTGGAAGGCGCGCGAATACAGGAAGTCGCCCACCAGCACGCTCGCAGCGTTGCCAAATACCGCATTGGCGGTCTTGCGTCCGCGGCGCAGGTCGGATTCGTCGACCACGTCATCGTGCAGCAGCGTGGCGGTGTGGATGAACTCGACCACGGCAGCCAGCTCGTGCTGATGCTCGCCCTTGTAGCCGAGCGCATTCGCCACCAGCAACAGAATCACGGGGCGCAGGCGCTTGCCGCCGGCGCTGATGATGTATTCGCCGATCTGGTTGATCAGCACCACCTCCGAGCCCAGGCGGCGGCGGATCACGGCATCGACGGCGCGCATGTCTTCAGCGACAGGGGCGAGCAGGACGGAGGCGGAGGTCTGGGTCAAGGCGAATTCCGACAGAAGGCGTGGAGCTGATGGTCGACTTGCGCGCGATCGATGCGACGCAAAAAACCGCGAGATTATAGAGCAAGCAGGCAGTTCGCCCGATGGCGCGGCGGTGGATGCATGGCGCGGCTGGCTGTTGCGTGGGCGCAGCACCCTCGTAACTCGATTAGTCTTTGATTTGCTTGGGTTTTCTTGTATAGTTGCGAGTTCTCTGTGTCCGCTGTCTGCGCATGTGGGCTGCGAGTGGCACAAGAGTCACGTTTTAGTTCTTTTATCGAGGTCCGACAATGTACGCGGTCGTAAAAACCGGCGGTAAGCAATACAAGGTTGCTGCTGGCGAAAAACTGAAAGTAGAACAGATACCGGCGGACGTTGGCGCAGAAATCACGCTTGACCAGGTGCTCGCAGTGGGCGCCGGCGACCAACTCAAGGTTGGTGCGCCGCTGGTGAGCGGGGCTGCCGTCAAAGCCACCGTCATCTCCCACGGTCGTCACGACAAAGTGCACATCTTCAAGATGCGCCGTCGTAAGCACTATCAAAAGCGCCAAGGGCATCGTCAAAATTACACCGAGTTGCGTATCGACTCGATCGTGGCCTAAGGCTGCGTCGTCTACGTAACCGGATAGGAGTTCAGTCATGGCACAGAAAAAAGGCGGCGGTTCCACACGGAACGGCCGCGATTCCGAGTCGAAGCGCCTGGGCGTGAAGGTGTACGGCGGCCAAGCCATCAACGCTGGCGGCATCATCGTTCGCCAACGCGGCACCCGCACGCACGCTGGCGTGAACGTGGGCATGGGCAAGGACCACACCCTCTTCGCGCTGGTCGATGGCCACGTGAAGTTCGCCACCCGCGGCGAAGGCAAGAAGCAGTTCGTCGACGTTGTTCCGGCGGCCTGATTCAGCCTTGTAGTAGAAAGGCCCCGCACCCGTGCGGGGCTTTTTCGTTTCTGGCTGCTAACAAAACGCGACCCCGATCCTGGGCGGCACGCTGCTCTTGGCGCGTGTTTCCAGGCGCGTTCTGTTAGCAATGGCGCGAGTGGCGCCGATTTCCTTTTTACCTGCCGTGCGCACGCCGCACGGGCGGAGACCTCCATGAAGTTCATCGACGAAGCCCGGATTGAAGTGATCGCTGGTGACGGCGGCAACGGCAGCGCCTCGATGCGCCGCGAGAAATTCGTCCCGTTCGGCGGACCCGACGGCGGCGACGGTGGGCGTGGCGGCAGCGTGTGGGCCGTGGCTGACCGCAACATCAACACCCTGATCGACTACCGCTTTGCCAAGAAGCATCTCGCGCGCAACGGCGAAAACGGCCGGGGCGCCGACTGCTACGGCGCTGCAGGCGACGACATCACGCTGCGCATGCCTGTGGGCACGGCCATTTACGATGCCGACACGGAAGAGCTGATCGCCGACCTGACCGTCCACGGGCAGCGCCTGTGCCTGGCGCAGGGCGGCGAGGGCGGCTGGGGCAACATCCACTTCAAGTCGAGTACCAACCGCGCACCGCGCCAGAAGACCGACGGCAAGGCCGGTGAGCGCCGCAACCTGCGCCTGGAGTTGAAGGTGCTGGCCGACGTGGGTCTGCTCGGCATGCCGAATGCCGGCAAGTCGACGCTGATCACCGCGATTTCCAACGCGCGCCCGAAGATTGCCGACTACCCGTTCACGACGCTGCACCCGAACCTCGGCGTGGTCCGGACGGGCCCGTCGAAGTCGTTCGTGGTGGCCGACATTCCTGGTCTGATCGAGGGCGCAGCGGAAGGCGCCGGTCTGGGGCATCAGTTCCTGCGGCATCTGCAACGCACGCGCGTGCTGCTGCATGTGGTCGATCTTGCCCCGTTCGACGAGAGCGTCGACCCGGTGGCCGAAGCCAAGGCGATTGTCGGCGAGCTGAAGAAATACGACGCTGAACTCTTCGACAAGCCGCGCTGGCTCGTGCTCAACAAGCTCGACATGGTGCCCGAGGACGAACGCGAAGCGCGCGTGAAGGACTTCGTGAAGCGCTTCAAGTGGAAGGGGCCCGTGCATCGCATTTCTGCGTTGACGCACGATGGCACGCAGGCGCTTGTCCACGCGATTCAGGAATACCTCGACGAGTTGCGCGCCGAAGAAGATGCCGCGGCTGCCGCGCCCGACCAGCGTCTGGACCCGAGCCTGCACAACGTCGACCACGACGATCAAGCGTAAACACAACAAACATCCTTCGGAGACACGCCCACCATGGCCCTGCATTCGCTGATTGCCGATGCGCGCCGCCTTGTCGTCAAGGTCGGTTCCAGCCTGGTTACCAACGACGGCCGTGGCCTCGACCAGGCTGCCATTGCCCGCTGGGCCGCGCAAATCGCGGCGCTACGGGCGGCTGGCAAGGAAGTCGTGCTGGTCAGTTCAGGCGCCATCGCCGAGGGCATGCAGCGCTTGGGCTGGGCCAAGCGTCCGAAGGAAATCCACGAGTTGCAGGCCGCCGCCGCTGTCGGGCAGATGGGGCTGGCGCAGGTGTACGAATCCGAGTTCGCGCGGCACAGCATCCGCACGGCGCAGGTTCTGCTCACGCATGGCGACCTGGCCGATCGCGAGCGCTATCTCAATGCACGCTCCACGCTGCTCACGCTGCTGAGCCTTGGTGTCGTGCCGATCATCAACGAGAACGACACGGTCGTCACCGATGAAATCAAGTTCGGCGACAACGACACGCTGGGCGCGCTCGTCACCAACCTGATCGAAGGCGACGCGCTGATCATCCTGACCGACCAGCGCGGTCTGTACACCGCTGATCCGCGCAAGGATCCCGGCGCCCGGTTTGTCGACGAAGCGCAAGCCGGCACGCCCGACCTTGAACAGATGGCCGGCGGCGCTGGTTCGAGCATCGGCAAGGGCGGCATGCTGACGAAGATTCTGGCGGCGAAGCGCGCGGCCAAGTCGGGCGCGCATACCATCATTGCTTCGGGTCGTGAACCTGACGTGCTTGCGCGCTTGGCTGCCGGCGAGGCCATCGGCACGCAGCTCCGCGCGCCGACGGGGCGGATGACGGCGCGCAAGCAGTGGATGATCGACCACCTGCAGCTGCGCGGTCGCGTGGTGCTGGATGCCGGTGCGGTGGAAAAACTCACGGCCGGCGGCAAGTCGTTGCTGCCGATCGGCGTGACGGAAGTGCAGGGCGAATTCGCGCGCGGCGAGGTGATTTCTTGCGTGGACGCGGCGGGCCGTGAAGTGGCGCGCGGGCTGACGAACTATTCGTCGGCTGAGGCGCGGCTGATCGCACGCAAGGCGTCCTCGGAGATTGAGGCGGTGCTTGGTTACGTCAGCGCCGCGGAGCTGGTGCACCGGGACAACCTGGTGCTGCTCTGATCCAGCCGCTCGGCTGCGCATCAAAACAAAAGGCCAACCCTGCGAGGTTGGCCTTTGTGTTTGAGGCAGATGATGCTGTACGCGGGCGTCCGCCGCTCAGGGCCCGAAATACCGGCCGCTCTGCCCCAACCGTTGCACCAGCGTAGAGGCCTTTCCATCTCCCGCTACCGAACGCACGTCGCAGAAGTACGAGCGCATCAGCGCCGACGCATAGTCCGTCGGCCCGCCATTGCCAACGCGTTGCCAATCCGTCGCGGGCTTGTAGGCGTTCATGCTTGCCGATTCGGCATTCGCCGTTTCGTTCATGTCGACCGCGCGGTTGCCGACCCACTGGTTGGTGTCGTTGCGCAACGTCGCATAGATGCGCCGCTCGGCCGTGTCGCAGCGCAGGCCTTCGTAGTTCACGTTGCGCGCGCCGGTCTTGCTGGTGATCAGTACGGTGTACCGCACCACGTTGTCCTTGCCGATCGACACCGATTTCGGATCGATGGCGAAGCGCAGCGGCGAGTCGCTTCGGCCGCCCACATCGAACGGCACGGCATCACGATCGACCGGCGGGGCCGGGAAGGTCACGGCATCTTCCTTGAAAGGCTTGTCGTTGAATGGGTCCATCAACAGCCGGTCTTCGAGGTCGCCGGTGCGGTTATGGCCACATGCCGTCAACGCCAGCGCAGCCGCCAGCGCGAGCGGCACGAGAGCGCGGCGCGCTCCACGTGTCGTCGTCATCAGATTCACGAATTGTCCTTGGGAGCCGTGTCGTCAGGGTTGGGAGAGGAAGGGGCCGGCGCGGATACGCTCACCGTTTCGACGATGACCGTCGTGGTGGTGACGGTCAGGGCCGGCTGGGCGTGCTGTTCGTTCCGGCCGCCCTGGCTGCTGGAACGTTCGCGGTTATCGCGTGCGTCGCGCTCTCGGTGCTGGCCGCCGCGTCCGTAGGGCGACAGCGGCGCGCGGGTCTGACGTTGCACGAAGCGCGAAAGCTCCGACAGCGCCAGCTGATACACCTCGCGCTTGAACTCGATGACGGCTTCGAGCGGCACCCAGTACTGGCTCCACCGCCACGCATCGAATTCCGGATGCTCGGTGGCGCGCAGCTGGATGTCGCAGTCGCGACCGACCATGCGCAGCAGGAACCAGATCTGTTTCTGGCCCCGATAGTGGCCGCGTATTTCGCGGCGGATGAACTTGTCCGGCACCTCATACCGCAGCCAGTCGCGCGTGCGACCGACGATCCGGACGTGTTCTGGCAACAGGCCGACTTCTTCGTGCAGTTCGCGGAACATCGCTTGTTCGGGCGTCTCGCCGTACTTGATGCCGCCTTGTGGAAACTGCCAGGAGTGCTCGCCAATGCGCTTGCCCCAGAACACCTCGTTTCTTGCGTTGATGAGGATGATGCCGACGTTCGGGCGGAAGCCTTCACGATCGAGCATGACTGCACCTCGAATACTTTAGAATTACGACGATTATAGAGCGGCCCGTCGCTCGGCTGTCACAGAAGCCGAAATGTTGCCGCTCACTCGCGCCTCCTGGGGGAGGGGTGCCGATTGCGCGAATGTGCGCCTGGCGCCTCGTCTCATCTCCTGATTCCGGTGGCTTTTGCCCTTGTTTTCGCGGCTTTGGTTGGCCGCGTCATCCCTTATTGTCAGTCGCATGAAAGCGTCCCAATTCTTCATTTCCACGCTCAAGGAAGCGCCCGCCGACGCGGAGATCGTCTCGCACAAGTTGATGATGCGTGCCGGCATGATCAAGAAGCTTGGCGCGGGCCTCTATACGTACATGCCCGTGGGTCTGCGCGTGATCCGCAAGGTCGAGCAGATCGTGCGTGAGGAAATGAATGCCGCCGGCGCGGTGGAGGTGCTGATGCCGGTGGTGCAGCCGGGCGAGCTGTGGCAGGAGACCGGCCGCTGGGACAAGATGGGCGATGAGCTGCTGCGCTTCAAGGACCGCCACGAGCGTGACTTCGTCATGCAGCCGACGTCGGAGGAAGTTGTGACCGACATCGCGCGCACCGAAATCCGCTCGTACAAGCAGCTGCCGGTCAATTTCTACCAGATCCAGACCAAGTTCCGTGACGAGCGCCGTCCGCGTTTCGGCATCATGCGCGGCCGCGAATTCACGATGAAGGACGCGTACTCCTTCGACCGCGACGCCGAAGGCCTGAAGGTGTCATATCAGAAGATGTACGACGCCTACACGCGCATCTTCCAGCGCTTCGGCCTGGAATTCCGTGCCGTGGCTGCCGATAACGGCGCCATCGGCGGGTCGGGCTCGCACGAATTCCACGTGATTGCCGATACGGGCGAAGACGCCATCATCTACTGCCCGGATTCGGACTACGCCGCCAACATCGAGGCTGCGGAAGCCGTCGCTCCGGCCGCACCGCGTGGTGCCGCCGCCGAGGCGCTCACCAAGACGCATACGCCTGGCCGCGCCAAGTGCGAGGCCGTTGCCGAACAACTGGGGATTCCGCTGCAGCGCACGATCAAGTCCATCGTGCTGGCCACCGAAGTCGAGGGCGGCGAACCCCAGATCTGGCTGCTGCTGCTGCGCGGCGACCATGAACTCAACGAGGTCAAGGCATCGAAGGTGCCCGGCCTGGCCGACTTCCGCTTTGCCAGCGAAGGCGAAATCCTGCGTGCATTCGGCACGCGCCCTGGCTATCTCGGCCCGATCGGTACCAAGCTGCCCGTGAAGGTGGTGGCCGATCGCACGGCGGCTGCCATGAGCGATTTCGTGGTCGGCGCCAACGAAGAGGATTACCACTTCACTGGCGTGAACTGGGGCCGTGATCTGCCCGAGCCCGAGGTCTACGACCTGCGCAACGTGGTGGCCGGCGATCCCTCGCCGGACGGCAAGGGCACGCTGGCGATCTGCCGAGGCATCGAAGTCGGTCACGTCTTCATGCTGGGCACGCGCTACTCCGAGGCGATGAACGCGACGTTCCTCGATGAAAACGGCAAGACGCAGCCGATGGTGATGGGCTGCTACGGTATCGGCATCACGCGGATCCTGGGTGCGGCCATCGAGCAGAACTACGATGCGCGCGGCATCATCTGGCCGGCCTCGATTGCGCCGTTCCAGGTGGTGATCTGCCCCGTGGGTTACGACCGCTCCGACGCCGTGCGAGAAGAAGCCGACCGCCTGCACGCCGAACTCGTTGCCGCCGGCATCGACGTGATGCTGGACGACCGCGGCGAGCGCCCCGGCGCGATGTTTGCCGACTGGGAACTGATCGGCGTGCCGTTCCGCGTGGTGGTGGGCGACCGCGGCCTCAAGGAAGGCAAGCTGGAATTCCAGGGCCGCCGCGACGAAGCCGCGACCGCCGTGGCACCGGCCGACGTGCTGGCCACGCTGAAGGCGCGTCTCGCGCAATAACGCAATAACAGGACTGCACCGCATGCGCCGCTTGTTCTCTGCCCGCCCGATCGCCGCTGCGCTGTGCGCGGGGGCGTTGCTCGCGGGCACGCAGGCGGCGTGGGCAGGCGCCCAGAAAGAGGAATACCTGGCGGACTCCGTGCGCAGCGCGTTGTCTGCCGCGGTGGCCGACAGCCGCCCGCTGCGCCCCGTATTTGCCAGCAACGACGAGCAACTCGGCTACCTGCGCTGGCTGGCCGAGATGTCGGTGCGCATGTCGGGCAAGATTCCGCAGGCGTCGGTACGCGTCGAACTGATCGAGACGGCGTATTACGAAGCCAAGCGCGCTGGCCTCGACCCGGCGCTGGTGCTCGGCCTCATCCAGGTGGAAAGCGGTTTTCGCAAGTACGCCATCAGCAGCGCCGGTGCGATGGGCCTGATGCAGGTCATGCCGTTCTGGACGCGCAGCATCGGCGACAACGACTCCCGCAAGCTCTTCCATCTGCAGAGCAACCTGCGCTACGGCTGCACGATCCTGCGTCATTACCTCGACATGGAAGGCGGCAATCTGTACCTGGCGCTGGGCCGCTACAACGGCAGCCGGGGCCAGCCGCAGTATCCGAATGCCGTGCTTGCCGCCTGGAAGCGCTGGCAGTATCAGGAGTCGAGTGCGATGACGGTGTCGGCGCCGGTGCCTGCCGAGCCCGCTGTGCCGGCTGCGCGTGCCAAGACGTTGCCGGAAGTGCCGGCGCGCAATCCGTTCTCGCCGCTACGTATTGCTGGCGGTCCGGCTGGCGGTTCGTGATCTTCAGTCGGCGAACGGTCGGCCTACAATAGGGCCATCTCTCGCTCGCCCGCATCTCCATCCCGCATGTCCACCACCCAACCGTACGCGACCATGTCTGACGCGCTGCGCGACTGGCTGCAGCGTCACGTGACCGAAGGTTTCGAGGCCGAATCCCTGGTGGCTTCGATGGTGCAATCCGGCTACGACCGCGCCTTTGCGCGCCGTGTCGTCGATGAGGCGCTGGCCAGCCGCGCGCCTGCTCCGCTTGCCGCCCCCGCGCCGACGCCCGTTGCCGATCAGTCCGTCGAAAACAGCAACGCAGTGCATACCGCGGATGGCGACATCCCGATCCTGTTTGCAATCGAGACGCCGCGCATCGTGCTGTTCCAGCACTTTCTGTCGGACCAGGAGTGTGACGAGCTGATCGCGATCGGGCGCAATCGCCTCAAGCGTTCACCCGTCGTGAACCCCGATACCGGCGAGGAAAACCTGATCTCGGCCCGGACCAGCCAGGGCGGGATGTTCCAGGTCGGCGAGCACCCGCTGATCGCCAAGATCGAAGCGCGCATCGCACAGGCGGTGGGCGTGCCGGTCGAACACGGCGAAGGCTTCCAGGTGCTGAACTACCAGCCCGGCGGCGAATATCAGCCGCACTTCGATTTCTTCAACCCGGGGCGCAGCGGCGAGGCGCGCCAGCTTGAAGTGGGCGGTCAGCGCGTGGCCACGATGGTCATCTACCTGAACAGCGTGCCAGCCGGCGGCGCGACGGGCTTTCCGAAGCTCGGGCTGGAGGTGGCGCCGGTCAAGGGCAACGCCGTCTTCTTCGTCTACAAGCGGCCCGACGGCACGCTGGATGAAGACACGCTGCACGCCGGCCTGCCGGTGGAGCGTGGCGAGAAGTGGATCGCCACCAAATGGCTGCGTGAACGTCCCTATCGTCGCGGCGCCTGATCGACGTCAGGTGATGGAATACACGTTTCTCTCGGCGACCGTCCTGCTGGTGCTGATCACCGATCCGCTCGGCAACATTCCGATCTTCATCTCTGCGCTGCGGCCAGTGGCCCCCGAGCGCCGCAACCGCGTCGTGCTGCGCGAGGTCGGCATTGCGTTTGTGCTGCTGCTCGTCTTCATGTTCTTCGGCGAGAGCTTCCTGCGCATGATGAGCCTGACCGACATGTCGCTGCAGATTGCCGGCGGCATCGTGCTCTTCCTGATCGCGCTGCGGATGATCTTCCCGCGTGAAGGCGCTGCCGATTCTCAGCCCACGGGCGAGCCCTTCATCGTGCCGCTGGCGATCCCGGCCATCGCGGGGCCATCGGCGATGGCCACGGTGATGCTGCTGGTGTCGCAGGCGCCGGGCCGCATGTGGACGTGGGTCGGTTCGCTATGCGCGACGATGGCCGTGTGCGCCGTAGTGCTGCTGAGCGCCACGCACATCCAGCGCCTCGTGGGCGAGCGCACGGTGATGGCGTTCGAGCGGCTGATGGGGCTCATCCTCGTCGCGATCTCGGTGGAGATGCTGCTCAAGGGCATCCGTACGTTCGCGCATCAACTCTGAACCGCGCGCGGGCAACAAAAAAAGGGCGACTGAGGTGTCGCCCTTTTTGCTTGCCGCGGTGCTGCGTCAGGTGTTCTTGAGCGCGCGGATGGTCGGCAGGTTGCGCCAGTAGCCCTTGGCGTCCATGCCGCAGCCGAACACGTAGCGATCGGGCACGTTGAAGCCGCAGAAGTCGGGGTACAGCGGCTTGGACTTGCTGAGCGTCTTCTCGCACAGCACGGCGGAGTAGAACTCGGCGGCACCCATGTCGATGATGCGCGAGCGGATGGCGGCCATCGTCTCGCCTTCGTCGAGGATGTCGTCGAGCACCAGCACCGTGCGGCCCTTGACCGACTCGCGCGGCGCCACGCGCCACTGCATCTCGCCGCCCACCGTCGTGTTGTTGTAGCGCGAGAGGTGGATGTAGTCGAACTCCAGCGGGAAGGCCAGCTTGGGCAGCAGCATGCCGGTAAAGACGGCCGCGCCGCCCATCACGGACAGGACCATCGGGAACGTGTCGCCGATCTTCTCGGTGATCTCTTGGGCCATGCGGTCCAGCGAGCCGCGCACGGCGTCTTCGCTGACGATTTCTTCGGAGTTGGCCCAGAGTTCGCGGGCCTGTTCTGCGCTCAGCATCGTGTCAGTTCGGTGAAACGGTTCGGTGTGTCGATCAAAAGTGCGATTCAGGAAGGAGGGTAGCCCGCTCAGCGGCCGCCGAACAGCCCCTTCATGCCGCCTTTCATGCCGCCCATGGCGCGCATCATCTTCATCATGCCGCCGCCCTTGAGCTTTTTCATCATGCCTTGCATCTGCTCGAATTGGTTGAGCAGACGGTTGACTTCCTGCACCTGCACGCCCGCGCCCGCGGCAATGCGGCGCTTGCGGCTCGCCTTGATCAGTTCAGGCTTGGCGCGCTCGGCAGCCGTCATGCTGTTGATGATGCCTTCCATGCGGCGGACCTGCTTTTCGGCCTGGTCCATGTTGGCACCTTGCGCCTGCTGCGCGAGCTGCGCCGGCAGCTTGTCCATCAGGCTGCCCAGGCCGCCCATCTTTTTCATCTGGCCGATCTGCGCCTTGAAATCTTCGAGGTCGAAGCCGCCGGTCTTCTTGATCTTTGCGGCAAGCTTCTGCGCCTCTTCCATGTCGACACCGCGCTGGGCTTCCTCCACCAGCGCAAGGATGTCGCCCATGCCCAGAATCCGCTGGGCCATGCGGTCGGGATAGAACGGTTCCAGCCCGTCGAGCTTTTCGGCCACACCGACGAACTTGATCGGCTTGCCCGTGATGTGACGCACCGACAGCGCCGCGCCACCGCGCGCATCGCCGTCGAGCTTGGTCAGCACCACGCCGGTCAGCGGCAGGGTGTCGTTGAACGCCTTGGCGGTGTTGACGGCATCCTGGCCGAGCATCGCGTCGACCACGAAGAGCGTTTCGGCCGGCTTGAGCCGGGCGTGCAGCGCGGCGATCTCCTGCATCATCGCCTCGTCGATGCCCAGGCGGCCGGCCGTATCGACGATCAGCACGTCGTGATAGTGCTTCTTGGCCCAGTCCAGGGCTGCTGCCGCAATGTCGACCGGCTTCTGGTCGGGTTGCGAGGGGAAGAAGTCTGCGCCGACCTGCTCGGAAACGGTCTTCAACTGCGCGATGGCGGCGGGGCGATACACGTCGCACGACACCGTCAGCACTTTCTTCTTCTTGTTCTCTTTGAGCCACTTGGCGAGCTTGCCGACCGTGGTGGTCTTGCCGGCGCCCTGCAGGCCGGCCATCAGGATGATCGCTGGCGGCGTGACGTTGAGGTTCAGCTCGCCGCGCGGCCGCCCATGATGTTGCTGCCGACGCCTTCCAGCGCTTCCTGGCCGCCGATGATGGCCGTCAGCTCGCGCTGCACGATGCCGACCAGCGCCTGGCCGGGCGAAAGGCTGGTGATGACGTCTTCGCCGAGGGCCTTTTCCTTGACGCGGGCAATGAACTCGCGCACGACCGGCAGCGCCACGTCGGCTTCGAGCAGCGCCATGCGAACTTCGCGCAGCATCTCGGCGGTGTTGGCTTCGGTCAGGCGCGCTTCGCCGCGCATGGTCTTGACCACGCGCGCGAGCCGTTGGGTCAGGTTATCCAGCATGACAGTGACAGGAATCCGGAATTGGGGACGGGATGAAGAGAAGACCGGCGCGCGTTCAACTTGCACCGGCTGGGAATGTGCTTAATGCGCGCATGTTGCGTTGCCGTCCGACAAGACTTTCGAAGGAGGGCAGGCCCAGCCAAAACTGGGGTGCGCTGCGGTAAACTGTGCAAATGTCAATTGTACTGTATGCGCTGACGGCGCTTCTCTACGGCATCCTCGCTTCGGTAGCGTGGGCGCGACGCGGCGGGCTGGGTGCCCAGGCCCCGGCGGGAGCCATGGCGGCAGGCGGTCAGTCGCCGGGTGCCACGGTGCTCGTTCCGCCGCCGCCGGGCGCTGCCGACACGGTCCCCGGTTGGTGGCGCTGGGGCTTGCTGGCCGCTTTGGTTGCGCATGGGTTGCTGTTGCACGAGACGATTTTCCCGGCCAGCGCCATGGTATTTGGCTTTGCGTACGCGCTGTCGGCCATGCTATGGCTGGGCGTGGGCATTTTCTGGATCGAGAGTCTCTTCTTCTCCCTGGCCGGCCTCGGCCTGCTGGTGATGCCGGTGGCGCTGGTCGGAAGCCTGTTGCCGTTGGCCTTTCCAGGCACGCAAATTCTCGGCTATGCGGCCAGCCCGCTGTTCAAGCTGCACTTCGCCATTGCCAACGTCGCCTATGGGCTGTTCACGCTGGCGGCATTCCACGCGATCCTGATGCTGGCCGCAGAGCGCCGCCTGCACACCATCAACCGCCCCGCAGAGACAGGCTGGTTCAGCCGCTGGCTCGATCTGTTGCCGCCGCTGCTGACGCTCGAAAAACTGCTGTTCCGGCTGATCGGGGCGGGCTTTGTCTTGCTGACGCTGACGATCGCGTCGGGCGTGCTGTTCTCCGAACAGCTGTTCCACAGCGCCTTCCATTTCGATCACAAGAACATCTTTGCCGTGCTGTCGTGGGCGATGTTCGGCGGCATCCTGGTCGGGCGGCGTTTTCGCGGCTGGCGCGGACGCATTGCGCTGCGCTGGGTGATGGCCGCCTTTGCGACCCTGCTGCTGGCATACGTGGGCAGCCGCTTCGTGCTCGAAGTCATCCTGCATCGCGCCTAGCGCGTTCCTGGCGCTTGCGCTGCTACTTGTTCTTGCCTGTTCCCCATGTCCCGTCCTGTCCTGCTGATCCTGATGCTGCTCGCCGGCTGGTGGTGGTTGAGCCGCCTTGGGACGCGGCCGTCCCGCTCCTCGGGGCAAGGGCAGTCCGCCTCGCGCGGACAGGGCACAGCCAAGCGCACGCCTGAGCCTCAGACCTCCCAACCCATCGAGCAATGTGCCGTGTGCGGCGTGCACGCGCCGCGCACCAACATGATCGCGCTAGGCGGCGGCCGCTATCGTTGCCCCGAGCATGCTGACCGGGGCAACGCATGCGCCCGAAGCGTCGGGTGCCGCGCGGGCAACGCCGTCCGGCGCGCGCAGCCTGCTCTCGCGCCTGAACGCCTGGCGCGCCTTGCGATCGGTCTGGCTGGAGCCCGATCCGCCTGAATTCCAGTGGCGCCTGCTGCGCTATTTCGCTTTCAGCCGCGCCGCCGTGGCGCTCGTGCTGCTGTTGTTCGTGATGGTGCCGCGCGAGCACAACGAAGCGGTCGGCCCGGCAAATAGCGACGCGCTGCTCAGCCTGACGCTGCCGTATCTGGCGATGGCCCTGCTGATCTTGGCCGCAGCCGGATGGTGGCGCACGCGATTCCAATTCCGCGTGCGGCTCGATGTGGTGCTCGATCTGCTGTTCCTGGGGCTGGCGTACGCCACGCTCTCGCATTTGTCGGCCAGCGTGGCGATGGTGTTGCTGGTGCCGGTGTTGGCCGCCGGCGCGCTTACCAGCCTGCTGTTTGCGCTGTTCACGGCGGCAGTGGCATCCATCGTGGTGCTGGCCGATCCGTTCCTGCAGATGATGAGCGACGGCGTGATTGCGCCGGGGCTGGCATCCGCGGGGCTCTACGGCCTGGTCTACATGATGGCCGCGTCGATGATGTACGGCCTGTCGCACCGCCAGATCGCGCAGGAACGGTTGACGATGGCCCGCGAGCGCGAGCTGCGCCTGCAACAGCTGGTCAACCGCCTGATGGTCTACGACATGCAGGACGGCGTGATGCTCGTGCGCGCCGATGGCCGCGTCGTTGCCGCCAACCCGGCCGCAGCCATGTTGCTGGGCGTGCCGCAGAGCGCCTTTGTCGGCAGCGGCGCGATGTTGTTCGACCTGAAGGACGTGCCGCACCTGCGCCCGTTGCTCGAAACGCTGCGCCAGTGGCTGCGCCGCAAGAGCCGTCCGACCGACGGCACCGGCGACGACGATGCACCGCGCATCCTGGATCTGTTGCCTATCGCTGCGGGCGGCCGGGCAGGCCGCGCCATGTTGAGCGCCCGCCTGCGCCTGCGCTTCATCCTGCCGAGCCTGGCCAACCTGCGCAGCGTCTACATGGATAGCCTGGTCAGCTCGATCGGTCTGGGCCTGCCGGGTGAGGGCGGCGAGGTGCGTCCGCGCATTCCATCGGCCGACGCCATCTCGCAGGGCTGGTCGGCGACGACGAAGCCTTTCTGCGCCACGAGTTGCACGACACCGTGCTGGTCCACGTGGAAAGCTGGGAACGTGTGGCGGAGCAGGCGCAACAGGAAAAGCTGGCCTCGATGGGGCGGCTGGTGGCCAGCGTTGCGCACCAGATCCGCAACCCGCTGGCCGCGATCAGCCAGGCCGCCGAACTGCTGGACGATCCGGGCGACGGCCAGGATGGCGGGGCGCACCCGCGCCCGGAAAGCTCCGGCGTGGAGACGCGCCTGCTGCGCATCATCCGGGATAACGTGCGCCGGCTCGACCAGGTGGTCGCTGACGTGCTGATGCTCTCGCGCCGCCCGCGTGGGGAGCGTGTGCGCGTGCAACTGGCCCAAGTGCTGCCGGAGGTTGTCGAGCGCTGGCGTGCCGAGGCCCTGCGCCGCGCAGGCGAAGCCACCGAGATCAACCCGAACCTCGTGCGCGTGGCCGTCGACCTCGACAAGCCCGTGCTGTTCGACCCGGCGCAGTTGCAGCAGGTGGTGGGCAACATGCTCGACAACGCGCTGCGTTATTGCCGCCGCGTTCCCGGCTCGATCCAACTCGCGGCCTACGCGCTGGACGACACCCACGCTGAACTCGTGATCTGGAACGACGGGCCCGAAGTGCCTACCGAGCAGCAACGCAGCCTGTTCGAGCCGTTCTTCACGAATGACGCACAAGGCACTGGCCTGGGCCTCTACATGGCGCGCGAGTTGTGTAGCGCCAACGATGCGCAGATCCGCTACGGTGCCATCGCACTGGAATCCTTGCTCGATCGCACCGGAGCGTTGACCATGGAGGCGCGCGACACGTTGCCGCGCCGCGCCTTCGTCATCACCCTGATGTTTGATCAACCTGCCTTGGCCGTAACGGAATAGTCCGCCGGCCGCGCATTTCCGCCGATCTTCTGCTGATCCATGTCCAAAGCCGCCATCGTTCGCGAACCCATTCTCGTCGTCGATGACGAAGCCGACCTGCGCGAGCTGCTGGAAATTTCCCTGCGCCGCATGGGGCACGACGTCGTGCTCGCCAGCGGGCTGGCCGAGGCGCGCGAGGCGCTTTCCCGCCAGCGCTTTGCGCTGGTGCTGACCGACATGCGCCTGGGTGATGGCCTGGGCATTGAACTCGTGCGCCAGCTTTCCGCCACGGCCGACCGCACGCCCGTGGCCGTCATCACGGCCTATGGCAGCGCCGAGAACGCGGTGGAAGCGCTCAAGGCCGGCGCATTCGATTACATCGCCAAGCCGCTTTCGCTCGACCAGCTGCGCAGCCTCGTGCTGAATGCGCTGGGCCGTCAGCAGCGCGACCCCGATCCGGGCAACGCCGATCTGGCCGAGCGCACCAACGATCTGCTGCCGGGCCATTCCGCCGCGATGCAGGAAGTGCGCCGTTCGCTGATGCGCCTGGCGCGCAGCATGGCGCCGGTGGTGATCAGCGGCGAATCGGGCAGCGGCAAGGAGCGTGCAGCGCGCGCCATCCATGCGTTGTCGTCGCGCGCGGCGCGGCCGTTCGTGGCGGTCAATTGCGGCGCGATTCCCGAAAACCTGATGGAAGCCGAGTTTTTCGGCTACGTGAAGGGCGCCTTTACCGGCGCAGACAGCGACCGCCAAGGCTTCTTCCAGGCCGCCAACGGCGGCACGCTCATGCTCGATGAGGTGGCCGACCTGCCGCTTACGATGCAGGTGAAATTGCTGCGCGCGTTGCAGGAGCGCCGCGTGCGCAAGATCGGCGAAAGCCGTGAAGATCCCGTCGACGTGCGCGTCGTGTGTGCGAGCCACCAGAACCTTGCGCGGCTGGTGGCCGCCGGCCGTTTCCGCGAAGACTTGTTCTATCGCCTGAACGTGCTGGAACTGCGCATGCCCACGCTGCGCGAGCGCGCCGAAGACGTGCCCGTGCTGGCCGGTGTGCTGCTCGAGCAGCTCGCCAGCCGCTACGGCGATCCGCGCCCAAAACGCCTGACGCGACCGGCGCTGCAGCAACTGTGTGCGTATCCGTTCCCGGGCAACGTGCGCGAGCTGGAGAACCTGCTGGAGCGCGCCTACGCCTTTGCGGAAGGCGAGTCGATCGACGTGGACGACCTTGGCGCGCTGGGCGCCGAGATCGAACGCTCGCCGCTGTTCCATCGCACGCGCGAGGCGCAGGCTGCCGCGGCCGGCCATCACCCGATGTCGCCCGCGCCGATGGCGAGCTGGCCCGATGCCGTCTACATGCCGGCGCCGGTGCAAAGCCCCATGGGCGTGCCGCAACCGATGGCGCAGCCCGAGCCGGCACCCGCTGCGCAGCCGGCGGAGCCGGCTCTGCCGAGCGTTTCGCTGCCGATCGACCTGCCGGCCTACCTGGAGTCGGTCGAGCGCAACGTGATCCTCGCCGCGCTGGACCAGACCGGCTTCAACCGCACGGCCGCCGCCAAGCTGCTTGGGCTCTCCTTCCGTCAGTTGCGCTATCGCATGCAGCAGCTCGGCATTCGTGACCCGCGCGACATTGAAGTGCCGCCCGGCGGCGTGGGCGAGACGGCCGGAAATGGGCTGAACGGCGATGCCTGAACGGTTGCACATCGGCGCGGACGGATGGGTGGATGGCGCGCGCCGCCATCCCTCGCCAAATATCGACGCACGGCCCGAAGGCATGCCGATCGACCTGATCGTGCTGCACAACATCAGCCTGCCGCCTGCGCAATCCGCGGCGGACTTCGGCACCGACCACGTCCTCGATTTCTTCACCAACACGCTCGACTGCGACGCGCATCCGTACTTCGATCAGCTGCGCGGCGTGCGCGTGTCGGCGCATTTCTTCATCCGTCGCACGGGCGAATGCGTGCAATTTGCGTCGTGCGATGCGCGCGCCTGGCATGCCGGTGCGTCGGACTTTTTCGGGCGCACGCGCTGCAACGATTTCTCGGTCGGCATCGAAATCGAGGGCACGGACGATCTGCCCTTCACGCCCGAGCAGTACGCCACCACGGCATCGCTTGTGCGTGCGATCTGCACGGCGTATCCAATTGCGGCGATTGCCGGTCATTCGGACATTGCCCCGGGCCGCAAGACGGACCCCGGACCGCATTTCGACTGGGCGCATCTGCGCGCGCTGGGCGGATTCAATGCGGCGTTGTTCCCGTATCAGCACGCGCTCTGACGCGACAACTCTCTGAAGCCCCGCAGTCTGCGGCTCAAGTACGAGGGTAAAACCGTGGAGCGTCACCCTCCAAGACTCAGGCGCGAGGGTGAAACTCTGGAACGTCAATGTCCAGGCATCGCACGCGAGCCTAAAACCGTGGAACGCCACAGTCCGAGGGTCGCGCACGAGGGTAAAACTGTCGATGTGTCCACTGTTTGAGGCTCACGCGCGACGGTCAAACCGTGGAGCGTCACGGTCCGAGGCTCGCGTGCGAGTGTGAAACCGTGGAGCGCGACCGTCCGAGGGTCATTTCGTCGATCCATCCGTGAACGATTCCAGGGTCGGAGGCTCGCGCACAACAGTTGAACCTCCGAACACGGCGGTCTGAGCCCCACGCGTGCGGGTAAAAGCCTCGAACGTCAGGATGTGAGGCTCAAACGTGAGGGTGAAACCGTGGCCCTCGACCCTCCGAGGCCGACACGTCGCAGGCTGCCCGCCCTACGCAGCGCCGAAACGGAAACGGGCAGCCCGCTTTCGAAGGCTGCCCGCATCTTTCCCTGCTTCTCTCTTTCTACTTCGCGACCCGGCTCAAGTGCCCATCGCCGGGTCGGACACGCCGTCCTTGCCGGTTTCCATGCGGCCGGCAAAGCGCCGCGTGAAGCCGCCTTGCGGCACCGTCACCGTGAAGTCGTACCAGTTGCCCTGGCGCGCGATCGGCCAGTGCTGGTCGAGCTGCTTGCCGGCCGGGATGTCGAACGTCCACGGGCCGTCGTTGCGGTACGCGTTCGGCTTGACGGTGAAGGTGCAGCCGGCGGTGCCGGTGTTCATCATCGTCACGTAGACCTCGGCGTTGGCCAGGTCGTAGCACACGCGGATTTCCGGTGCGCTCGAACCCGCTGCCGACACGGCGCTCACATCGCCGGAGAACGCGCGGTGGAAGCCGTTCGGGCCGAGCACCCACAGGTCGTACTTGCCCTTGTCGGCGGTGAACACGTCCCAGGTGTCGTCGAGCATCTTGCCGGGCTCGACCGCGTAGCGACGCGGCACGCGGTCCAGATGCAGGCGGTCGTACACGTGGAAGACGGCGGCCGCCGTGCCGGTGTTGCTGAAGATCAGGCGGAGCGCGCGGTTGGTGGCGTCTTCGCGCGCGCTGACGTGCAGCTCGTACGGCAAGGCGCGCGAGGGGCGGGTGCCGGTGGCTTGCGTCGGCATCTGCTGCGCCGTGACGGAGGGCAGCGGCACCTGCGGCTTCAACCCTTGCGCGGTGCGGATCGAGTCGGCGGTTGCCTTGTCGCGGCTGGGCAGCGTCGGCAGCGTTTCGGTGTTCGGGTTGACGAAGTTGAAGGCGCTGGTCAGGTCGCCCAGCACCGCGCGGCGGTATGCGCTGATGTTCGGCTCCTTGACGTTGAAGCGCAGCTCCAGGAAGCGCAGCACCGAGGTGTGGTCGAACGCCTGCGAGTTGACCCAGCCGCCGCGGCTCCACGGTGAAACGATGTACATCGGCACGCGCGGGCCGGGGCCGTAGGGGTGTTGGTCCGTGTGGTATTCGCCGGCCGTGCTCACCGTCGACTTGCCGGCCAGCACGCCGTTGTCGTAGGCCGGGGCTGCGGGCGGCGGCACGTGGTCGAAGAAGCCGTCGTTCTCATCGAAGTTGATGAACAGCACGGTCTTGCTCCACACGGCCGGGTTGGCGGTCAGCGCGTTGAGCACTTCCTGCGTGTACCACGCGCCTTGCACGGGACTCGACGGACCGGGGTGTTCGGAATACGTGGCCGGCGCGACGATCCACGACACCTGCGGCAGCTGGCCGGCGGCGATGTCGTCCTTCAAGGCCTGCAGGAAGCCGCCGTCGGGCATGGTGTTGCCGACGCCCTTGATGAGCGGGCTGACGGTTTCGTCGGCCGGCGTGTACGGCGGGAACGGGCTGCCGTCGGCCAGGTTGCCGCGCGCGGCGTTGGCATCGCGGTAGGCCTTGAAGCCGGCGAGCGGGTTGTCGGTGAAGTTGTCCGGCATGTTCTGGTAGACCTTCCACGACACGCCGGCCGCCTGCAGGCGCTCGGGGTAGGTCGTCCAGTTGTACGTGACGCTGGCGTCGAGGTGGTCGCCGCTGTTGTCGATGACGGGGCCGCCCGCCGCGCCGGTCGGATCGTTCGTGCCTGTCCAGTGAAACAGCCGGTTGGTGTTGGTGCCGCCGTGGAACGAGCAGTGGTACGCATCGCACAGCGTGAAGGCGTTGGCCAGCGCGAACTGGAAGTCCAGCTCGGCCTGCTTGTAATAGCCCATCGACTGCGTCTGCTTGTAGGTCGGCCACTTGCTCATGCGGCCGAGGTCCCACGCGTTCTGCGCATCGGGGTAGCTGTGCGGCGTGCCTGACACGCGTTGCGCATTGCCGGCGCTGCTGTCGAGGTAATACGGCAGCACCGTGCGGCTCGGTCCGCTGCTTGGCACGTAGGTCTGCTGCCAGACGTTCAGGCCGCCGGCCAGCGGGATGGGGAAGCGGTCGCCAAAGCCGCGCACGCCTTGCAGCGTGCCGAAGTAGTTGTCGAACGAGCGGTTCTCCTGCATCAGGATCACCACGTGTTCAACGTCGCGCATCGTGCCGGTGGCGTTGTTGGCGGGAATGGCCAGCGCACGGCGGATCGACGGCGGGAAGGCGGCGAGCGCGGCAGCGGAAATTGCCCCCGTGCTGGCCATCTTGAGGAAGTTGCGGCGGCTGCCGTTGTTGGCGTGGTTCGTGTCGGAAGTCATGTCGGTCTCAAACGCAAGTCGATGGGAAGCCGCGCGTTACGGAGCGCAGTGCAGGGTCGGCTTGTTGGCCGGCGGCTGGCCGGGTTGATCGGGCTGAGTGGCGCCGGGGCCAGTGCCGGTACCGGGCGTGCCATCGTTCGAATCGCCGCCGCAGGCCGACAGCGACAAGGTGGCGGCGCACAGCAGCATGGCGGCCAGCCGGTGCGGCCGCGCGAGGGGGTGGATGAAGGGCTTCATGAGCGGTCTCGTTCGGGTTGGGGGAGGAGGTCAGGGGTTCAGCGACGACAGCGGCTGGTGCGAACCGTTGATCGTCTTGAGTTCGTCCAGCGTCAGCCGGCGCGTCCACATGGCGAGGTCGTCGTAGGCCATCACGCCCTTGAGCGAGCCCGGGTTGTTGGGCACGTAGTTGTGCGTGGCGTCGTCGTTCAGGCCCCAGACCTTGGTGGCCAGGCCATTGAGCTTCGTGACGTCGGTGTTCGCGATGGCCTTGTCTTCCACCTTCTGTACGCCCAACACCGGATCAAGGATGTACGCGCTGAACCGCTTGGCCTGCGCGTCGACCGACAGGGCTAGATACGCCCATTGGTTGGCGCTGAACTTCATGCCCTGGATGTCGTCGCGCTTGCCGCCGCTGCCGAGGTTGAAGCGCACTTCGCAGCCGCCCCACAATCCGATGGCGATGCCCGCATTGGAGCCGGAGTAGTAGTCCTTGTTGGCGAGGATCGGCTCGCCGGTGCCGTTGCCCTGCGTGCAATCCGACTTGAACCAGAAGCCGATGGTGAATTGCGGGCTCTGTGCGATGTCGGCGCCGTTCTGCGTGAGCTTGTAGGCGTCGATGCGCGAATCGACCGAGAGGGCCGTGCCGCCAAACGGATCGGCCGCTGCGGAGCCGCCGTCGGTGCCGGCCACCCACGGGCCGATCGTCGAACTGGCTTTTCGGTCAGTCGGCGGCAGCGGATCGAAGCTGTAGTACGCAGCCAGGCCGTTGGTGAGCGAGGTGGCCAGCGGCGTTGGCGCAACGTAGCTGATCTGCGCGAGCATCGACACCGGCACGTTGTTGCGCACCAGCGTGTAGTTGATGCGGTAGATGCCGCTGGCGGCAGCGATGTTGCTGTCGGTGTACTGCGTGGCCGTGGCGGGCAGCGTGGCAACGGGCTTGCCGTCGCGCAGCACGGTGATCGGGCCGCTGGCAGCGGTCGGGTTTTGCCAGTTCAGCACCAGCGAGGCGTTGTACGCACCCACGGTGCTCTGGAGGTTGCGCACCCCGACGGCGTTGGCGGTGAGCGCCGCGCCATCCAACTTATGGGTGGTTGCCGGCACGGCGGCGTTCAATTGCGCCAGCACCGTCGGCACGATGTCGGCCTCGCTCGGCAGCGCGGCCAGCGTGGCTTCCGACGTGGGCGCCGCCATGCCGGTCTTGCCGAGCACCGCGTTGACCGGCTTGTTCAGCGCGATGAAGGCGGTGCGGTTTTCCAGCGTCGGCGCCGACGTGGTGGCACCCGTGGCGTCCAGGCCGTGGCTGGTGGTGACGACGACGAGCCAGTCTTCGTTCGGGTTGGCGGTGCGGCGCTGGGCGATGGCGGCCTGCAGTGTGCCGATCGCCTGGTCGACGTTGGCCAGCGCAGCGGTGTACGCATCGCTCTGCAGGCCCGAGGCCAGCGCGGCAGCGGCCGGCGCGGTGTATTGCGCGAAGACGACGTCGTAGCCGGACTGCACGAGCTTCACGCTGTTCTGCGTCACGCAGGTGTCCACCTGGGCGCAGTCGACCAGCGTATCCAGATTGCCGGCTTGCTGATCCGCCTTGAGCAGCGCGGGCAGTGTGGCCGAGCTGACGGCGGCGCCCAGCCGTTGCGTGGTGCCGGCTGCCTTGGCGGCGCTGCGCGCATAGCTGAACACGCTTGGGGCGGCCAGGGTGGTGACGGTGTCGTCGGTCACGCCGTGGCGGTTTTGCCAGGCGCCGGTCAGCACGGTGGCCCAGCTGGGCGTGTCGAGCGGCGGCTGGGCGGTGGTGGTGCCGAGCGTGCCGCCGGTCGAAGCCGGCATCACCGCCAACGCACCGAGGTTCGGCAGGCTGCGCTGCAAGAGCGTGCTCTGTACCTGCGCATAGGTGGCGCCGTCCACGCCAACCATCAGCACCTTTTTGCTGGCGTTGGTGGATGGCGTGTCGGTGCTGCCCTGGTTGGCGATGGGACTGCTGTCGCCACCACCGCATGCGGTCAATGTGGTCGCCAGCGTCGCTGCCACGGTCGTGCTCAGCGCGGCCGTCAGCAGGCGCCGGGCGGGGTGATTCCAAGCCATGTCGATTTCCTCGGTCGTTGTGCGCGGCGCTCGGTGTCTCGCCGCTGTGATTGCGCTCCCTGCAATGCGACCGAAGCGTAGGGTGGAGGCCTGTCGCTCAAGTGACAGCCGCGGCAAGAATGCTGATGCGGCTATTCGGATTTCTTGAGCGGAGGAATGTCGGGGAATGCCCCGGCGCGCGGCACGCGTGCACCGGTGCAGTGCGCCGCACACATACCCCTACCGTAGATGAGGTGACGTCTATTGAACTTGCGACGTCGATAGAAAGAATTATTCTGGAGAGACGGTCATTGCGACGCCGCACGCCAGTCCCGCCGACCCGTTGTGCCGCCTGGGATCGCGGGTTTGCGGCACTGCATTTGGGTTGAGAAAACCCTCCTTCAACGCCATCTGTCAAGACTGGTCTTGTTTGATCGATCCACTATACTTAGGGCCAATCCCGGGGTAACACACTAGATATAGTGGTGACTTTCCGGGATTCTTATTTCGGCGCCACGCGGGGGCGGGCGTACGGCGGGTCAAGCCGACGCTTGGGGGCTGAGAAAAGGCAAGGGTCTTTTCCGTCTCATTTCTCCGCATGGCGCAAGGGTTCGCCAAGGTGTTTCACCCATCGGCGAGCCAATAAAACGAACGGTTCAACAGGAGTCCACATGCAGACGGCCCAACCAGAAATCCACTCCGGCACCGCCAACCCCTCCCAATTTGCGCAAAGCGCTGGCGGCACGGCCGCTGCCCCCAGCACTGGCTACGCGGACTACAAGATCATTCGCCGCAACGGCGCTGTGGTGAGCTTCGAGCCTTCGAAGATCGCCGTGGCCATGACCAAGGCTTTCCTCGCCGTGAATGGCGGGCAGGGTGCTGCTTCCGCGCGTGTGCGCGAGCTGGTTGACCAACAAACGCAGAACGTCGTGCGCGCACTGCTGCGCAGCCGTCCGAACGGCGGCACGTTCCATATCGAAGACGTGCAGGACCAGGTCGAACTGGCCCTGATGCGTTCGGGCGAGCACGACGTGGCCCGCGCCTACGTGCTGTACCGCGAGCGCCGCGCCCAGGAGCGCGCACAAGCCGGTGAAACCCAGCAGCAGCCGGCCTTCATCGGCCTGAACGTGACCGACGGCGGCATCACCCGCCCGCTGGACATGGCAGCGCTGCGCAACGTGATCGTCTCGGCCTGCGAAGGTCTGGGCGACGCGGTGGATCCGGAGCCGATCCTCAAGGAAACGGTCAAGAACCTGTATGAAGGCGTGCCGATGACGCAGGTGTACGACTCGGCCATCCTGGCCTCCCGTACCCTGATCGAAAAGGACCCGGCGTACAGCCAAGTCACGGCGCGCATCCTGCTGCACACGATCCGTCGCGAAATCCTCGGCGAAGAAGTCACGCAAGCGGAAATGAGCACGCGCTACGTCGACTACTTCCCGCAGTTCATCAAGCGCGGCATCAACGCCGAGCTGCTCGATGACAAGCTGGCCCAGTTCGACCTGGCCAAGCTGGGCGCGGCGCTGGATGCCTCGCGCGACTTCCAGTTCAACTACCTCGGCCTGCAGACGCTGTACGACCGCTACTTCCTGCACATCAACGAAACCCGCATCGAGATGCCGCAGGCGTTCTTCATGCGTGTGGCGATGGGCCTGGCGCTGAACGAAATCGACCGCGAAGCCCGCGCCATCGAGTTCTACCAGCTGCTGTCGTCGTTCGACTTCATGTCGAGCACGCCGACGCTGTTCAACTCGGGCACGCGTCGCTCGCAACTGTCGTCGTGCTACCTGACCACCGTGTCGGATGACCTGGACGGCATCTACGAAGCGCTGAAGGAAAACGCGCTGCTCTCCAAGTTTGCCGGCGGTCTGGGCAACGACTGGACCAACGTGCGCGCACTCGGCTCGCACATCAAGGGCACGAACGGCAAGTCGCAAGGCGTGGTGCCGTTCCTGAAGGTCGTCAACGACACGGCCGTGGCCGTGAACCAGGGCGGCAAGCGCAAGGGCGCCGTCTGCGCGTACCTGGAAACGTGGCACCTGGACATCGAAGAATTCCTGGAGCTGCGCAAGAACACCGGCGACGACCGCCGCCGCACGCACGACATGAACACGGCCAACTGGATTCCGGACCTGTTCATGAAGCGCGTGATGGAAGGTGGCGAGTGGACGCTGTTCTCGCCGTCCACCTGCCCGGACCTGCACGACAAGGTCGGCAAGGCATTCGAGCAGGCCTATCTGGCCTATGAAGACAAGGTCGCGCGCGGCGAGATCAAGCTCTTCAAGAAAATGCCGGCGCTGCAGCTGTGGCGCAAGATGCTGGGCATGCTGTTCGAAACCGGCCACCCGTGGATCACGTTCAAGGATCCGTGCAACATCCGCAGCCCGCAGCAGCACGTGGGCGTGGTGCACAGCTCCAACCTGTGCACGGAAATCACGCTGAACACCAACGACAGCGAAATCGCCGTGTGCAACCTGGGCTCGGTCAACCTGGTCGCTCACCTGGTCAAGCAGGCCGACGGCAGCGTGGTGCTCGATCACGAGAAGCTGAAGAAGACCGTGCGCACCGCCATGCGCATGCTCGACAACGTGATCGACATCAACTACTACGCGGTCAAGAAGGCACGGGACTCGAACCTGCGCCACCGTCCGGTCGGCATGGGCATCATGGGCTTCCAGGACGCGCTGCACGTGTTGCGTGTGCCGTACGCCAGCGAGGCAGCGGTGCAGTTTGCCGACACGTCGATGGAAGCCGTGTGCTACTACGCCTACTGGGCGTCGACCGAGCTGGCCGAAGAGCGTGGCCGCTACAGCAGCTACAAGGGCTCGCTGTGGGATCGCGGCATCCTGCCGCAAGACTCGCTCAAGCTGCTGGCCGAAGAGCGCGGCGGCTACCTCGAAGCTGACATGTCGTCGACGATGGACTGGGACAGCCTGCGCGGCCGCATCAAGCAGTACGGCATGCGCAACTCGAACTGCGTGGCGATCGCCCCGACGGCAACGATCTCCAACATCATCGGCGTGTCCGCTTGCATCGAGCCGACGTACCAGAACCTGTACGTCAAGTCGAACCTGTCGGGCGAGTTCACGGTGGTCAACGACTACCTGGTGCGCGACCTGAAGGCACGCGGCCTGTGGGACGAAGTGATGGTCGCCGACCTGAAGTACTTCGACGGCTCGCTGGCCCGCATCGACCGCATCCCGCAAGACCTGCGCGACCTGTACGCAACGGCCTTCGAGGTGGAACCGCAATGGCTGGTGGAAGCTGCATCGCGCCGCCAGAAGTGGATCGACCAGGCGCAGTCGCTGAACATCTACATGGCCGGCGCGTCGGGCAAGAAGCTGGACGACACGTACAAGCTGGCGTGGCTGCGTGGCCTGAAGACCACGTATTACCTGCGCACGATCGGCGCCACGCACGTCGAGAAGTCGACCGTGTCGCGCGGCACGCTCAATGCGGTGTCGTCGGGTAGCGATGTGGGCGGTGTGTCGGCTGCGGGTGCGTCCGGCGTGACATCGGCTGCGCCGACCAGCGCGCTGGATGCCGCCGCCGCCACTGCCCAGGCGATGCCGGAAGCCGAGGGCGCCGTGTGCACGATGCGCCCGGGCGACCCCGGTTTCGAGGAATGCGAAGCCTGCCAATAAGTCAAAACAGTGTCTGAGGTTGCTCCCGCGCAAGCGGGGGCGCCGTGATCTGCACGACACTGGGCTCGCGCTCCGAAAGAGCGGGAGCGACGCGCAAAGAATTAGGAGAAACACATATGCTGAGCTGGGACGACGACGTCAAACCTGCCGCACAACCGCAAGCTGCACCGCAGCCCGCGTATCAACCGCAGCCGCAACTGCAAACAGCCACCGCCGACCAGGGCGGCGTGCTGCCCCCGTCGGCCACGCAGGCCGCGGGCACGGGCATCCTGGGCAACAATCCGAATGCCGCTGCCGCACAGAGCAACCGCCGGGTGAATGCCGCCGACAAGCGCGTCATCAATGGCGCCACCGACGTCAACCAGCTGGTGCCGTTCAAGTACAAGTGGGCCTGGGAAAAGTACCTCGCCGGCTGCGCGAACCACTGGATGCCGCAGGAAATCAACATGTCGCGCGACATCGCCCTGTGGAAAGACCCGAACGGTCTGACCGAAGACGAGCGCCGCATCATCAAGCGCAACCTGGGCTTTTTCGTGACGGCCGACTCGCTGGCCGCCAACAACATCGTGCTGGGCACGTACCGCCAGATCACCGCGCCGGAATGCCGCCAGTACCTGCTGCGCCAGGCGTTTGAAGAGGCGATCCACACGCACGCGTACCAGTACATCGTTGAATCGCTGGGCCTGAACGAGGCCGAGATCTTCAACGCGTACCACGAGGTGCAGTCGATCCGTGACAAGGACGAGTTCCTGATCCCGTTCATCGACACGCTGACCGATCCGTCGTTCAAGACCGGCACGCCCGAGAACGACCAGAAGCTGCTGAAGTCGCTCATCGTCTTCGCCTGCATCATGGAAGGCCTGTTCTTCTACGTCGGCTTCACGCAGATCCTGGCGATGGGCCGTCAGAACAAGATGACCGGCGCTGCCGAGCAGTACCAGTACATCCTGCGCGACGAGTCGCTGCACTGCAATTTCGGTATCGACCTGATCAACCAGATCAAGCTGGAGAACCCGCATCTGTGGACGGCGGAGTTCAAGGCCGAGATCACGGAGCTGTTCAAAAAGGCCGTCGACCTGGAATACCGCTACGCAGAAGACACCATGCCGCGCGGCGTGCTGGGCCTGAACGCACCGATGTTCAAGGGCTACCTGCGCTTCATCTGCAACCGCCGCTGCCAGCAGATCGGCCTGGACGCGCTGTTCCCGAACGAAGAAAACCCGTTCCCGTGGATGAGCGAAATGATCGACCTGAAGAAGGAGCGCAACTTCTTCGAGACGCGCGTGATCGAGTACCAGACCGGCGGCGCGCTGTCCTGGGAGTGATCTGAGCTAGCGCTCACGGACACATAAGTTGAGATTTCGGACGCATAAGTTGAGATTTTCGGACACATATCCCGAGATTTCGGGGGCAACGTGTTTGTTGGGTGGGTCGCGACCGGAGGCGACAGAAGTCATGGGAAATCTGTCGCCTCACTTGTGCTGTAAAAGAAGCGCCATTTGATAGGTAATGAAAGCCGGACTTTACGGATTCCGCTATTCAGGCTGCGTTGAATCCTGCGATGCATAAATACGGGACGTTTTCTTTTTGAGCCACGTCGACACTCCTTGGACAGAGCTAGCATCTCGCACAGGCCGTGCGTTGTTGGTGCGGAAAGGGGCTAGTTACCGGCACGTGTGCGATCTAATGCGTGCGTCGGGGATTGAGGAGTCGGTCCGCGGCGTAGAAGGAAAGATCAATCGCGGCACCTACAAGGCCAGCTTCTTTTTGAGGCTGCTGACTTCACTAGGTGCTGAATATCCCGAACACTGGCGGCCGATATTGGCATCGACCGGCGGCGATGAAATTCACGCGAAGCATATTCTTCTTCGCGAATTGTCCGCTCGAAACCTCGATGTCGATATGTTTGGTAAAAAGCTAGCGACTGTAGGCGTCAGTGTGTCTTACGGAGTGCTAGAGGAGCAGATCACTGCGGGTAGTTTCCAGTTTGTTTTGCTTCTCCAATTGGCAAGTGTGGACCGGATTCTAGGGTTCGAGCGGTTTGTGGACGACTGCGATCTAGCGGAGGCAAGCCTGCGGTCGCAGGGATCTGTACGTTGAACGGGTAGCTTGCATAATCGCCCTTCTACGCTGGGGCGGGGAGATCTGACGTGACACACTCCGAGCACAATAAGACCTATTTCTACTTCGTCGGCAGCGAAAAGTACGAAACAGAGCTTGAAACGGTCAACGGCGCATATGTGAAATCGCGTATCCCGAATCTGCCGCCTGGCTCGGGTTTGCAGCTAGACGGCGAGGGAAATGAGCCCGACTTGCCCTTTGGAGACAACGATACCGTCTCGTTGGCGATCGGCCACGAAAACGGCGGTCCGCGTCGATTTACCGTCGTGCCACCGGCCAACTTCGGCTGAAGCAGGCTTTCATGGGGCCGCTTCAGATCCACATCCAGCGCTTGCTCGGCCGCGAGCCTGGCGCTGAAGTTCATGAAGTCGGGGGTAGCGGCACAATGGTGTCGCTACCGACGCTCGCGCTTCCTGCAGGATGGAGTAAGCCGAACACAGCTATCTATTTCTTGGCTCCACAGGGCTATCCCTTCGCAAAGCCTGACTGCTTTTGGGCAGACGATGATCTGAGGCTGGCCAACGGCGCAATGCCTCAGAATGCCCAGTCCAACAACCCGATGCCCGGCCTGGGGCGTAGCGGTCTCTGGTTTTCGTGGCACACGGACCACTGGAATGCCAACCGCGACGACTTGTTGACCTGGATTGCATCTATCAAGGACCGCCTCTCGCGGCTAGTGTGATCCATGCTGAAAATATCTCTTTCAGAGGCGGAGGTATTGCATCAGGCGGCGCGGGAACGGATCGTGGAAACGTGCGCAGTTGGGCTTGTGTACCCAGCTGGCAGCTACGGGGGAACCACTTCACACGTAGTACGCGATTTGGTCGAGGTCCCCGAGGCAGCGTACGCGGTCCGGACTGCCACGGCGGCCACGCTGAAACCCGACTACTGTATCGAGATTAATAATCGGGCTCGAGCCGCTGAAGCCGGGGTGTTTATAGCTCACACGCACCCTGGGGTTGATGCGCTTCAGGGTTTCTCTGCTGTAGACGACGATGGCGAGCGTGCCTTAGCTGACTATTTCCGCCACCGATTGCCTGCAGCGGATCATTTTGCTGCGGTCGTTACATCGCGACACATATTCGCTCGACACATGGGGCCATCTCGGCCAGTACTTGCAAGGTGTGTAGGTCGGATGGTTACGGGGTTCGGCGAAAACACATCTGCCGACATGGAGGCCTACGACCGGCAGGTACGGGCGCTCGGCGAGGAGGGGCAACGTCATCTTTCCACTTTGCGCGTAGCCGTGGTCGGCCTTGGGGGAACCGGTTCTGTCTTGGTCCAAATGCTCGCGCATTTAGGCGTTGGCGCTTTCTTGCTGATTGACTACGACGCTGTCGAGCTAACCAATCTGAATCGGCTAGTTGGCGCAACACCTACTGACGTTGGTCAGCGCAAGGTCGATGTGGCGGCGAAACTGGTCTCCTCCATCAATCCGGCAGCGGCGGTCACTAGCGTGGTTGGTGACGTTACCCATGACAGTACAGCCCGAATGCTGACTGAAGTTGATTTCATCTTCGGCTGCACAGATTCCGTCTCCAGTCGCGCTGTATTGAACCAGTTTGCGTATCAGTACCTGGTTCCTTTTATCGACATTGGTGTTGGTGTGTTCGTGCATGAAGGTCAAGTGCAGTACATCACGGGCCGCACGCAAATGCTGGCGCCCGGCTTGCCATGCCTTCTGTGTATGGACAAGCTGGACGCAAACCAGGTCCGCATCGAAATGCTTTCGGAAGAGCAGCGTCGGTCGGACCCCTACATTACTGGCGCGTCGGTTCCGCAGCCTGCAGTAATTTCGCTGAATAGCACTATCTCGTCGGCGGCGGTGACCATGTTCCTTGCCGCTGTGACGGGCTTGAGGTCAGACGCGCGAATGCTGATCTACGACGGAATCCGCGGCTCGCTTCGCCCGGCGGCTGGCCCCGCACGACCGAATTGCATCGTCTGCTCTGACGAGGGCTCCTTGGCCCGTGGCTCGACTTGGCAGTTGCCAACGCGACAAGGTGGCGACCATGCTTAAGCGCCCTAAGCTTTTGTGGTTCGGCCGATCCCCTGGCGATGCGGACAAGGCCGAGGCAGAGAATCGTCAGCTTGTGCTGGAGGAGGTCCATTTTGGAGTCGGGCCCGACTTAGTCCATGCCCGAGGCGCGGTATTTTGCGCAACTGGCAGCTGTTTCGAACAGGCTGTTTCAGCACTCGAGAAATACTTGATCGGCGCGGTCGACCATGGCTTGTACCTTTACATCATTGTCGACGTCCCTGACCGATTGAACGAAGTGAACCGGTTGCTCGCGAAGCTGTACCCGCAGGGTGAGAGCTATGGGGCCTACCGTGTTCGTACAAGCCATTCGACCTCGCCGGCAGGGGCGCATGAGGCCCCTCAAGCCGCGTTAATGCACCTCCCGGGCCCTCCCGCCAATACGAGCCTGCGTGTGGAGGCAGGGGGCGTTGAGCTCAGCGATGATCAGCGCTTGCTGCTGCAGCGGGCGTTTTATGATTGCTCCGCCATCAAGCTCGAACCGATTGGTGGGGGCCTGTCTGGCGCACTGACTTTCTACGTAGAGGCAACCTTAAATGCTTCGAATGCAGGCGTCACGCCTCGTCCGTTCTTTGCCAAGCTGGGCAAAGCCACGAAGCTCCGTGATGAAATGGACAGGTTTAAGGAGTACGCCGAGCACCACGTGGCGTGGTATCTGCGGCCGAACTTCTTAGCCGAGCGTTGTATCTACGGGGTTGGACACGGCATCCTAGTTGGTAGCTTTGTCGAAGGCTCGAAATCCCTTTGGGATGTCGCCCAGGCAGGCGAGGCCCAGTTACACATCCGGTCGCTGTTTCAGGACACGCTCGGTGTATTACGGAAGCATACCGAAGTTGTTGACCCGGAAATTGCGGGGTCAGTTGTTGGTCCACTACACGAGTATTTCGACCATCAGCGCTTGCCTGTGCACCATGTAAACCTTGCCAAGCAGTATGGTGGTGACGTCCACGAGCCGGCACAGCTGTGGCGCAAGCTCTTGAATTTGCCGCTTGAGCAATGGCGTCAATGCGCCCTGCACGGAGATCTGCACGCCAATAATGTACAAGTTCGCAAGTCCGACGCCATCATCATCGATTTCGCCCATGCAGCAAAAGGCCCGATGTGCGCAGACCTTGCTAGCTTGGAGGTCTTTCTAGCGTTTGCAATCCCATCGGGAATTCAGATCGACGAGCCGGTTTGGCGGAAAGACATGGACCTCCTGTATTCACCGGATGGTCTTCTGTCGATTGAGGGCGTTGCGTCTGCGGCCCAGCCTTGGCTCGTACCATGTTTGCAGGAAATTCGAGCTTTGGCTGAGCGGGCTGCAATGTCCACCTTCGAGTACCACCGCGTTCTGGCGGTCTACTTGTTGCGCCACGCAAGCTATAAGGGCACGTCCGATGACGATACGACACGCCGGGCTTATGCCTATTGGCTCGCTAACAGGATCGTCACGTGGCTGTGTACATGGGAAACAGCGGGATTGGAGGCGGCTTGAAACAACGGGCACGAATAATCTCTTGGAAGGGCCAAGTCGCTCACCGACACGAAGCCGACGCCCATTTGAAAGAACCTGGCGATGTCGTGCTAGTACACAGAGGTCTTCCACGCTCGATGGCAATGGCCTGTCCCGATGGCTGTGGGGAGACGTTGACCATCAATCTGGACTCGCGGGCTGGGCCGGCTTGGCGTCACTATATTGACGACACAAAATTGACGCTGTATCCGTCAGTCTGGCGCGACACAGGCTGCAAGAGCCATTTCATAGTCTGGCGATCCAAGATTTTCTGGTGTGATTGGCAGGACCCGCTAGATGGGCCAACAGAGGAGCTGGAAGCCCAAACTCAAGCTTTTCTCACCGAAGAGTTTGTCCCTTACATCTACATCGCTGATCAACTGAATCAAATCCCGTGGGCTGTGTTGTCCGCGTGCTGGGCTCTCGTCCGCAGTGGAATTGCCGAGGCCGGAAAGGGCACGCACCACGGGATGTTCAGGCTCAGGCGCTAGCCGTTGCGCCATGGAATGGGGCCACGAGTGAGCCTCTCGTTTCATCATGATCTAGCGATCGCGCCGTAAATCACTTCGATCACGCTATTGGCTGCTGCTTCCGGACTAAAGCCTTGATACCGCAATGCAAATGCACGGGCCGCCGTTAAAAGGTCTGGGTTATCTAACGCCTTCCTGACGATCGCCCTCGCACTATCGATTGTCCGCGGAGCTCGCCACAACAATCCGGCCCCCAACTCTTCGATTCGCCGTGTAACTAGCAGTTGTTCGACAACTTGCGGGACCATCAGCAAAGGCACGCCAGCAAGCAACGCATCTGACATAGTTCCGCTCCCATAGACAACAGCCAAATCGGCTTGGCGAAGTCCCTTGTCTAACGATACGGGGTGAGTCAATAGCTTGAACCTCGGCGATGAAACGTGCCGAACAGCCTCTTCGGAAACCCCAGGAGCCACACATAGAACGCTTGCCCCGCTTTCTTGTAGGGCGGTTATGAGATGTTCGAAGCCAGGTACAGATGGACGCAAATAGGCGAATACCCGCTTCCCCTCGCCTGAAGGCCATTCACCTTCTGCTGTTGCGGGCAAGGCAGACAACGGCCCGACATAGCGCGCATTTGGCCGGTCGCCGTAGTGGTCCAGCTCGGGGAAAGTCGTAAGCACCGCAGGTAATCCACTGAACAGGTCAGCGACACGGTGTAGGGGTGACTTCGAGTATTGCCGAAGAACGGTGTTGACGTTCCTCAGGACAGTTGCATCGATCTCGCGTAACTCGCTTATCGAGCTTCTATCCCACGGTCGGATGCTCGGGAGCGGGTCAACGCTAGGTGGAAGTTCAAAGCCGATGCATGTCATAACAGCCGGAATTGACAAAACTCGGGCAGCGAGGACCGCGGTGGGTGCATGGTTGATGACAACAACATTCGGCTGGAGGGCCTCAAGCAAGGTCATCCAACCGGAAAGGCCACCTGCCAAGCTCACTTCATCATCGTAGCCGCTCGCCAAAAGGACGCCGGAGTAGTTCACCGGAGGACGCCCGCGATCGCTGCTCGTGCTTAGGCGTGGTGCTTGGAAGAACTGGAAGTTGCGAGACGCCAGCACCTGTTGCGCGATACGGAGATCTCGTACCGCGAATGTCACCTTACAGCCCAGCTCGCGAAGCCGCTGAGCCACAGGGAGATCTCGGGCCAAATGTCCTAGGTTTGCTCCCAATTCCCATACAAACAGTACTCGCTTCATGGTCGAGAATTCAATTTCACAAAAATCAGAATTTATAAATATTTACTTGAGAGCTTACCCCACTACAAGACGAGTGTCTTTTTGAAAGGTGTCTGGTACCGTCTTCCCCAAAGAAAACGGAAAAGGGAATGGGTAGTACCAATCCCAAGCATAAGGGGGGTTACGAGTACCCAGAGTGCGTCTCTACACGATCATCGCCTTGATTCGAAGGCCAGTTTCGTATCGCTGTGGTGCTCCGTCTGCTGGTCTCCATTTTCCAATCGTTTCCACTTCACCTACGGCGAATCCATATAGCCAAATTCATTTGGTAAGAAATTATTGAGCGGATCCCAGGAAGGCGCCGGAACATTTTTAATTGATCCCTACTGAAACAAATATGAAAAAACATGCTTTTGTGGCGTTTGCGATTGCTGTAATTTCGTTGTCGGCATTTTCGGATGAGCTGGAAAATTGTGTCCAACAGGCGATGAAAGGGCACCCGAATGATGACATGTATTGCTATGCTCAGGAATCGCTGCGACTGGAGAGTCAGGAGGAAAAATTGTTTTCTGACAAGCTTCGGCAGCTGAATAATCTTCCAAGTTCGCTGGAAATTTCTTCTGAACTCAAACGAAAGGCTCGCCATGATTTTCTAGAGGCGCAAAAGCACTGGAAGACATATGTGGAGGCCGCCTGCCGATTTTCTTCGGATTCAAACCTGGGTTCCGGGCGGGCGCGAGCTTATTCCCAATGTAAGATAGATCTCATCAAAAGAAGAATTTCTGATCTGGAAGTCTCGGGGTTTTAGGCGCCAATCACACATTGGCTGTTGTGATTTAATCTGACGAATCATGTTTTTGTTTCGCATAATTCCCTGGTGCCGTATGGTTAGTGCGAAATTCGAGAAAATAATTAAATAATATTGACTATGACAATTATTTATTCCGCTGGTCTCGACTCTGAAACCTATAAGGTGCGGCTAAAGACGTTTATGCGGGCGGTGGAGGGAAGTGAATATTCCCCCTATGTGGACACCGCTAATCCCGGGGTGCCAACAATTGGATGGGGTTTCGCATTGAACAATGCCCATGCCGTGCAAGCGGGGCGAAACTTCATTTATACGACTGTGCTCGGCATCGACCCGAGTCGTATTGTGGTTCCGCTGGATCATAGCGCTCCGCAGTATGCCGCACAGAAGGCGGATAGGGACAAGGAGAAGTATTACCAGGACAGGCTAACTGCCGTCCTAAACCAATATTGGTCGCCGGACAACACCATACAGCACTTAGGGTCATCCGTTCAACTGGTGTCGGCTTTGAATGCAGTACTTGCTGAGCGTGCAGCATATATATCCGCTAACTATACGGAAGCAGACAAGGCTTTAATTGGCAGCCCGAAGACTTCTTTTAGGTTTTCCTCGGACAGTCAGATTGCAGAGGCCTTCCTTGCTATAAAACCGACCTTTGATTCTCGTCTCAATTCTTTTCTCGGTGGGGTTGCCCCGTCCGATTCGAATGAGCGAATCGCCCTGTTTTCAATGACATATCAGGGAAATATGGGGGTTGCAATCCGTACGCCGCTAATTGCGGCATTGAGCTTAGCGAACAAGAATGATGCTCGAGCGGAAGCTTGGTATGACGTACGTTATCTAGCCCCGAATACCAGGCAAGGGTGGCGATCCTACATGGAGGCGGCCATGTTTGGTCTCTACACGTCGGGCCAAGCTATGAGTGAAGACGTGGCGCGTGCGACCTATCGAATGTATACCCGTCACTCCCAGGCTATGGTCGCATTTGAGAGTGCACATACGGCAGATTTGGCACAGGCCAACGCAAAGTTGGCCGGATTGGCCACGGCAGACTCGCTAGTAGCATCACTTCACGATGCTGAAAGTTTCTTGGTTGCAAAATATGGTGCGGGAAATTCTTTTTCAGAATTGAACGTCTTTGTTGCTGAGGAGGCAGGAAGTTCGATAAATAAATCAAATGTGAATGTATCGACTCTTATAGTCGGAGGCTCTGCTAACGACACATTGATGGGCGGGCGAGGTGATGATGTTATTGCTGGTGGCGGTGGTAAGAACACTTTGCAGGGTGGTGCTGGTAACGACAAATACATCCATAGTTCCAGTGCGGAAGCAGATACTATCGTCGACTCGGATGGACGCGGGTCTGTTCTGACTCAGGATAGTAATGGTACGACGCAGCAACTCCAAGGCGGAGAAGGCACCGCTAGCTTGTACACTTGGGTCGGCGCCGCAAGCGGCGAACAATATAAATTTGACCCCTCCTCGAGTGGCAGCCATATTGGGACACTCACTATCACAGGCGGTACGGTTGGCGCTGGTCCGATCGTCATCAACAACTTCGATCTGAATCGCGCCCAGACGGACCCAAGCGGGTACCTTGGTATCAAGTTCAAAGAGAAGGTTGCTGTAGCCGCAGGTACTAATCACAACAGCGATCCTTTTTCCAACGGGATATATTCCTTGTCGGATGTGGCTGCAGCAGCGGAGGGGATGCTACAGACGCTAACGCTCTACGCTTCGGCAACTAGCGCTACTGCGCAGCAAATCACACTGGCATTGCTCGGAGATTCGTCGCTATTCAAGATTCTCTCCGGGACCAGCTTACTGGATTTCTCAGCAGGCGCTCTTACAGTAACGATTCCACCAGGGGCGGATAGCGTTTCACTTGGCCTGGTTTATACCGGCACTTCCGCCGGCGCGACCGCGCAACTGACTGCTGCATTAGTCAATCCGGACGCAGAGGACACTGCCACTCCCAGCAATACGTTCACTGTTAGCTTTTCGCCATCCGCGAACTCGAGCACAGTTGTGGACCTGTCTACTCAGGCGGGCGCATTGGCGTATACGCAACTCGACCCGAATCAAGATGTTCGTATCGACAATGCTCGGCACGACAACTTTGGCACAACACTAATCCAAGGTCAGAACGGTAACGACATTATTGTTGGCGGAGACGTTCCTCTCCCGCTGCTTACGGCTCTCCACGGCGGGGCTGGCAACGATCGCCTCTACGCTGGCGCCGAACTCAGTTTGGGCGACGCCATTGCGCAGGGTGAGTCCGATGTGCCCAGGGGAAATAGCCAGCTACTTCTTTCGGGCGGCGGCGGTGATGACCAGCTCATTGGGGGGGCTGGCAATGACGTTATGTTTGGCGGTGACGGTTCTGACACCATTGTTGGCGGCGCGGGCAACGACATCATTTTCGGTGATGGCGACATTGGTGATGTCGGCATGTTTACCGGTTCGTCCTCCGACGGTTCTTGGATCTCTGGTGCAGTGGACGTGTCTACCGGGCAAGTACCTGGTTTCAACTTTACGACCCGCCTGGGTAGCTACACGGGCCAGCGCGATTCCGTGGGCGGCACAATTGAGACGACTCTCTATCGCAGTTTCTTGCTTAACCCACTCGTTTCCACCGACTTTTCCTCATTGATGAGTCTGAGCGGAGATGACATTGCTGCAGCCGAGCCGGGACATCAGAATTACGTCGGCTTTAGCCAGTATCACTCTGGTGCTCTGAGTACCAACGCCGGCACGGGTGATGACCTCATCTATGCAGGCGCCGGCGACGACGTCGTGAATGCTGGTCGAGGCAACGACATCGTCTACGGCGGAACAGGCAACGATATCGTTGCAGGTTACCAGGGCGATGACTTTATTGATGGTGGGGATGGTGATGACATTCTCTATGGCGACTACCTTTCCTCCGCCAACGGCCCGTCGACCGTCACTACTACGGTCTATGGTCATGAGGTATCGACGACCAACACTCTGGACCCCTCGCAACACGGCTCCGACACTTTGATCGGCGGAGCGGGCAACGACCAGATCTTTGGGGGTGGGGGTAGCGATTACATTTTGGGCGGTGACGGCAACGACATCATCTTCGGCGATGACGTGGTCGCGATCGGCGCCTATGCAGGGAACGATTACATCGATGCCGGTAGCGGAGACGACCGGGTAATCGCTGGTGGTGGAAACGACTATATCTTGGGCGGGGATGGAAATGATTACCTAGTCGGTGATAGCCAGTATGAGGTAGCTAGCTACCAAGGCAATGACTATCTGGATGGTGGGGCCGGTAATGATGAGCTGCGCGGTGGCGGTGGTTCAGACACGCTGTTGGGTGGCGATGGCAACGACATCCTGATTGGCGACGCCAACGAAACAGGCGATGCCATTCTCACGGCTAATAACGATGACTATCTGGATGGCGGCGCCGGAGATGACTATCTCGACGGACAGCTAGGTAACGATACTCTGCTTGGCGGCACAGGTAACGACGTGCTGCATGGCGGCATCGGAAATGACATCCTGGACGGTGGTGACGGCGACGACACGCTGTACGGTGACGACGGCGACGATACTCTCTACGCCAGTGAGGGTAACGATCTCCTCGCCGGCGGCAGTGGTATGGATCGCTATGTGTTTGCGGATGGCACAGCCCAAAGTGAGGTGCAGGACGGCGTGTTGCAGATCCACACTGTCATCGACGACTCCGACACCGATAGCCGAATTGAATTCGACGCGAGCGTCGATCCCGCGACCATCCAGGCGTCTGTAACGCCAGACGGCCAACTCGTCGTGCAGTTTGGTACCGACGGCGCATTCGCCTTGCGTCAGGGCCCAGACGCGCTGGGTTCGGTGGCTTTTGCCGATGGCACCGTATTGAGCCGAGGTGATTTCCTAAACAACTACCTCTCTACTGCTCTGGATATATCTGGGAGCAATCAGGTGCTTGACGGATCCGCGGTGGCTGACAGGTTGGTGGCGACCGGCGGAGCGACGGTGTCAGGCGGAAAGGGAGACGACCTGATCAATCTGAGCGGAGCAGGAAATACCGTCGTCTACCAAGTAGGCGACGGCGCAGACCTCATCCAACCGGCCGGTGGACAGTACGCGATCAAGTTTGGATCGAACCTGACCGCGAATGACCTCGTAGTCGCTGTGGACGGCGATGCTCTGGTACTGACGTTCCAAGACCAGGGCGGCGACTCGCTACGTATTGCGGGCGCGGCAAGTCGTGCCGAGCTGCGGCCAACGATGCTGCAGTTTGGCGATGGATCGAGCGCTTCATTCGATACGTTCCTTTCGAGCTATCGACAGGTGCTCACGGGAAGCGACGGGGACGATACTCTAATCGCAAACACGCAGCTTGCCTTTGGGTACGACATTCAGGGTGGTGCCGGAAGCGATTACCTGCAGGGTGGCAATCTGGCGGATACCCTATCAGGTGGCGAGGGTGATGACTATCTGGACGGTGGCCAAGGCGACGATGTGCTGATTGGCGGCACTGGGAACGATTGGCTGTCGGACCGGTATGGCGCCAATATCTTCCAGTTCTCCGCAGGAGACGGTTCCGATCAGATCGCCGCAATCAGCGCTGCCAGCATTCTGAAGTTTGACGCCACGGTCGTTGCATCTGCTGCCAGCTTCTCTCTGGAGCCGAGCACCAATGGCTGGGATTTGATCGTCAACTATGGGAATGGCGATAGCGTGCGCGTTGCCAACGGTGTGATGCTCCTGGACGGAAAAACACCCACCACAACGTTCTCGGGTATCCAATTTGGCGATGGAACGCTGCTTACGTCGAGTGACATCCTGGCTCGTATGCAGGGTGTGCAAGGCCAAGCAACTGCTGGCTCCGACACTCTGATCGGCGGTGGCACTGATGACCTGCTCGATGGCGGTACGGGCGGCGATACGTTGATCGGCGGAGCGGGCAGCGATACCTATCGCATCCACGCTGGTGCGGGTATCGATACGATCATTGACTCCGGCACAGACCAGGAGTCGATTCAGTTCGTCGATGGTGTTCAGGCGACGGATCTGATTGTCCGCCAAGTTGGGATTGACCTTTACATTGGTACGAAGGATCGTGCGACCGGTGCGCTCATTCGCGACTACTTCGCTAATACCCAGAAGACCTGGAACGTCACTGCCTCCGGCGTAGCCTTCGACCTGCAGGGGGCACTGGCAGCACCCGTGACCGAAGTCGAGCGCTTGCGCCAAGCCTTTGAAGACCGCCAGTTCTTCGATATGAAGAAGCGCCTTGCTGACTACGGCGGCGTCGACGGCTATGAGCGGAGCCAAATCAGTGGACGACAGCCGGGCTGGCAGTACTCCGGCCATCCGGGCGTAGTGAATGGCTTAGTTGTGTTGGAGGATCGTTCGCTGGATGAGGCGGTCGCTAACCCAACTGGTAGCGAGGCATACGCTGATAAGGGCACTACTGAAATCACAACCTCAGGGGTCAGCACGTACGCAGACATTCGTTACGTGCAGGTGCGGGACGGACCTATGAGATCCCCCAGTACTATGGTCAGACCGGTTATTCGCTCCCCGCAGGCGCAAGCTCTTTCTGGCAGACCAATCCGGATGGTTCGCGCCATTTAATGGTGACCGAGGCCTCGCACTATGAAATGCGATTCTTCGGCAACGTCACGCAAGCGTGGACCAACACGTCGACCGTTCAAGTCTTCGATCATACGGTCACCCTGCAAAACCTGACAGGGACGGATGGCGCCGAGACGTTCGTTCTGAATCCAGCTGACGAGTACGGAAACAAGGGGTCGCGCGACTTCCGCGGTTCCATCTCGGCTGGCGGTGGTGATGATGTGATTGACCTTTCTGCTACTCAGGTGAACAACCAGGATTGGTGGTCGGGTCCGCACAGCGATAGCCCGAATGCCGTAGACGTTGGCTATGGCGCCTTCGTGGACGGTGGCGAGGGCAACGACCTCATCGTTGGCACCGAAGGCAAGGACTTCCTCGTGGGCGGTGCTGGTAACGACACGCTCAAAGGCGGTATGGGTGCCGACACCTACTGGATCGGCCGGAATGCAGGCGACGCCGACGTCATCGACGACGAAGGATATGTCTCTTCGGACTTCTTGGACGAAGCCAATGCATATGGCGGGGTGTTCCCAAGCGATGTTCTCGATTTCGGGCCCGGCATTGCACTGAGCGACCTTAGCTATGCGCTGCTTGAGCGTCAGGATAAGCAAGGGACAATTCTGCGAATCTTTATCAATGATTCGCAGCACGTTGACGTCACGTACGACATGCTCAAGCAGTCGGCGCCTGGTCAAGTGGGTATCGAGCTCTACCAGTTTGACTCCGGACAGACGCTCACGCTTGCCCAGTTGCTCTCGGCCATTCAGCCGTCTACCCAACACTATGGGCCGGTCGTCAACTGGTCGTCGGATTTCGACGACTACCAGTGGGCCGTTCAGGACGACGAGTTTTCGATGTCGATTCCGAGCGATCTATTTATGCAAGCCGGTACGACCAACGTAGCGCTTGCCGTGACGCTCGCAGACGGTAGCCCGCTCCCCGCTTGGCTACAGTTCGACCCAGAAACCGCGACGTTGTCGGGGCAAACACCACATGGCGCCGCCTACTATCAGCTTCGCGTCGTGGCGACCGATTCGACGGGGGACCAATCGGTTCGAAACTTCACGCTGAATGTGGCGGGCGACCGTATCAGTACGGAGTACAACGAGGACGGGAGCTGGCAGACCACCGTCCAAGACATGGACGGTAATCGAACCACGACGTTCTACTCAGCCGACGGTACGCGCCTGCGCGACGAGTGGAGCAAAACCAATGGCACCAACGGCACCGACACGTTCTCCGCCAACGGTTCCAGCGTCCACACGAGTGATTCGAACTGGACCGGCCACACAGTAATTACCGATGATGGGCAAGGCAACGTCACGCATACATACCAGACGACTTGGTCCTACCAGAACCTCGTCGGTAGCGGCGTGAACGATACCTTTATCGTCGATCATTTTGGCGCGACGATCCAGGAACCTGCGGGTGGTTCGAATGCCGTAGTGAAGACGTCCATCAACTTCACCGTGCCTGATAACGTCAACCAAATTGTCCTGACGGGCAATGGATACCAGCGCGTAGTCGGCAATCAAGCCAACGATTCGTTTGCCGTTACAGGTGCGGCATCTGCCAGTCCCGAGCTAGTTTTGGGTGACGGCAATAACACCGTGTCGGGCCAGAACAGCAACGTCACGGTCTACGTTGGCGCGGGGAACAATGATGTGATTCTTGGCGACGGTAACAATGTCGTCGCGGTCAATCTCCTGCAACATACCGAAAATGCTGGCAATGGTGACAACGAGATTTATCTGGGCGGCGGTAGCAACTTCGTTCGCGTCGGTAATGGCAACAACACGGTAGGCGTTGGCACAGGGAACAACACGATCACGGTCGGGAGTGGCAATAACACCCTCTATGCCGGTCATGGTGCCGGAACCAACACCATCACGTTCGGCGATGGGGTCAATGTCGTTACGGTCGGCGATGGAGCCAATACCATCACGGGAGGCGGCGGCAATAGCACGATTTGGGGTGGCAACGGTAACAACGCCATCACGGTAGGCAACGGTGACGACACGATCGGCCTCGGTGATGGCGCCAACGTGGTGACAACCGGCGACGGCGCAAGCCACGTGTCGGCCGGTACCGGCGACAACCGGATTACCGTTGGCGGTGGCCAGAACACCGTGAATGTCGGCGCTGGTTCCAACACGGTCATCGGCGGCAACGGTGGTGACGCGGTCTACGCCGGTGACGGTGCAAACCACATCCAGTTGGGTGATGGCAACGACACGATCGGTCTGGGTGTGGGCGACAACACCGTCGACGCCGGTGCCGGGGACAACACCATCTACGCGGGTCGTGGCGCTGGAAACAACATCATCACGGCGACGGATGGCCGCAATGTCGTGACCGTCGGTGATGGTGCAAACGCTGTTCATCTTGGTAACGGTGATAGCGCTGTTTATGTCGGTAACGGCAACAACCAGATCACATTGGGCTTGGGTAACAACACGATCAACGGTGGAAATGGCGCCAACGTGTTGAATGCCGGCGCTGGCAACAACACCATCTGGTTGGGGACAGGCAACAACCAGATTGTCGTCGGCAACGGCAACAATTCCGTTGGAGTCGGTAGCGGTAGCGACAGCCACAACACCATTCAAGTCGGCGACGGTACCAACAGCATTGCGGTGGCTGCTGGCACCAACGACATCCGAGTTGGCAATGGGGCGGACGCTATTCAGACCGGAAACGGTGTCAACACGATCCAGCTTGGCTCCGGCCAGGTCACGCTCACCAACTATGGTGGGCAGGATACGGTCAACTTCGCCTCCACAGTGCAAGACGATCAGCTCTGGTTTGCTCAGGATGGCAATGACCTGCTAGTCACCGTGGACGGGACGCTGTCGAACCTGCGCCTGGCCGACTGGTTCAATGGCGCGACGCATGCGACCTTGGTCGCGGGCGATGGGCACCAGTTGATCGACAGTCAGGTGAACTCGCTCGTGCAGGCGATGGCGCAGTTCTCCCCGCCGCCGGTCGGGCAGACGACGTTGTCCCAGCCCCAGCAGGACAACTTGATGCCGGTAATTGCTGCCAGCTGGCGTTAAGTGGTGAAAATGCTCGACCGTTCCTTCGTGGGGTGGTCGAGCTTTTTGCCCTGTGTTCTATTCAGTCGTTGGTGTCGAGTGTCGTTAGAAAAATTACATGAAGCACTGCAGCCGGTTTGTCCGGTTGCAAGCTGCTGGTTGGGGAGGTCTGTGATCTACGCATAGCGGGCTGAATCAGTGCCGCTGTGTGTCTGGCTTTTCTTTGAAGACGCCCCGCCCACTCCTACTGCGGGCTTATAGGGCCGCCTTCTTCTTTGCTCCGATTTGCGACCGATGTACCGCGCCAAGCTTTTGTCTTGCGTTCGGTGAGACGTACATGACTCAAACCAACATTCATCCCACATCCACAACCCCGGATAGTGGCTCGCCGCCTGACATTGACACCGCCCTTGCGTGCGTTCTGATCATGGCCAGTCTGCACGGCGTCGCGGCGGACGAGGCACAACTCCGCCATGAATTCGGCCATCGTCGATTCGATTCACAACTCGTGCTGCTGGCCGCGAAACAATTGGGCCTGACTGCCAAGTTGGTCAGGCAGTCTGCCGATCGGCTGGACCGCGCGCCGCTACCCGCGATCGGAATTGACCAAGCAGGTCGATATTTCATCCTCGGTAAGTACGACGCGGCCGGAGACTCCTCGCGTGTGCTGATTCAACGCCCAGGTAACCCGCCCAGCGTGCTGTCGCTGCAGGACTTTCTCGCCACATGGAGCGGTGAACTGATCCTGTGTACCAGCAAGGCAAGTTTTGCCGGCGACATGGCCAAGTTTGATTTCACATGGTTCGTGCCGGCGGTCGTCAAATACCGCAAGCTGCTGGGCGAAGTTCTTTTGGTTTCCCTCGCTCTGCAGATCATCGGCCTGGTTACACCCATGTTCTTCCAAGTCGTGATGGACAAGGTGTTGGTCAATCACGCCATGAAGACGCTGAACGTGATCGCCATTGGCTTAATCTGCGCGGTCCTGTTTGAAGTCACGCTCACCAGCATCCGGACCTGGGTGTTTGCCCACACCAGTAGCAAGATCGACGTCGAGCTGGGAGCGCGTCTGTTCCGTCATCTGCTGAGCTTGCCCCTGGCTTACTTCCAGGCGCGGCGTGTGGGTGACTCGGTGGCCCGCGTGCGGGAATTGGAGAACATCCGCAGTTTTCTGACCGGCAACGCCATGACGGTCGTGCTGGACTTGCTATTTTCCTTCATCTTTCTGGCGGTGATGCTGTGGTACAGCGCTTGGCTGACGTTGATCGTGGTGATCTCGATTCCGCTGTACATCGCGCTGTCGGCCATCTTCACGCCCATCATCCGCGCCCGGCTGAACGTCAAGTTCAACCGGAACTCGGAGAACCAATCCTTCCTTGTCGAGACCATCAGCGGCATTGATACCGTCAAGGCAATGGCAGTCGAGCCCCGCTGGACCCAGAAGTGGGACCAGCAACTGGCGGCCTATGTGACGGCAGGCCTCGCCGTCACTAACGTGGCGACGATTGCCAGCGGAGGTGTGACCCTCATCAGCAAGCTGGTGACGGCCGGCATCATGTGGTGGGGTGCCAGCCTCGTCATCGACCACAAGATGTCGGTGGGTGAACTGGTGGCGTTCAACATGCTCGCGGGCCAAGTCTCATCCCCGATTCTGCGTCTCGCGCAGCTCTGGAATGATTTCCAGCAAGTCGGCATCTCCATGAGCCGGTTGGGTGACATCCTAAACGCACGTACCGAAGTCGTTGGTCAGAAGTCCCGCCTGCCCAAGCTGGCTGGCGCCATTGGCTTCGATCAGGTGGCGTTTCGCTACCGGCCCGACGCACCCGACGTGATTCGTGGGATCTCCCTGGCGATCGCACCCGGTGAAGTAATCGGCATTGTTGGCCGGTCTGGCTCTGGCAAGAGCACGCTGACTAAGCTTGTGCAGCGCTTGTATGTGCCGGAGCGTGGCCGTGTTCTGATCGACGGTCAGGACATCGCGATTATCGATACCGCATCGCTGCGCCAGCAGATCGGCGTGGTGCTGCAGGAGAACACCCTCTTCAGCCGGTCAATTCGCGACAACATTGCGCTGACCAATCCGGCCGCTCCGCTCGAAGTGATTATCGAAGCGGCGAAGCTGGCTGGTGCCCACGATTTCATCTGCGAACTGCCGGAAGGCTACGACACGGTCGTCGGCGAACACGGTACGGGGCTGTCCGGTGGGCAGCGCCAACGCATCGCCATTGCACGCGCGTTGATCACCAACCCTCGCATCCTGATCTTCGACGAAGCGACCAGTGCGCTGGACTACGAGTCAGAGAAGATCATCCAGGACAACATGCGCCGCATTTGCCAAGGGCGCACGGTTTTGATCATTGCGCACCGCCTGTCTGCCGTGCGAGAAGCCAACCGCATCATTGTGATGGAGCGAGGCCAGGTCGCCGAAATGGGTAGCCACGCGGAATTACTGAAAAACCCGCAGGGCATCTATACCCACCTCTACAACCTCCAGCAAGGAGGTGCGGTATGAGTGTGCGCCATCGCATGCAAGCGTGGGGAGACCTGTGGCGGCGCTATGGTGCTGCCTTCCGCCACGCCTGGCAGCATCGACATGCCATCACGATGCCGAAGTTCATGCCGCATGAGGCGGAATTCCTGCCATCGGCGCTATCGCTGCAGGCGCGGCCGGTCTCTCCGGCTGGACGCTGGGTTGCCAGGATTCTGATGCTGCTCATCCTTGTGCTGCTCGTATGGTCCATCGTGGGCAAGATCGACATCATCGTGAACGCACAGGGCAAGATCGTGCCGTCAGGACGGACCAAGACGATCGCCTCGGTGGAAATCGCCAGCGTGCATGCTCTTCACGTCCAAGAGGGGCAGGTGGTAAAAGCTGGCGACCTGCTCGTCGAACTCGATGCCCGCGCGAGTGACAGCGAACGCGACAAGGCAGTCGGCGATGCGCAGCTGGCGCGCTTGCAGGCCGCACGTTCCCGTGCGCTGCTGGACGCCATTGATCGCGCAAAGGCGCCGGTCTTGCCACCGATAGACGAGGTACCAATCGAGCGCTGGCGCGAGGCGCAGCAATACCTGCAAGACCAATGGCGCGATTACACCGCCAAGCTCACACGTTTGGACGGTGAAATCCGCCGATATGCAGAAGCACTGCCGCTCGCGACTCAGCGGGCCCGGGATTACGCCGACCTCGCCGGCAGTCACGATGTTTCCCGCCACGCCTACCTAGAGAAGGAGCAGGCGCGCGTGGATCTTGAGGGCCAACTCATCGACGCCCGCAACCAGAAAGCCGCGCTGACGGCGGAAACACGGCGGGTTGCACAAGACAGCCTGAACGAGGCCAAGAAGGTGTTGGGGCAGTCTTCAGAGGATGCCAAGCGTGCTGGTGTGCACAGTGAACTGCTCAAGCTGGTTGCACCTGTAGACGGCACGGTTCAGCAGCTGACCGTTCACACGGTCGGGGGTGTCGTTCCGGCCGCACAACCGCTGATGCAAATCGTGCCGCAGCAGAGCGTGGTCGAAGTTGAGGCGTTCATGGAGAACAAGGACGTCGGCTTCGTCCAGGAGGGGCAGGAAGCCCAAGTCAAGATCGACACCTTCGAATACACGAAGTACGGCACGGTGCCGGCACACGTCACCCACGTGTCGCGCGACGCAATCGAGGACGAAAAAAAGGGCCTGATCTACTCGGTCAAGGTTGCCCTCGACAAGAACACGCTGGATGTCGATGGTAGGCAAGTCGCGCTGACTCCAGGCATGAGTGCGACAGTAGATATCAAGACTGGAACGCGGCGCGTCATCGAGTACGTGCTTTCTCCGCTGATCCAGCACGGACAGGAAAGTTTGCATGAGCGGTAAGGTGGGAGAACGCGCTACTAAAGCGCTGTTGTACGGAGTCGCCTGCGGGTTCATGTCGTTGTACGGAAATCCAGCATCGGCATGGAGTTGGCCTGCACGTCTTGACGATCCACTCTACGCACGCCCTCCGGTGTTGGACCGGGGTGCGGTACTACCTGGCGATGGGCAGCCCATCGTGTGCCCATCGGGCACAGCGATGGAGCACCCGCTTACGCTCAGTGAGGCCGTCGATCTGGCGCTATGCAACAATCCGCAGATTAAGGCCGCTTGGGCTGCGATCAAGATTCAAGCGGGGGCCGTGGGCGAGGCGCGTGCCGCCTACTTGCCGACGGTGACATCAACGCTGTCGCAGTTGCATACGCGCAACGAGTTTCCTGGTCGTCCGGAGGCCAACAACTCGACGGATGGGCATACGCTGTATGCAGGTCTGAACTGGCGCATCTTCGATTTCGGTACGCGAGCAGCGAATCGTGAGGCAGCGAACGCCTTGCTAGTCGCCGCGATGACATCTCACGATGCAGCACTGCAAAAGACGCTTGCCGCTGTGGTGGGCGCCTATTTCGATGTGTTGACGTCACACGCGGCGGTGTCTGCCCGAGCTGAGGCCACCAAACTCGCGCAAGACACGCTGGATGCAACCGAACGACGAGAGAAGAAAGGTGCCGCAGGCCAGAGCGACACGCTGCAGGCACGCACGGCGCTTGCCAAGGCGCAGCTTGCAGAGCAGCGGGCGCGTGCGGACGACAACAAGGCTGTCGCCGTGCTGGTCTATGCAGTGGGCCTGAAACCTGGCGCCCCGATTCAACTGGCAGAGACGCGCGATGTGTCATCCACCGACGGGGTCGGTGATCTGCAGGGCTGGCTGGATGATGCCATGACGCGACATCCGGCCATCGCGGCGGCACGGGCGCAACTGGATGCGGCGCGGGCCAAGGTGCGCCAAGTCCGGGACGAAGGTCTACCCACCATCGATCTGACTGGCAATGTGTACCAGAACGGCTACCCGAATCAAGGGCTACAAGGGACACGCTCGACGGTCACGACCGTCGGTGTCACGCTGACGGTCCCATTATTCGAAGGCTTCGCTCGGACGTATAAGGTCCAAGGTGCTGCCGCGCAAGTGGAACAAAGCGCTGCTCAGTACGAGGATACCGAGCACCAAATACTCTCGGACGTGGTCAAGACGCATGCGGATGCAGTCTCTGCGCTCAGTAACTTGGAGGCCTCAGACACCCTACTGAAGTCGGCGCAGGCAGCACTCGTGTCGTCGGAGAGGCGATATGCAAAAGGCGCGGCAGACATTCTGGAACTGCTATCGACGCAATCTGCTCTTTCGGATGCACTGCAGGAGAGAGTGAGGTGCGTGTCGGAATGGCGCTCGGCACGCCTACGGTTGATGGCAACGGCCGGAGTGCTGGGGCTCGCGAATCTTCAGTGAACCAATTTCGACAGCTTGCGAAATAGTAAGGTCCTGAGCACACGTGGATACCAACCGCATATCGATGGAAGTTCTGACATCCGCGGAACCCGTATGGGGTGCGAGTTGCTGAATTGTACTTTCGCGAAAGCAGGCCGATGCGGGGCACCGCGCGTGGTGGAAACAGTAGATCGTCAGGCATCGTGGACTATGCGGGGCGCGCGATGCCACTACAGTGCATCCCGACCAAGTGCTGGCACTATCGGCATAGCGCGGATATTCGTTTCTCGAACATGAGTTATACGCATCGACAGTGCGCTTTCAACTACGCCGAAGATTGGATCGGAGTGGCGTTCGAGGTACGACTGGCAGTCAACGGACCGGCCCAAGTAACCGTAGCTTGGTCTAACTGACCGAATATTTTTAGGTTGAGATCGATGAGTAAGCACCCTCATGATGTCCCTCAGGAGTGGCCAGAGCACCTGCGGTCAGATGCAGCGGTTTCTGCTGTCAACAAGGTGTCGCCAGTGGGAGAACCCCTTCTGGATTTTTCTGCAATGCCTGCGTCAACGTTTGAGCAGTTTTGCTGGTGGCTGCTTAAAAAAGATCAGACTCTGGTCGGCTGCAAACGCCTTGGTGGTAACGGAACAGCGCAGGGGGGGATTGATCTTTTTGCCTTTGGTGAGAAACAGTCAAGCAAACTGAGTGTATTCGAGTGCAAGGCCTGGGGGGAATTCAGCTCGACGAAACTAACGGAAGCGGTGGATGCTTTCCTCACGGGCGATTGGGCGGCTTCCGCCGAAAAATTTACGATCATTCTTGCGCAGCAGGACATCGGGGCCGCTTTGGCGCAGCGCTGGAAGACTGAAAAAGAGCGGCTAAAGAAAGCCGGAATAGATGGTGATCTATGGACAGCGCACAATCTTACGCTGAAGGTTCAACTCTACCCCGACATCCTGTCTAAGTTTTTTCCTTGGCCTAGCGTTGCGTTTTTCGCCAATCAATGGATGGAACGGGTCGCCTTCTACGAGGTGGTTAGCAAGGCATTTTTCGATCCGCGAGAACGTGTAGCGAACTGGGCACGTATGCTAGTTGCCCGATCCACCTTAGGTGATGATGCCAGTCCGACTGCGGACGACTCGAAAGATCATACTGAGTCTAACGATGTGTCTCAGCGTCATCGGAGCGTGGGCTCTGGGACAGTAGGATCAACGCTTGTTATCGACGGAACCTATCGAAAAATCGACCAGTACGGTAACAGCTGGCATTTCAATGGACCGTGGTTCTCTCTGAGCGTAATTCTTCCAGATAGGCGTTTCACCCGTGGTTCTGCAGCAATTACGTTTAATCGACCGGATATGGAGGGAATTACACTCACGGTTGATCACAACTGGTTGCTCGAGCGGTTCTTGTTCAGATCGGGGGCTCCACTGACGTACCAGAATCGCGGATTCATTGTTGGGGCGATGCCCCACAATCGCAACAACTTTGTCGTCGACCTACCGAATTGCCGCCTTTCACTTCAAGAGGACGGCGTTCGGGAAATTGCGGCAGTGGCTGACATACTGACTGAAACGATGCGCAGTTCTCTTCGTGCACTCGAGGACACATGGTCAGCAGCAGGTTTTCCGTTCGTGATGTCCGGGGGCAAGAAGGTTGCTCTCGCTGCCATCAATGCGAATGTCTGGCACGAGATAGGGCGATTTGCGGAGGAACACGACGTTTCGAATGGCACCACGGAATGGCACATGTTCGATGGCAATCGGCAAGTTCTAAAGCCTTATCACGAAACGGGAGGCAAGCACTTCGACGTCGGCTATCACGGTGTGTTCTACGCTACCGAGATTGAAGGGCTCTCATTCGATCGCGAAGTTGTGCTGCTGTGGCAACCGAACGACTTGCAACCGGAGCAGACGTTCTCACCACGTGGTTGGTGGTCGTGTGAAACCGCATATCAATGGTTGCGCGAGCGTCTGCTTCCTGAGGTAAAGAGACGTGTTTACGAGCGTCAATTCGGAAAACGCTTGAAACGCATACTCCATGCAGGGGAGGCGCGGGCGTTCGCTGAGCGCCTCGATGAATTGTTTGTCGCTCGTGATCTGCGCCAGCCCGCGTTGTACCAGGATGGGCACTGGTCGCGGGGCATTCATGATTCTATACAGGCACTGCAGTCTTTCTTTCATGCTGTTGGAGCGCCTGAGCCATATATCCAGCAGCACGAGATCGAGGCGCTCTACCACGCTACCGCTGTACTTGCGCAAGGCGGGCGGGGATACGTCGGTTACGCGGGTTCGAAGCTTGGGCTCGACGGCAATTTCGCAGACCACGCTGATCTCATCAACGCGATTCACCGGCATGTTATGCAGGGCCGGGTGGTCGCAAACTGCGCCGTCGCGGACAATGTGTTTCGAGCGATGCTCGAATTGCTTGATGACACCGACGCCTGGTTGTCCGATTCGGATCGGATCATGATCAGAGAGGTCATCACACCCTTTGCTCGTATCAGAGATGATGCGACGTTGGTTGATCGGCACACAAAGTGGGCTTGAGCTGGTGGTTGGCGGTGGAGTGTCCTTGCTGCTCACCGGGGCGCGTACACGAGCTTTGCTGGTATGCCGCTCGGGTCCTGGCAACTGGCGCCGGAGAGTAGTAGGCCGCAGCTTGCGAGTGACCGTATCTGATTGCCAGAAAAAAATAGGCAAGCCGTTTGGCAAAAATATTTCGACACAATGGAATTACTGTGAGTGATTGAGAACTTCCGATATCCTTGCCCGGCAATAATACTTCGGAGGAATTAATGGCAACCTATAAAGACTTGCTCGCCCAGAAGGCAAAGCTTGAAGAGCAGCTTGAGGCCGCACGACAGATCGAGCTTGCGGCAGCAATTCAGCAAGTTCGTCACATCGTCCAAGAGTACGGTTTGACTGCAGAAGACCTTGGCCTTGCGACCAAAGGGAAGAAACGTAAGGGCACGATCGTTGCGCCCAAGTACATGGATCCCAAGACCGGCGCAACCTGGTCTGGTCGTGGTCGTGCACCTGCCTGGATTGGCAAGAATCGCGACCGCTTCCTGATTAAATAGCGGTTGGTGAGTACGTGGAGACCGCTGTAAGCAGCGGCTTCGGTGTTGCCGTTTCGGTCTGATCACCAGCCAAGAATTCGCCGAGCCCGGTTCATCACCCAATCTTGCTCTGCCGGCGAGAAGTCCCATTCGCCTTGCTGCACCTTCAGCGCGAATCCCTTACGTGCGCGAGCTAGGCACATCTCGTGAGTCAATGATCGATTCTCAGCAATCTTGCGCGAGCAGTAGCTGACGAATTGTTGCGCCAGGTCCTCACAGACTTCGTATCGCTCCAGCCGCTCCTCTTCGGTTAGCCCGGTGACGTACCGGCCGTCGACAAGCCGTACCAACAGCTTTGGCTGTGCACCCGGCGCGGATCCGAATGGCGATTCGCGGGGGAAGTCGGTAGGTATGCGGTTCGACATGCTCCCTTCCTATGCCGCGAGGGCTTTTTGCCGTTCTGCGAAAGTGGCTTAGCGAATATCGCTGGTTTTGCTGTACAGCAAAACAAACCAGGGCCAGAAATGCACCGTATGCCACACGTCTTCACTCGGAGTCCTGCTGGCATGACTTCACTTTTGATGTCCGGTCCGAAATTTGTAGACAACTTTCGGACAGAGCAAGCCACCTTTCCAGCATTCCTTCAGCGCAAAAGGACCGTGCCTGCGAAGAGGCGTGACTCGCGCTTGTGCGGTGAGGCCAGTCCGTTTGTGCGCATACCGTTCCCGTCTCTCTCCGTGACGTAGTCAATGGTGAGTATTTATACATGCTACTTCATTTTTTACGGGCTGGTATATGAAGAAAGCCCTTGCATCATCGGGATGGCTAGCTATAACTAGGAAGTAGGCGGCACGTAAAAACACATACTACTTGTCTCGCCTGAAACATCAGTTCAGAAGCCACCCATACCGGCTCCGCGTCCTACATCCGTGGGAGGGGTCATGCCGGCACCTCATGTCTTTGATCGACCGCACGCGACACGCCGTTCGCACCGGTCGCTTCTCGAGAATGCGATCCCCCTAGTTCAAGCCCTACGACACCAAGAGTTGGGGGTCTGGCTGCGCCCTGACAGAGTCAGCGTGTGGAGCGGTCAGCGTCATGTCTCTGCCGATGGTGCTATCGGCTATCGTTGTTCAATAGAAATATTTTTACGCGGAGATTGTCGTTGTTAGCTCGATGTTAGCGTTCGCTTTCGATTTTCTTCAGTAGCACAAAGGGAGAAATTGAAATCAGCTACCAACCTTCGTGGGGGCTAGAAACGCCGGAAAGATCGCGTAGTGTGTTCTTTCCAAGACATCGGTCGTCACGCAGTTGGTGCGATGACGTCACGATCACTGATTGTGCTTGTGAAGAACTAAGTCTATTCGCTAAGCGCTAGAGCTACGCGCAGGAAGGAGGAGTAATGATTTAAGAGAGAAGCCTAGCGGCTGCCGCAATTAAATAGCCGGCCAGTGCACGAGCAGCATTAAACCGCCCCAATCCTGAAAGTAGCCGGGAGGGGAGAGGTTTTGCCTGTGAATTTGCACTAAACCTGGCACCGGGCCAGCGTTCATGAAAGCGCTGGATGGTTTCGCTCATTCCAAAAAGATGAGCCAGATGGGCAGGCGCCCAATTGGTGGTCCAGCCATGAACAGGCTCGACCAAAGACTACTGAATTGTAGTTCAGATCATGCAAGCCATTGAGCTCGATTTCACATCAAGAAATCCCTTAGCAAGGATTGACGCCGCATTCCGTATCCGAGGAACGGAAGAGTGGGGCCTTCGAGAGGACTTCCTTAAAAGTGTTCGGTGCGCATTCTCCCGACAACCAGATCTGGCTGTGCGGTTGCACGGCGTCCGCAAGGTACAGCTGGGAAAGCGCGGTCAATCCCGTTCGTCGCTTTTTCCCAGCAAAAAGAACGCACCGCCGGGGCACTTCTCCGCTTATGTACCCGTTGAGAGCCGGCTCGAGCAAGCGTACGCGTTATGCCTGGAGCGTCATCCCAGTGTCGTTGCATATCGTACCCAAGCCGTCTGCATTGATATCCCCGGGGGGCGTTCTCATGTGCCGGATTTCCTGATCAGGGACGACGAGGGACGGGTTTTTGTGCGAGAGCTAAAGCACAACAGAGATCACCTCAGCGATGCCTATCGGCAGAAGGTTGATTGGGTCGCCGGTTTTCTGGCGCGCGTCGGCGTTGACTATGCGCTGGTCGATCGCAGTGAGCTGCCACCTGACGTAGCGCTCCGGCATCTGACGGCTGTCCATCACAGCTACAGGCGCATTCCTACAAGGATGGAAATCGACCACGCCCTCAAATTGATTCCATCGCTTCTGCCGTGCAGTTACTACGCACTAGTCGAGGCCTTGGGCGATGTTGCTAAGCATCTGGTGTTCGTCGGCGCACTCGATGTTGATTGGGACCTTTTCAACATGGAGGCGAAGGTATGGAAGTGACGATCTTTGGCGCTAATCCATGTAGCCATCTCGTTCGGCTAGGCGACTGGAGGGTAGGCAGTGAATTGAACTGTCGATGTCAGCTTTCCCCAGCTACCAAGATTTTTATCTGCACGGCCGAGGCCAAGGTTGGGCGCGGTCGTGGTGCCACCCAAGTGGAGGTAAGACATGAGCGATTTTGAACAAGGCCTGCCGAGCGTCCCGCCCGAATTTAGTCCCCAGGTCGGCATGCGCTTTTGCTATCGCGGGAGCGAATTCGAGATCGCTCATGTTGCCTATCGCGAGGTTCGCTATAACGCGGTGGCTGGCGGTCAAAGTCACCGGATTCCGATCGCCCGTCTCCAAGAAGAAGTGCGGAGCGGCGCGATCGTCCTGACGGCCGCATCCAAAACAATACAGGAGTCTCCGTACCTAACCCTCAGTGCGGCAGATCTTCAGGAACGAACGCGGCAACTCCGATATGCCCAAGGCGCGATCGCTGAACTTGAAAAGCCCACTTCACATTCGGCGCTCTTTGAGTGGATCAAACACTATGCCGAAAGGTTGTCCGATCCGCACGTGCCCGGCGTCAGCTCCGTCGCCCGCTGGGTCAAGTCGCTTCGCGACTTTGGGGAGGCATATTTCCTCAGTAAGCCCAGACGTAAAGGAAACAGTCTCTTGCGCTTCTCGGTTGGGGTTGAGGCAGGCATTCAGCAGGGAATCGCTGATTTCATGCGGGCTGAGAGACGGTCTTCAAAGAATGTACTGGCGCATGTGCATGGATACCTGCTGGAGAACAACATGACTGGAGCGAGCGCGCCATCGCAGCGAACCATTCGGCGGCGCATCAAAAAAATCGATCCGTTCTTGCTCATGCGGGTCAAGGATGGACCCATCGCAGCAGAACGTGCTGCAAAGGCCGGCGGCAGATCGCACCAGGTCCATATGCCAATGTACTTCGTGCAGATTGATTCCCATGTGCTGGATGTGCTTGTCGTCGACGAGGCGACCCGCGAAGTGATGGGGCGACCAACGCTTGTTCTAGCGATAGACGTACGGACCCGTTGCATTGTTGGCTGGCATTTGAGCATGCATCCGCCGTCAACGGTGGCCACGCTCGCTGTTGTGAAGGACATGTTCACACGGCCCTTGCGCGGACTGCCCGGTGGTATCTGTGTGCACCTCATTCCTGACAACGGGTCGGAGTTCAAGAACTCTGCCGTCATGCGCCTGCTATTAAAAGCTAACGTCATCATTGAACCGGCGGCTGTGCGGGAGCCTAACCACAAGCCTCATGTGGAGTCCTTCTTTCGGACGCTTACAAGAAGCCTCGTTCAAACGCTTCCCGGCACGACGTTTTCTAACCCGGCAGAGCGCGGTTCGTACGACTCGAACGGGCGCGCCTGCCTCACCCTTGAACAAGTGCACTCCTACGTAGACGAATGGATTGAGGAGATCTATCACAAGCAAATTCACACCGGCACCGGTAGGGCGCCAATCATGATGTGGAAGGAGGAGACCGCCCCGGGGAAATGCAGACCTTTGACGATGACAGAAGAGGAGGTGAACGTCATTGCGCGGACGGCTTTCCGCTGCACGCCCAACGGCGGGCGAGTCCGACATGATGGGCTGGCTTGGTACAGCCACGCACTTCGCACACTGGAGCATCAGTACAAGGGGCAAGTCGCTGTTCTTATCGATGAACTGGATCTGGACAAGGTGTACATCGAACACCCATTGGAGCCGGGCGTAATCATCACTGCCATGTCTACGAAACCCGAATACACGCGCGGGTTGACCAAGTGGGGGCATCGTGAAGCAAAGCGTATGTTGAGCCAACTAAGCGAGCGTGATCGACGAGAGCTCGGCGAAAACGCCCCCCTGTACAGCCTCTACATGCTGATGCAGCGGATTCAGAAGGAATCGGCATTCGCCACCAAGCAGATGAAGCGGCTGAAGGAAAGTAAGAAAGAGCTCGACAAGCGAGTGAAGAAGGTCGGTGAGGTGGCTTTCGCCATGGAGCCTGTCGTGTTGAGCTCCCGCATCGATGTCATCGCAGGCGGCGTGCCTTCACTCAAGCACGTGGATCCTGATACGGGCGAGGTTCTTCCGGTTGACGCGAGTGAGCCAAAAAGATCAAACCAAACCAAGCCGATTGTTGGTGATTTCTCTCTGGAAACATTCATTCTCGACTAAGGAGCACGCCCATGCTTTCATTTCTCCCCTCAGACGCAATCTTCGAATCGCAAGCCGAACAGAACGCATACAAAGAAGTGTCCGAACTAGACCGTATTGTGGTTTCGCACCCGGCGTTGTCAGAAGCGGTCACCGGTATCAGGGGCTGCATCAAGGCGTCGATCGCTTCGCGCAGCCCAGAGTGCTGCATGTTGCTTGGTGATGGTGGTATGGGTAAGACCACCATCGCGAGATTGATCATGAAGAGCATGCCGTCACAGACAATCGTCGAGAACGATTGTGAGATCGATACCGTGCCGGCCTTCTATATGAGTCTGCCACCTGAGGGCAGACTGAGTGGCTTGACCGAGGAGATGCTGACGCTTCTGAACGACGTCTGCCCATCCGCCGGAACAGCAGGATCGCAATCCAAGCGGATTAACACCCTGCTTAGACGTTGCAAGACTGCCATCGTGTTTATCGATGAGTTGCACAACTTATCGCTGATTCGTAAGAAGGATGCGCTTGCCGGTCAGCGAATCAGCAACTGGCTCAAGGAGCTCTTTAATGCCGAGGGACCGGTCATCTGCCTAGTCGGAACCAATGAGTGCAAGACGATCTTCGATCACGATACGCAGATGTCGCGCCGTTACAAGAGCAAGTTCATCTTGGCGCCACTGCTACCTGGGACAAGCGAAGAGCCTGGTGACTTGCAGCGCTTTCTCCACACACTTTCCAGCGATATCGTAAAAAGAACGTCGGTTAAGTCCACTCCTAACTTCACGAGCTATAACTTGGCGCTGAGGGTATTTGCGGCGACGCGGGGAAATGTCGACTATGTCTCAACCCTGTTGAAGGTTGCCGCGCGCCATGCCTTGCTCGCGGGCCGCGATGTCATGACCTTGCCGGACCTGGCCAATGTTTGGAATACCGGGATCTTTTCGGCGCAATCGATCACGGTTCAAAATCCCTTCACAATGACCGGCAATGCGTTGGCTGCCGCGTTCAGAGGGTGACATATGGGACGAAAACTTCCGGTTCGCCCCATCCCGTTTCCTGGCGAATCGCCGGCAGGCTATTTGATCCGGGTCGCTGAGGGTAACGGCTTTCCGAGTGTGACTGCCATGGTGGATGGCCTGTGCATCGGAGTGGCCGACGAGGGTTGGATCATTGCTGCATATACGCGGGCAGAGCGCTACGCGGAGATCCTGGGGCTGCTCGGCATCAACAATTCGAACGCCATTTTGCTGAGTTTTGATCGGTCAGGCCCAACGGCTGAGTCCCCACGACTGGTTGACGGCGTTCCATATGCGGAGCAGTTCTTCTCCGAGGAGTGCGGAGCATACTGCCCAATCTGCCTTGCTGAACGGCGCTATTTTCGCAAACACTGGTCGCTCAAGCCGTACGCGGTATGCCAGACACATTCAGTTCGCCTGCTGCGAGATTGCTACGCATGTAAGGAGCAGTTGTCCCCTCTTCGTGGTTCCCTTTGCACATGCAAATGTGGGGCGGATCTGGCGTACGGGCCGCAGATTGTGGCAGACGGTGCGCCGGTCGACTGGTGGATGAGCGAGATGGATGTCGGAGGGCGGCGGGGCAGCGATGCTTCGGCTTGCTTGGCCGCTCTTTTTGCGGTCGGCAATTCCGACGCTTCTTTAGAGCTGCTGAGCGGCGCGCGGCAGTGGATTGAGCAGAGAGTGGTTTCAACGGAGCTTCTGTCCTTGGTGAGCGGGGCGCAGTCGCATCCTCGCGTTGCGCTTCTTCCCCTGCTTCAATCATCCTCCGCCACGGTGCAAGCGCTTGCGCAGGAAATACTTCGTTTGACACCCGGCAAGAGATCGCTAAATGCGGCCTTGCCCGAGCGCAAGCTAACGCGCAGGCAGGCCGAGCTTGCTTTGGGGGTGAGCGCTTTTCAGATGAACAACCTGCTGAGAGATGGTGTCCCAGCTACGTATCGACTAGACGCAGGTGATGGCTGGTTCAGTGCGCGGTCGGTGAGCGAGATGCTATACGACCTAACCGTGGGTGAGAGGGAAGTGGTTTGTTCCCCTCGGGCCGTCACACGCAGCGTTGCATCGGTAGTAAAGGCGATAGCTGAAGGACGTGAAGTGACGGCAGGTTTTGACCTGGCCTTAGGCATCAGTAGCATTCGGTCGGCCTGCTCAATACCCCCGAATCCCGAGTCAGAAAGGCCTGACGAAGTCGGCGTGGAAGAGGTTGCCGAAATTCTGGGCACGTATCCCGAGGTCGTTCGCTTTCTCGCACGGGCGGGGTGGTTTAAATGTCGGGACAGAGATCATGTCAATCGGAAACGGCTGGTGATGGACCGAGGGGTGGCAGAACGCTTTGCTCGCAAATATGTTTTCGCTGGTGAGATTGCAAAGCGTGCCAACAGCGGTGTAACGAGCACTGCGGAAAGGCTGATGGCGCTTGGCGTGCCCGCCGTTGCAGGTCCAAAGATTGATGGCAGCCTCGTATATATGTTCGAGCGGGACCTCGTCGATCGCATTGATCTGACAACGCTACGGACCATGAGGGGATACCCGACCGTTACCGGACGTAAGCCAACCGGCAATGCGACCAAGAGGGAGAGCTTAGAAATGCCCCTCGCGGAGGCAGCGGAGCTTCTCGGTGTCAGTGTCCAAAGCGCCAAGCGGCTGGTGACAGACCGTCATTTGCGGAAGGTGAAGAGTCTGTCCAGGGTTGTGCTGGTGACAAGGGGCTCTGTGCAGCGTTTCAAGAGGACGCTGGGCGACCCAGAGTTCGTACCCATAGAAGCTGTCCCAGCAATCCTTGGCGTGGGCAATAGAGCTCTGGAGGTGACGTACGTCCAGTCTGGGCTTCTTCCGGTAATGGATTTGACCGTGTCACGACGCGTTCGCCGTGTGGACATCGCACGGTTGCAAGAAATGCGGGCGAACTATGTTACCGCTGAGGAGGCGGGTAAGTTGCTCGGCAGCCATCGAAGCCACCTCCCCAACCTGGAGGCGCGCGGTGAAATCAGGCCGATCTCATTCGCGAAAGATCGTAGCGTTAAGTTCTACGCGCTCGCTGACATTCGCAAGCTACAGACATAGAGAGGCGAGCGCTCTTTGTCGTGCGGGCTGATCTCAATGGGAGCGAGTTACTCCTGTTCGCTCTCCGGAAGGTCTGGGGCGAGGGCTTCAATGCCGGCGGCCGGCGTTGGCAAGTCGGCCAATTTGGGCGGCAAGGCGACTTCGAACATGGTCTTCGCTTCGTGATAGCGTGACTCATGGTCGATCATGAAGATGCGCACACCGGAGAACTGGTACTTGGCCAGCGTTTGCATCAACGCTTGGGGGAAGTGCATCAAAGGCGTCGCTTTGTTCTGATGCAAAATGTTGACCGCACCTTCAAACTCCGCGTCGGCGAACTTTGAGCCTGCCTTTGTGAGCTCGAGGCGGTGCTCCCAAACGTAGAAGAAATTCTCAGGGATACCGAGACTGGACGAGATCGCCGAGATTGCTTTTCGTGCTTCCAGCACGCGGCTGGCATGGTCGGGCGTCCCCTTGCTTTCGACAATTTCGTTGGAATGGACCAGCTTCGCGGCCTTACGCATCAGCAACGCCTCAAGGTGCGCGGAAAGAACTGCGTCATCTGGATTAGAGGCGCTGAGGGAATCGCGAAGTTGCCGAAACAGGGCAAAGAAGTAGTTATCGTCAAATAGTGCCCAATCGCCGCTTTTGATTTTCTCGACGATATCTGCGGATGAGCAGTGGATCATTCCGCGCTCAATCAGAGCAGCAATGCAGGTTACGAGCGACCACTCTAGCGCTACCACTGTCTTATGAAACGGCACCTGCAAATAGTCGTAGTATCTCGAGACCAGGAGATGATCAGCTGCACGCAATGCCTTAAACGAAAAGCAATAGTAGCCCTGCGGATCTAGGCATGCCTGATCGATCAAATAATCGATATCAACAGTCCCATACGGAAGCCCACTGGTGTGTGCTGTCCGACGCAGATAGTCCAACCGATCACAGTCCAAGTCAGAACTGATCACCTGCACAAAGCTGTTCTCCGGCGATTCCTTGCTAAAAATCTCCTTGATCGACGCCGGCTCCCATTGGTGCCGCTCGAACACCTGAAGCAGGTAGGGATCGTTGTCGATAACTTGGCGCCCGACCGTCTCGTGATCGAGGTAAGGGGGCAAACTGAGGTCTACTGCTTCCGGGGAACTGGAGCTATCGCTTGTGGGTGCGAGCAGGTTCTTGTCAGAGTAAACCGACTTGATGATGTGCTCAGTGGCATGGGAGAAGGGATAGTGGCCAATGTCATGCAGAAGGCCAGCCAATCTACAAGCCTGATGTTGCTTCGCGGTAAATGTCTTATCGGGAGTATTTCTCTCGATCGACTGCAGAATTCTTCCGGCGTTATGGCAAGCGCCAACAGAGTGCGAAAAACGCGAATAATTGGCGCCTGGAAAGACCAGATGAGCTAATCCCAGTTGCCGGACGTTGTGCAGACGTTGGAACGTCGGCGTGGAAATGATATCGGCCTCAAGTCGGGTCAGACCGATCGTCCCATGAACCGGATCGGTGATGGTTTTTTCGAACTTCAACTCGCTCATAGGAAAAAGGCCCGCAATGCGGGCCTATCTTAAATTTTTTGTCGGATTAGTACTGCGGAGCGTAAGCGCTAAGGTGCCGAAGTCCAGCATCAATCCAGTTCGCTAGATGAGGTTTTTGTGCCCTGATGATGGCAGCCGCGTCGGCGTCATTGCGCTTCGACACGCGCTTCAGATAATCGAGCGAAGCAAGCAATTCGTACCACTGAGGTGTTGCAAGCGTTACCGATTGGGGCTTCTGCAGCAAGTTCTTCGCGCGAACGAGGCACTCTCGCAGGCGGTCATTGAGAGCGCGCGCCTGATACGTGCGATCACCCGCCGCGAGCGCGCCTGAGAGCGCGTAGTAGTCCTGGGTAAGGCTTGGTGAGTAGGGGCCGCGTACGTACCAAGAATAGCGATAGCCTAGGTCCGCACCAAAGATTTGACCGAGATAAATGACCTTCTGCAGGCTCATTCGATCGTCGACGGTATCGATCTTTGCTGTCTGCCCGAGCTCATCTAAGAAGAGCTGCAAAGCAATCAGGTTCGATTCCATTGTTTCCCCTTGAGTTCGCGCGATGGTACACAGATTCCCCGTGTGCGCCAAGCGATCATGACGCCCCTTCGGGGCTGTCTTTTTATACAGTGTTCGCCCTCTTATTTAGGTTCCGGATACTCCTTTGTCAAGGTGAGCCAATCCTTTCTCGTTGCCAGTTGCAATGCAGCAACGGCGCTAGGGCGTGAGCTGTCCGGAGGCCGGGCTGGGCGTTACATGAGGATCGCTTTTTCACCGTTTTGGTGCGGGTATCCGCGAGCTCTGGTCCCCTGGTGATTGATAGGTTGAGCTCGATTTGCCGCCGGCATTCGTCTTCGATCCTGAGGGGGCGGGGCATCCAACCATAGGTGCAACTGTTGCAACTAGGGCAACGAGCGTTGCTGGCTACACAAGGCCCCAACACGCGCGGTTCTTGGTCGGCGGGTGCCTGTGAGGGCTGTCGCATTCCTTCAGGCTACCGAGTCTTTCCCTCTAGCAGATCCGCTGCTGTCTTCACGTGTTGCAATGCCCTGCCTATATCGAGCTCCCCTCCCGAGGCCTGAGCGTCAGCGACGATCGTTAAGCACTGACTAATCACTGAGACCGGCGCACCGAGCTTTCCACCTTCGTATCTGGACAGGCAGCTCTTATCAACGCGAAGCAGTTCAGCGAACGCTCTCTGACTTAGGTCGCCGCGAGCCATTCTAAGTAGCTCGCCCTGAGAACGCGGGAAGCGTGTCATGCTTTTTGATGTATTAATAGCAAGATGATGCTATAATAGCATCATATTTTTGGTGGTTGGTCAAGGCGCCACTACTATTGCGACTGGATGGAAAAATCATGGCCAGATCTGATCGACTCAAAGCGCTGTTGCGTGCTCATGCGAACCAAGATGCTGAGCACTTCTATGCCGTAGCTATGCAGCTGGCGGCGGATGAGGCGCGTCAGGGGCACGCCAAGTTGGCCGCTGAGCTGCGTGATCTGATCGATTCGACGAAAGTTGAAGCAAGTCGGACACGGCAAGCTAAGCCCGTGCCGCTGATGCAGCCAAAAGGTGAGTTGAGCGACCTGCTTACCGTTCGCTATCCGGACGAGCACTTGGCAGAAATGGTGTTGTCCGATGATGTGGAGGCCAAGCTCGGTCGCGTGTTGCGTGAGCAGCGCCAGGCAGATCGACTGCGTGCGCATGACTTGTCGCCTCGCCGCAAGCTACTTCTTGTGGGGCCGCCTGGCACCGGCAAGACGATGACGGCTGCGGTTCTCGCCGGGGAACTCAAGCTCCCACTCTTTACTGTGCGATTTGATAGCCTCATCACGAAATTCATGGGCGAAAGCTCGTCCAAGCTCCGTCTTGTCTTTGACGCACTAAAGAGCAATCGCGGCGTCTATTTTTTCGACGAATTCGACTCGTTGGGGTTGCAGCGCGGCAGCCAGCACGACGTGGCGGAAATGCGCAGAACACTCAACATGTTCTTGCAACTGCTCGACCAAGATCATTCGGACAGTTTGATCGTGGCTGCAACCAATCATGCCAAGGACTTAGATGTCGCCCTATTTCGTCGATTTGACGACGTAATTCGCTACGACGCTCCAGGGCTGGAGCAAGTGAAGATCCTACTCAAAAATAGATTGAGTGCTTTCGTGCCGAAGGGTTTTCGGTATGAAAGTTTGGTGAAGGCTGCGCAGGGTCAATCCCATGCTGAGATATCGCGTGCCTGTGTCGACGCCATTAAGGATGCGGTTATGGATGGAGTGGGTCAGGTGAGTTCGGAGGCCGTTATCCAGCATTTGGAAGAACGGGCCCGTGCTAATAGGGGGTAAACGGAGTAATTGAAAGGCAGTAGAGTTTGGCGGCAGGTCACTTGGAGTCCTGAAATGCCAGAACAGAAGCTGCCACACCTCCTTGTTAGTGGATTTACCTGGGAGGCACCGTACCAGTCGCCAAATAATGGGGGAGGCCGCCGGCCAAGTATTCCCCGGCCGCGCGTGGCTCATGGCACGAAGCTTATTCGGCAACTTAGACGGCTCGTACGAGAACTCCCAGATATCGTGGCGGTCCGGCAGGAGTATGGCCTGCCAGAACGCGCAGGCATTGCTGTCGCACTTGAAATCAAACCGAAAGGTGCCCTCGATTTCAAGGGGCTTGAGTGGAAGAACGACGGATTCGAGGTGCTCTCCGCGATAGAGCATCCAGATTCAGAGATTGTCGTACTCCACGTCCCCGATGGTCACATCGGTGCTCTCGAAAAGCGTATCCAAGCCTATCTGGAGAAGAACGCGAAATCGGGGAAGCCGCAAAATCTTGCGTTGGTTAATGCTATAGAAAACATCCGACGAGCAGCGTTCGACGATTTTTGGACAGACGAGGACTCCCCGCCTGAGGATCTGGATGAAAGGTGGTTCCAGGTTTGGTTGCGAGCCGATGGGCGCAGAGGGAAGGTAGTTCGCGACGCATTCGAGGAGCTAGGTGAGCGCCTCGGTCTCGAAGTTGAGAGGGGATTTGTCACGTTCCCGGGGCGGGTCGTTGTAGCCGTACGCGCAACACGACAGTCAATTCAACAAGCAGTTGAACTACTCGACATGGTTGCGGAGATTCGCGGGGTTGCCGATACGGCAGAGTTCTTCCTGTCGGAGTTGAAACCATACGAACAAAACGAATGGGTAGATTCGCTTGTTGAGCGCTCAGTCTATGTGCAAGGGTCGAGGAGAAATCGGATCACGCTATTGGATACTGGTGTGAACAATGGCCATCCGCTACTTGCAGCAGGCCTGGCGGAAGAAGACATGCATACGTATGACCCGACGTGGGGGGCAGCGGATCACGACGGTCATGGCAGCGAAATGGCTGGCCTCCTGTTGTATGGAAATCTAACTTCGCCCCTGGCAAACAACGAGCGCGTCCACCTGACGCATCGACTGGAATCTGTCAAGATCTTGCCGCCGGACGGCGAGAATCCACCTCGTATATATGGAGCCATTACTGCGGAGTCCGCATATCGGGTCGAAGCGACTGCTCCGCGGGTGCGTCGCGTCTTTGCGATGATGACGACGTCCCGTGGCGGTATCAATGGAGAGCCTTCCGAATGGTCGGCAACGATTGATCAGCTTGCGTACGGCTTGCCGGCACTGGAGATCGGTGTCGATGATCAGGACGATCGAGGAGAGGCCACGCCGAGGCTGTACGTTTTGGCCGCCGGAAACGTTGCTTGGCCGGATTGGGCTAGCTATCCGGCGATCAATGCGTTGGCGCCCGCGGAGAATCCGAGCCAAGCATGGAATGCGTTGGCAGTTGGGGCGAGCACGAATCTCACGGAGATTGATGCTACAGAGTATCCGGGGCAGAGTGTCATCGCTCGTAGAGGGGCGTTGGCTCCTGCTTCGCGGACAGCCATCTTGTGGAAAAAAGAATGGCCTCACAAACCTGACGTGGTCGCAGAAGGTGGCAATGGCTCGCTGGACACTGCGGCCAACGTTACAGTTGGGCCCGAGTCTCTTCGCATGCTCACCACGTCAAACAATATTCCTCGCACGCTGTTGGCTGAAACGGGAGATACAAGCGCGGCCACAGCTGAGGTGGCTCGTTTGTGCGGACAACTTTCACACAAGTATCCCGACTTTTGGCCCGAAACCATACGTGCCCTTGTCGTGCATGGAGCTCGCTATACGCGTGCGATGCGAAGCTCGCTACGTGTACAACCAACGATGCAGGACAAGTACAACCTACTGCGCACCTATGGATTTGGCTTGATTCAGCCGAATATTTCCGCTTTTTCTGAGGCTTATCGGTCCACGGTGGTTCTCCAGGAGACCATCACTCCGTATCGAGAGGTTAATGGCAGCGCGAAGCTTGGCCAAATGCTGCTCCATGAATTGCCCTGGCCCGACGAGGAGCTACAAGATCTAGCGGAGACTGAGGTTTCCTTGCGAGTGACGTTGTCGTATTTCGTCGAGCCGAACCCGAGTCGGCGAGGGTGGCAAAGCAAGTTTCGTTACGGCTCTTTTGGTCTCAGATTTGCGCTGAAGGGGGCAACCGAAACAGATCAGGAGTTTGTTGAGCGCGTCAACGCGCTAGAGCGTGACGATGATGATGAACGCGCTCATGGGGATCCCGATCTTCAAGGCTGGACGTTCGGACCGAAGCTGCGCACCAAAGGGTCGATTCATCTGGATGTCTGGACGGGGACCGCTGCTGAATTGGCTTCGAAAGGGCAGATCGCAGTTTTCCCGGTCGGTGGATGGTGGAAGGATTGGAAGGAAGCAGGTCAATGGGATACCGAGGTGCGCTACGCGCTGGTTCTATCCTTGGAGGTGGGCGAGCAGCTGGATGCGGACCTCTATACCCCGATCAAGACAAAGATCGACGCCGCGACGGTCGCCCAGCAAGTCGAAGTGGACGATGGTTCAGAGGAGTAGTGAAAGATCCGGCACAGCTCCTCCTCCGAGATGAGCGTTGCATCAACTTGCTTCCAATACTCACGAACGAACTAGGCCACGCATTCGGCCTCGCCCACATCTCCGGCTCCGCAGGTTGGGCCTTAATGACCCCTGTTTTGTCGGACAACTTCACTGTCCCGGCCCGACCAGATGTTGTTGCGCTCGTGTCTGTGTCCGGTCGGTTCAGGGTGCTAGGCCTGGAGAACTAGAATTTCATGAGGCAGGCGAGTTACAGGCCCCCCCGGACTGGAAGATTGAACGAAAGTAGGCCAAGTGATCGAACCAGACGCGGCCTTTGTGACGGCTGCAGAATTAGCGTCGAAAAGGCAGATCGCCTGCTCCCACAGCCTGCATCGAGGTAGCTTTCGGGGCGGCGCCGCCCAGCCGGGACTTAAAGGATATCTGCGGCCGATGTGGACGCAGGGCCTAAAACATCGCGAAATCTGTGGAATCATGAGCCTTCTGTTTCCCTTTGCGGGCCTTCTGCGCTGCATCTACCGGTTTGATAGGGGTTTCGTATTTCGTCTTAGGTTCGCGCGGCATATCGCGCGGGTTGCGCACAAAGTCGGCATCTTTTCCGACATTTGGCATGTTCATTAGCACCTGTGCGAGCGTATCGGTTCCACCGATGTCGGCTTACTTTGTGATTCGCAACCACTGGCCTAGTACCTCCTGCACACAGTGCTGGCAAAGATCGATGCTGACCATACTGCCGTCGCCGAACACGGAATCGAAGCCGCAGAAGTGGTCAAACGACAGTCGTTCCTGCCACTCACCGGGTTCATCTGAGCTCAGACGACGCTGACACCGATTGCAGGTACTTGCAACCACTTCGCTGATAGTGCGGGTTCGATATTCACGCATGAAGTCCTCCAAATCCGGGTTGTGCATAGGGATAACGGCTAGCCCTTCTGGCCATATTGCCGTCGTACCGAGGTGCCGCCCGTCCAAAGGGTCCGATTACGAGTGATGTTGGCGGTTGCTCATGTGCTCTATCGTCGAGCCGCATGACGGTTCCGAGCGTATCGGGGGCCTAGCGCGATGAAGACGGGGACGGAGGCCACATGGATACGTTTTCCGTCAACCCAGGGAGTCATGGTTTTTACGTCTGGCGCGAGAGCCTTCCTGTGCAACTGGCTAAAGGCGGCCGCGCATTGCCCTTTTGGGTCAGGACTTGCGCATGACCTCTTCCGCTACGGGCGACTCCACACGATTGTAGGTTCCCCGCTCGTCGTCTCAACAGAACCGCGCTGCTCTATATGTATACATCTGCTAGCCGGCTTGGGGTGGGAACTGTGACGGATGAGATGAGATTCCCCGTGAAATTGGCGTCTGCGCAGAATCTCACACCATGTGTCACAGGCGTCGAGGAATCTCATCTCTTCTGTCATGATCATCCCCACGAGTTGTCCGAGATTTTTCTAACCCCTTGTTTTTATTGTGGTCGGAATCTCAACTTATGTGTCACTGAACGGCTAGCCGCTCGACACTCGTTCGACCCGGCATCAACGTAGACAGGCGACGCACCACGCGTCGCCTGTTTGCGTTTTGGGGCGATCGATTCACGTGCGTGCGATTGCGCCGCGCCTGTCAGCCATGGCAGGCTGCGGCAATCACTGCACCGGATCCCGCCATGACGGTCGAAGCCTTCTTCTCGCAGACCTACGATGAAGCCCGCGGCAAGTTCGTCGCTGCTGCGCAGGCCCGGGGGCTCCGCATCGAGCGCCATCTGCATCCGGATGCGGTCGGGCCGTCCGGCGAGCAGCTTTCCATCGACACCGCGTTGTTTGCCCCGGCGCAGGCTGAAGCGCTGCTGATCGTCACCTCCGGCGTCCATGGCGTGGAAGGGTTCTGCGGCTCCGGCTGCCAGACCGGCTTGCTGCAAGACGACGAGCTTTTCGCGCGGCTGGCGGCCGGCAAGGTCGCGCTGGTGCTGGTGCACGCGGTCAATCCGTACGGGTTTGCGCACCTGCGGCGCGTGAATGAAGACAACGTTGACCTGAACCGCAACAGCGTCGACTTTGCGGAGGCCGCTTCCGCCAATCCGGCCTACCTTGAAGTCGATCCGCTCCTGCTGCCGCACACGTGGCCGCCCAGCCAGGCCGACCAGGCTGCGCTGCAGCACTACATGGTCACCCGCGGCGAAAAAGCCCTGCAGGACGCCGCAACGAGCGGCCAATACCGTGTGCCGGACGGCATGTTCTACGGCGGCAGCGCGCCGTGCTGGAGCACGCTGCAGATGCGCGGGATCGTGTCGCAGCATGCGGCCGGCCTGTCGCACTTGGTGTGGATCGATTTGCATACCGGGCTCGGCCACTACGGCCACGGCGAGAAGATCTTCAACAGCCCAGATCCCGCCGAACTTGAGCGCGCCATGCGCACGTGGGGCGCCGATGTCCGGCCGATTGCCGCTGCCGGTTCGGTCTCTTCGGTGGTCAAGGGCGATCTGGTCGGCATCGCCTACGAACTGCTGCCCGGCATCGAAAAGACCTGCGTCACGCTGGAGTTCGGCACGCTCGCGCCGCTGGCCGTGCTGCAGGCGCTCCGGGCGGACCACTGGCTGCATCGACATCCGGAGCAGGGCGCCGCGCAGCGGGTCGGCATCCGCCAAGCGCTACGCGATGCGTTCTATTGCGACGTGCCGGAATGGAAGGGCATGGTCTACGCGCAGACGCGCATGGCTGTATTGCAAGCCGTGGCGCGGTTTTCCGGCTAGCTTTGGACGGGCTTGGGCGCGCGCACCGTCAGCGCGCAGCCTGCTGACGCAGCGATGATGGCCAGGATCGCCACCCACTGGCGCCCGGTCAGCTGCTCCTGCAGCACGATCGCCCCCGCGAGCGCGCCGATGGCGGGCTCGAGGCTCAGCAGCACGGAAAACGTCTTGCCCGGCAGATGCTTGAGCGCCACCATCTCCAGCGAATACGGGATCGCGCTCGACAGCAGCCCGATGCCCAGTCCCGCCAGAATGAGCGAAGGTGCGAGCAGCGCCGACCCCGCCTGCGCCACGCCAAACGGAATCGCAAACAGCGCACCGACCACCATGCCGATCGACGTCGCCTGGCCCGCATGCAGGCCACCGAGGTTCTTGCCCGTCAGGATGTAGAGCGCCCAGCACACGCCGGCGGCCAGCGCATAAACGGCGCCCAGGTGGTCAACCTGACCGACCGACTTGTCGGCCACCGTCAGCATCAGCAAGCCGACCACCGCCAGCCCGATCCACACGAAATCCAGCGCGCGGCGCGACAGCAGCACGGCCAGCACAAGCGGCCCCGTGAATTCGATGGCGATTGCAATGCCGATCGGCAGCCGCTGCAGCGACAGGTAGAACAGCAGGTTCATGCTCGCCAGCGTGACCCCGTACAGCGCGATGCGGCCGGCATCTGCGCGGCTCAGGTGCAGGCGCCACGGCCGCCAGAACGCCAGCAGGATCACCGCGCCGATCGTCACCCGATACGTGACCGTGCCCGCGGCGCCCAGCACCGGAAACAGCGTCTTGGCAAACGAGTTGCCGAGGCACACCGAGGCCATCGAACCCATCAGCGCAAGGATGGGCATCCAGGGGGAGGTCGTCGTCGTGGAAGTGGCGGAGGCGGAAGCAGCGGAAGACATGAGCGACAGCGGAGGCGCGGCAGAGAACGCCACAGCATAGCCGTGCACCGCCGAGAAATCGTTGCGTTCTCGGCGGCGCGGGCGTCGCTTTTTATCGAATTGGCAGCCTTACAGGGCGGCTGCGCTGGGGCGAATCACGTCGATCAGCAACACGCGCTGGCCTTCGCGTTCGCCGTCGGGGCGCGGCGTCACACCGCGCTGCGGGCGCGGGGCAGCGAGCGGCGCGGGGTCTTCGGCGCTCATGCCGAAGACGGCCAGCCTGGACGCCGCAATACGCTGCAGCGTGCCGCGCACGCCGGGCACGTCGAGGTCTTCGGGGTCGAAGCCGGTGGTGGCCGTCCAGTCGTCGCGGGCGATGTCCTGCAGGCCGTTGGCCATCTCGAACTGCAGCGACGCGCCAAAGCCCTTCTGCAGCGAGTGCGAACCGAGCAGGTATTCCGCCGTCAGGAACCCGCGCAGCCGCGTCCAGAACGCCAGCGAACTGATGTTGCCGCTCTTGAGCGCGTGGCTCGGGGCGACTTCCCAGCTGTGGTCGAGCAGCTTGTTGATGAGGCGGCCCCACGTCGGCACGTCGGTGCCGGCGGAGCAATCCTCGCCAGGGCCTTCCGGGCGTGCGAGCTGGCGCAGCAGGCCGGTGAATGAACCCGAAGTGGGCGCGCCGCCGGCGTGCGGGCCGGAGGGCCAGCGCCATTGCAGCGGCGAAGCCGGCCGGGCGCCGGGCCATTGCGCATGCTGCTGCAGGCCCGTGCAGGGTGTCAGGTAGCGCCACTGGCGCTGGTCGCGGCCCACGCGGCGCAGCGGGTCCAGCTCGGCGGACAGGTCGAACTTGCCCAGGAAGGTGGCGTTGCGCGACTTGATCGGCGAGCGCGCATAGACGTTGAAGTCGGGCCAGCCTTCGTACAGGTTGATCTGCGGCAGCGGGTGGTGTTTGTCGAGCGCATCGCCGGGCTGGTCGATGCGGCGGCTGGTGAGAAACAGCGCCCGGCAATCGAGGGTCGGGACCGCGCCGCGCAGGCGCAGCAGCACGAGCAGGTCGCCGAATTCCGCCGGGCGGGCTTCGGCGCGGGCCGGATAGGCGTGCGGCTGTTCTTCGGGCCAGAAGGTGGTCAGGCGCAGGGCCGAGCCCGGGAACGCACTGCGCAGTCCTTGCCGGAGCAGGCGCAGGCCGTCTGCGTGGCGCAGGATGCGCAGGACGGAAAGATCGTCGCGCAAGACGGCGTCGGGGTGAGGCGCGCGGCCGCCGTGCTCTGCGGCCAGCGCAAAGCGCCACAGCGCGGTGTCGCTGGCCAGATCTTGTGCAGCGACATCGCGCACGGCACTGGAGCGGCCGCCGGACATCGGCTCATGGGCGTCGCCGGCAGTGTCTCCTGCTGCGGCATAGGCGCTGGTGGTCGACCCGGCAATCGCGCCAAAAGGGCCCCTGAATGGCGGCCGGTTGCGCTCGGGCATGGCTATTCCAACATGGTTTTATCGATTCTCTGGCGCGCAGCATAGCACCATGCGACACACCAGAGAACGGCGCGGCGTCCCTCCCCTCGTTGGGGAATAGGACGTGAAATCTCGGCGATCAGGCGGTGCGGAACGACGCCACAGCGTCGCGCAGCACCTGTGCCTGTTCTTCCAGCGACAGCGCAGCCGCGGCAGCCTGCTCGACCAGCGCGGCGTTCTGCTGCGTCACCTCGTCCATCTGGTTCACCGCCTGGTTGACCTGCTCGATGCCGGAGCTTTGCTCTTCGGAGGCCGAGCTGATCTCACCCATGATGTCGGTCACGCGCTTGACCGCGACCACCACCTCGTCGATCACGCTGCCCGCTTCGGCCACCAATGTGGTGCCGTTTTCCACGCGGCCGACCGAATCGCCGATGAGTTCCTTGATCTCCTTGGCCGCCCCCGCCGAGCGTTGCGCCAGGTTGCGCACCTCGCCGGCCACCACGGCAAAGCCGCGGCCCTGTTCGCCGGCACGCGCCGCTTCAACTGCGGCGTTGAGGGCGAGGATGTTCGTCTGGAAAGCGATGCCTTCGATCACGCCGATGATGTCCGCAATCTTCTTGCTGCTTTCGTTGATGCCCGCCATGGTGTCGATCACCCGGCCGACCACCTCGCCGCCCTTGGCAGCAATGTCCGACGCGCTGACGGCGAGCGTGCTCGCCTGGCGCGCGTTGTCGGCGTTCTGGCGCACGATGCTCGTCAGCTCTTCCATGCTCGAAGCGGTTTCTTCCAGCGAGGAAGCCTGCTCTTCCGTGCGTTGCGACAGGTCGGCATTGCCGGCGGCGATCTGCTTGGTGGCACTCGCAATCGAGTCCGCCGATGTCTTGATATGACCGATGGTGCCGGTCAGTTGCTGCTGCATCTGCGCCATGGCGACCAGCATGCTGTCGCGGTCGCCGGGGCGGGTTTGCACGTGCACGGCCAGGTCGCCGCCGGCAATGCGGCGTGCGACCTCGGTGGCGTAGCTCGGCTCGCCGCCCAGCCCGCGCTGCACGTTGCGGATGATGATCGACATGGCCAGCGACACCGCGCCGCCCACCAGCAGAATGACGATCAGGTTGGCGAAGAGCGAATGGCGATACGCCGCATCCACTTCCTGCAGGAAGACGGCGCTGGAGAGGTTCCAGTCCCACGGCGCAAAGTGCTTCACGTAGCCGATCTTCGGCAATGCGGTCTCGCTGCCGGGCAGGCGACCCTGGTATTCGGCAAAGCCGAAGCCCTTGTCTTTGGCGGCATTGACGATGGTGGGGTAGACCAGTTTGCCGGTCGGGTCCTTGAAGCCCGCGGTGCTCTTGCCGACCATGTCCGCCAGCGTCGGGTGCATCAGCAGGATGAACTGCGAATCGACCACGAACAGATAGCCGGTGGTGCCAAAGCGCATCGAGGCGAGCGTCGACAGCGCGGCTTTCTTGGCGTCGGCTTCGCTCATGGCGCCTGATTGCGCGCGGCCGTGATACAGCTTGGCGATGCCCTCGGCGGCGTCCACCAGGTTCTGCAGCCCGACCTTGCGTTCGTCGAGCATGGTCGCGCGTGTCTCCATCGCGCTCCAGATGCCGACGCCGACCAGCCCCAGCCACATGACGGCCAGCGCCAGGCGCAGCTTTGCTTTGAGTGTCCACTGTCGCATGTCGCGTTTTCTCCACTTATTGTTTGACCACTCCGCAACGGTGTAACGGCGATGGAGTGGTCTTCTTTAATGGAGGTGCCGGGCGCGCAGTGTGCGGATTTCCGCAAAAAGAAGGCGCCGGCTTGCACCGGCGCCCGAAGAGACGGCGCCCCACCCACAAGGAGGGGGCGCGCCGCGCGTTGGAGGTCTGCTGGGTTTCGCTATCGGCGGGCGATCATTGCTCGCGAATCCAGGTCTGCGTACGGCCCAGCAGGCTGATGCCCAGGAAGCCGCGCACATTCAGTTTCTGACCGTCTTCCGACAGCGACATCTTGGCGCTGTAGACCTTGCCGTTTTCCGGGTCCAGGATCTGGCCGCCATCCCAGTTGTTGTTCCCGTTCGCTTTCAGACCGGTCAGGATCGTCAGGCCCTTGATCGGCTGATCCTTGCGGTCGTCCGTGCACTTGGTGCAGGTCTTGTTCTCGTCGCCGGGCACCAGGATCTTGGTGACCTTGCCCGTGAACGTGCCGCCGTTGTCGACGATCGTCACTTCGCCTTTCTGTTTGCCCGTGTTGTCGTCGATGGTCTTCCAGGTGCCGGCGGGAGTGGCTTGCGCGAAGGCGCTGCCAGCTGCCACTGCGAGGGCCAGTGCGCCAGCCAGGCGCGCGAGAGCGTGGGGGGTATGTTGCATCGTGGAGTCTCCTTGTTGTCAGTCAAAAGAATCGGTGAGGGCAGATCGATGATGTCGGCGCAGGGATCAATGCGCGCTCAACGCACCGGTCAGGGGTGACAGCGGATTGCTGCCGGAGCGCCGGCGGCGTTCGTGACGCCACCCAGTGCATTCGTAATCGGGGCGAGGGGGTTGCCGCTGCCGGCTGCGCCGCTCAGTGCGCTCGTGACCGGGGCCAGCGGATTGCTGCCGCCGCCCACGCCGCCGAGCGCGCTCGTGATCGGCGCCAACGGATTCGTCGAGCCGCCGCCGCTGCCGCCATTGACCAGGCCGCCGGCAC
>NZ_VOSS01000069.1 GCF_007997035.1 Ralstonia sp. TCR112 | reverse complement strand
CCGAGCTCGGACAGCCGAGCAAAAAGCCTCGCACGCCGAGCTCAGAGCTCGGGCCGCCGAGCAAAAAGCCCCACACGTCGAGCTCAGAGCTCGGGCAGTCGAGCAAAAAGCCTCGCGCGTCGAGCTCAGAGCTCGGGCAGTCGAGCAAAAAGCTCCACGCGTCGAGCTCTGAGCTCGGACCGTCGAGAACGCCTCTCGATGTGTCGAGTTGTGAAGGCCGCATCAGATCATTCTGATTCTTCGCCCGAAACCCCCTCCTGGCATTGCGGACCGGCGCCGCAGCGGCCAATCTCCCGCCCTCGTGCCCTTGATGGCACGGCACTGCCAATTGATTTGCGAGGAGTGAAATGCCGCAGAACTTGATTTCGTATCAGCTCACTTCAGCTGACTTGGCCGCCGTGGACGGCGCCCTGAAGACGCTGGAAGACCGGCTCGCCAGCCTGATCGACCTCACCCCGGTGCAGCGCCGAACGCTGGTGAAGATGGGCGACAAGTCCGAAGCCTTCGCGCGCAAGGCCGTGGAGGTGCTGAACACCAATCCCAACCTGCTACCTGGCAATTTCGACCTTGCCGAACTGCGCCGCGATCTGGCGGGCTTCGATCAGCTACGCAGCCGCCTCATGCGCGTGGCGCGCATTCACGAACGCATGGCGGATTCGCAGTTGGCGCTGGGCAGCGATGTGATGAGCGCCACGTTGGAGGGGTATGCGTTCCTCAAGGTGGCGGGTCAGGGAGAAGGGTTGGACGCGGCGCGCAAGGCGCTGGCGGTGCGGTTTAGTCGGGGAGCAAAGCGAAAGGACGACGAAGCTGGCAGAGCTGATGAAAGATCGTCGGATGAGGAGCAGCAGGCGGAATTATCGTAGACGTGCTTGGATGATGCGGAGGGGCTTGGTACGAGTCCGATGTGAAGAAAGTCCGCTGAATTGGAATAACACATCTTCCAATAAATAAGAAACAAATCTCAATCATTAAACTACGCTTTAAGACCTAGCATTCTCGGATATATCTTGGGAAAGATATTTCCAATCAACTGAATGCGAGGAAACTATGTGGGACAGTAATGCAGCGGCCAATCACGTTCGACAGCATGCACAAAGCCAAAGCACTGGGAACTGTGCAAAGTATGTTCGAAAGGCGATTGAAGCAGGAGGAGTCAGTGTGACGCCAACACGTTCGGCAAAGGACTATGGGTTTCCCTTGCGTCAGGCCGGGTTCATCGAACTGGACGACGCTTCGTCGCCTCGTCGAGGAGATGTGATCGTGATCCAACCCATCCCCGGGCACCCCCACGGCCATATGGCCATGTTTGACGGATCAAGCTGGGTATCAGACTTTGTCCAGAACAATGGGTTTTATCCCGGCCAAGCGTATCGAACGCAAAAGCCGCCGTACAAACTGTATCGACGTCATTGAGGCAAGGATGAAAAAAACACTGTCATTTTGGCTTGCCGGTTTTCTAATGGCATTCTCGTGCGCGTCCTATGCTGACGCGCTGACTTCTCTTGGTCTGCAAGCGAAACAGTTCTATGTCTGGTACATCAACAAGCAGGTGAACCAGGTGTTCCCGCTTCTAGATCGCGAGATTGGTCGCTACGTTGACGCGTCTACGGTTGAGAGCCTGCGCAGAGACTACAGGCGAGACCAACTTCCTGGCGGTGCGGACTACTTTCTGAAGGCGCAGGACTACGACGAACGTGATTGGCTCGCTCATATCAAGCCAGGCCGGCCGCTCACGTTCAGCGAGGCTGTTGTCGTGCCTGTGAGTTTTGGCTCGCGTAGCGAGGTCACCGTTCTCGTGTTTTTCACCAAACGACATGATGGGTGGAAGATCATCAAAGTCGATGACATGCTGCCCTATTCATCACCGGGTAACTGACAAAGGGAGCCGCCTCGTGCGGCTCTTTTGATTTAGGAGCGAAGTCATGACGCAAGACCAGTTCACTTACCGGGTGACGTGGTACCCCGAAGATGGGGAACACGTTGGCCTCTGCGCAGAATTTCCGTCGCTATCGTGGCTCGCTGCCACGCCGGAGGGTGCACTCGCCGGTATCCGGAGGATTGTTGCAGAAGCGGTGGGCGACATGGAGGCGAATGGGGAGAAAGTCCTCCCAGCCAACTTAGATTGGCTAACTTGAGCGGATAGTCGTTTGGAAAGACTGTCGCCCGGCCCTATCATCTGGTGTCCATTCTCAAGATTACGTTGGTGTCATGAGCAAATTGCTATGCACGTGTGGCAACACCATTCGGGATAACACGTCGTCTCTACCGTACAAGGCCGCTTTCCTAAAGGACGTAGATTGCGAGCCGTTCTCCGACTGGTTCGTCGGCGAAATTCAGAGCTATGTGACGGCAGTCGAACAAGGGGAGGTGCACCGCTGGCTGCTCGATCGGGGCTACTCCGAGGAGTACATAGCTCTCGGACTGGACCATGGCAATCTGCTCCATGACCACATCCATGGACAGTTCATAGCGTTGAGACGGACGGCGTATGAATGCACTGCTTGCGGGCGGCTGCATATGGAAACGGCAAAAGACAACTCGTTCGTCACATATACGCCGGGCTCGGCGGGCAAAAAAGGCGTGTTCGCTACAAAGTCAGAAGAGTGAACATTCAGAGCAAAAGCCCAGTCACTTTTAGGGCGTCTGTTTTAGCAGCGCGCTTGTCGTTGTGTTGTTGATTAGTGCGAGCGCGCGAGTGGAACCGGGCAACGTCACAACACGGCACTTCTTCCATTCTCCCAACATCTGACACAGGCGCGGGGTTGGACCTACAACACCTCGCTGCCCCGTCAAGCGCCTCGCATGTAGCAAGCCGGTTTTTATACGGCGTTTACACCCCTCCCCCCAACCTTTACCCCGTTTTTACCCCCCTTTCCCTACTGTTGCACTGCACGCAGGCCCTGTGACGAGAGCCTGCTTGCACGCCGCATCCGGCCCCGTTGAAGCGCACCTGCGCCGGGCCGGGCGGCACCTAAAACAACAAGGGAAAGGTCCATGCAAGCCAAGGTTTCTTTGCACGCCACCGTCATGGGTGGCGTTGTCTTCTGTGCCGCAGCACTGTCGAGCGCGGCCGCTTTTGCGCAGTCCACTGACGCTGCGCCGGCCCCGGCCGCTACACCCGCCAGCCCGTTGACGGCCAACGTCACGCTGGCCAGCCAATACCGCTATCGCGGTCTCATGCAGACCAACAACAAGCCCGCCATCCAGGGCGGCGTGGATTACGCGCTGCCCAACGGCTTCTACGTGGGCAACTGGAACTCGTCGATCAGCTGGCTGGGGGATTCCAATCCCAACGTCTCCGCCCCCATCGAGATGGATTTCTACGGCGGCTACAAGACCGAGCTGATGAAGGACGTGCCCATTGATGTGGGCGTGCTGCAGTACTACTACCCGGGCAGCTACCCCGACGGCTACACCCGCCCGCACACCACCGAGGGCTATGCGCAGATCGGCTACGGGCCGGTCTCGTTCAAGTACTCGCACGCGTTCTCCAACCTCTTCGGTTTTGCAGATAGCCACCACAGCCAGTACTTCGATCTGTCGGGCAACTTCGACACCGGTTTCTGGGGCCTCACGCTGAACCTGCATGTGGGCTATCAGCAGGTGCCGCACCAGGTGGTGCGCACGTCGTATGCCGACTGGAAGGTGGGCGTGACGAAGGACTTCGGCAGCGGTTGGACGGCATCGGTTGCGTACATCGACACCAACGCTGCGCGCGCCGCGTACACCAACACGCGCGGCAACTACATGGGCAAGGCCACCGCGCTGCTGGCGGTGACCAAGACGTTCTGACCAACACGACCTGAAGGAAAGGGGAGCGCATATGGACCTCGTTTATCTCGCCGGCCTTGCGGTGCTGGCCCTGGCAGTGGGCGGCTTGCTCGCCCTCTCCGGCCGGCTTGCCACCAAAGACCAACCCACCACGCAGGCGATGGAGAAACAGCAATGACCTGGCTCTATGTGCTGTCCGGGGCCATCACGGTGGTTCTGCTCGTCTACTTGTTTGTGGCCTTGCTCTGGCCCGAACGCTTCTAACAACACTGCGAGGCACACCATGAATGCGTTCCTCCTCCAGCTGGCGATCTATCTGGTCGTGCTGCTGGTTCTGGCCAAACCGCTGGGCGCGTATATGACCGGCGTGTTTGGCACGGACAACAACCGGCCATCGCGCACACATTGGCTCGGCCCCATCGAGCGATTGTTCTACCGCGTGGCGGCGTCAACCCGCAGGCCGAGATGGGCTGGAAGCGCTATGCGCTGGCTGTCATCGTCGTCAACGTGCTGGGCGCGCTGGCGGTGTATGCGCTGCAGCGCGTGCAGCAGTGGCTGCCGCTCAACCCGCAGGGCTTTGGCGCCATCACGCCGGATTCTTCCTTCAACACGGCCATCAGCTTTGTGAGCAACACCAACTGGCAAGGCTATTCGGGCGAAAGCACGATGAGCTATCTCACGCAGATGCTCGGCCTGGCGGTGCAGAACTTCCTGTCTGCGGCGACCGGCATTGCGGTGGTGATTGCGCTCATCCGGGGCTTTGCGCGCCACTCGGCCAACACCATCGGCAACTTCTGGGTCGACTTCACGCGTGCCACGGTCTACGTGCTGCTGCCGCTGTCGATTCTGGTGTCGGTGTTCTTCGTGAGCCAGGGCGTGATCCAGAACTTCGATGGCTACAAGGAAGTGACCACCGTCACCGCCACCACGTACGACAACCCGAAGATGGACGCCAGCGGCCAGCCGCTCAAGGACGCACAAGGCAACCCCGTCACCGAGAAAGCCACCACGCAAACGCAGACCCTGCCGATGGGCCCGGTCGCGTCGCAAGAGGCGGTCAAGATGCTCGGCACGAACGGTGGCGGCTTCTTCAACGCCAACTCCGCCCACCCGTACGAGAACCCCAACGCGCTGACGAACTTCGTGCAGATGCTGGCGATCTTCATCATCCCGGCGGCGCTGTGCTTTACGTTTGGCGGCATGGTGGGCGATGGCCGGCAAGGCTGGGCCGTGCTTGCGGCGATGACGGTGCTGTTCGTGGCGCTGGCGACGTTCCTTGCATGGGCTGAACTGCACGCCAACCCGATGCTCGCCAACCTCGGCATCGACCAGGCCATGGGCAACATGGAAGGCAAGGAAACGCGCTTCGGCATCGTGGCCTCGTCGCTGTTTGCCACCATCACCACGGCAGCGTCGTGCGGGGCAGTCAACGCCATGCATGACTCGCTCACCGCGCTGGGCGGCTTCGTGCCGATGTTCCTGATGCAGCTGGGCGAAGTGGTGTTTGGCGGTGTGGGCTCGGGCCTGTACGGCATGCTGGTGTACGCCATCCTGGCTGTGTTCATCGCGGGCCTGATGATCGGCCGCACGCCGGAATACCTCGGCAAGAAGATCGAGGTGTTCGAGATGAAGATGACGTCGATCGCCATCCTCGTCACGCCGCTGCTGGTGCTGGTGGGCACGGCCATCGCCGTGGTGGCCACGCAGGGCAAGGCCGGCATCTTCAACCCGGGCACGCACGGCTTCTCTGAAGTGCTGTACGCCTTCTCATCCGCCGCCAACAACAACGGCAGCGCGTTTGCGGGCCTGTCTGCCAACACGCCCTTCTACAACGTGGCGCTGGGCATTGCGATGTGGCTGGGCCGCTTCTGGATCATCGTGCCGGTGCTGGCGATGGCAGGCACGTTTGCCGCCAAGAAGCGCCTGCCCGTGACGGCCGGCACGCTGCCCACGCACGGCCCGCTGTTTGTGGTGCTGCTGATCGGCTCGGTGCTGCTGGTGGGCGCGCTTACGTATATCCCCGCGTTGGCCCTCGGCCCCATTGCAGAACACCTCGCACGCTAAGCGCACGGCGAGTCGTCTACCCCATATCAACAGGTGGCTTATGGCTATCCGTTATCCCGAATCCGAACCGGCTGTGCGTACGGTCAAGCACAAGCTTGAGCCGAGCGCCGGTACTGGTACTGCTGCAGCCGCCGAGCCGCAGGCACGCAGCACGCATACGACGCATACCACGCTGTCCGCCAAGGATGTGCGCAAGCTGTCGATGTTCTCGTCGGCGCTGGTCAAGCCCGCCATTGTCGATAGCTTCCGCAAGCTGTCGCCGCGCGCGCAGGCCAAGAACCCGGTGATGTTTGTCGTCTACGTTGGCAGCATCCTCACCACCATCCTGTGGGTCATGGCGCTGCGCGGCCAGGCCGAAGCGCCGGCGGGCTTCATCCTCGCCGTGTCGGTGTGGCTGTGGTTCACGGTGTTGTTCGCCAACTTTGCCGAGGCACTGGCCGAGGGCCGCAGCAAGCAGCAGGCCGCATCGCTGCGCGGCATCAAGACCACGGTGCAGGCCAAGGTGTTGGCAGACCCGCACCGCAGAGACCGTGTGGAAGCGCGTGCCGCCACCGCGCTGCGCCGTGGCGACATCGTGCTCATCGAAGCCGGCGACATGGTGCCCGGCGACGGCGAGGTCATCGAAGGCGTGGCCTCGGTGGACGAAAGCGCCATCACGGGTGAATCGGCGCCGGTCATCCGCGAATCGGGCGGGGATTTCTCGTCCGTGACGGGCGGCACGCGCGTGCTGTCGGACTGGATCATCGTGCGCATCACCGCCAACCCCGGCGAGAGCTTCCTGGATCGGATGATCTCGATGGTGGAAGGCGCCAAGCGACAGAAAACGCCCAACGAGCTGGCGCTGACGATCCTGCTGGTGAGCCTGACCATCATCCTGATGCTGGCGACCGTCACGCTGCTGCCGTACTCGATCTTCTCGGTGGACGCGATGAAGGCCGGCTCGCCGATCACGATCACCGTGCTTGTCGCGCTGCTGGTGTGTCTGATCCCGACCACCATCGGCGGGCTGCTCTCCGCCATTGGCGTGGCAGGCATGAGCCGCATGATGCAGGCCAACGTGATCGCCACCTCGGGCCGTGCAGTGGAAGCCGCAGGTGATGTGGATGTGCTGCTGCTCGACAAGACCGGCACGATCACGCACGGCAACCGTCAGGCGTCGCGCTTTATCCCTGCGCCGGGCGTGACGGCCAAGCAGTTGGCCGAGGCGGCGTGGCTGTCGTCGCTGGCCGATGAAACGCCCGAGGGCCGCAGCATCGTCACGCTCGCGCGCAACCTGGGCGAGGCATCCATCGATGAAGCGGCGCTTGCGAAGACGCAGCCGGTGTACGTCGCCTTCTCTGCGCGAACGCGCATGAGCGGGATCAACGTCTCCCATGCAGGCGACGCCCGCCAGATCCGCAAGGGCGCGGCCGATGCGATCCGCTCGCATGTGACGCTGCTGGCCGGCAAGTTTCCCGATGCCGTGTCGACGGCGGTCGATGATGTTGCGCGCCAAGGCGGCACGCCGCTGGTGGTGTCCGACAACGACCGCGTGCTCGGCGTGGTGGAGCTGAAGGACATCGTGAAGGCCGGCATCCGCGAGCGCTTTGCCGAGCTGCGCCAGATGGGCATCAAGACGGTGATGATCACCGGCGACAACCGCTTGACCGCCGCGTCCATCGCCGCTGAAGCCGGCGTTGACGACTTCATTGCCGAAGCCACGCCCGAGACGAAGCTCGCACTCATCCGCGAACAGCAGGCGCAGGGCCGCCTCGTTGCCATGACCGGTGACGGGACCAACGATGCCCCCGCGCTGGCACAGGCCGACGTGGCCGTCGCCATGAACAGCGGCACGCAGGCCGCCAAGGAGGCCGGCAACATGGTCGACCTGGATTCCAGCCCGACCAAGCTGATCCAGATTGTCGAGATCGGCAAGCAGATGCTGATGACGCGCGGCTCGCTCACCACGTTCTCGATCGCCAACGATGTGGCGAAGTACTTCGCCATCATCCCGGCCGCGTTTGCGACGACGTATCCGCAGCTGGCTGCGCTGAACGTGATGCATCTGGCAACGCCGGCATCGGCCGTGATGAGCGCCGTGATCTTCAACGCGCTGATCATCGTGTTCCTGATTCCGCTGGCGCTCAAGGGCGTGAAGTACCGCGCGCTGGGGGCCGCCGCGCTGCTGCGCCGCAATCTCTTGGTCTACGGCCTGGGCGGCCTGCTGCTGCCCTTCCCGGGCATCAAGCTCATCGACATGTTCCTGGCCGCGATGGGCTGGGTTTAAGGAAGGAGTGCATTCATGGCAACCACAACGCAAACCGTGCAGGGCGATGTGCCGCAACAAGGTGGGGTGCTGCGTGCGGCGCTGGTGGTGTTTGTTGGGCTGTCGCTTATTACCGGCGTGTTGTATCCGGTGGTGGTGACGGGCGTCGGCAAGGCGCTGTTTCCGGCGCAGGCCGGGGGCTCGATCATCGAGCGTGGCGGCAAGGCTGTTGGGTCTTCGTTGATCGGGCAGAACTTTGACACCCCGGAGTATTTCTGGGGGCGGATCTCGGCGACTGCGCCGAATCCGTATAACGCGCAGGCTTCGGGTGGGTCCAACTTTGGGCCGAGCAATCCGGCGTTGACGGAGGCGGCCAAGGCACGCATTGCGGCGCTCAAGGAAGCGGATCCTGGGAATGCTGCGACGATTCCGGCTGATCTTGTGACGGCTTCTGCGAGTGGGCTGGACCCGGAGATTAGTCCTGCTGCTGCGGCGTATCAGGTGGAGCGGGTGGCGCGGGCGCGGCATCTCTCGACTGACCTGGTGAAGAAGGCTGTGGCTGAGAACACCAAGGGGCCGGTGCTTGGGGTGTTTGGGGAGGCTAGGGTGAATGTGTTGGAACTGAATTTGGCGTTGGATGGTTTGAGGTGAGGTTTGTGGACCACCGGGTTATGTGTTGGTGGTCCACCTCCCTT
>NZ_VOSS01000068.1 GCF_007997035.1 Ralstonia sp. TCR112 | reverse complement strand
ACGAGTGCGGTCATCTTGATTTGCCTGTTCGGTGTGCTTGAAGTTGCGTGCGTTGCGGGAGGGTTACAAACCCGCCGCTTACAGCACCTTGGCTTCCGTCTTGAGCTTGGACACCAGCGTGGCCACGTCGGGCACCATCACGCCGGCGCTGCGCTTGGCGGGCTCGACCACCTTCAGCGTCTTCAGGCGCGGTGCAACGTCCACGCCCAGGTCTTCCGGCTTGACCGTGTCGAGCTGCTTCTTCTTCGCCTTCATGATGTTCGGCAGCGTGACGTAGCGCGGCTCGTTCAGGCGCAGGTCGGTGGTGACCACGGCCGGCAGCTTGACCGACAGGGTTTCCAGGCCGCCGTCCACTTCACGCGTGACCGAAGCCTTGCCGTCAGCAATCTGCACCTTCGAAGCAAACGTGGCTTGCGGCAGGCCTGCCAGCGCAGCCAGCATCTGGCCGGTCTGGTTGGCATCGTCGTCAATCGCCTGCTTGCCGAGGATGATCAGCTGCGGCTGCTCCTTGTCGACCAGCGCCTTGAGCAGCTTGGCGACGGCCAGCGGCTGCAGTTCTTCAGCGGTTTCAACGAGAATGCCGCGGTCGGCGCCGATGGCCATGGCGGTGCGCAGGGTTTCCTGGCACTGCGTCACGCCGCACGACACGGCGATCACTTCGGTAGCGACGCCCGCTTCCTTCAGGCGGACCGCTTCTTCCACGGCGATCTCGTCGAACGGGTTCATGCTCATCTTGACGTTGGCAAGATCGACACCGCTGCCGTCCGTCTTCACGCGAACCTTCACGTTGTAATCGATCACGCGCTTGACTGCGACCAGGACTTTCATCGTGCCTTCCCTCTTGCTGTTTATAGAATCCGGCCGCTGTTCAGAATGGAGTTCGGGTCGAACAATGCCTTGAGGCTGCGCATCAACGAAATCTCTTCCGTGGACCGGCTGTTGTGCAAGAACGCCTTCTTGATAACGCCGATGCCATGTTCCGCAGAGATGGAGCCACCCACGTCCCGAACCGCGGTGTAGACGATGTCCTCGACGCAATGCAGGTTCTCGTCGGTCAGGTGAGGGCCCGACAGGACGTGCAGGTTGCCGTCGCCGATGTGTCCGAAGAACAGATGCCGCTGATCTGGAAACCTTCGCGTCAAAACCTCTCGGGTCGAACTCACGAACGTCTCCATGGCGGCCATCGGGATTCCCACATCAAACGCAGCGTGGGGTTTCATCTGGGCCAGCAGTTCGCCGACAGTTTCCCGGTATTGCCATAGCCGTTCCTTGTCATCGAGCGACTGCGCAACGATGACGTCTATCACCGTCTCCGCTTCCAACGCGTCGCCCAGGAAGGTCTCGAGCTGCGACGCTCTTCCTCCTCGTTGGCACCCTGCGTTTCAATCAGGACGTAGACGGGCGCCTCCGCTGCAAATGGCTGGCGAAGCGATGCAACCTGCATGGCCGCTGCCATGAAATCGGCCCACATCACCTCAAATGCCGAGAGGCTGGGCAGCGCCATACGCGCTTGTTTAAGGAGTCGAGCGGCGGACGAGAATGAAGGCAGTGCACACAACGCGGTGCACGAACTGGTCGGCTTGGGGGTCAGTTTCAAGACGAGCCGCGTGATGACACCCAGCGTCCCCTCACTGCCAATGAAAAGATGCTTCAGGTCGATGCCGGTGGTGTTTTTCTCCACTCGGTTGAGCATCGTAAGGAGGGTACCGTTGGGCAATGCAACTTCGATGCCCAGCACCATTGCGCGCATGGTTCCGTAGCGGATGACGCGATTTCCCCCCGCATTGACAGCAGCGTTTCCGCCCAGTTGGCAGGATCCTCGCGCACCGAGGTCCAAGGGGAATGACCACCCGTGCTCTTCAACGCTCTTCTGCAGCGCTTCAAGGACCACCCCAGCTTGTACGACGGCGATACCGCCAACCGCATCGATCTCTTCAATGCGGTTCAGCCGCGAAAGCGAAAGCGCAATCTCGCCCGGGCGCGGCGTGCCTCCACCGGCAAGCCCGGTCAGACCGCCTTGCACCACAACAGGCTGCGAAAAGCGCGAACACACGTCGAGCGCGGCAGCCACCTGTTGCGACGTCTGCGGCAGCAGAACCAGTCCGGGCAACTGCCTTGGCGCTTCGCTCCAGTCGCCGGCGTACGCCGACACGAGGTCCTCGTCACGGACGATGCAAGCCTCTCCGAGCACGTCGACCAGGGCGGCGTACAAGTCTTCTAGGTGGTGTTTCATGATGCAGATTCCTGATTGAGCAGGCTGGCAGCGGCCTTGTGCGACTGGTCTCGAAGCGCGAATACGATGGCGCCCGACGCAAAGAGACATCCGGCAATGACGTAGAGCGCCAGGTTCGTACTGCCGGTGTGATCGACAATCCAGCCGACCATGTAAGGGCTCAGGAAGCCGGCGAGATTGCCCACTGAGTTGATCAACGCGATGCCAGCAGCGGCTGCAACGCCGCCCAGCAGGGAAGTTGGAATTCGCCAGAACACAGGCGCAAGACACTGCAGACCCATGCAAGCCAGCGTAAGCGCCACAATTGAGACGGCTCGATGATCGCTATATGCAGCACTCAAGGCCAACCCGGCCGCTCCCGCAATCGCCGCCACCAAGTAGTGCCAGCGATGCTCGTTTCGATGATCGGCACTGCGTCCGACAACGAGCATGGCCGCAATACCAAACGCATACGGAATCGCGGACAGCAGCCCGACTTCAGAGGGCGACTTCACACCCAGATTTTTGATGATGGAAGGAAGCCAGAACCCGAATCCGTACTGGCCCATGGCTGCCCCGAAGTAGACGAGTGCCAAGACCCAGACAAGGGGTCGTCGAAACGCAGCAGACAATGAAACCGTCGTTTTGCGTTGGCTATCCGCTTGAATGTTGGCAACCAGCAGTTGCTGCTCCGCCGGGGTCAGCCATTTGGCGGCATGAATGCTGTCGTCGAGATAAAAAAGGGCGGCGATGCCAATGACGAGCGAGGGAACGCTTTCGACAAGAAAGAGCCACTGCCAGCCGGCCAAAGCGTGATAGCCGTCGAGCGCAGTCAGGATCCACCCCGATAGCACACCCCCACTGACCCCAGCGATCGGGATGGCCGTCATGAAGATGGCGATCACGCGGCTCCTTCGGTTGGCGGGATACCAGTAGGTCAGATACAGGATGATGGCGGGAAAAAACCCCGCTTCGGCCGCCCCGATCAAAAAGCGCACTACGTAGAACGCCGTGGTGGAGTGTGCGAACGCCATGACGCCTGTGAGCAACGCCCACGTGATCATGATCCGCGCGATCCAGCGTCGCGCGCCTACGCGATGCATGACGAGGTTGCTCGGAACCTCAAAGAGGAAGTAGGCGAGGAAGAAGATTCCCGCACCGAAACCGTAGGCCTGCTCGCTCCATCCCAACTGGGAAACCATCTGAAGCTTGGCAAAAGCAACATTGACGCGGTCTAGAAACGCGATCACGAAGCACAGGCAAAGAAACGGGACCAACCGCCACGTGACTTTTCTGTAGGTGCGTTCTTCAGAATCGCCCGTCGTGGCGAGGGCCGCAATGATGGGGTGCGCCATGGTGTCTCCTTGGGTGGAATCGTTTTTTTTCTTTGGACTGGCGCGAGCATGCAGCACGGCATAGAACAACACAATCGATGAATAGTGGCCTATCATTAAGCTCGTCTTATTAATCGGTCGAACATGTCTCAAGCGCGTTTCACCCCGCGACAACTCAGCGCCTTCCTGACCGTTGCCGACGTTCGTAGCTTTGCCAAAGCGGGTGAGCGAATGAGTCTGTCAGCCTCGGCAATCAGCCAACTCGTGGCGGAACTCGAGGCGGCGGTGGGTTTTCGACTGTTTGATCGGACGACCCGCAGCGTGATGCTGTCCCCAGCGGGACGCGAGTTTTTGGCGCCGGCCAGAAGCGTGCTCAAGCACATTGAACTGGCCCAGTCATCCGCGGATGACATCCGCAATCGCGCGGCGGGCATCGTGCGCGTCGCTGCGCCCCTGGTGGTTGCCAGCACCATCCTGCCCGCGGCAATCAAGGCCTATGTGAAAGATCACCCTAAGGTCGTGATTCGCATCCGCGACGCGGCGGTGGACGATCTCATCAACATGGTGGTCAATGCTGACGTTGATCTCGCCATCGGACCTGACCAGGGGGTGTCGGAGGATGTCGCGAGCGTCGGCCTATTCCAAAGTCCTTGGGTGCTTTGGTGTGCGCGCAGCCATCCACTCGCCAAGCGGCGGGAAATTGCATGGGCAGACTTGCGTCATCAGCCGCTCGTTGCGGCGGGGCGGGACTACGAACGCAACGTATCCCTGATGCGAGCCGGCGCAGACGAACACGAGCGCATTGCACCCATGGATATCGTGGACAACATCAGTACAGCGCTGGGGATGGCGGCCGAGGGGTTGGCGCTTACGCTTGCACCGGCCTATGTTGGCCTGCTGGGTCGCCCGCTTGGTCTGGTGATGCGACACATCGTCGATCCAGAGGTGATGCGGCAGGTGTGTCTCTACCATTCCACTAGCCGGACAGTGTCGCCTGCGGCTGAAGGGTTTCGCGATCATCTAGTCGACTGGCTCAGGGGCAAAGACGATCTCGGGATGGCGGCGAGCAAAGCTAAATGATCTTTCGCTAGACGCTGGCAGCCGAGAATCTTCCAGTTATGCAATCGTGTCGCCGCACCCGGACGATTGCTGCACTAGGCACTCTCCCGATCAATGATGGAGAAACCGGTATCGATGCACACCGGGCCTCGGGCGGCGGCCATCTGGAACCGTTCAAGCAAAGCTGCTGCCGTCCGCTTGCCGATATCCGCACCGCCGACCTTGACCGTGGATAGCGCGGGGTGCAGTTGCGCCGCCATGGTCAGATCGCCGAAACCCATTACCGCCAGATCGTCAGGCACGTGCATGCCCCGGCTGGCTGCTTCCATCAGGACGCCCTCAGCAAGCGTGTCGGAGCTGCAGACGATGATGTCAGGCCTTGTGTATTCGAGCATGCGCCACAGCCCGCGCCGCCCGCCCTCAAGCGTTGCCGGTGCGGGCAGTGTTTCGAACGGACAGTCGCCGATGCCTTGTCTCGCAAGCTCTGCCTTGAAGCTTTCACATCGCCGCAAGCCGCGTGGGTCGTTGACCGAGATGACGCCGAAGCGGCGATAGCCCTTCTTCACTAGGTGGCGAGCAACGTCCCGTCCGACCTGTTCGTGTGAGAAGCCGATGGCCATGTCGATGGGCTTCTCGGTCAGATCCCAGATTTCCACGACGGGAATGCCGGCTCTGGTCAAGCGGTCGACAGTCGTGCTGGTGTGGTCGGTTCCCGCAAGAACGATGGCATCTGGCCGACGCCCCAGCAGTGCCTCGACCAAGGCTTCTTCACGACTGGCGGAGTAGCCAGTCAAACCTATCAGCGTCTGGTAGTTCGCCACCGACAATCCATCCATCAATGCCTGGACTGTCTCGGCAAAGATGGAGCTGGCAATGGTAGGCAGCAGAACAGCCACCAACCGGCTGCGGCTGCTGGCAAGGCCGCCGGCAAGCATGTTTGGCACATATCCCGTTGCCCGCACAGCCGCCAATACCTTCTTCTGCGTCTCCTCTCGGACGAGTTCAGGACGATTCAGGGCGCGCGAAACCGTCATGGGCGCGACGCCGGCCATGCGAGCCACATCGATGAGTGTCACGCTGGACGTCCCGTCGGCAGACGTGCCTTGCGACCGGCTTTTCGGCTTTCTGGCCATATTGCCCTCCCGGCAGAGTCAGTGGGGGATGGATGGAGGACGTTTTCGTCACCCTCGGTAACCGCAGGGTAAACGAGGATGATTGCGCAATCAATTCCGCTTGAATGATTGCGCAATCATCTAATAATGGCTTCGTCGGGTGCCGTATTTCACATGACACCGAAGGCGGCCCGGCAAAGAAAGATCTCGCTCAATTAGAAGCGAGCCTGGCATCCCACAGGAGACCCGTATGACCGTGCCAACTCAACTCGCGCATCGAACCGGGGTGCGATGGTTCATCTTGTCGATGATCTTCATCGTGACGGTATTCAACTATGTGGACCGCGCCACGCTGTCTATCGCGGCACCCGCGATGCGCCACGACCTCGGCTTTGACGCAATGGCCATGGGCATCGCGTTTTCGGCTTTCGGATGGGCCTACACGGCAATGCAGATCCCCGGCGGCCTGCTTCTCGACCGGTTCGGTGCGCGAATCGTGCTTGGAGTCAGCCTGCTTACATGGTCTGCCCTGACATTCCTCCAGGGCTACGTGCACCTGTTTGCAGCGTCAGCCTTCATCGTCCTCTTCGCGCTGCGCTTCCTGATGGGAATAGCCGAATCGCCAGCGTTCCCTTGCAACAGCCGGCTGACGGTGATGTGGTTTCCCACGCAGGAACGGGGGCTAGCGACATCAGTGTTCCAGTCAGCCCAGTACTTCGCGCTGGCAGCATTCACACCCATCATGACGTTCACCGTCAGTACATGGGGATGGCAGTGCGTCTTTTTCACTACGGGCGCCGTAGGTGTTTTGCTCGGACTGGTATGGCTACGCGTCGTCCGTGAACCATCCAGGCATGCCCGGGTGAACGCCGCAGAACTTCAGTACATCTCCACCGGCGGCGGCCTGCCCACCATGACAGATGGTCCGAGTCCGTTCAGCTGGCGTCAGTTGAAAGCGATCTCGGCCAATCGCATGATGGTGGGCATCTATATCGGTCAGTTCTGCCTGACGTCTATTACGTGGTTCTTTCTGACATGGTTCCCGACCTACCTCATCGAGGCGAAGGGCATGTCGATCTTGAAGGTGGGCGTGGTGGCAGCGATTCCCGCCGTTGCCGGTTGCCTGGGCGGAATGATCGGGGGCCTGTGGTCTGACTGGATGCTCAAGCGTGGCTTCAGTCTGACCGCTGCCCGCAAGATCCCGATCATTACCGGGCTGGCCCTGTCCAGCAGCATCGTCATTGCCAACTACGTGCAGTCGACCGCCATCGTGGTGCTCGTGATGTCGATCGCCTTCTTCGCCAAGGGTATTGGAAATCTCGGCTGGTGCATCGTGGGCGATGTCTCGCCCAAGAAAGCCATGGGCGTCAGCGGCGGCATCTTCAACCTGTGCGGCAATCTCGCAAGCATCGTTACGCCGTTGGCCATAGGTTGGATGATCAAGCAGACCGGTTCATTCGAGGCTGCGCTCACCTACGTTGCAGGCGTCGCTCTGGCGGGTGCGTTCTCTTATCTCTTGGTGGTCGGCAAGCTTGAGCGCCTTCCCTCCGAAGCCGCACCCGATATCAATTCGATTTCATCAACGGCTGCCGCGAAATCGTTGCCCTGATCTCGATGTAGCAGCAGTCAAACTTTCCATTTCTTCTCTTTAGCAATCACCATGAATCATCCTGACAGCCTTCTTACCGGCCAGCTCGCTCGCGACCGCATCGAGCACATTCGCATCAGTTCTGTTTTCCTGCCCCTTGCTGCCCCAATCAGCGACGCGAAAGTCCTCACCGGCCGCCAAAGGCCGATGACGGAAATCGCCATCCTGTTTGTCGAGATCAGCACGGCAGACGGCCATCGCGGTCTGGGCTTCAGCTATTCCAAACGTGCAGGTGGGCCAGGCCAGTTTGCGCATGCCAAGGAGATCGCGCCAGCACTCATCGGCGAAGATCCGAATGACATCGCGCGCCTGTGGGACAAGCTCGCTTGGGCTGGCGCATCGGTGGGCCGAAGCGGCTTGGCTGCCCAAGCTATCGGCGCCTTCGATGTCGCCTTGTGGGACATGAAAGCGAAACGTGCCAATTTGTCGCTTGCAAAGCTACTGGGTGCGCAACGTGATTCCGTTCGCTGCTACAACACCTCGGGTGGGTTCCTGCATACCCCACTTGATCAGTTGCTCGTCAATACCGACATCTCGCGCGCCAAGGGCATCGGGGGTATTAAGCTCAAGGTTGGTCAGCCGGATCGCGCCTTGGATGTGAAGCGTGTCGAAACGGTGCGGAAGCATCTCGGCGATGACTTCCCGCTCATGGTGGACGCCAACCAGCAGTGGGACCGACCGACTGCACAGCGTATGTGCCGCACCTTCGAGCAATTCAACCTGGTTTGGATCGAAGAACCGCTTGATTGCCATGACGCAGAGGGCCATGCCGCCCTGGCCGCACAGTTCGACACGCCGATCGCCACGGGGGAGATGCTGACCAGCGTGTCAGAGCACTGGGAATTCATCCGACAGCGCGGGGCGGATTACCTCATGCCGGATGGCCCGCGCGTTGGAGGCGTCACCCCCTTCCTCAGGATTGCCGCGTTGGCGGACCACGCGGGCCTCATGCTTGCGCCGCACTTTGCAATGGAACTACACGTTCACCTTGCGGCGGCATATTCCCGGGAACCGTGGGTCGAGCATTTCGAGTGGCTGGAGCCCCTGTTCAACGAGAAGCTGGACACCCGCGATGGGCGGATGATTGTCCCCACGCGTCCGGGCCTTGGGTTGTCCTTGAGCGAGCGGGTCGCAGGTTGGACCGCTCAGGCGACTGAAATCACAAATTGACAATAGAGGAAGTAGGACCCGCGTTCTTTCGGGATGGAAACGACGCCATCCTGTGAGCGGGGGGAGAGCGATATTGTTGCTAGAGGTCTTATCGATCCGATCTTTTGCCATAAGCGAAGAAAGGCAGGGAAGCGACGGGAGAAGATTCCGCCCCGCGAAGCACTCTTGCAAATGCTCGCGATGCAACAGTCAAAGACGGTTCAGCGCGAGTGTCGGCGTTGTCGGGACTGTAAATGTGACCCCTTCGAGGACTTGCCACGACTGCTTACGCGGCGCCAACCTCGCTTGGCATAAGTTGACGAACGTTATCGCCAAGCCATGAAAGCCAGCAAACTGAAACTTACGAAGGCGAAATGCGCTTTCGTCGCGTCAGATACTCAGTATCCGACGAATGCGAAGAAATTCGACCCTGAATGACAAAGACGCCTCCACCGACGGGCGGAGGCGTTTTTGTTAGTCCAGCCATCCCCGAATCGTGGATGCCATGACATTGGTGGAAATGCCGTAGCGGTCATGCAGCGTCGGCAGTGCACCGGCATCCAGGAACGCATCCGGCAGTCCCACCTGGCGGAACGGCACGCTGACGCCGGCGCGCATCAACGTGCCCGCGACCGCCTCGCCCAGCCCGCCGATCACGGTGTGGTTCTCTGCCGCCACCACGAGCCGTCCGGAGCGCCCCGCCTCACGCAGAATGGTTTCGGTGTCGAGCGGTTTTATCGTCGGCACGTGTAGCACTCCCACGCCAATGCCATCGCTTTGCAATGCCTTGGCGACTTCGAGCGCGCGCATCGTCATGATGCCCGACGAGATGACGAGCACCTCGGCGCCGTCGCGCAGCAGCTTGGCCTTGCCCAGTTCGAACTGATAGCCGTATTCGTCAAGCACCACCGGCACGTTGCCGCGCAGCAGGCGCGCATAGACCGGCCCGGCATGCGCTGCAATGGCCGGCACCATCTGCTCGATCTCCAGCGCGTCGCACGGGTCGATGACGGTCATGTTGGGCATGGCGCGCATCAGCGCGAGGTCTTCTGCAGCCTGGTGGCTCGGCCCGTACCCGGTGGTCAACCCAGGCAGCGCGCAGACGATCTTCACGTCCAGGTTGTCTTCGGCAATCGTCTGGTGCATGAAGTCGTATGCGCGACGCGTGGCGAAGACAGCGTAGGTCGTCACAAACGGCTGGGCGCCTTCGTTAGCCAGCCCGGCGGCAGCGCCCATGAGCAGTTGCTCGGCCATGCCCATCTGGTAGTAGCGGTCGGGGAATTCCTTGGCGAAGATGTGCAGATCGGTGTACTTGCCCAGGTCCGCGGTCATGCCGACGACGTTCGGCTTTACGCGCGCCAACTCGGCCAGCGCGTGGCCGAACGGCGCCGAACGTGTTGCCTGGCCCTCGCCCGCAATGGAGGCGATCATTGCGGAGGTCTTCAGCTTGGGCTTGTTGATGATGGTGCTGCTCATGCGGTCCTCCCGGCTTCCAGTGCTTGCAGCGCGAGCTGCCATTCGTGCGCATCAACGCGGATGAAGTGATTCTTTTCGCGCTGCTCCAGGAACGGAACACCGCAGCCCATGCGGGTATCGCAGATGATCATGCGCGGTTGTGCACCCTTGTGCGCGCGCGCTGCATCGAAGGCCGCCTTGACCGCATCGATGTCGTTGCCATCCACGCGCTGGGTGAACCAGCCGAAAGCTTCGAGCTTGGGCAGGAGCGGCTCAAACGCCATGATCTGCGTCGACGGGCCGTCGGCCTGTTGGTTGTTCACGTCCACCACGGCGATCAGGTTGTCCAACTTCCAGTGCGCGGCGGAAAGCAGGCCCTCCCACACGGCACCCTCGTCCAGCTCGCCATCTGAGAACAGCGTGTAGACGAACGCGTCGGACCCCTTGCGTTTGAGGCCGAGGCAGCGGCCGACGGCAATCGTGAGCCCCTGGCCGAGCGAGCCGCCAGACATCTCCATGCCGGGCGTATAGCTGGCCATGCCGGACATCGGCAGGCGGCTATCGTCACTGCCGTACGTCTCCAGCTCTTCGGCGGGCAGAATGCCGGCTTCGAGCAACGCGGCATAGAGCGCGATCGCATAGTGGCCGTTGGAGAGCAGGAAGCGGTCGCGGCCCTCCCAATCAGGGTCTTCGGGCCGATAGCGCATGGCGCCGAAGTAAGCAACGGCCAGCACGTCGGCAATGTCGAGCGCTTGTCCGATGTAGCCCTGGCCTTGCACTTCGCCCATCAAGAGCGCGTTGCGGCGGATGCGGTAAGCGCGCTCGGCCAGGGGCACGGCGTCGGTTGGTGGCAATGATGTGGAAGTCATGATTGTTCCTGTGATGAAGCGGGAGCACGGGCGACAGAGACAGTCACCGGCTCAACGGTTGACGGTCTTCGCCGGCACGAAGAACACCAGCACGGCGCCAAGTACGATGGCCGACGAGATGAAGATCAGTCCGGCCGTTGATTTACCCGTCAGATCGTTGAGCCAGCCGACAATGGCCGGGGAGAAGAACCCTGCGAGGTTGGCGAAGCAGTTGACGGCAGCGATGCCCGCAGCGGCCGACATGCCGCCCAGCATGGCGGTGGGCAACGACCAGAACTGGGATGACGAAGACAGGATCCCGGCGGCAGCAATGCTCAGGCAGACCAGCGCGGCGCCTACGTTGCCAATCAGCGGCAGTGCGGCGAATCCGGCGGCGGCCACCAGCATCGGCACAGCAAGATGCAGGCGGCGCTCGCGGCGGCGATCTGCGCTCATGCCAATCAACGGCAGCGCGACGATGGCGCAGATATACGGCACGGCGGTGAACACGCCCACCCACAGCGGATCCGCCACGCCAGCCTTGCGGATCAGGGTCGGCAGCCAGAACGTAAGCCCGTATTGCCCAAGCACCACGCAGAAGTAGATGGCGGCGAGCAGCCACAGACGGCGGTCTGCAATGAAGGCGCCCACCGAGCCATGCGCGGTTTTCTGTGCGTTGTCCCCGGCGACGTTGCGCTCAAGCAGTATCTTCTCTGCGTCAGTCAACCACTTGGCCTGTGCGATGCCGTTGTCGAGATAGAACAGGATGGCCACGCCCAGCAGCAGCGACGGCAAGGCTTCGATCAGGAACAGCCACTTCCAGCCGGCCAACCCAGCCACATCGTGAAACGTGTGCAGGATGTAGCCCGACAGCGGCCCGCCGACGATGCCTGCTAACGGAATCGCCATGAAGAACATCGACAATGCCTTGGCCCGGCGCTGCGAGGGGAACCAGTACGTCATGTACAGGATGACGCCCGGCGCGAAGCCCGCTTCGGCCACCCCGAGCAGAAAGCGCAGCACGTAGAACGACGTCGGCGTGCTCACGAACGCAAAGCCCGCTGAGATGACGGCCCACGTCAACATGATGCGCGCCAGCCAATTGCGCGCGCCCACCTTGTGCAGGATCACGTTGCTCGGGACTTCAAAGAGGAAGTAGCCGAGAAAGAAAATGCCGGCGCCCAAGCCATACACCGTCTCGCTGAACCGCAGATCATTGAGCATCTGCAGCTTGGCGAAGCCCACGTTGACGCGGTCCAGATAGGCGCCCAGGTAACAGATCATCAGGAAGGGAATGAGCCGACGCGCAACCTTGGCGTAGGTGCGGGACTCGAACGTGGCCGCATCCGCGCGCGCCGACTCGTCGCCCGGCAAGGGCGATGCAAACTTCGTGGTCATGGTGTCTCCTACCATGTGCCCCGGGTGGGCCCGGGTGCATGTGTCTCGAAGAAGTCCACGGCCGGTATGCCAGCCATGGCGGTGTGGGTCGTTCAGTGGATCAGCATGCCGCCGTTCACGTCGAGCGTGATGCCTGTCAAGTAGGCAGACAGATCGCTGATGAGGAACAGGCACGCGTTGGCAACGTCGGCCGCATCGCCAAGCCGGCCGAGCGGAATGCCCTTGATGATCTCCGCGCGCATCTCGGGCGTGAGCTTGTCCCCGGTGATGTCGGTCTGGATGAGCCCCGGCGTGATGGAGTTGATGCGGACATTGTCGCCACCAAATTCCCGTGCCATGGCCTTGGCCAGCCCCAGCACGCCCGCCTTTGCGGCGCTGTAGTGCGGGCCACCGAAAATACCGCCGCCACGCTGTGCGGATACCGACGACATGCAGACGATGCTGCCGCCCTTGTGCGCCTTCATGTGCGGCAACACAGCCTGCGACATATAGAGCGTGCCGCGCAAGTTCACATCGACCACAGCATCGAAATTGCCGGCCTGGATGTCCAGCGTGCGCAGCGGCTGCGTGATCCCGGCGTTATTGATGAGACCGTCAATGCGGTCGTATTTGGTGAGAGCGGCTTGCACAGCGGCATCGCAGGCGCTGCGATCGGTTACATCGCAGGCGAGGCCCAGATGCCCGTCCCCAAGATCGCGCGCCGCCTGCTCTGCATCTTCAAGCCGCAGATCCAGCACCACCACCCGTGCACCGTGTGCAGCAAGCGCCTTCGCCGTCGCCTTGCCGATACCGCGGGGCGAGGCCGCCCCGGTCACGATGACTACCTTGTTCTCGAGCAACATCGTTGTCTCCTGCTTGTTGGAATCTTGTTGGCTGCAGTGTTGTTCCAGCAGACGATTCGATCAACGCAGTTGGATTCAACTATGGCTGAGAAATTTTCAGATATGGGCCGCGACGGCCTTGGTGCGCTGCACCACACAAGCCTGCGGCGCTATGTCGTCGGATGCAGCGTCAGTTGCCGGTCGACCCAGGCAAGAAAGCGCTTCACGCGGGGCAGGTCGGCGTTCTGTGGTGGAAACACGATGTGGTGTCCAGCGACCTCAAGCGCGTGGTCGTCGCCAAACACTGGCGCCAGCCGCCCCTGCGCCACGAGGACCGAGGCCAGCAACGTGCTCTCCAACGCCACGCCAAGCCCGAGTGCCGCGGTCTCAAGCGACATGTATGAGCGGTCGAACGCAAAGTCGAACGCCACATGCATGTGTTCAACGCCCACACGCGCGAACCACTGCTGCCACTGCACAAGCGGCGTTTCGGATCGAATGAGTCGATGCGCGAGCAAATCCTCCGGGGATGACACCGGGTGTTTGTCTAGATATGCGGGCGACGCCAGCGGGACAATGCGTTCGCCGCGCAGCGTCTTGATCTGGACGTCGCGCCAATGTGCGTGTCCATAGCGGATATCGATGTCGTAAAAGCCGCTGGTAAACGAGACATCCTCATACGAACACGAGACATTCAAGCGGATGTCGCTGTGGTCCTCCTGGAACGCCGCGAGCCGGGGCAATAGCCACATCAGGCCGAAGCTTGGGCTGGAGTGCACGCGCAAGATCTCAACTTCGGCGCGGCTGGAGGCGCGCTCAGTGGCGCGGCCCAGGTCGGCAAGCGCCCCCGTGATGTCACGCAAGTACTGCTCACCTACGGGCGTCAGTACTAAGCCGCGCCCTTGCCGGAAGAACAAAGGCTGGCCAATCGCCGCCTCCAGATTGCTGATCTGGTGGCTGACAGCCGACGCTGTCAGGCCAAGCTCTTCGGACGCGCGATTCACGCTCTTCGTCCGCGCGACGGATTCGAACGCGATGATCGCCTTCATTGGGGGAATACGCATGTTTCGCATCGCGGGCCGCGGCGAGCAGTTGACGGAATACGAAGCCTAGCCTCTTTTGCTGTGCGGCATGGACAGTTCCACACTCAGTTGTGGGCTAATCCCTGCTCTCTTCCACTGTTTCGATCCCGAGAGCGGGCAGGCAGCTTGTGACTTGCGCTCGCCTAGCGCGTCGGATTTCCAGAGAGGTTGTATCAGGACGTCCAGGGCCGACGGGCACCCGCGAAAATTCAGAGTTACGTGAACCAAAACGCGGATAGTTCAAAGTTAAGCGAACCACGAGTTCAACGTTGGCCGAGCAACTCGGCCGGGAAGGCCTGCAAATCCTGACCTACCGGTTCAGCGTTGAGTGAATCTCGACATTTGGAACTTCAGTCACTCAATTTGGAACTACCTCGACGATCAAGGCGGCAGCCTCAGCATCTTTTCCTTTGTTTTCAGTCACTTATCCTGCAGGAGTTCTCCGTCGCTGCGGGCAGGCCGTTCCGTTCTTCCTAGATCGCAGTGACGCGACGGAGGACAACAGGAACGCTCATCCAAGCACGGGGAGTGTGATGTAGATGCCCGGAACGGGCGATCGGTGTAGTGATACGTCCTGCTCCACAGGCCGCTTCCAGCCTAGGACCACCCTGCTTGTTGGCCCGCTCTATAAAAAAGCTGGGGGGGTGTCGAGGCTCCCGCGCCCGTCACTCCAGAATGCAATCAATAAAAAAACGCCTGCCCCTAAGGTCGAGAGAGAACGGAGGTAACACGGGGCAGGCGTGAGCCAAAATTTACCGCTGCATACGCGGAATTCAACACAACGTCTGAGGCACCGTGAGCCTCATCGTGCCGGCATCTTGATTCTGAGTGCTGGTCGGCATGCCGCCGCTGAGCGGATCAAAGGGCCCCATTTCCCATCACGGGCCTTTCGCATTCCCTTTGCGCGCTCCGCTCAAACTGGGCGACCGTCGTGGCACGCGAAGCTGTCAGCGGTGCGAGAGCGAGCACGCTAGGTACTTCCGACTTGGCAATCATCTTCTTCAATGAAATTAAGCCCCTCTGACTGAAACACCTGCCCAGCACATACGCTTTCTAGTCGGCGTTACTCCGGCACAAGGCTCCCTGCCTGTTGTTCGGTCTGATGCCGATCCGGCGGCGCCTTCGTCGCATAGCCCGGCCCAATCCTGAACCAGATGGAGTACATGGCTGGCAAGAACACCAGCGTCAGGATCGTCCCTGCGAACGTGCCGCCAATCAGGGTGTAAGCCAGTGCTCCCCAGAACACCGAATGGGTGAGCGGAATAAAGGCGAGGATGGCGGCCAAGGCGGTGAGGATCACCGGACGCGCTCGCTGCACCGTAGCCTCTACGACGGCCCTGAACGGGTCCAGCCCCTCATCCTTGTTGTGCTGGATCTGACCGATTAGGATCAGCGTGTTGCGCATCAAGATGCCTGACAGCGCAATCAGGCCGACCAGCGCGTTGATGCCGAACGGCTTGCCGAACAGGATCAGCGTCGGCACCACGCCGATCAGCCCGAGGGGACTGGTCAGGAAGACCATCACCATCGCCGGAATGGATCGCACTTGGAAGATGAGGATCAGCAGCGTCACGGCCAACATGATAGGGAACAGCGGCAGCATGGCCTTCGTCGCCTTGCCCGACTCTTCGATTGAACCGGCTTGCTCAATGCGGTATCCGCTCGGCAGCTTCTCGATGATGGGCTGAAGCTGCTTGCTGATGGCGGTCGACACATCGGGCGGTTGCAGACCGTCGGCAATATCGCCACGCACCGTGATGGTCGGCATGCGGTCGCGACGGCGCATGATGGGCTCCTCCATGCGCACCTCGATCTTGCCGATCTGCGAGAGGGGAATGCGCTGCCCATTGGCACCGGCCAGCGTGAAGTCTCCGACCTTGGCCGGGTCGAGCCGCACGTTGCCGGCCGAGCGCGCCGTCACCTGCACGGTGCGGATGTCTTCGCGCACTGCCGTCACCGGAACGCCGTTGAGCAGAAATTGAAGTTGCTGCGCGACGGCACTGGAAGTCAGGCCAACGGCTTGCAGACGGTCTTGCTGCAAGGTGAAATGCAGCGTGGGGACGCGCGTGCCCCAGTCCGTATTGACCGTGCGCATCATCGGGCTGGCGTCCATGACATGCTGCACATCAGCAGCGATACGCCGCAGCGTTTCCGCATCCGTGCCAGTGACGCGATAGGCAACGGGGAACGGCGAATATGGCCCGAACACAAGCTGCGTGACACGTACACGCGCCCCCGGGGCCAGGCCATCTGCAACCGCCTGACGTAGCCGCTGCTTCAGCATGTCACGCTCTTCCTGGCTGTCGGTGCGGATCACGATCTTGGCGAACGAGGGGTCGGGCAGCTCCGGCCCCATCGCCAGATAGAAGCGCGGCGCGCCCTGGCCGATATAAGCCGTCACGATCTTGGCTTCCTTCTGCTTGGCGAGCCAGGCTTCGATCTTTGCGGTCGCCGCGTCGGTCTGGTTGATCGACGTGCCATAAGGCATCTGCACCTCGACCAGCACTTCTGGGCGATCCGAGATCGGGAAGAACTGCTTCTTAACCACCGCCATGCCCGCAATGGCCAAGGCGAAGAGGCCCACCACCGCGCCCGCGACTAGCCATTTGCGCGCAATCACGCGCCCGAGCAGCACTCGGAAGCGGTTGTAGCGCGGGGTGTCGTAAATCGCATCGTGGCCGCCTTCGACCTTCTTGAAATCGGGCAGCATCTTCACGCCCAGGTACGGCGTGAACACCACCGCGACCACCCAGGATGCAATCAGCGCAATGCCGACAATCCAGAACATGTTGCTGGTGTATTCACCCGCCGTGGATCGCGCAAAGCCGTTGGGCATGAAGCCGACGGCCGTGACCAGCGTGCCCGACAGCATGGGCGCGGCGGTGTGGCTCCACGCATAGGCCGAAGCGGCCACGCGGCTGTAGCCCTCTTCCATCTTCACCACCATCATTTCGATGGCGATGATCGCGTCGTCCACTAGCAGGCCCAGCGCCAGGATCAGCGACCCGAGGGTAATGCGATCGAAGTTCTTTCCTGTCGCGGCCATGACCACAAACACCACGGCGAGCGTCAGTGGCACGGCTGCGGCCACCACAAGGCCTGCGCGCCAGCCCATGCTGATAAAGCTCACCAGCATCACCACCAGTAGCGCAGCAAAGAACTTGAGCATGAACTCGTCGACTGCACCGGCGATGTTGACGGCTTGGTCCGTCACCTTAGTCAGACTCATGCCGAGCGGCATGTCCGCATTGATGGCGCCGACTTCCTTGTCGAGTGCCTTGCCCAGATCGAGCCCGTTCCATCCATCGCGCATGACGACGCCCAACAGCAACGCGGGCTGCCCGCCATTGCGCACCATGAATGTGGCGGGGTCTTCATAACCGCGCTTGACAGTGGCAATGTCCGAGAGCTTCAGCGTGCGGCCCTGCGAGACCACCGGCGTATCGCGAATCTTCTGCAGCTCGTCAAACGCGCCATCCAGGCGGATGAACACCTGCGGCCCTTTCGTTTCGACCGAGCCGGCGGCCGTCAGTGCATTCTGGCTGTTGAGCGCGGCAAACACGTCTTGCGGGCTCACGCCGAGCGTCGCCAGCCGGTCATGTGAGAACTCGACGTAGATGCGCTCGGACTGTTCGCCGATGATGTTCACCTTCTTCACGCCTGGCACGTGCAGCAGGCGCTGGCGCAGCGTCTCCGCATCGCGCGCGAGCGCACGTTGCGGCTCGCCCTGTGCCTTCAGTGCAAACAGGGCAAAGGTCACGTCCGAATATTCGTCATTGACGATGGGTCCGATCACGCCGGACGGCAGGTTGGCCACCTCGTCACCGACCTTCTTGCGCGCTTGATAGAACTCCTCCTGCACTTCCGATGGTGGCGTGCTATCGAGCAACGTTAGCGTAGTGAACGCGAGACCGGGCCGCGTGTACGTTTCCGTGCGATCGTACCAGCGCAGCTCCTGCATGCGCTTTTCGATCTTCTCAGCCACCTGGTCCTGCATTTCCTGCGCGGTGGCGCCCGGCCACACAGTGACGATGTTCATCACCTTGACCGTAAACGCCGGGTCTTCCGCGCGGCCCAGTTTGAAGAACGAAATAAGCCCCGCCAGCGAGATGAGGCAGATGAGGAACAGCGTAACGGCACGCTCGCGCACCGCCAGGGCCGAGAGGTTGAAACGACCTTGGCTCACGGGCGCACCTCTGCAATTGCAGCAACTGCGGTAGCGGCCTGCTGACCTGCCACGCGCACTTGCTGTCCTTCGCGTAGCAGTTGTGCGCCGAGCGCGACTATGCGGTCTCCCTGCTTGACCTGGCCTGCAACGCGGGCGCCTTCATCGCTTAGGCGCAGGAGCGCGATGGACCGCCACGAGACCTTCGCTGGATCACCCTGGATGACCCACACGCCGGGGCCCTTGCCGGCGTCGAACACGGCACCGAGGGGTACCTGCAAATCGGCCACTTGAAGATCGCCTTGCGCCGTCGCTGCCCGCTCGGGAATCCGAATCGTGACGGTCGCGCCCAACGGCGCGTTGGCCAGATCGCCGTCGAGCACATAGCGCGCTTCATACGTGCGGGTAAGCCGGTCCGCAGCATCCGATAGTTGCCGCAGCTTGGCGGGCGTGCCGTCGCCTTCCCTGCCGAACAACGTGGCCTGCGCGACCGAGCCGATTGCGGGACGCAACGTTTCCGGCAACTGGACCACTGCCTCACGGCGGCCAGCGTGAGCCAAGCGCACCACCGCCTGCCCGGCATTAACGACTTGGCCGGGCTCGGCCAACGTTTCCATGACCACGCCGTCACCGTCGGCAACGAGTTCTGCGTAACGGCTGGCGTTGCGGGCGACATCCGCCTGCGCTTCAGCGGCGCTCAATTGCGCTTTTGCCGCGTCCGCCGCCGCCTTAGCTTGGTCGTAAGAGGAAGCGGAAATCGCGCCAGTCCCGCGCAGATCGCGGTAGCGCGCTTCATCTTCCGCCGTCTGCTGCGCGCGTGCGCGGGCGGCCGCTACGGCTTCTTGCTGCGCATGCGCGGCGAGCTTCAGATCGACCGGGTCGATGCGCATGAGCGGCTGCCCGCGCTTGACGGTCTGACCTGCATCCACCAACCGCTCCAGCACCTTGCCAGGCACGCGGAAGCCGAGGTCGCTCTGCACCCGGGCAGCCACGACACCCGTGAACGATCGGGATGCCGACGCAACGGGCTGAACGAATGCAACACGCACCAATGGGGCCTCGGTGCGCGGGTCGCCGGGAGCCTTTTCGCCGCAAGCGGTCAACGTCAGCGGCAATGCAAGAACAGCGGTAGAGGTGATAAAGCGACGCGAAAGCATGAAAGCCCCATCGACAGGATGATCTGGGCTTTCATTCTTGTTCAAGTGACTAATTTAGTCAATGGTCACATACAAAAATCTGAGCGTCAGGGAGAAAGGCTTCGGAGTACGAGGCTGGAAAGCAGCCCAGGCGCGACCTCCGTGTAGTCGAAGCTGTACTGCAAAAGCAACGGATTCATGAACGGACGCATGACCAGGTAGATGGCCGCCGTAGCCTCGTCTAACGGCGTCTTGCGCTCGAAGTCTCCGGTCTCGCGCCCCTCCTGCAGGACATTGCGCAGCAGTTGCTGGATGCGGCCCTCATAGGCGATCACCGACTGCCACCGCTCGGTCGCAGCCGAGGCAGCGATTTCGTAGAGCTTACGGTCGTGGGAAAACAGCCGAAGACTAGCCTCCGTCAAGGCTTTAAACATGCGGCGGAGCTTCTCCGGCGGGGACCCGGCCTCGGCCAAAGCGGCATTCACGTCGGACTCGATCTCGCGCAGGCAGTTGGCGCAAATCATCTCGCCAATGGCCTGCTTGGACTCGAAGAACTTGTAGATGTAGGCCTTGGAAAAACCAATCGCCTTGGCCAGATCGGACACAGCGGTCTTCTCGTAGCCGTACCGACTGAAGTGCTCGGTGGCGGCGGCGACGATCTGATCTCGTACGTCATGGTCCGCCGGGCCGCGGGCGGAAACGGGGTAAGGAGTGGTTTTCATGGGCTTCAGCTTACGCCAGTCGAGATAGTTGAACAACTTGTGACCGATTTGTACTATAGTCACTCAAAACTTCGATGGACGTCGCCATGTTGCCAAAACACTCCCTTGCAGCCCTTCTCGTTGCCGGCCTGGCCACAGGGTGCGCTGTCGGCCCCAACTATGTGAAGCCGGAGGCGCCGGTTCCCGATCGATTCCTGGGTCAGACCTCGGTCGAGCAACGGCCCGCCCATGGTCCAGCGGATCTGTCCGCGTGGTGGGCCGGTTTTGGCGATCCGCAGCTCACACGGATTGTTCAACTCGCGTTGGAACAGAACCTGGACCTCGCCCAAGCCTTCGCCCGTGTTACACAAGCGCGCGCTGGTCTGGGTGCGGCCAACGCCGCGTTGCTGCCCTCGGGCAATGTCACAGGCCAAGCGGCGCGTGCATATCAGTCCGTCGAAACGCCTCTAGGCCGCGTATTGAATGCAAGGCCGGGCTTCGACCGCTACGGCAACGCGTTCGAGGCCGACGTCAACGCAAGCTGGGAACTGGACGTATTCGGCGGACTGCGCCGTGGCCGAGAGGCAGCATTGGCCGACTATCAGGCCTCCCGGGCAGGCGCAGTCGCCACACGGCTGGCAGTGGCCGCGCAGACCGCTGATATCTACATCACCATCCGCGGCTTGCAAACGCGCCTGAAGGTGGCCCGTCACCAGGTGCAAACACAGGAGGAATTGCTCTCCACCATCAACCTGCTATACGGCAAGGGGCTGGCTGCCGAGCTTCAAGTCAGGCAGGCAGAGGGCGCGCTCGCTCAGGTGCGCGCGTCCATCCCGCAGCTTGAGACGGGCCTCCACGCGGCGATGAACGCACTGGACGTAATGCTCGGCGCGCTGCCGGGTACACATCGGACGGAGCTTGCGCAAGACGCCGACATTCCGGCCGCGCCGCAGATCGCCATCAATGGATCGCCAAGCGAGTTGCTAAGGCGCCGGCCGGATCTCATCGTTGCTGAACGTCGCCTGGAGGCATCCAACGCGCGCATCGGCGTTGCCATTGCAGAGTACTACCCGAAGTTCTCGCTTAGCGGCCTGCTGGGTAGCGCCACATCGGTGGGCGCCGGCAGCTTATTCGGCAGTGGCGCCAGTCAGTTTGCTGGCGTGCTCGGCCTGCGCTGGCGCCTCTTTGATTTCGGTCGCATCAATGCGCAGATCGATCAGGCCAAAGCCCAGGAAGCCGAGATGCTGGCCGCATACCGGCTCGCCGTGCTGCGCGCCACGGAAGACGTGGAAGACGCGTTCTCTGCACTGGTCAAGCGCGAGGAACAGACCGCCGTGCTCACGCAAGGCGTCGATTCGCTCAGCCGCGCGCGGAACGCTTCGTTTGCCGCGTACCAAAAAGGCGTCGTCAGCCTGATCGAAGTCCTGCAAGCCGACGAAAGCTTGCTGCGTGCATCGGATGCGCGCGCGCAAGCGCAAACCGAATCGGCACGCGCCGCCGTCGCCGCCTTCAAGGCGCTGGGTGGTGGCTGGCAGCCCGATACATCGACCGCAATTGCCAGCCAATAGCGCGCACTGAAGAACCCATTTACCGCAAGCCCCACTCACCCATACACAAAGAAGCTGCCATGTCGAATTCCAAAGTTGTCGTGATCACCGGCGTGTCCTCGGGCATCGGCCGTGCCACCGCTGCAAAGTTTGCCCTGCGAGGCTGCAGAGTGTTCGGCACCGTACGCAACCTCGCAAGAACACAGCCAATCGCCGGCGTTGAACTGATCCAGATGGATGTCCGCGATGAAGCCTCGGTTCGGCACGGTGTCGATACCATCATCAGGCGAGCGGACCGCATCGATGTGCTGGTCAACAGCGCTGGTGTGGGCCTGCTCGGCGCAACTGAGGAAACATCGGTTGCCGAAGCACAGACCCTATTCGACACCAACGTGTTCGGCATCCTGCGTACCACGCAAGCCGTATTGCCGCATATGCGGGCGCAGCGTTCTGGACGCATCGTCAACATCAGCTCGGTGCTGGGCTTTCTGCCGGCGCCTTACATGGGCCTCTATTCGGCATCTAAGCACGCAGTGGAGGGAATGTCCGAGACGCTGGACCACGAGGTGCGCAAGTTCGGCATTCGTGTCTCGCTTGTGGAACCCTCATTCACCAAGACCAGCCTGGATACCAACGCGCCCCATGCGGCTTCCAAAGTCGCGGCCTATGACGCGGAGCGTGGTGTTGTTTCACAGGCCATTCAAAAAAGCGTCCAGAAGGCGCCGGACCCCGATGGTGTCGCAAGCACCATCGTCGATGCTGCACTGGGGGCATGGAAGATGCGCCTTACCCCCAAAGGCGAAGCATCCCTTCTGAGCAAGCTGCGCCGTTTCATGCCGGCAGGACCGGTCGACTCAAGTCTGCGCAAGACGTTCGGGCTCTCCTGAAACGTGTTGCCCGAAGCAGATCCGGCTCACACATTATCGGAAGAGCCTAATGACGAATCCAGACAGCTCAGCAGCCGCGGCTTCTGCCGCGAACGCTTCGATTTTGCCCAATGCACACCTCGACACCGCATCCCCTTGGCCAGTGTTCGGGGTGGCCAGCGTTGCGGTGTTCCTGGTTTCGATGGACGGCACGATGCTGTTTGCTGCGTTCAGCGCATTACGTGCAGGATTTCCGCAAGCCACTGCGGCCGACCTTTCCTGGGTGCTGAATGCCTATACCCACGCGCCTGTACAGTGCTCAAGCCCTATTGAGCAATGCCGTCGAAGAGGCGGACACGCAAGCTCCGACAGCGGAGCCTGCCTCCCCCCCAACAGCAAACGGCTGACTGGATTGCGCTGACTACCTTGTCAGACTCGCGCCTCTGCTCGCGCTCGTATCGCCTCGAGGTCGTGCGGAGCGGGATGCAGTTGAAGCCGTTGTCCGGCTTTAGCGATCTGACTTGGCGTGTCGTGTCCGACCAACGCAGGAAGGCGACGCGATACAGCCACCAGCCCAGCCAGGTCGACTCCCGTGTCGTAGCCCATCAGTTCAAGCGCATGCACGGTATCTTCGGTACAGATGTTCCCGGTGGCGCCAGGTGCGTACGGACAGCCACCAATGCCACCCAGTGAAGCGTCGAAGCGGTCTGCGCCGGCCTCGATTGCCGCCAGCACATTGGCGAGCCCCATGCCTCTGGTGTTATGGAAGTGCAGCGTCAACGCCGCATCGGCCCATCGTTCACGGAACGCTCGCACAAGCCTGTTCACCTGCGTGGGATACCCCATCCCGGTGGTATCGCACAGCGTGATGCTGTCGGCGCCCAACTGCGTGTGAAAGCGCTCCGCCCAGTCCAGCACGGTCGCCATCTCGACTTCGCCTTCCATCGGACAGCCGAATGCGCATGAGAGCGAGACATTGACGCGAACGCCAGCCCCGCGAGCCAACGCAGCCACTTCGCGCAGCCCGCCAAACGACTGCTCACGGGTCATGCGCAAATTTGCGAGGTTGTGCGTTTCGGTGGCCGACATGACAAGGTTCACCTCATCCGCCCCGCAGTCGATCGCACGCTCGGCGCCCCGCACGTTCGGCACGAGCGCGCTGTACACCGTGCCCGGCACGCGACGGATGCCTTTCATCACGGCCTCCGCGTCAGCCAGGACGGGAATGGCCTTGGGCGAAACGAATCCGGTGACTTCGATCTTGGCGAGGCCCAAAGAGGACAGCGCATCGATCAGCGCAATCTTCTCTTCCGTGGGTACAAAGGTGCATTCGGCCTGCAATCCATCCCGCGTGCCAACCTCCTGGATGTGGATGCGGCGGTGATTCCCGTTCCAGGCGCTCATGCGATGACTCCTTTGTTCCGCAGCACGTCGATCTGATCATCGGCGATACCGAGTTCTCGCAACACCGCAGTCGTGTCCTCTCCCAATCGCGGCGCGGCGGTGCGAACGGTGCCCGGTGTGCCCTCCAATTTGGGGACCACGCCCGGCACTTCCAACGTGTCGCCTTCACGGGTGCGCTGCGGGAGGATCATGTCCCGCGCACGGTAGTGCGGGTCTTCAACGATGTCCTTGGCGGTATAGACTTTCCCGGCCGGTACGCGCGCTTCAGCCAGCAGGTGCAACGCCTCTTCGACCGTTCGCAATGCTGTCCAGCTGCCAATGGCGCCATCCAGTTCTTCAACTCGAGCGACACGGCCCGCATTATTGGCAAAGGCAGGATCGTCCGCGAGATCGATGCGCCCGATGGTGTGCATCAAGCGCTTGAAGATGCTGTCACCATTGCCAGCGATCAAGATGTAGCCGTCCACACAACGATAGGCATTCGACGGTGCGATGCCCGGCAAGGCGCTCCCTGCAGCCTCTCGTACGGCACCAAACGCGCTGTACTCCGGGATCAGACTTTCCATGACGTTGAGCACGGCCTCGTTCAGGGCCACGTCGATGACCTGGCCCTTGCCGCCGTTCACTTTGCGGTGATACAGCGCCGTGAGGATGCCGATCGTGCCGTGCAACGCGGCGAGCGTGTCGCCAATGGAGATGCCGCACCGCACAGGTATGCGACCCGGCTCGCCGGTGAGATGCCGCAGGCCGCCCATGGCTTCGCCGATGGCGCCGAACCCGGGCAAGTCACGGTATGGCCCCGTCTGCCCGTAGCCAGAGATACGCAACATCACCAGGCCCGGGTTCAGCTCCGACAGCACATCCCAGCCGAGCCCCCAGCTTTCCAGCGTGCCGGGGCGGAAATTCTCAATGAGCACATCGGCTGAAGCAATCAGTTCTCGCGCGATCTCTTGCGCTTCCGGGTTGCGCAGGTCGAGCGCCACGGAGCGCTTGTTGCGCGACTGCACCTGCCACCAAACGGAGGTGCCGTCCTTCAGCATGCGCCAGTTGCGCAGGGGGTCGCCCGCGCCGGGTGGCTCGATCTTGATCACCTCGGCGCCGAACTCACCGAGCGTCTTGCCAGCAAAGGGCCCCGCGATCAATTGCCCCATCTCGATGACGCGCACCCCTTGGAGTGCCATGGGAGCGCAATGGATTTCGTTACCGGATTGCACGTGTTGTTGTTGCATCTCTCTACCTCAGTCTTTGGCGCGCAGCTGGGCTGGCATCGCGAACGTCAGGATGGCCGCACACACAAGCCCGAGGCCGCCAATCAGGTAAAGCGCCGGCGTGGTGCTGCCCGCCATGTCCTTGATGCGTCCGACGACCACCGGACTCACGATGCCGCCCAGCTGGCCCAGCGTGTTGATCAGGGCAATGCCGGCTGCTGCCCCGGCGCCTGCGACGAGCTTGGGAGGCAGCGCCCAGAACGCGGGAATCGCGGCCACTACGCCCGCACCCATCATCGCGAGGGCCAGGACCAGCATGGCGGTCTGCTTGTCAAAAATGCCGGCGCTGAAGAATCCAACCGAGGCCAGCACCATCAGCCCAATCACGAACTTGCGGCGTTCGCCCGTACGGTCTGACACACGTCCCACGACGACCATGGTGATCGCCCCGCACAGGTAGGGCACAGCCGTCAGCAGACCGATGGTGGTGGGGTTGGTGATACCAGACGTGCGAATCATGTGCGGCGCCCAGAAGTTCAGGCCGTACGAACTCACCTGGATCAGGAAGTAGATGAGCCCGAGCATGAGGAAACCCGGCGTCTTCAACGCACCGATCAGCGAGTGGCCGGCTATATCGCGGTTCTGTCGCGCGATGTTGGCGCTCAGCAGCGCACGCTCCTCCGGCGCAAGCCAACGGGCATCTTCAATGCGGTCCTTGAGCACCTTGAAGACGATGTATCCAAGAAGCACGCAAGGCAGCCCGCCCACCAGGAACAACCAGTGCCAGCCGCGCATGGCAAGCACACCGTCCATGTGTGAAAGCACCAGGCCCGATGCAGGCGCCCCAAGCAGCCCGGCAAACGCAGATGCCAGGAACAGCATGGACGTCATCCGACCGCGGTAAGCCGCCGGGAACCAGATCGTCAGGTAGTACAGGACGCCCGGAGCAAAACCTGCCTCCATCGCACCAATCACGAAGCGCAGCCCATAGAACTGCCATTCGGTTTGCACAAACGCCATCAGCGCGGTGGCAATGCCCCACGAAACCATGATGCGGGCAATCCACCGACGGGCGCCCACCTTGTACAGCATGAGGTTGCTCGGTACCTCGAACAGCACATAGCCCACGACGAACAACCCGGCGCCGAGCCCGTATGCGGTGTCGCTCAGACCCAGATCGGTCTGCAATGAAAACTTGGCAAAGCTGATGTTGATGCGATCAAAGAACGCAAACAGATAGCACACCATGATCAGCGGCATGACGCGCCACGCTATCTTGCTGACGATGCGTGCTTCGTCGATTTGCGTCGGTGGTGTGGCCGCCTGAAGCGGCATGGTTTCCGTGCCAGCCATCGTTGTCTCCTGTGGATGCCGATGTCAGGCGACGGGGCGCTCACATGGGTGAGGCTGGCAACCTGCATCGTTGTGGTGCGCTCTGAATGGCGCGTGCAGGCATTCTGGTTGCGGCCGGGCCGCGCCAGAAGAACAAATGCGAGAACCGAGCTTTCACGAAACGCGAAAGCGGCCTTGGAACCTACGGGGTGGTCGACCTCAGATGCTCGATCAATGTGCGGACATGGCGTGGCACCGCATTGATGTCACGCAGGCCCAGCAACAGGCTCCGCTGGGCCCAGTCATCCTTGAGCGCGATCTGGCGCAGCTGCATTGAGCGCACCAACTCACGTACCGCCTGCAAGGGGAGCACGGCGACACCCATCCCGGCGGCGACCATCTGGCACATTGCGTCGAAGCTTCGCACGCGAATGCGCAGCTTGAGGCGACGCCCCATGGCCTCGGTTTCGGTCTGTAAGCGTTCGGCCAGCGATGTCCCTTCTGACAGGCTGACAAAGTCGTAGTCGAGGGCTTCGACCAAATGAAGCTCTCTGCGACGGCTGAGCGGATGCTGCTTGGGCACGACCAGCCCGAGATGGTCTTCGCGGTAATCCAGACACTGGAGGCCCAGCGTCGGCGTGCGGTCCGCAAAGATGCCGACGTCAGCCCGGCCGTCGAGCACGGCCAGGACAATATCGCTGCTGTTCTTCTCTTCCAGCTCGATGCGGATGCCCGGATTGGCCTGCGTGAACGTTGCCAGCTGCTGTGGGAGGAATTGCGTCACCGCGGAGGTATTCGCCCAGAGCCGCACGACGCCGACGATGCCCGAGGTGAAGTCCGACAATTCGGCGGCAAGCAGATCGACGTCCGCGAGGATGCGCTGCGCATGGCGGTAGAGCGCCTGGCCAGCCACCGTGAGCGTCACGCCCCGCGAATGGCGCTCCAACAGCGGCGCGCCCATCCCGACCTCCAGATCGGAAATCCGCTTGCTCGCAGCGCCAACCGCCAGATGCGCCAATGCGGCCGCCTTGCTGATGCTGCCCGTGCGCGCCACCAAAGCGAACAGCGACAGAGAAACAAAATCGATGCGGTGTGGGTTGATCATGGCAGCAGATTGATGGGTCTTGCTCAGCGGATGGTATAGCCGGCCGTGCCGACAACGCTACCGTCTCGCAAAACACCGCATGCTGAACCTCTGGTGAGGCGCTCGTCGATCTCAAACATTCGATGTCGGGTGTGTGAGCGCGACATTCCGCGGTCAAACACCCGCGCATGGCCCTCCGAGGTCTGAACGCGGGCCCAAAACATCCGACCCATCGGACCTCGGAGACCCGTGCTTCGCCGTCAAAGGGGCGACGTTGTCCCGTTGAGGCCGACGCTCGACCGTCAGAGGGTGGAAGGCGTCTCTCGGAGGTCGGAAATTTGGAGCTCAGACTGCGGAATGCGACGGTTTGAGGCTCGCATGCCGCCCTCCAGGGTTCGACGTCGACGCTTGACCGTCCATGTTCAAGCCACAGACGCCCCTGATTGATCGCACGCCTTGGAACGCACGAGCAGAGCGAGGCGATGCCATGGCGCAATGGCGTCGGCAATGCAGTCGCCTAATCATCGAGGGACCATCCCGGGTTGGGCACGTTTTTCCCTTCGCGATAGGTCCAGTTCGCGCCGCACGTGCGGCATATGAACGTGCTCACCGTGACGGCGGAAGTCTTGGAGGCTTTGATGCGCTGCGTGTCAGTGATTCTCAGGAAAGCATGGCCTGGCGCACCAAGTCGGTGGACTTCGATCGCAAGGCAATCGCGGCAAAGTGTCATGCCAACTCCTCTCTTAAGTAACGTGGGCCTGATATGGGGCGGGCGCCGCGGAAGCGCCTTGGCATTAGGCTACGCGTTCGTCAACATCGTCTTCGGCTAGACGCCAAACACAGGGCCGCCGTACTTCAACAGCAATTGCTCGATCTGGCTCATGTCATCGGTGCGCGGCGTTCTGTCTTCCGTCACACGTGAGGGGCCGCCATAGACGGCAGCCACATGCCTGCGCACCGTCAGTACATCATCGGCCGGTGGCGTGACGATGACCGCATCACCCGGTACGTGCCGATAGCTGCCATCTTTCCACCCCTGGGGCGTCAGATGCAGCTCTTCCCACTCTTCACTGGCAGACATGGTGATTTCCTTCTCTTTGACTTCGGAGTTGCGCCTGCCGTTGCCGCAAGCGAAAAAGCCGCCCTAAGGCGGCTTGCGTGGTTCAGTTCGTGTGGCGGTGCGTCAGGCGTGCGATGGCCGCTCTTCCGGCAAGCCGCGCGGCATTCCTCGCGAGGGCTTCGGTGCCATGCACGTTGTGGCGCATCGAGACGTTGGCGAGAAGGCGTTCCGTGCCATCCCGGTACTCGTTGATGAGATAGGTGGCAAACCAGACGCCGGGTTCTTGTTCAATTGGGTACACGGATACCGTGTACGGGGAGTCGACTTTGTTCAATACAGTGCTAGGTTCGGGCGAGAGCAGATGCAGGCGGGGCGCTGGGCAAACCAGTTCCGGCTGACGAGCTACGCCACGATGGGTAAGGCCAATGCTTTGCCGCAGGCATGCAAATGCATGGCGCAAGCGATTGGAAACGAGGTGACCGTACTTGCGTAGGAGAGCACGCCAGTACATGCGCGCTGCATACGGAGCGGATAAACCGCCGGTCAGGTAGGTGATGGGCCACACGGCCCAAGGTGATTCGGGTGTACGCCCGACGGGTGGCCAGCGCTTTATGTGTTGTCTTGCTGGGCACCCTGCCCGATCCATTTGAACGATGGGCAAAGGTTGCGCATGGTAACAGCTTCTCGCAACCCCCGCTCGTCGCGAGCGGCATTGGCTTACCCCGCTGCTGAGCACACGCAGCATCCTATGCCGCACTTCGAAAGATCGTCATGCCGCCGCGCATTGATCGGAGTAGAGTGAGCCCGGCCGCAGCACTACGGTTCTTGCGTCGTTCAGTACGAAAGCATGGGTTTCCGCACCTGGGCGCTCTTGCCTGCTGATGTGGCGACTCGCGGCGTGAATCACATTCACCGCGTCTGGAATGGGCGCCCCACCTTGCATGACCAGCCAGGAAACAAGATGACGCATGCCTCTGGTAAGACCAGCTTTCTCTGCACCCTCCCCGGCGCGGCAAAGAGCATGGCGTATTCCATCACGGTCGGTTTTATCCGCGATGGGGAGCCGAACTGCGTGCAGTTCACCAGTTTCGTTGGTGAAGGAAGGCGGTCCTTCAGGCTGTTGGCAAGCGCCCCGGATCTTGGGGCCGCAGCCAAGGGCAGCATTGAAGCCTTGTGTCGGCTGGCCATCGGGCAAGTGATTCGAGACAGTCTTCACGCGAAAACTGCGCAGGGCGACCATACGCTCGACATGCGCGTGCAGCCTTGGGAAGGCGATCTCAGACCGGCGGGATCACGTCACGCATAGGCGCCGCTTCGTCCGCATTTGGTTATTCGCGGGTAGTTCAACGAAGCCGGCACAAAGAGCGTACAGTGGGCCACCCCCTTCAACGGAGATTGCCGTGGACGCTTATCCGATTTGCCGCTACAAGGGGTTCGATGTTTACCCCCTCATCTATCTGTTCGATCCGCCTCGTGAATGGCACGAGCCTCGTCCCGACCGGTCTTACAGTGCTTCCGTGTTGATCTGCGAGGAAGGGCAGCCACCGAGTACCGAACGCTCCCGGATCTTCCCACTGCTGGCCACCCAATGGGACAGCATTGGAACGGCAAAACGCGCTGCCGCGAAGATGGCCGAAGACATCATCGATGGATTTGTGCCTGGCCTGCCCTTGCATTCCCTGTAACCGCATCCCTTAGTAGTTACGCAGTAGTGGGCGACCCACTAGAACCGGTATCCAACATTCAGGCTGAAGACGACCGGCTTCACGTTGATCACCGTCTTGTTGACGGCCAGTACCTGGCCTTCCTGGCTGCGCAGCGTGATGGTCGAAGTGGTCTTGAGCGGCAGATAGGCGACGGTGCCGACCAGCGTCCAGTTCTGGGCGAACTCGTAAGACATGCCGATGTTGGCGACTGGCGCCCAGGAACTGGAGGTCGCTGCTGACACTTTGGCGGGGCCGGTCGGGATCTGGCCCATACCCAGCTGCAGGACTTGGCCGAGGTTCTGCATCGCGCTGACGAAATTCGGGTTCAGGCGCAGTTGGGTGAAGAAGTTGTAGCTGACGCCCGCGCCGATGAACGGCCGCAGCCTGCTCTGCGCGGTGCCGAAGTAGTACTGCCCAATGAGCGCAGGATTCCACGCACGGGCAGATGCGACCGGGTTGTTCTTCGGCAGTCCCAGATCAATGAGCGTGAGGTTGCCAAGCGCCGGCACCGGCGCGATGACCTTGCCCCGGCCGTAGATGTCAGTGGTGGGCGGGATGCCGCCGACCGCCGTAACGGCCCAGTTGTCGTTGACGAAATACGTCTGCGTGAGTGACAGCGTGGTTGAGCTGCCCGTCTTGGCGCTGGTGCCAGGCGATTCATAGGTGCCCAGGCCCAGCGCGCTGGTCGAGGTGGACAGCGGCGTTGACGAATCCGTGGGATGAATATGAAGCACCCCAACCGAGAGCACGTTGCGCCCGCGGATGTAGCGGTCAAAGAAGCTGCCATCGCTGGCGGCCTGCGCTTCGTTGGATTGGGCATGTGCCACGGGAGCTGCCATTGCGATGGCGGCCGCCACGGCAAAAAAAGAACGAGCGGGGGCGGAGCGCAGAGTGAAGTGCGCCATGGTGTGTCTCCTGTTTTGGAATCGTTGTATTGGCTAAGGCAGGCTGGGGCGTGACGGACTAGGGAGGCGCGCCTCCGTCTGACGAGATGGAAAACGAAAACGGGAATCGGCCAAGGACGGCCGCCACGCCATCGTGCGATGCCGGGTCGCGCAGGCCCGCACGTACCGAGATGCCGGTAGTCTTGTCTTCATCCAGCACGAGGCGCACGCCCTCGATGCCTGCGTCGCGCAGCGCGCAGTGCAAGGCATCGGCGGTTTCCATGCGCTTGAGCGCGGGCTTGAAGATCTTGCCCACCGCCGTGAGCGGCATGGCATCAACGATGTGGATTTGCTTTGGCTGCGCAGCGCGCTCAAGGATGGTTTCGCGCACGAAGTCGGCTAGTTCTTCGTGGCTGGCCGTGGCGCCGGGCTTGAGCTGGACGTACGCCACGGGCAGCTCGCCGGCATGTGCATCGGGCCGCCCGATGGCCGCCGCGATCTGCACAGCCGGGTGCCGGTGCAGCGGCTCTTCAATGGTGGCCGGATCGATGTTGTGGCCGCCACGGATGATGAGTTCCTTCTTTCTGCCGGTCAGCCAGAAATAGCCGTCACCGTCCATGCGGCCGAGATCGCCCGTGTTGAGCCACGCCCGGCCATCGCCCAGGTCGATCCACAGTCCCTTGTTGTGCTCGGGCTGCACGTAGCCGCCGAAGACGTTCGGGCCCGAGATGACGAGGACACCAGCTTCGTCGGTAGTGCAATCACGCAGATACCGGCCGTCTTCACCGAGCACTATGGCCTTCATGAGTTGGCCCGGCACACGCAGGCCAATGGAGCCGAGTCGCCGGTCGCCCAGCGGTGGGTTGACGCTGCTCACGCACGTGCCTTCGGTCAGGCCGTAACCCTCCAGAATCTTGACGCCGGTGCGCTGCTGGAACGTGCGGAAGACTTCGACGGGCATGGGTGCCGCGCCGCACAGGCCGTACTGCAGCGAGCCGATGTCGTGCTTGCCAACGGGCACATCGAGCAACGCCGCATACAACGTCGGCACCGCGCTGAAAAAGTTGATGCGATGGTGCTCGACGATCTCCCAAAAACGCGCGACAACACCCTCGCCGCGATAGCCTTGGGGCGTGCCGAGCACTACGTGCGCGCCCTTGGAAAACGGCAGAAGACCGGTCGCCAGCACGGCGTTCACATGAAACAGAGGCAGCCCGCAGAAGATCGTTTTGCCAGGGCCGACGCTGTTGCCGAGGAACTGGCCTGCGGCCCACGCATTGGCCACCTCGTTGCCATGGCTGCGCATGGCAATCTTGGGCAGGCCGGTGGTGCCGCCCGTGCAGAAATATGAAGACGTATCCCCCGCCTTGAAGACGCGCGGAAACGCCAGCGTTGCGCCGGATTCACGCGCCATCGCCGGGCCGAAATCGTGCAGGTGGATATGTCTGGGCACGGCTGCACGAACGCCTTCCCGGCCGTACAGCCGCGTGCACTCCCTGCGCTGCACGAGTCGCGCCATCCAGCCCTTGGGCCCGCGTACTCGGTCGGCCAGGTTGACGAGCACCAGATGCTCGAGCGATGCCACCTCGCCCAGAATGCGCTGCACCTTCGGCCACAGATCGGTGCCCGGAAACGGCGCCAGCGTAACGAGCACGCGCGCGCCGGCAGCCTTCAGCAGATCGGCAATGGCGGGCCCTTCAAGCAGCGGGTTGATGGCGCAGACCGTGCCCGCCGCCTCGCCGCCCCAGATCACGAAATGCGTTTCCGGCAGGTTCGGCAGCACGTAGGCCACCACTTCATCGCGGCGAATCCCTAGCCGCGTGAACAGGTTGGCCGTGCGCGTGATGTCTCGCACGAGCTCGCGATACGTCCACGTCTGCGCCTTGCGATGATCCGCCGCGCGCAGGAAGAACGAGAGCGCTGGTGCAGACGGGTTGATGGCGGCGCCGCGCCGGATCATTTCGTACGTACTGGTCGGTAGGTCTGAGGGCATTCCCCGCGCTTCAATGGCGAGGATGTCGCCCTGGTTTGCAATGCCGTTCATGCTGCGTCTTCCACCACGCGGTTGCGCTGCGTGCCGAGGTCGATCTCGCTGTCTGCGCTGAAGATGCGCGCTTCGACAACGTCGCCGGGCTTCAGGTATTGCGGGCGCGCAGCCTGCACCTTCATGAACATCCGCCACTTGGTAACTTCCGGCAACAGCGCAGCGATGCGCTGCTTGGCGGGGGACGGCACGCTCAGTGCGCACCCCGCGGGCGTTCCCGTGGCGATCAGGTCACCGGTGTGCAGATCGTGAACGCCCGACAGCTCGGTCAAGGTTTCTGCGGGCCCGTGGACCAGGTTGGCGGTGGAATCGCTTTGCCGGATCACGCCGTTGACCGTCAGCCTGAGTTGCAGATCGCGCAGCCGGCCGAAGTCGCGTTGCTGCAACAGGCACAGGTACGGGCCCACCGGGCCGAACGTGCGATAGCTCTTGCCCTTGTAGAACTGCATCTGCGGAATCTGGATGTCGCGCGCCGAGTAGTCGTTGACGATGACGATGCCCGCCACGTAGTCATGCAGGTTGGCTTCCGTGACCGACTCGCGTGTCGTCACCTCGCGTTTCATAACGAGGCCCAGCTCGATCTCGTAGTCGAGAAACCGCACGTGGCGTGGCCGCACCACATCGGACGTGGCCGGCACGATGCAGCCCGGCGCCTTGGTGAACACCATGTTGAAGTGCTTTGCATCCGGGTTCATGCCCGATTCGATCATGTGCTGGCGGTAATTCGCACCCAGGCAGACGAACTGCTGATTGCGCGTGACCGGCGAAAGGATTTCGACCTCAGACACCTTGATGGCGGTGCCGGCCAACCCCGAAAGCGCTTCCACCGTGTTGGACTGGAGAAACGCCGCGGTGGTCGGGAAATCGCCCGGAATGGGCGTGATCATGCCGGCGCGGATCACGCCCCACTGGGCGCGACCCTGGTATCGGTAATGGAGGACATTCAGTGCCATGGGCGTATCGGGGCTGTCGGTAAAGGAAGGGTTACGCGAAAAGCTTGGCCAGCGTGCGCAATTTGCCGACAGTCAGGTCGGGGCTGTTGCGCAGGTTGCGCAGCAGCGCGACGAGCTTGGACAGAGAGAGCTTGGGTTTCGTAAAGCTGCGCGGCATGACAGGGCCCCATTGCGACATCGCTTCACGGCTCACGGCATGGATACCGGTGGGCTGGTCGGCGGTGAACATGTCGCCGTCGCAGTAGTGTTCGTGCTTGTCGCCCCAGGGGTCTTGCCAGTAGTCGAAGATCTGGCTGCCCAGGATGTGCCGGCCGATGCCCCACGCATGCTTCCAGCCGCGTTCGCGCAGGATGCGCTGCCCCATGCCGATGGCATCGGCGTCGATCACTTCAAATGCGCTGTGGCTGTAGATCGGCGCGAAGCCCTGCGCGAGTGCGAGCGTGTGGTGATCGGCAGGCGTTGCGCCCAGGTCGAGCCGCATGAACGCCACCGCCGGTGAGCCATCGGGCAGCACCTGCACATCGCTGGGAATGAAGCCGAAGTGCTGTGTGTACCAGGCGCTCGTGGCCTGGTAGTCGGCCACTTCCAGCACGACGTGGCCCAGGCGGATGACCTCTTGCGGCTTCGCCTGAACGCGCTGCGTGTCATTCACGCGGACGATGCTGTCGGCCGTATTGAGCGCCATTGCCGAACGATGCGGCAGCGTGCCGCCGGGCGCCTGGCCCCAGACGGCGTCGACGCGAAAGCCAGACGGATCACGCAGGCGTACGCACAGTCCGCCGCCCGGTGCGGTGATTGGCTCCACGCCCGGTGCACCCGGCACGCGGGCGAGCGCTTCCAGGTCTTTGCTGTCGGCAACACGCAAGCCGAATCCGACAAAGCGGTCTGTGTCTGCCTTGTGGACGACATAGCAGAACGGGGCGGCACTGGTGCCGCGCATGAACAGCCGTTCGCCGTCGCGCGCCACGGTGTGCAGGCCGAAATCGGTCAGGAACTGCTCTGCCTTGGTCAGGTCTGGCCGCTCGAAGATCAGGTAGGCCAGTTCGATCGCCTTGGTGGTCGGGCGTGGGTGGCGTGCAGGTTGGGCAGTCGTAAGTTTCATGGTGAGACCTCAAGCGGCGCGTGCGACAGGAGCCAGGGAAGACGCCTGCCCGGCAGATGCGCCGAGCAATGCGAGGCTTTCTCGTACAAGGCGCGCGGCATCCTGTGCCGGGCCGTCATGGACGATGGTGCGATCAGGGCGGATGACGGCGGCCCAGCCAACGGGCACGGAGCCCGGCAGAAAAACCCCTTCAAGGTCTTCCCACGACTCGCCTTGCACGGCGTGCAGGCGCTGCCCACGATGCGTGATTCGGAACACCTTCCCGCCCGCGGCGGTAAACGCGTTGGCGGTGCCGGCATCCAGTTGTGCGCTGACGTCTTGGCCAAACCCAATCAACGCGAGCGCGCCGCCAAACACGTCATCGCTCAATCGGGTCGTGCCATCGGCGCCACGCACCCAGCCTTGGGCAAGCACGGCGCCACGGCGCAAACGCGAGCCGCCCTTTCCATTGACGAACAGGCCGCGTGCGAACGCGTTCTTCGGTTTGATGCCGAGTTCTTCGAGCTGCGTGCGCAGCGGGGGAACCAGGCGCACAAGGCGCATGAGCCCGTGCGTGAGCAACGCAATGCCTGCGTTGCGCGGCATCACGAGCTTGCCCATGAACTTCGCGAGATTGATCATCGCCTTCGCATGCGGGCGGCGTTCGCGATCGTACGAATCAAGAATGCCCGGCGCCGCGCGGCCCTGGACGACCCATGCCAGCTTCCAGCAGAGATTGGCCACATCCCGCAGACCAGCAACAAGCCCCTGTCCAACGAAGGGCGGCGTAATGTGCGCTGCGTCTCCGGCAAGAAAGACCCGCCCCTTGCTGAACGTATCGACCACGCGTGCGTGAAAGCGATAGACCGCCTTGCGCTCGATGACGATGTCGTCGACGTTGCACCACGGCTTGAGCAAGGTGCGGATGCGTTCGTCCGATTCCATTTCGGCGCGCGTCTCACCGGGGCTGAGCATGAACTCCCAGCGTTCGCGGCCGCCTGGGGCCGTCATGTGAGGCGTCGGGCGACGATGGTTGCAGAGGAACTCGACGTGGTCGATCGGGCTCGGCACGTTGCGCGCATCGACGATGAGCCAGTCTTCGGCAAACGTCTTGCCCTTGAACGCCTGGCCGATCATCCCACGCACGACGGAACTGGCGCCGTCTGCGCCGATGACGTAGCGCGCACGCACGCGATGCGTCTGTCCGCAAGCCAACGCGACTGAAGCGACGACGTGGTCGTCGGCGGCTTCAAGCCCGTTGCACTCGGCGCCCAGCGCGGTGTGCACGCCGTCGTATTGCTGGAGCTGGCGCCGCAGGCTGCGCTCGAGATCGGGTTGGTAGAACGTGACGAGCTTCGGATGGCCGTCGGCGCCGCCGAGCGTATTGACGCGCGCGAATTCGCCAAACACCGGCGAGCGCATGCGCACAAACGGGATCGCAATGGTCTCGAGTTCGCGCTCGCCAATGCCCGCCATCTGCAGGATGCGTAGCGCTTCGTTGTCGAGTGCGATGGCGCGAGGCGCCATGAAGATCTCCGTGGATTTCTCGACGACCAGCACCCGTACGCCGTATCGGGCCAGCAGATTTGCAGCCATGGCGCCTACCGGGCCGAAACCCACGATCAGCACGTCGACTGCGGAAGGCAAATCAACGGCCTGGGATGACCGGGGCGTGAACGGAAGCGCTTCCTGCGCCTCATGTGCAGCTGTCTCCACGCGAACTCCTGTTCTTGTATCGCCCTTGGGGTGGGCGTTTTCGATATTCAAATCATAACTGATAAATTTGTCAACTTTGATCAGGTTAAACTCTAACCCCCGCTTCATCGACTCGACTCCATGCCCAGGACTTCCACCCCCCGCCCCGCCAAGGCCACTAAATCCGCCACAGCGGCTGCAGCGGCCAAGCCGGCGGCCACCGCCATTGAAGAAAAGGAGCCGCGCGGAGCGCGTCGCAAACGCGAGACACGCTCGCGCCTGTTAGAGGCGGCGCTCAAACTGATGGCCGAGAAGGGAATGGAGGGCGTTGCGATCAACGAGATCACCGAGGCCGCGGATGTCGGCTTTGGCTCGTTCTACAACCACTTCGAATCGAAAGAGGCGATCTACCTGGCGCTGACGGACTGGGTGTTCGAAGAGTTCGCAGACACGCTGGACCGGATTGCCGGGGGCCTTGCCGACCCGGCCGAAGTGATTGCCGTATCGGTGCGGCACACGCTGCTGCGCGCGCGACGTGAGCCGGTGTGGGGGCAGTTCCTGATTCGCGAGGGCTTCTCGCCGCGCATCCTGAGTCGCGGGCTTGGCCAGCGGCTGCTTCGCGATATCGGGCGTGGCGTCGCGGCAGGTCGGTTTGACGCGCCCGATCCATTGATGAGCCTGATTTCCGTTGGCGGCACCGTCCTCGCCGCCGTGGCTGTCGGCGTGCAGATCGATGCGCAATCGGAGCCGGCGGCCACGCTGCTGGCAAGCCTCAGCGACAGCAAGAGCGATTTTCCGGAGCGGGCGGCATCCGCGCTGCTGCGCATGCTCGGGCTGAGCCACGCCGAGGCAGAAGAGATCGCGCATCGCCCATTGCCGGAAATGCGCGGAGACCCCGAGGCTCTATAACCGGATCCCTCGAGTCAGGAACGGATAAAGGCCGCTAGCTCTTCGGGCTCGCCCGTCGGGAACGCGTCTTTGAGGTGCTCGAGAAAAGCGGAAACACGAGCGCTGAGCAGCCGCCGGGAAGGATAAAGCGCCCATAGCGCGATATCGGGGCCATCCACATCGCCCCAATGCACCAACGCGCCGGCCTCCAGATCGTGCGCCACGAGGGACACGGGCAGGCACGCGGCACCCACGCCAAGACGGACGGTGTCGCGCACCATGATCAGCGACGACAAGTGCGCGACGGGCTTGATCGCGATGCGCGCCTTGCCCTTGGGCCCCGTGATGTCCCAGGCGGCGCTTCCCGTGCCGGCGCCGCGCAGGACGGCCGGCGCAGCGCTCTTGCCTGTTGGCCGCGCAAGTCCCGGCTTTGCCACGACGACCAGGCGATCGCGCAGAAATACGCGTCCGATCAGGCTTTCGTCCGGGTCCGGGTTGACTCGGATCACGAGGTCATACCCTTCCTCGATCATGTCGACGCCGCGGTCTTCGGTCGTCACCTCCAGCTGCACGTCGGGATACTTCAACGCGAACGCGGCCACCAGCTTGCCCATCGCGATCTGGGAAAACAGCATAGGCGCGCTGATGCGCAGTCGGCCGCGCGGGCGTTCGCTTCCCGATGCGATTGCCGCGGCGGTCTCGGCAATCTCGGCGAGCAGCGTGCCGGTACGTTCCTACAACGCCTGGCCTTCCTGGGTGAGCTTGAGCCCGCGTGATCCGCGCTCAAACAATCGAAGGTCAAGACTGCCCTCCAGCTCCGAGACCCGGCGAGAAAGCGTTGCCTTCGGCCGCCCTGTCGCCCGCGCGGCCTCGCCAAAGCTTCCATGTCGGGCGACCAGGTTGAAATCCGCAAGCGCCAGCCAATCCATGTGTTCCACCATTGATACACCCTGTCTATTTATAGCATCTTCCGGACCATATATGGATCACCTACCTTAGCTGGGACCCCAACCCACTCAAGGAGTGAACATCATGACCATCCTCGTTACTGGTGCTACCGGCCGCGTCGGCCGCCAAGTCGTCGATCAACTCGTCAAGCGCGGTGCGGACGTACGCGCGCTGGTGCGCGACCCGTCAAAAGCAAACTTTCCGGCCAGCGTGAATGTCGTCCAGGGCGACATGCTGGATCTGGATTCGCTGCGGCGTGCCTTCGCCGGGGTCCGGACGCTGTTCCTGCTCAATGCTGTCGCCGGGGACGAATTCACGCAGGCTTTGATTGCGCTGAACGTGGCGCGCGAATCCGGCGTTGAGCGCGTCGTCTATCTGTCGGTCATGCACGCCGAGCGTTTCGTGAACGTGCCGCATTTTGCAGTGAAGTCCGGCGCGGAACGCATGATCGAGCAGATGGGCTTCAGCGCCACCATCCTGCGTCCGGCCTACTTCATGGACAACGAACACATGGTCAAGGACGTCATCGTCAACCATGGTGTCTATCCGATGCCGATCGGCAGCAATGGCGTCGCGATGGTCGACACGCGCGACATCGCAGAAGTCGCGGCCATCGAGCTGGTCCGCCGGGATGCGGCGCCGGGCAAGCTGCCGATCGAGATCCTCAACCTCGTGGGCCCCGATACGCTGACGGGCCCCGAGCTGGCCTCGATCTGGTCAGAAACGCTCGGCCGCCCCGTGGCCTACGGCGGCGACGATCCGACCGGCTTCGAGACCAACGTGGCGAACTTCCTGCCCAAATGGATGGCTTACGAGATGCGCCTGATGGCCGAACGCTATGTGAGCGACGGCATGGTTCCGCAAGCCGGCGATGTCGAGCGTCTGACTACCCTGCTCGGCCGGCCGCTGGGTTCGTATCGTGATTTCGCTGCGGCGCTCGCACGTTGAGCCGCGTGCGGATGCGGGCGGGCCGACGCCGACTGGCGAGGCGTCGGAGTTCGTCTGCCCCTTCCGCGCCTCGTGTCCGGCGGCCGGGCTTACGACGGAACCCGCACGCCGCACTGCAGTTTTGGTGTCTTGTGCCGATAACCACCGGTGACGGCGTGCCCCACACGCATCCATACCGTCCCCAAGATCGACCGCACGATGCCTCGTCGAACAGGCAGCGGTGCGGTTTGTCGTCGCCCAAGACAACGACATGCCCCTTCGTCCCTTTGCCCAACGGCTGGCCACATTGGCAGGCCACCATCCCCTGATCGTTGGTGCACTGGGAACGTTGCTGACATTCATTGTCCTGGCAATCAGTGTGCTGACGCTGTGGGCCAACCGGGAAACGGCTATCGAGCATGCTCACGACACTTCGAAGAATGTCGCAGCCGTTCTGGCAAGCCACATCTCACGCACCGTTGAATCGGCAGATCAGTCGTTGCTGATGCTGATTGCCGCGCTCGACAAGCCCGGCATCCGAAACCTCGATCCGGAGGTCCTGCACGATCTGCTGTTCAACCCGACGGCTTCCGCGCGGTATGTCACGGGCATGGGCGTGACCGACGAGAAGGGCCGGCTCGTTGACGGTTGCTGCTCGGCGACGCACCGCTGGGATTTCAGCGACCGCGACTACTTCATCGTCCATCGCGACCATGCAAACGTTGGCCTCTATATCTCAGCGCCCTACAAAGCGCGGTCGCGCGGCGGCGTGGAAGCCATTGCGCTGAGCCGGAGGATGAACCGGCAGGACGGGACCTTTGCCGGCACCGCGCTGGTCGCCATCGACCTCGATTACTTCAAGCAGCTGCTTGAGAAGCTCGATATCGGGCCGCACGGCGTCACGGCCATTGTCCGCACCGACGGAACACTGGTGGCAAGAAGTCCGCCGCATGGCGCAGTCCGCACGGTCAATTTCAGCAAATCGCTGACGTTCCCGCGCATGGTGAACCAGGAGTCCGGCTTCTATGTGGCGCCATCTGCGAGCGATGGCGTGCTGCGCCTCTATACGTTCCAACGCGTGCCCGGCACACCCTTCATCGCTGTGGTCGCCCCGGCCATGACCGATGCGCTTGAAGCGTGGCGGCGGCTGTCATGGATCGTGGGACTGTCGTCGCTGTCGGTGAGCTTGGCCTTTTGCGCCGGCGTCTGGCTCCTGGCATTTGCGCTGCGTGGGCGCGTCATGGCCGAAACCCACCTGCGGGAGCTTACGCAAACCGATCCGCTCACCGGGCTGAAGAACCGGCGCGCCCTGGATGTCGCGCTGGAAAATGAGTGGGATCGCCTGCAACGGAACGACAGTCGCCTATCCGTGCTCTTCGTCGATGCCGATCATTTCAAACGCTATAACGACGAGCACGGCCATGCTCAGGGCGACATCGCGCTGCAGTATCTCGCCCACTGCATTTCCAAGCATGCGCGACGACGCGGCGATCTCGCGGCTCGATACGGCGGAGAGGAATTCGTGGTGCTGTTGCCCGATACAGGCGAGACCGGCGCAACACGCATCGCCGAAGCCATCCGTGCCGAAGTGGAAGGAACCCGCGCCGGCCCCGGCGACACAGCCTTGGCCCCTTTCACGGTGAGCATCGGTTGCGCGACCGCACGGCGCGCGAGCTTCGCGTCGCTCACCGCATTGACCAAGGCTGCGGACGATGCGCTCTACGAAGCCAAGCGCAAGGGCCGCAACCGCGTTGACTACGCGACGGCTATCTAGCCTCGCATGAGCGCCGCCCGCCCGGTTATTGCAGGGTGGCTCCGCCCCCGCCGAGGTACAGACCGAGCAGGCGCGCAAACTGGCCGCCGTCGGTGTTGATCGTCGTCTGGTACGTACCGCCCGAGCCGAAGACGATGGCGAAGGTATGGCCGTCGCCGTATTCCTGTGTGTTGCGCAGCATGTAATCGACGCGGTTATCCCGGTAGTGCTGGTTGGTGCCACCCGCCGTGCTGGACGGCACGCCCAGCGGCGTCTGCCACCACAGAATGGGCAGCCCATTCCCCAACGCAGTCCGATAGTCCAGGTAACTGCTTTGCGACTGATGGAAATTCGGCGTGGCGATGTTGCTCTCGTCCCAGTAGAAAATGCCGCTGCGGCCTGTGCACTCCGACACGGCGGCAGCTTCCAGGCAGCCGGCGTCGCGGTCGCTGGTCTGGGCGACGATGAAGTCGGCCTGGTGCGCAGCCGCAGCGCGCATTTCCCCCGCAACCGCGGTCGGCGATCCCGACCAGAACGCGGGCGGGAATCCGATCAGCGCCTTGGGCGCGATCTGGCGGGCCATCTGCACCAGGCACTGCCCGATGCCGGCGGCGGTGTTGGGCAGGCTGCTGCATTCCGGCTGGCTGTTCACCACCGCGGCCATCTGCGTGGGATCATGGCTCGGGGCCTGCGCCCACACGTAGCCCCAGAAATCGGGCTCCAGGTTGATCAGCACGGGCGCATTCAGCGCAGCGATGCGTTGATACATCAATCGCGCCTGGCTCCAGTACGTGTTCATGAAGGTCGCATCGGTGATGCCGCTCAGGTTGCCGTCACCGTTCTGCGCCATCTGGTAGAAGGTGAACATCGGGGTGGCGCCATAGGTCTGGGCAGCTTGCGCGGCATACGTGATGTACGCGCCGTCAGGGCTGTTCCAGTAAGGCCACGAACCCGGCCCCGCGCCTACGAGGTAGACGTCGATGATGTCCGGCCGAATGCCCTGGCTCTGCATATCCGAAATCGACTGGCCCGAACCGAGGCCGACGAGCACGCGCGAAGGCTTGCCCAATTTCTGGACGAGCGCTGCGCTGTTCGACAGGGTCGATGTACTGCCGCCGGTCGTTCCACCGCCGTTTCCGCCGGTCTGGCCACCCGGGGTCCCTCCACTGCTGCCACCACTGGTACCGCCTTGCGCCCCTGTGCCGCTGCCCGTGCCCGTCGTGCTGCTGGCCTGCGTGCTATCGGATCCGCCACCACAGCCCGCCAGCGCAAACGCAATCGCTGCGGCGGCAATCCATCGTTGAGAAAACACGATCATCAAAGAAATCCTTGAAAGAAGAGATGCATCTGATATCTGGTTGCTGGGCCCTCCTTCGAGCCCGCGGCATTCAGTTCGCCATGCGCGACGTCATCTGTGCAGCGCTGAATGCGCCGCGATAGATGCGGCGTCATCGACAGGGCCTTCGCGCGTCGAAGCATCGGTGCGAAACGTTGACCATGCTGCCCAGCTGGCAAGCCTCTTCCAACAGCGGTGCCCCGGACACCGGCTTGTTGCACATACACCCTCCCAACTTCTTTGTTGTCGTCAAACCGGGCGCAAGGCTGCACGAACCGTGCCACACCCCCTACGAAAGAGGGGTGACATGCCTTGGTGCGACATGTGACACGAAGCGTCGGCGCATTTCAACGCATTGGCAGGTTTGATGAGCTTTTTTGATAAAGCGCTTGAGCGCTGCCGGACGCGACCTCTTGGAATCTGCGCCCCATGTCGGTGCACAGCGTTCAACTGGGCAAGCCCTGCCGCGTGCCGCTGGAGACGTGTCACCCCCGTGATAAATCGCGCAAAATGCTGCGCATCTGGGATGTGGAGGCTGGCCGGTGGGCATCAATTTCGATTTGACGGACTTGCAGGCGTTTCGCGCGGTGGTGGAATTGGGCAACTTCCGCAAGGCTGCCGAGGCGATCAGCATTTCCCAGCCCGCGTTGAGCCGTCGAATCGACAAGCTCGAAAGCGCGCTCGGCGTGCCCCTGTTTGAGCGGACCACACGCCGCGTCACGCTCACCACGGTCGGCCGCGTGTTCGCCCGCAGTGCCGAACAACTGCTCGACGATCTGGACGTCGCACTGCTCGGCATCCGCGATATTTCATCGAGCCGCCTGGGGCAGGTGACCATCGCGTGCGTGCCGTCGGTGGCCTACTACTTTCTGCCGAACCTGATTGCGCGCTATCACCGCCGCTTTCCGCGCATCCGCGTCAAGCTGCTGGATGCGAGCGCGAACGAAGTGCTGAGTGCCGTCATCAGCGGCGAAGCAGATTTTGGCGTGAGCTTCATGGGCAGCCAGGAGCCCGAAATCGAATTCAAGATGCTGCTGCAGGAGCGGTTTGTTGTTGCCTGCCGACGCGATCATCCGCTCGCCCGAAAAAAGCGCGTGACGTGGAACGAGCTTTACGAACACGAATACGTGTCAGTGGACAAGACCTCCGGCAACAGACTGCTGCTCGATCAGGCGCTCTCGGCCGTTGCACCGCGAGCGCCAAGCGTCTGTGAGACGCGGCACGTCACGACGATGCTGGGGTTGGTGGAAGCGGGGCTCGGTGTCGCTGCGGTGCCATCGATGGCCATGCCTGGGCATGACCATCCGATTCTCACAAGCGTGCCGCTGGTGGAGCCGGTCGTGAACCGGCGCGTCGGGATCGTGAAGCGGCGCGGCCGGGCGCTTACACCAGCCGCAGAGGAATTTCACCGCATGATCATGGAAGCGAAGCGCGGAGGCGTGACGTCAAGCGACGCCTAACGAGCACCGCTTGACATGCCGCGCGAGCGCAGTGACTCAATGCGCAAGTACCGAATCGAGGCCCGTCGATTTCACGTCCGGCTGCACCCCCGGCGAAGCGAGATAGTCGAGAAGCGCCTTGGCTTCCTTCGGGTGCTGCGCACCGACGGGGATGCCCGCAGCAAAGCGCGTCACAGATTGCAGCGACTCCGGAATCTTTCCGACGAAGGCCGCACCCTGCACCGGCAGCAGTTCGCTCACTTGCTGGAAGCCGACTTCGTAGTCGCCGGTGGCCACCACGGATGCCACCGGAATGCGCGGAATCATCTTCGCCTTTGCCTTGACCTGCTCTTCAATGCCCAGCTTCTTGAACAGCTCGCGCTCGATATAGACGCCGCTTGCACTGTCCGAGTAGGCGATCGACTTGGCATGCAGCAGCACTTGCTTGAGGGCCTCGGGTGAGCTGATATCGGGCTTGGCTGCACCTTCGCGCACCACCATGCCGATGCGCGAGTCGGCCAGTTCCACGCGCGAATCCGGGATGACCTTGCCTTGCTTGATCAGATCGTCGAGTGCGTAGCCGACCATGATCACGGCGTCGGCAGGTTCGCCGCGTGCGAGCCGATTCGGAATCGCTTCGGGCGACTTGCCCATCGACGGGCCGAGTGCAGTGTCGAGCGTGTTGCCCGTCTGCGCGGCGAACTTGGGCCCAAGCAGCTTATAGGCTGCCGTAAAGCCCCCAGAACTCATGACGTGCAGTTCAGCAGCGTGGACGGTGGCTGCCACCACCGAGGTTGCGACGAGCGCGGCTGCGCACAGGTTCCGAAACAGAGTCTTCATGATTGGGGTCATGCCAAGTCGTACGTGTTTGCGAATATGCGGAACGGGGGATGCGCTGGGCGTCAGTGCGCCGGCGCCAGCGTTACTGCACGGCGGCGATAGAGCGTCAACGTTGCCAGGAGTGCGCACGCGGCGGCAAGACTCATCCAGTAGCCAGGGGCCGCCTTGTCGCCGGTCATATGAATGGCCGCTGTCGAGATGGCCGGTGTAAAGCCGCCGAACACTGCCGTGGCGAGGCTGTAGGCGAGCGAGAACCCGGCAACGCGCACCTGCACGGGCATCACTTCCGTAAGCGCGACGACCATCGCGCCGTTGTAGATGCCGTACATGAACGACAACCACAGCAGCACGAGCAGCATGTTCGTGAAGCTGGGCGCGTGCGCGAGGAACGAAAGCGCCGGGTATGCCGTGGCGATGGTCAGCATCGTCATACCGATCAGCAGCGGGCGACGGCCGATCCTGTCGGAAAGCGCACCGCCAATCGGCAGCCACACAAAGTTCGACACCCCCACGCAGAGCGTCACGAGCAGGCTGTCGGCCGTACTCAGATGCAAGACGGTTTTGCCGAACGTCGGCGCATAGACAGTGATGAGGTAGAAGCTCGTCGTGGTCATCGCCACCAGCATCATCCCGGCGAGCACGACGCCCCAGTTTTGCAGCAGCGTGCCGAACACCTCCTTCATGCTCGGACGATGCTTGCGCGCCTTGAACTCCTGCGTTTCTTCAAGATTACGGCGCAGCACAAAGATGAACGGCACGATCATGCAACCGACGAAGAACGGCACACGCCATCCCCATGCGGCGATGGCCGGTGCACTGAGCCATTGGTTCAGCGCGAAGCCCAAACCTGCCGCCACGACGATGGCGACCTGCTGGCTGGCGGACTGCCAGCTCGTGAAAAAGCCCTTGCGGCTCGGCGTGGCCATCTCGGCCAGATAGACCGATACGCCGCCCAGCTCCGCACCGGCCGAGAAGCCCTGCAGGAGACGCCCCAGCAACACGAGCGCCGGTGCCAGGAGACCAATCGTGGCGTAGCCGGGAACGAACGCGATCAGCACCGTCCCGCTTGCCATGATGGACAGCGTGACGATGAGCCCCTTGCGGCGGCCAACGTCGTCAATGTAGGCGCCGAGCACAATCGCGCCGAGCGGCCGCATCAGAAAGCCGGCGCCAAAAACAGCGAACGTCATCATCAGCGAGGCGAACTCGCTTTCGGTCGGAAAGAAGACGTTGGCGATCTGCGTGGCGTAGAAGCCGAACAGGAAGAAGTCGAACTGCTCCAGGAAATTCCCGGCGGTGACGCGGAAGACCGCAGCGGCCTTGGATTGCCCGGTCGAAAGGCTGGACGGGGGGTGCATCGAGGTGTCTCCTGGAAGCCAAAAAAAAGAATACGCCGTTGGACGGCGTTTGTCGTTTTGGCAATGTTCGCCGGGAGACCGACAAACGAGAAGTGCAATTTTCGGAAGGATTGATGTTCTTTGGTTATCAATCTATCCATCGATGGGGGCAGCGGTGCCTTGCGCTTGCCGCACGCTGAAGCGCTCCCGGTACAGGCCTGGCGTAATGCCAAGCCGCTTCTGGAACACCCGGTGCAATGCGTGAACGCTGCCAAAACCGGCGCGCTCGGCGACACGCGCCAAGGGCCAGTCGGACGTTTCGAGCAGGGCCTTGGCACGCCCGATTCGTGCGGATTCGACGAACTGCGCCGGCGTCATGCCGATTTCCTTGCGGAACGCGCGAGAGAACGTCCGCTCGCTCATATCGGCACGCGCCGCAAGCGCGGGACCCGACAGATTGCCGGTCGGATCTTCCACAATCCTGGTCGCCAGATTGCGCAAGCGCGGCACCGCTGCAGCCTGCATGGTCAGCGCCGAACTGAGCTGGGTCTCGCCGCCCGGCCTGCGCATGAAAAGCACCATTTGCCGCGAGACCGCCAGCGCTGTCTGCGCATCGCAATCCGCTTCGACCAACGCCAGGCACAGGTCGATGCCGGCCGTGATCCCTGCCGAGGTGTAAATGGGCGGTTCGGCCACGAAGATGACATCCGACTCCACGTCGATCTGCGGACGCAGTTCTTTCAGCAGCGCAAGCGAGTTCCAATGCGTCGTAGCGCGCTTGCCGTCCAGGAAGCCGCCTGCAGCAAGAACAAAAGCGCCCGTACAGACGCTTGCAAGCCGGCGGACTTCGGGCGCACGCGATTTCAGCCACGGAATCAGGTCGGTCTCGAAGATGACCTTTCGGAGCCCCTCTTCGCTTCCGCCCGCGACGATGACCGTATCGATATCGCGCGGCAAGTCGGCGAGCGCAACCGTATCGCCAAGACAAAGCCCGCCCGCTGAACTGCAAGTCACGGCACCGCCTGCAGGAGAAGCAAGAGCGATCTCATAGGGCGCGACGTGCTGCGGCCTGTGATGGTTTGCCATCGCGAAAACTTCCATCGGCCCGACAACATCGAGGGCCTGCACCCCGTCGTAGGCAATGACGGCGATGCGCCTTGGCTTGAGAGTCCACGCGTGCATTGGCGAAAAATGCGATCAATTTGTCGTTTCGGGCGCAGTGCTCAGCCGCTAGAGTGGCGGTCCTGCTCTCCGGAATCTTTCCATGTACCGCAGACTTCTGAAAGCCGCTCTGCTCGCTCTCACCGTCATGCTGACGCTCATGCGTGGCACAGAAGCCGCGCCTGCGGTGACCAATGACCTCCGGTTACCACCGCTCAAGGCAGGACGAACCCGGCCTCTGGTCGCGATTGTGGCCGACAACGCGGGCACGGAGACCACTGATCTCCTTGTTCCTTACGGCGTGCTGAAAGAGGCGGATGTTGCGGATGTCGTCATCGTGTCGACGCACCCGGGAGCGGTAAACCTGATGCCCGCGTTGAGAATCGAGGCCGAAAAGACCCTGGAGGCATTCGACTCGGCACATCAAACCGGCGCGGACATTGTAGTCGTCCCCGCCCTGCACGATGACCGGAATGAAACCATCATCCGCTGGGTCCGCGCGCAGGCAGACAAAGGCGCATTCGTGCTTTCCATCTGCGAAGGCGCGTGGATTCCGGCGCGAGCGGGCCTGCTTGAAGGACGATCGGCCACGACGCACTGGTACGCATTCGACAGCATCGCCCGAGCCTTTCCGCAGGCACGTTGGACTCGAGACCGGCGCTATGTTGTCGACGGCAACATCATGACGACAACCGGTGTCTCGGCTTCCATTCCTGCAAGCCTCTCGCTTGTTGAAGCGATTGCCGGACGCGCAAAGGCCGCCGCAGTGGCATCAAGGTTGGGCATCGACGATTGGGGGGCTGAGCACGACTCCGGCGCGTTCCATCTGACGGCCGGGCGCATGGGGTCCATTGCCAGAAATGCGGTCTTGTTCTGGAACCATGAAACGTTGGCCATCCCGATCGCGGACGGCGTCGATGAAATCGCCCTGGCGCTGACCGCTGACGCATGGTCCCGAACGTATCGGTCGCAAGCGATTGCGGTTTCCACTCAGACGATCGTTCGATCGCGCCGTGGGCTCACGCTGCTACCCAGCGACACGGCTGCGAATGTGTATCGGCAACTTGCGCTCCCGAAGTCCACATCGGCGGGCGCGCTGCAGGAAGCGTTGGGCGCAATCGCCGGCCGGTATGGCAGCGCGACTGCCGACATTGTCGCGCTCCAGTTGGAGTACGGGCGCGAGGCCCAGGCGGCGAAGTGACTGACCCTTACGGAACGCTCAGCACGCCGGGCGAAAAAAAACGCCAACCCGCAATGGGTTGCGTTGTGCTTTGGGTAGGACCTTGGCCGTGAATCAGTGGAACTGGTTCATCGTGTTGTCTTTACCTGCCGCCTTCAGCGCAGCTTCGCCGCTGAAGTATTCCTTGTGGTCGTCGCCGATGTCCGAGCCCGACATGTTCTGGTGCTTGACGCAGGCGATGCCTTGGCGGATTTCCTTGCGCTGCACGCCAGCCACGTAGCCGAGCATGCCCTGGTCGCCGAAGTATTCCTTGGCCAGGTTGTCGGTCGACAGCGCGGCGGTGTGGTACGTCGGCAGCGTGATCAGGTGATGGAAGATGCCGGCTTCGCGCGATGCATCGGCCTGGAACGTACGGATCTTCTCGTCGGCGAGCTTCGCCAGTTCGCTGTCGTCGTACTCGGCGCTCATCAGCTGGCCGCGCTCGTAAGCCGACACGTCCTTGCCCGCTTCCTTCATCGCGTCATACACCTGCTGACGGAAGTTCAGCGTCCAGTTGAACGACGGGCTGTTGTTGTACACCAGCTTGGCGTTCGGGATGACCTTGCGGATTTCCTTGACCATGCCGCCGATCTGGCCGATGTGCGGCTTTTCGGTTTCGATCCACAGCAGGTCGGCACCGTTCTGCAGCGAGGTGATGCAGTCGAGCACGCAACGCGCTTCGCCCGTGCCGGCGCGGAACTGGAACAGGTTGCTCGGCAGGCGCTTCGGACGCAGCAGCTTGCCGTCGCGCTTGATGACAACGTCACCATTGCCGAGTTGGTCGGCCGACAGCTCTTCGCAGTCGAGGAACGAGTTGTACTGGTCGCCCAGGTCGCCCGGCGTGTTCGTCACGGCGATCTGCTTGGTCAGGCCGGCGCCCAGCGAGTCGGTACGGGCGACGATGATGCCGTCGTCCACGCCCAGCTCCAGGAACGCGTAACGGATCGCGCGGATCTTGGCGAGGAAGTCTTCATGCGGCACGGTGACCTTGCCGTCTTGGTGGCCGCACTGCTTCTCGTCCGACACCTGGTTTTCGATCTGGATGCAGCAGGCGCCCGCTTCGATGAACTGCTTGGCGAGCAGGTACGTGGCTTCTGCGTTGCCGAAACCTGCGTCGATGTCGGCGATGATGGGCACCACGTGCGTAACGTGGTTGTCGATCTTTTCCTGGATGGCGGCCTTGGCAGCAGCGTCCTTGGCAGCGTCCAGCTCGCGGAACAGGCCGCCCAGTTCACGGGCGTCGGCCTGACGCAGGAAGGTGTACAGCTCGCGGATCAGCGCGCTGACCGAAGTCTTCTCGTGCATCGACTGGTCCGGCAGCGGGCCGAACTCCGAGCGCAGCGCAGCGACCATCCAGCCGGACAGGTACAGGTAGCGGCGTTCGGTGCTCTTGAAGTGCTTCTTGATGGAGATCATCTTCTGCTGGCCGATGAAGCCGTGCCAGCAACCGAGCGACTGCGTGTACTTGGACGGATCGGCGTCGTAGGCGGCCATGTCCGCACGCATGATCTTGGCGGTGTACTTGGCGATGTCCAGACCCGTCTTGAACTTGTTCTGGGCACGCATGCGAGCAGCGTACTCGGGGTTGATGGCATTCCATGCGCTGCCGTGGGTTTCTTTCAAACCGGCAACTGCCTTGATGTCGTCTTGATACTGGGCCATGTCAATTTCCTGGAAATGAAGCGCGTTTGAGAGGAATCGGTTGCGTGTGCAGCTCCGGATTTCGAAGCGAGCAGCGTGGATTTATTGTAGGTCGGCTTTGACGCGTCGCAGCAAGGTCTTATATAAGACATAAGAGTTAGTTTTTCTTTATTTTTCAACAACATAGCTAACAAATTTTGCGATGCGGAACGTGTTTTCAGCAAACGGGACGGCAACGACGGAGAATTTCCGGGCAGATTCCGTAATGTGAAACGGTCTTTCAAGTGCTGAAGCCAAGCAAATCCGCCCGCGCCAAGCCGGCGTGCGCGTGTCCGACCAGAAATGCGGTGAGCACGCGGCCGGTTGCCCGGCGGGCTCAGCGCCTTCACTATTTGTTTGCCGCAAAACGATAAAAGTGGCGCAGCCCGGCGCCCTCATCCGTCCAAAGAAAAAGGAAAACTCCATGCCCGCTCCGGACTATGACGTCGTCGTCTTTGGCGCCACGAGCTTTGTCGGCCGGATCCTGACCCGCTACCTGGCCGAACACTTTTCGGGTGATGCTGAAACGCTGCGCTGGGCCATTGCCGGACGATCCGAAGCGAAGCTCCTGGAGGTCAAACGATCGCTCGGTGCGGCTGGCGAGTCCCTTCCGATCATCGTGGCAGATGCTGCCAACGAAGCGCAGTTGCAGGCCCTGTGCGCACAGACGCGGGTGGTGGTCTCCACGGTCGGCCCCTATGCCCTATATGGCGAGCCGTTGATCAAGGTCTGCGCCGAAAGCGGAACGGACTACTGCGACCTCACCGGCGAGACGCAGTGGATCAAGCGCATGATCGACAAATACGAAGCGAGCGCGCAGCAGTCCGGGGCCCGCATCGTGCATTGCTGCGGCTTCGACTCGGTGCCGTCGGACATGGGCGTCTACTTCCTGCAGCAACAAGCCATGCGGCAATGGGGAACGCCCGCCACGCAGGTGAAGCTGCGCGTCAAGACGCTAAACGGCGGCGCATCGGGCGGCACGATCGCCAGCCTGATCAACGTCGTGCAGGAAGCCGCAGCCGACCCCGCCTTGCGCAAGGAGCTGGCCGATCCCTACGCGCTGTGCCCCAAGGGTCATGGCTTCACGGCGCGCCAGCGCTCGGTCAGGGGCGCGGCATTCGATGCTGATTTCGATGTGTGGATTGCGCCGTTTGTCATGGCGGCCATCAACGAGCGCGTGGTGCACCGCTCCAACGCCTTGTCCGGCAACGCCTATGGCAATCCTTTCCTCTATGACGAAGCCGTGATCACCGGGCACGGCCTGAGCGGCCGCATGAAAGCCATGACGATGGTGGCCGGCCTGGGTGCATTCATGCTGGGCATTGTCATCAAGCCTGCTCGCATCGTCATGCAACGCTTTCTGCTGCCCAAACCCGGCGAAGGCCCCACGCCAGCGGCGCAATTGGCAGGCCGCTACGACCTGCGGCTGTTCGGCCGCACCGCTCAAGGCAACACCTTGCGCGTGAAGGTGACCGGCGATCGCGACCCCGGCTACGGCTCGACCGGCAAGATGCTCGGTCAGGCTGCCGCCAGCCTCGCGCTGGACCACGTCAGAGACGGCATCAAGACCGGGCGACCGGGAGGCTTCTGGACGCCGGCTACGATGTTCGACGAACGCTTCATCGAGCGCCTGACCCGCCACGCAGGTCTGCGGTTCGAGCGGATATGAGCGGGACGCTCCACCCATTCGGCCGAAGCCTCATTCGTTCTGCCCGCGCGCAAAGATGTCCCAGCTGGCCATGAACAGTGCGGCGACCAGCGGGCCGATCACGAAGCCGGTGATGCCGAACAGCTCCATTCCGCCCAGGGTTGAGATCAGCACGACCCAGTCGGGCATCTTGGTGTCCTTGCCGACCAGCAGCGGGCGCAGCAGGTTGTCGACGAGGCCGATCACGCCGCCGCAGAACGCGACGAGGATCACGCATTTCCAGATCGCGCCCACCATCAGGAAGTAGACCGCGACCGGAATCCACACGAGGCTCGCGCCAATCGCCGGCAGCAGCGACAGGAATGCCATCAGCGCGCCCCACAGCACCACGCCGTCGATGCCAAGGATCCAGAAGATCAGCCCGCCGAGGGCGCCCTGCACCAGCGCCACGGCAATGTTGCCTTTGACGGTGGCGCGCACCACGGTCGTGAACTTGCTGAGCAGCAGGCGCTTGTGCTCTTCGTCCATCGGCAGCGCGCGGCGCACGCGGCGGCCGATCTCGGCGCCATCGCGCAGCAGGAAGAACACCATGTACAGCATCACGCCAAAGCCGACCACAAACTGGAACGTGTTCTGCCCGATGCTCAGCGCCTGCGTGGCGGCAAACTGGCTGATCTGCGCGGCGCCGTCGGCCAGCTTTTTCTGGATGCCGGCAATGTTCGTCAGGCCCGCTTTGGCAAGCAGCTGCTGAACCCACGTCGGCAGCGCATGCACCGCTTCCGATAGGTACCGGGAGTAGTTCGGCTGCGCGCTCTGGACCTCCTGATAGGCGACGCCGATTTCCTGCACGATGGTCGCTGTCACAAAGATCACAGGCAGGATCACGATGAGGATGATCAGGGCGAGGGTGGCGAGCGCAGCGAGATTGCGCCGCTTGCCCATCCGAGCGACCAGCGCGCGCTGCACGGGCTGGAACAGGATCGCCAGGATGACACCCCAGAACACCGCGCCGAAGAACGGTGACAGGATCCAGCAAAGGCCAAGCGTGACGACGAACAGCAAGAGGTAGAAAAATTTCTGGTGGTCGTTTCCGCTATCCATGGGTTGCTTTCGCTTGAAGGTGACGCCTGAAGGGCCCGAGCAGGATCCGGGCCAAGGCAATGAAATCCGAGTATGCCCGCGCAGCGGCGGTTGTCAAAGGGGCGCCGGCAGGTGGACAAGGCCTGCGAAGCCAACCAAAAGTTCGCGTCGCACGGTCGAACAACCCCGCTACCGGCCCGGCTATGGCGCGAGCGATTGCCGGCTATAGTCTGCTCACCCCATCCAACCGAACGGAGCACAACGTGGTATTCGAAATGGCCCACATCGAAATTCTCGCCGGCAAGCAGCGCGAGTTTGAAGCCGCTGTCCAGCAAGCCCTGCCGCTGTTTTCCCGCGCCAAAGGCTGCCACGGCGCCGAGCTGCACCACATTGTCGAGCGCGACACGAGCTACGTGCTCCTGGTGCGCTGGAACACCGTGGAAGACCACATGGTCGATTTTCGCGAGTCCGACGACTTCCAGGAATGGCGCAAGCTGGTGGGGCCGTTCTTTGCCAAGGCGCCGGAGGTCGTGCACTCCGAGGTGGCGGTCAAATAGCTAGCGCGCCGGATCATTCGATCCTCACTCAGGCACGAGATGCGCATGGCGCCATCTCGTGCCATGCCGCGGCAACGACCTGACAGTCCGCTGCCCTTCGGCCCTTCCTTCCGCCCGAACATCCCGTAAGAATCCTTTTGCATTTGTTTGCAGTCCGCACTCGCGGCGGGGGTCCAATGGCAACGTAAAGAAGCGCCCGATGCTGCCGTTAGCCCAGAGATGTGCACTGCACGCGGCAATAAGCGCGGGCCTGTGCAACCCGTTTGCAACTGCCTTCCGGCTCTGCCCAACCGCCGCCCAGACGCTCCACCCCTCCGTTCATGTCTTCTGAAACGTCGATGGACAGGCGCTTTGGCGCCAGCGTCGCCATCGTCCTCGTTCCGGTGTTGTCGTTGTCGTGCTGGCTGCTGGGCTACGCGTGGCTGGCCTATGGCCGCGCCGACGATGCGGCCCGCAGCATCCAGGCGCTGCGCATAACGCTGCTGGCGATGGAGAAGGTGTCAGCCGAGCGCGGCCCCACCAACGGCGTGCTCGGCGAAGACTTGCCGGTGCCGGCCGAGCGCATCGCGGCGCTCCAACGCATGCGTGCCGCCAGCGACGAACACGTTGCCCAATTGCTCGACGCGCTGCGCCCTGAGGATTGCCCAGGCTGCGAAACCGACATCAAGGCCGCGCGCAGCGCCCAAACGCACCTGGCCGCGGCCCGCGCCAACATCGACCGACTGACCGCCCTGCCCCTGCGCTCACGCAGCAGCAACGACCTGGCCGACGGGGTGGGCCGCATGATCGCGGTGATCCCCGAATTCCTGCCCATCGTCAACGCGCGCACGTCCAACATCACGCGCGGCGATCCCGACGTGCTCAATTGCCTGACGCTGGCGCGGCTGTCGGCTGATCTGCGGGAATACGCGGGCCAGCTCGGTTCGCGCTTCACTGGCGCGCTCGCCATGCACCGCATGCTCACGTTTGAAGAGCAGCTGGCCATCGAACGCACGCAAGGCCGCATCGACCAGCTTCGCAGCATGATCGAGACGCGCGTCGGCGCGCATTCGGCATTGAACCAGCACGCGCTGGCCACCGTCGGCGCCCAGTATTTTGGCGATGGCCTGCGCTATGTGGCCACAGTGCGCGCCCAGGCCAGCCAGCCCAGCGGCGCCGATATCACCCCGGCGGCATTTGCGGACCGCTACGTGCCCACCATGCGGGCCATCACGGATTTCCGCGACATCGTGCTGCGCCTGGCGGAAGACGACATCCGCGAACATCGGTGCGCGATGCTGCTGGTGCTCATCGGCTCGGCAGGCGCGGTGTTGTCGGTGCTCGGCGCCCTGGCGTGGATGACGATCTCGTTCCGCCGCAACGTGGTGGGGCCGTTCGTGAACGCCACACGGCTGATTGACGGGATTGCGCGCGGCAACCTGAGCGTGCACATCCCGACCGCCTTTGCGCGGCGCGAGATCCGCGCGATGTTCGAGGCGATCCGCGTGCTGCGCATCAACAGCATCGAGCGCCGCCGGCTGGAAGTGGAACGTGCGCACCTGATGCAGGAACTCGCGCGCATGGCCGAGACTGACCCGCTCACCCAGTTGCTCAATCGCCGCGCCTTTGAAGACCGGGCCGGCGCGATGTGCAAATCGCCGCAGCCCAAAGCGCGGCTCGTTGCACTCATCATGTTCGACATCGACCACTTCAAGCGCATCAACGATACGTACGGCCATGCCGTGGGCGACGAGGCGCTGCGCACCGTTGCAAGGCTGTGCCGCGCCGAAGGCCCGTCCGCCGACATGGTGGCGCGCATCGGCGGCGAGGAGTTTGCGGTGATGGTGTGGGCAGACAGCCTCGCGCAGGCCCGCGCGGTTGCCAATCATCTGCGTCATCGCATTGCCGAGGTGACGGTACCCACCGGCACCGATCAGCCGTGCCGCATGACCGCCAGCTTTGGCGTGGCAGCAGCGTCCGCGGCGGATGGGCCCGAACTGGAGCCGCTGCTGCGGCGGGCGGATCATCTGCTCTATGCCGCGAAGCTGGCGGGGCGCAACTGCGTCATGACGGACCGCCCGCCTGCGTCGCCAGACGTGGCGGTCGCGGCGGATTGATGCTGGGCGCGCTAGGCCTGATTGGCGCGCCGGTATTCTCCAGGCGCCTTCCCCACAAGGCGCCGAAAATCGCGCGTGAAGTGCGCCTGGTCGAAGTAGCCAAGCCCGTGCGCGAGCTCGGCCAGGTCCACGGCTGCGCCGTTGGCAAGCTGGTCGGCCGCCTCGTGCAGGCGGTATCGGCGGATCACCCATTTCGGCGTCACGCCCACGTACTCCGAGAACAACTGCTGCATCGTCCGTTCGCTCATGCCGGCGCGCTCGGCCAGGTCGCGCACCTGTGTCAGGTGTGCGTCCTCTTGCAGCGACTGCAGGATGGTGTGGATGCGCTCGACCTGCGGGTCCGGCGGCGGCAGCACGCGCAGCAGCAGCGTTTCGGCGGCAGACACCATGCCGGCGTCGTCACCTGCGCCAAGCACGATCTCTTCTGCCTGCGCATGGCCAATGCCCAGCACATCGGAAACCGGCACGGTCTTGTCGGTCAGCAAACGTACCGGCTTGCCGAAGAACGCGCGAAAGGCGCCGGGCCGGAAGCGCAGGCCGATCACCCGGCCTGTCTCGCCCAATGTGGTTTCGAACGCGCCTGACACCACCCCAAAGACGGCGGTCTGCCGACGGTCGAACACCAGGTTGACGCACGGATACGGCAGCGTGCGCTGCGTATAGGGCGGCTGGCCGCGCAGGTCCCATTCGACAACCCAGTGGTGATCGAGCACGCCGGCCAGGGCGGCGCACGGCTGATAACGGTTCAGGCGGAAGCGCTGACGAAAGGCCAGCGGATCGACCACGCCCTTTGGCTTGGCGGCAACGTCACGTAGATCGGTCATGGAATCGGCGGCGAAGGCGATGCCGCGATGATGCACTGCGGCGGCGGATTTTTCCAAGACGGACGCGGCCTCTTCACCTACAGTGGCCAGCTTTCCTCCCCCCGTTTCATTGCCCACGGAGCCAACGATGCCGCAAGACCGCCACCTGACCCTCTACCACTCCCCGCGCAGCCGCTCGCGTGGTGCGCGCATGTTGCTCGAAGAGCTCGGCGCCGACTACGAGGTACACGCCTTCGACCTGACCACGGGCCAGCACAAGACGCCGGAGTTTCTCGCGCTCAATCCGCTGGGCAAGGTGCCGACGCTGCGTCACGGCGATGCGGTCATCACCGAGCAAGTGGCGGTGTATCTGTATGCGGCAGAACTGTATCCCGAAGCCGGGCTGTCGCCAGCCGTGGGCGACCCGCTGCGTGGGCCGTATTTGCGATGGATGGCGTTCTACGGTTCGTGCTTCGAGCCCGCTGTCGTCGACCATTCCATGGGCCGCGCGCCGGCCGCATATTCGACCTCGCCCTATGGCGACTTCGATACGGTCATTGCGGCGATCAACGCGCAACTGGCCAAAGGGCCGTACTTCCTGGGCGAGCGCTTCACGGCGGCAGACGTGCTCTGGGGCGCCGCACTCGACTGGATCACGATATTCAAGCTGATGCCCGAAACGCCCGTGGTGCGCGCGTATATCGACCGCATCCTTGCACGGGCCGCGGTCAAGCGCGCACAGGCCGCAGACCTCGCTTTGGCGGAGGAACAGGACCGGGCCAAGGCGGCTGCCAGCGCAGCCGCTTCCGAGGCCTGAGCCGGGATCAGTGCGACAGGCGGAACTGCCCCACCGCCTCATTGAGGTTGTGGGCCTGTTCCTCCAGCGACTCCGCGGCAGCAGCCGCCTGCTCCACCAGCGCGGCGTTCTGCTGCGTCACCTGGTCCATCTGGTTGACGGCCTGGTTGACCTGCTCGATGCCGCTGCTCTGCTCTTCCGACGCCGACGAAATCTCGCCCATGATGTCGGTCACACGCTTCACCGCATCGACGATCTCCGCCATCGTCACGCCGGCCTGATCCACCAGCGCCGTGCCGTTGGAGACGCGGTCCACCGAGTCGTGGATCAGCGCCTTGATTTCCTTCGCGGCACCGGCCGAGCGCTGCGCCAGGCTGCGCACTTCGCTGGCCACCACGGCAAAGCCGCGGCCCTGCTCGCCGGCACGTGCGGCTTCCACCGCGGCGTTCAGCGCCAGGATGTTGGTCTGGAACGCAATGCTTTCGATCACGCCGATGATGTCGGCAATCTTCTTGCTGCTCTCGTTGATGCCGCCCATGGTGTGCACGACCTGGCCGACCACATCGCCGCCGCGCGTGGCAACGTCCGACGCCGTCACGGCAAGCTGGCTGGCCTGACGTGCGTTGTCTGCGTTCTGCTTCACGATGCTCGTCAGCTCTTCCATGCTCGAGGCGGTTTCTTCCAGCGAGCTGGCTTGCTCTTCCGTGCGCTGCGAGAGGTCCGCATTGCCGGCGGCAATTTCCTGCGCGGCCGAGCGCACCGAATCGCTGCCCAGGCGGATCTGCTGCATCACCGCGGTGAGCTTGTCAGCGAAGGTATTGAACGAACGGGCGATCTGCGCGACTTCGTCTTGGCCATCCGACGGCAGACGCTTGGTGAGGTCACCGCTGCCCGAGCCGATGTCGTCCATGGCATCGCGGATCATCGACAGGCGGCGGAACGCGCGTGCCGTCATCGCACCCACGATGAGTGCTGCAACGATGGCCACGCCCACCAGCGCGCCAATCGACGTCATCACCAGCGAGCGCATGCCGGCCGTGGCGTCAGACTTGTCCAGCGCCACAACCAGGCCCCAGTCGGTGCCCTTCACGCCCTGGCGGTAGAGCAGCTTGGCCGCGCCATCCACCGACACTTCCACCGGCTTCTCCGCCTGCGCCAGCGATGCCAGCGTGGCCTCGTTCAGACCGGCCGACAGATCGGTCGCCGGCTTGAGGGTGAGCTTGTCATTCGGATGCGCCACGATCTTGCCGGCCGCATTGACCAGGAAGCCGAAGCTCGCCTGCGTCGGGTGAATGGCCTTGACGTTGGCGATCACGCTGTCCATCGCCACGTCGCCGCCAATCACGCCCTTGAGCGTGCTGCCTTGCAGAATGGGCACGGCGAAGGTCACCACGAGCTGGCCGGTGCTGGCGCTCACGTACGGCGGTGTGACCACGGGCTTGCCGGCTTCCACGGCCTGCTTGTACCAGGGGCGCGCGGTCGGGTCGTACGTGGGCGGAATCCCTTCGGGGTTGGAGAATTTGTACGACTTGTCGGGGTAGCCGACATAGACGTTGATGAAGCCGCCCGCCTTGTGCACGGCCTTGAAGACCGGGATCGGATCGGCAGACACGGCCACGTCTTGCAGCGACACCATCATCTGCGTCTTCGATGCCACCCAGTCGTCGATGCCGGCGATGTGGCCGCGCGCGACGGACTGCAGGTTCTGGCGGATGGACTCGTCGTTGTACGAACGCGTCACGAGATAGTTGAGGCCGCCAGCGAAGGTCAATGCGCCGACCACGATGGCAACGCAGGTCAGCAAAATGCGAGTACGGATGGATGCAAGCACAGTATCGTTTCCTACGAAGTCCACGGCGGCGGTTCCGCCATGTAAGGCACGCGGCACATGGCCCTATCGGCCTGCCGTCGCACAAGAAACGGCCGTCATAAGGAAATCTGAAGTCTGATGTGCATGACATGACTTCGCTATCACGTTGCCGCAGCAGGCAACGTTCTACAATCGCCCTCCCTACGCTGCCCACGTCGGGCAGGCTCCACTTCAAGAAAAGGAATGCGCATGAAAACCAAAGCCGCCATCGCCTGGAAAGCCGGTGCTCCGCTCACCGTGGAAGAGGTCGACCTGCAAGGCCCGCGTGCCGGCGAAGTGCTCGTCGAGATCAAGGCGACCGGCATCTGCCATACCGACTACTACACGCTCTCGGGCGCCGACCCGGAAGGCATCTTCCCGGCGATCCTTGGCCATGAAGGCGCGGGCGTCGTGCTTGAGGTTGGCGCGGGCGTAACGTCATTGAAGGCAGGCGACCACGTGATTCCGCTCTACACGCCGGAATGCCGCCAGTGCAAGTTTTGCCTGTCGCGCAAGACGAACCTCTGCCAAGCGATTCGCGCCACGCAGGGCAAGGGCTTGATGCCGGATGGCACGTCGCGCTTCTCCCTCGATGGCAAGCCGCTGTTCCACTACATGGGCACGTCAACGTTTGCGAATCACATCGTGGTGCCGGAGATCGCGCTGGCGAAGATTCGCCCCGACGCGCCGTTCGACAAGGTCTGCTACATCGGCTGCGGCGTGACGACGGGCGTAGGCGCGGTGGTCTACACGGCCAAGGTAGAAGCCGGCGCCAACGTGGTCGTGTTCGGCCTGGGCGGCATCGGGCTGAACGTGATCCAGGGCGCCAAGATGGTCGGCGCCGACAAGATCATCGGCGTGGATCTGAACCCCGCGCGCGAGGCGATGGCACGCAAGTTCGGCATGACGCATTTCATCAACCCGAACGATGTGGAGAACGTGGTCGACCACATCATCCAGCTCACCGATGGCGGCGCGGATTACTCGTTCGAGTGCATCGGCAACACGAAGGTCATGCGCCAGGCGCTGGAGTGCACGCACAAGGGCTGGGGCCAGTCGATCATCATCGGCGTGGCGGAGGCCGGCGCGGAGATCAGCACACGCCCGTTCCAGCTCGTCACGGGGCGTGAGTGGAAGGGTTCCGCATTCGGCGCGCGCGCGGCCGCACGGACGTGCCGAAGATCGTCGACTGGTACATGGAAGGCAAGCTGAACATCAACGATCTGATCACACACACGCTGCCGCTGGAGCGCATCAACGAAGGCTTCGACCTGATGAAGCGCGGTGAGTCGATCCGCTCGGTCGTTTTGTATTGAACGTTGAAGACGGAGCCCAGCGATGACGATTCCGGTGCCCACCCTTGAACTGCTTTCCGAGCATGCCTGTTTTGGCGGCGTGCAGCGCTTCTATCGGCATGCCTCGGCTGCGATCGGGCTGCCGATGCGCTTCTCGGTCTACCTGCCGCCGCAGGCGCTGGTCGGTACGCGGTGCCCTGCGCTGTTCTATCTGGCAGGTCTGACGTCTACGGAAGAGACCTTCGCCATCAAGGCCGGCGCGCAACGCGTGGCCGCCCGCGAGGGGCTCATCCTGATCGCCCCAGACACCAGCCCGCGCGACGCAAACATCCCCGGCGAAGCCGACCACTGGGATTTCGGCATCGCCGCCGGTTTTTATCTGGACGCGACGCAGGCCCCGTGGCGCGAGCACTACCGCATGGAAAGCTACATTGCCGACGAGCTGCACCACATCGCGCGCGTGGCGTTTCCCGTGGCAGCCGGACGCATCGGAATCTTTGGGCATTCGATGGGCGGCCACGGCGCGTTGACGCTGGCCCTGCGCCATCGAGAGCGCTTTGCTTCGGTGTCGGCGTTTGCGCCCATCGCGCATCCGTCGGTGTGCCCGTGGGGCATCAAGGCGTTTACCGGGTATCTCGGGGAGGACCGTACCGCCTGGGCGGCGCACGACGCTACGCAACTGATGCGGCTGGCCTCATGCCCGTTTCCGGGCGGCATCCTGATCGATCAGGGCGAAGCCGACAAATTCCTCGCCGAGCAGCTGTATCCGGAAGACTTTGCCGCCGCGTGCGCCGCAGCCGGGCAGCCGCTGCAACTGCGCCGCCACCCCGGCTACGACCACGGCTACTACTTCATCGAGACCTTCATCGAAGATCACCTGCTGCATCACGCAGCGCAACTGCGCTAGCAGCAGGTCGGCATTCCGGTATTCGAGAAACTCTACTAATTGCATTCACTATGCGCGGCATGCAATTCGTTTCGGATTATGTATAGTTCGAGCACGCCAACGATTGCCCTCAGCAAAACGCAAGACTGATCAGGCTTTCTATCCCTTTGGAAATCAGGAGAGCTGCTGAGCGGGTGGAGTCGGCATGGCGAATCAGCGTGTGTTCTGGAGCCGAGGGGATGGGCACTCACAACC
>NZ_VOSS01000067.1 GCF_007997035.1 Ralstonia sp. TCR112 | reverse complement strand
GCGCCAGGAGATCCCGCTGCCGGCGAGCGCCGTGGCCGGGGTGTCGCCGGCCAATCGCAATGCGCCGGCGATGCCGCTGCCGCCTGCAGGCGCTGCAGCGCCGTTGTCGACGCCCGCCATGCCGCCGGCAACGTCGCCTGCGCCGCCGGTGGTCAACAACCCGGCCAACACGGCCATGCCGGGCGCCATGCTGCCGATCGCGCCCGCGCAAATCAACACGGGCGACGAGCCTGCCAACCAGGGCGGCGGTATCGTCGGCCCGCGCCACCGGGCAGCGGCCGCTGCGCGCAAGGGCGATACCCCCCAGCCGGGCGCCGACCAATAAGCGTGTCGCCGCATGCTGCGGCTCGACATGCGTTGGCGGGCGCATATTACAGCGCATGTCATTGGGGTAACAGCGTGTAAAAGCAGGCAACGCGCTGGCATTGTCGGGTTCTAATCCGCTACACAGTCCATGTGAAAAGGAGCTGACCATGACCAACAAACGTGCTGTCCAAGCCTTCCTCGCCACCTCGGCCCTGTTTCTGGCCATGTCGGGCATGAACGCCCGCGCCCAGGATGCCAGCGCCCCCGCCGCCAGCGCGCAGGCGCCGGCCACCGCCACCGCGCCGGCTGCGCCGCAAGCCGGCCCCCGCGCCGGCAGGATGGGCCACCAAGGCGGCTTCAAGGCCATCGACACCAACGGCGACGGCCAGGTGTCGCGCGACGAGGCCAAGGGCCACGCGTGGCTTGAAAAGAACTTCGACCAGATCGATGCCAACCACGACGGCCAGCTCAGCAAGGACGAACTGGCCGCATGGCACAAGGCCCACAAGGGCGAGATGCATGAAAAGATGGCGCAGCGCTTTGACGCCAAGTTCAAGGCGGCCGACAAGGACAACGACGGCAGCCTGACCAAGGAAGAAGTACAGGCCGGCATGCCGCGCCTGGCGAAGAACTTCGACCAGATCGACGCCAACCACGACGGCAAGATCACCGAAGACGAGATCCGCGCCTATATGAAGGCCCGTCACGATGCCCGCAAGGCGCAGAAGAACACGCCTGCGGGCGCGGCCATGCCGGGCGGTCCGTCGGCGACGAAGGGCGAGTGACGCCTCGTTTGAATCTCCACACGCAAGCGGCGCCTTCGGGCGCCGTTTTTATTGCCCGCGCCGGTCCGGATTCTCAAGAGGGCGGCAAGACCGGTGGCGCAAAAAAACACCCCGGTGGCGAACCATCGGGGTGCGGGTACAGCACGCCTGAAGTTTGAGGGTCTTCAGGCCGGCTGATCGTCGGCCTTGAGCACGCCGCGGCGCATCTGGTCGAGTTCGATCGACTCGAAGAGCGCCTTGAAGTTGCCCTCGCCAAAACCTTGGTTGCCCTTGCGCTGGATGAACTCGAAGAAGATCGGGCCGAGCTGGTTTTCCGAGAAGATCTGCAGCAGCAGGTCGCCCGGCGCGCCATCGATGAGGATCTTGCGCTTCTTCAGTTCCGCCACGTCTTCGCCATGGCCGGGGATGCGCTTGTCGACCAGTTCGTAATACGTGTCGATCGTGTCGAGCAGCTTGATGCCCTTGCTGCGCAGCGCGTCCACCGTGTTGAACAGGTTGGTCGAACCGAGCGCGATGTGCTGGATGCCCTCGCCGTGGTACATGTCCAGGTACTCCTGGATCTGACCCGCCTTCTCCGTCCCTTCCTCATTGATGGGGATGCGGATGTTGCCGCACGGGCTCGTCATCGCCTTGCTCTTCACGCCCGTGACCTGGCCTTCGATGTCGAAGTAGCGCACTTCACGGAAGTTGAAGAAGCGTTCGTAAAACTCGGCCCATTCCTTCATCCGGCCACGGTAGACGTTGTGCGTCAGGTGGTCGATGTAGGTCAGGCCGTGCCCGGTGGGGTTCGGGTTGGCGCCCGCGATGGGCACGAAATCGACGTCGTAGATGCTGATGTTGCCGATGTCGCCGGCCTTCGCGTCGTTCTTGCCGGTCCAGCGATCGACCAGGTAGATCAGCGAATCGCCGATGCCCTTGATGGCCGGAATGTTCAGCTCCATCGGGCCGCTGTGGGTGTCGAAGCCCCAGGCGCCCAGCTCCAGCGCGCGCTTGTAGGCGAACGCGGCGTCCTGCACGCGAAACGCGATTGCGCAGATCGACGGGCCGTGCAGGCGCGCAAAGCGCTGCGCGAACGAATCCGGCTCGGCGTTGATGATGAAGTTGATCTCGCCCTGGCGATACAGCGTCACGTTCTTGTGACGGTGCTTCGCGATGGCGGTAAAGCCCATGTTCTCGAACAGCTTGCCCATGGCAACGGGATCCGGCGCGGCGTATTCGATGAATTCGAAACCGGCGGTGCCCATCGGGTTTTCCCAAGGCGTGAATTGCATGGTGAGTCTCCTGTGGGGGCGCGCTCTGGAGCGCTCAGGTCTTTGACGATCCTCGCAGTGTAGGAGTGTCCGTCCAAGCAAAAATTGCGAAGTTGTGCCCACCTTGCTAAATTTGCGCAAGAAAATTGCCGAATTAATTGGTGCGGAGCAACAAAATGAATAAAGTGGAACTCGACAAGATCGACCGCAAGATCCTGGAGGTCCTGCAGAACAACGGCCGCCTCACCAATCTGGAAGTCGCCGAGCGGGTGAATCTGTCGCCCAGCCCGTGCTTGCGACGCATCCGCCGCCTAGAGGAGAGTGGCGTGATCCGCCAATACGCCGCGCTGCTCGACCCGACCAAGATCGGGCTGGGGCTGTCGGCGTACATCAACGTGCGGCTGGAAAAGCAGGGCGGCGCGCCCAAGGGCAAAGGGCCGTCCGACATCTTTCGCGCTGCGGTGGCGACATGGCCCGAGGTGGTCACGTGCTATGCCATGACCGGCGAGATGGACTACCTGCTCAAGGTGTTCGTCGAAGACATGGAGCACTTCGCGCGCTTCATCCGCGATCAGCTGCTCGCCCACCCGGCAGTGATCGATGTGAAGAGCAGCTTTGCGTTGGAGCGGATCAAGGATACGACGGCGTTGCCGGTGGTGGTTTGAGGGATGGGGTAGCTGCGCCATCGAGGCTTAAACCGCCGATCACGCACCTCAGCGGTCCGATCGTGGGCCTTCCTTGTTCGAGCCTGAATCGCTGGGGGTGGAACGCTACCCTCAAACACTCGCATTCCGCAGTCAGAGGTCGAAATTTTCGACCTCTGACAGACGGCTTCGACCGTCTGACGGCGGAACGTCAGCCTCAACTCGATGACTTCGTGTCTTTGATGCCGAAGCGTGGGCTTCGGAGGGCCGATGGATTGGATGTTTTTGGGCGGCGTGCGGACCTCTGAGCCCCGCACGCCGCTGTTTGACGGCGAGGCGTCGCTCTCATGCAAGCGAATTCAGGTGTTTGAGGGCGACACATGAGGCCAAAACTGCCGCGCTCGGCGGTCTATTGGGTAAGCGCGACAAGCAGGGAGCCAAGGCACGAACGCTGCACACATTGGGCCGATATGCGCGGCGGATGCGTGGACCTTTGCGCTCAGAGCCCGGCATCAGGGCGCGCACCAACGCTCCGGCATTCGTGAGAGGTATTGTCGATGCGATTGACGCGTTCCAGCGATTGGCGGGGATGCTGATACGGCGCGGCTAAACGGTGCCGACTTCGGGCGCGTTATCCCTGAACACCAAAGGCTCATGTTCCGTGGGCTCCCAACTTTTCAGTGCGGCGCCCAGGCGATTGATCGTCGCGGCCTCCACCGAGATCGCAAAGCGCACGATTTCGAGGTGCAAGCGGTTGCCCGGTTTTTTGTATTCGATTTCAAGGGCGGTATTGCCGACGCCATCTGCTACGAACGCTCGTACAGCCAGCCAAAGATAGGCGCTTCCGTCCTTTGCGCCCTTCTCGAAAGCGATCTCTTCGTTGACGCCGGTAGGGAACGTCATCAGTCCCGCGCCCCATTTCTTGAGTTCATCTGCGTAGTCGTAGAAATCGGCGACAACCGACTGGTGCTCGCCTTCGATGGACAGCCGCAGTTCGAGCATGCCGTCATCTGGGTCACGCCAAAGTAGTTCTAGTGAAAGTCGCATGGCATCAAGGTTCAGGTGGGCGGCAGGTGCTCTACCCAAACGGGCTCACCAGGATGATGCTCTGCGATCGTATCGATAGCATCTTGCAGCGCTTCGGCAGAGGCGCCGCGCAGCGGATAGACAAACCGCGAAACGTTGCGACCGGCGAGTTTGCCGTAGTCGTCGGATATTGCATCCGTTCCGCACCAGATTGGCAGATTCGCCTCGCTTGCCAGTTGTAGCGCGCGTTGCAAACCTTCAGGGCTGATTGCTAGGAAGACCATGTCGGTATCAGTTTGCCGAGTCAGCCATCACCAAATTCGCATCCCGCACCAACCGCCACTTCCCATCCGCCTCTTTCCGCAGAATCGTCAACGTCTGCCCCGAGCGCCGCACCTCCTTTCCATCCGGCATCGTGATGACGATGCGCAGCGCGTTGCGCAAGTAAGCGATGTCACCAAACACCTGCACCTCCTGAATATCGCTTGTGCCGTCGATGTGCACGTCCTTCATGCCGCTGGACATCCTGGCGAAGGCGTCCTTGCCGAAGGGCGGCTGGCCCGGCGTGAGAAACAGCACGTCATCGGTCATCAGGCCGAGCACGGTATCGATGTCGCCGGTTCTGCTGGCGGCGAGCCAGGTGGCCACCACGTTGCGGATGGCGCTTTCGTCGTCGGTCATGGCGATGCGGGTGTCGGTGAGGGAGGCGGCTTTCACTCTACACCGCAGGTTCGACCGGTGGCGCCACGCGGCGCTTGATGAAGACGGCCGGAGATAACACCGGGATGTGCCGGCCGCGCAGCGTCACCAGCCAGTCGCCCACGGCGTCTTCGCAGGTCAGGCGGAAGTGGTTCGCGTCGATCCACTCCACCTCGTCCAGCCAGAACGTGTAGTACGCCGCGCCGATGGTGCCGGTGCTGATCGCACGTGAAAGGTCGGGCGCGACGAGGGTGACGGAGACGGCCTCTTCAAACGGGCAGTCGTAATTGGTGATGAGGACGAAGCCGAGGTCCGTCTGGTATTGCCGGAGCAGCTCGTAGCCGGGGATGGCGAGCGTCGGGTGCGGAACGCCATCCACAATCACACGCGTGCGCGTGGGCCACTGCTCATACGGGCCGCTGTGTTTCTCCAGGGCGAAGCGTTGGAGCGGCTGCATGGCGGCGGCGCGTTCGCTGCGCTATTCCTTGCGCATGCCGCACAGGGCGATCTGGCGTTCTGGGTCGGCAGAATCCTTCCAGCCGGGTTCTTCGCGCTTCTGGTACGCCTCCATCGTTGGGTAGCCCTTTACGCTCCACGAGAACTCGCTGTAGCGGGAGACCTCGATGACGGCGAGGCCGCAGCGCTTGCGGTGGTCTTCAATCTTGAACGCCGCGTGCGGATGCTCGCCCGACAGGTCCTGCTCGATCACCTTGTAGCGCGTCGGGCCGCACTTGAAGAAGCTGGCGTTCCATTCGATGGTTTTCGGGCGGAGGAACAACGCGCCGTAGCAGGCGCGGCCGTCACCGCGGAAGGTTCCGGTGAGGGCATCTGCTGCCATGGCCGATTGCGCAGCCAGCAGCGATACGGCGATAAGGAGGCGGCCTACTTGCATGCGGCGGTTCCGATCTTCGGGATGAGCGTGAGCACGTAATCGAGTTTCCGGATGTACGCGGCGTCGCCGTGGTTGTACAGCACGGCAATGTTCTGCGTCGTCACGGGGCGCCAGCCGCTGATCACCTTGCGCATGGCGGCCTTGCGGTATTTGACCACCTGCCCGGGTTTCAGTGTTGCGGCGTTCGGGTTGAGCGCGCGCATCTCCGCGAGGGTCGAGCCTTGCGCGCGGGCGATCTTGTCAAAGCTGTCGCCCGCCTTGACGGCCACTTCATAGACCTTGTCGTCGGCATCGCGCACGCTCCGGACGTCGAACTTTGCCATGCGCGTGAGCAGGTAGCCGACGCCGGCACGGATGTTCCACGCCGGCACCGTTCGGGCCAGGCCCGCGTTCAACCGGGTGCGGATGGCCGGGGGGACGATGAGGTCGCTGCCTTCTTCGCCGCGCAGCAGGGTATTCAAGGCGGGGTCGCCCAGGTTGCCGATCTGCATCGGCCGGGTGGACCACGCTTCCGAATCGGCGCCGGTCTCGACCCACACCATCGCCTTGACGACCTGCCAGTCCAGCGGCAGATAGCCCGCGTTGCCCATCAGGTGGCGGTTGTATTCCGCCACCGCAGCCTGGATGTCGCAGTCGTAGCCGTTCCAGCGGTCGGGGTGCTGGGCCGCGGTGTTGATGTAATCCTGCCAGCGCTCGAAATCGGTTTTGGGCTTCGCCTGGGCCTTGGTGACCATCTGCCCCTCCGTGGTTGCTTGACCTGTGGAGGGGCATGGTAGCCAGCGCCCGTCGGCGGCGTGTTAACGGCTGTTTATGTACCTTGCCGGCCGCTGGCGATCATCGACGCTGGCGCGTCAGGCTTCACTGCTTGGCCGACGGATCGTCCTGCGGGTTGACGTATTTGACGTCCAGCGGCCCCGTGCCATGAATCTGCACGACCGTTGCCGTCTTGGTGAAGGCGTAGTGATGCATGCCTCCCGGCAGGTTGTGAAACCCGCCGGTCTTGAGCGCATGCGCGGCGCCCATGTCCATGGTGTCGCCGCTGCCCAGGTATAGCGTGCCCGAGATCACCGTGAGGTTCTCCGTCTGGGTGTGCCAGTGCGGGGGCACCTTGTAGCCGCCTGGCGCTTTCAGGCGGACGACGTACGGGCCGTCCTTGCCCGGGTCGCCGTAGAGCACCGCCAGCTTGGCGCCCTTGGGCAAGCCCGGCGGCGCGTCGACCCACTTCAGGGCCGATGGGTTGATCATCGTCATGTCGCCCATGGCGGCGTCCTGGGCGGCAGCGGGCGCGGCGCCCAGGACGAGCAGCACGGCTGCGGTCAGCAGCATCGATTGCGCGGATGGTGTCTTCATCTTCGTCTCCTTCTTGCCTCGGCATCGGCTCGCGGGCGACGCAGATGGCCGCCACTGGAGAGCGAGAGGTGCCGCATCCTCATCGTAGGGAAGACACCCGCGCGGCTGACAAGCACGCAATTGCCCTAGGCGGTGACAGTCGGATCCGGATAGGCACGGATCTCCAGCGCGTGGCCGTCGGGATCGTCAAAGTAGATCGATGCGGCCATGCCGCGCGCGCCAAAGCTTTGTCCGACCTGTCCACTGCGTCGGTCGAACGGCGAGCCTCCGTACGCGATGCCGCGTTCCACCAGCCGCGCGTGGATGGTGTCGAACAACGCGCGGTCCATGCTGAAGGCGAGGTGTTCGCTCTGGAGTTCGTCGACCTCGCGCAAGTCGAGCGTGAAGGTGTCGTTCACGCGTACGACATCGAAAGGACCCATCTGCCCCTCGTGCGCGAAGCCGAGCACCTGGGTATAGAAGTCGACCGCGCGGGCCGCGTTGCGTACCCGCAGGATGGTGTGATCAAGCACAATCATGGCGAACCTCCTTCAGCCGACATAACGGGCAATGACCATGCACACCAGGGCGACAGCCAACAGCGGCGCTGCAACGCGATGCGCCAGTGCGGGCCGCCTACGTAGCGCGCCTTGCACGCCGGCCGCCGCGACGGCCGCCAGGGCGCCGATCATCAGCACGGTGCGCGGCCAGCCGAGCAGCCCGGCGTGGACCATCGCGCCGAGCCCGAGGCCCGTCAGCACGGCCACCGTTGCCGCGCCCATCTGCGGGCGAAACATGACATCGGCATTGGCACCGCCAGTGCGGGCGAGCATGAAGGTGGAACCGGTCCAGAACACTGTGGCCATGGCGTGAAGCGCAATCAACAGAATCCAACTGAATTGCATGGTGACTCCTGATTTGAACTGCGGGTTGGGCGAACACTCGGGGTCCATCTGGCGTGGACTACTCTTTGACATCGAATGATTCGATATCTATCATAGACCAGCATGAAGCCAAAGCAAGCCCATGGCATCCCTGTGGGATTCCTCCTCGCCCAGACCGCCAAGACGACGGCCCGCGCGTTTGACGACGCATTGCAGGAACGGGGCGGATCGCTGCCGATGTGGCTGATCCTGAAGGCGCTGATGGCAGGTGAGCACCGTACCCAGGCCGAGCTGGCGGCCACGGTGGGCGTGCAAGGGCCCACGCTCACGCATCATCTGAACGGCATGGAAAAGGACGGCCTATTGATGCGAAGCCCGCTGCCGGACAACCGCAGGGTCCATCAGGTGGCGCTGACGGATGCAGGGCGGGCGCTGTTCTTCAAGCTTCGGGATGCGGCCATCGCGTACGACGCGCGTTTGCGCGCCGGTATCGATGCAGCCGATCTGGAGCGCTTTCGCGTCGTGCTGCAGCGCATGTCTGCCAATGTCGAGAGCGCCGCCGGCGCCGATGAAGACAATGCCGCTAGCTGACCCCTAGTCGGTCACCTCAAACGCGGCCGGGTCAGCCAGCGCCTCCAGCCGATGCGACGCCGTGGGTTTGATGGCTGCGGTCGTCATCGCTTGCAGCATGAGCCGTTCGCGCACGCTGCCTAAAAAATCAGCGCGGTGGCGGCGCAGGACGAAATCACGGTAGTTGTCAGCTTCCAGCGCGCGCCACGCCGCCTGGCGGCCAGCTTCGGACTGCATGCGCGCGGCTTCCAGTGCATGGGTTTCGATGCGGGCGTTGGCGGCGGTCAACGGGGCATAGCCGTAACGGGCCATGTCGTCGCGCGCCAGGGTTTCGATGAGCGTGATTTCATCCATCGACAACTGCTGGTGGAACTTGTCGATATTGGCGGTGATGGGTGCGAAGCAGTTGGACGTCCACAACGCAGACAGCCGCGATATCTGCCGCGCTTCGGCCGAGCGGGACACATCGAGCATCTGCGGCAGGAAATCGATCTCCAGGAAGTCGCATACGCGGCGCAACGTGCTTTCCTGATCGATCAGGAAATCTTCATAGCGGATGGTGCAGGTGCGCTCCGGGTACTGGGCGATGAGCGCGGTGGCGGCGCGGTGCGCGGCCACCCAGGTCTGCGTGTTCAGCAGCGTGTCGAAGTCGTGGATGATCGCGCGGTTCATTGACGCGACCTGCGCGCGCGGGTCCCGCACGACGTTCAGGAAGCGCATGTCCGGAAAGAGCGTCATCAGCTCGGCAGCGTAGTGCACGCTGTCGAGCGATTTGTCCATGACCACGCGCGCGCCGTGCTGTGCGCCCGCACGCAGCAGCAGTTCCCACACCACGCGGTGCACGCTGCGCGGCTGGTCGCGCAGGGCCTCGAACACCTCCACCGGATCGAACACCATGCCGGGCCACTTGACCATGCTCGCCGCCTGCAGGCCGATCACGTCGGTCACCAAGCGGAAGTAGGCGCGATCGTCTTCCAGGCTGCCGTACAGCGGCACCAGCGGCATGAAGTCGACGATGTGCAGCGGATACGGCGCATAGAACGCCGGGTTGAAGTTCAGGCGCAGGCGCAGCGCGTGGCTGCCGCAGCGGCGCAGCGGAATCATCAGGACGGGGCGCGGAAGGGCGGTCATCGAACGGTCTCCGGTTGACGGGTGTCCAGCCAGGCGGACAAATGTGCGTGCAGCGCGGCCGTGGCCGCCTGCAGCGGCATGGCGCCGGTATCGAGCCGCAGCGACGGCGCCGCCGGTGCCTCATACGGCGACGACACGCCGGTGAACTGCGGGATCTGCCCGCCGCGCGCCCGGGCGTACAGTCCCTTCGGATCGCGGGCCTCGCACACATCCAGCGCGGTGCAGACGTGTACTTCCACAAACCGGTCTGCACCGATGATCTCGCGCGCCATCTCGCGATCGGCACGCAGCGGCGAGATGAACGCGGTCACGACGATCAGCCCGACGTCGTTCATGAGGCGTGCCACCTCGGCGGCGCGGCGCAGGTTCTCGGTGCGGTCGGCTTCGGTAAAGCCGAGATCGTGGTTCAGGTGATGACGCAGGTTGTCGCCATCGAGCACGGCGCAGCGCTGGCATGTTTCGTACAGGCGCTTCTCCAGGGCATAGGCGAGCGTGGATTTGCCTGCGCCGCTCAGGCCCGTCAGCCACAGGGTGAGCGGCGCATGGCCAAACTGGTGCGCACGGGCCTCGTCGGCTACGCCGCCGGCATGCCAGTAGACATTGCGTGCGGCGGGGCCGGCGCAGGACGAAAGGGCAGATTTCATCGTGGCGTCCTCCGGCTCAGGCCGGCAACAGGGCGGGTTGGTGATAGCCGATGCGCGCCGTAGGTGCTGCCGCTTTCGCCGGGTTGGCCAGCTTGAACACGCTCACCACACCCACCAGTCGGCTCGACTGCTCGCGCATCGATTCCGCCGCCGCGGCCGCTTCTTCAACCAGCGCGGCGTTCTGCTGGGTGACTTCGTCCATCTGCGTGATGGCGCGGTGAATCTGGTCGATGCCGCTGGCCTGTTCATCAGTCGCGCCCATGATCTCGGTCACGATGGCGGTTACGCGGTGGATGCTCGTCACGACGTCCTGCATGGTCGTGCCGGCCTGCTCAACGAGGGTGTTGCCCGCATCCACGTGGTTGACCGAATCGCTGATCAACAGCTTGATTTCCTTGGCTGCCGTCGCCGAGCGTTGCGCCAGCCCGCGCACCTCGCTGGCGACGACGGCAAAGCCGCGCCCCTGCTCGCCGGCGCGCGCTGCTTCCACGGCAGCATTGAGCGCGAGGATGTTGGTCTGGAACGCAATGCTGTCGATCACGCCGATGATTTCGCTCACCTTGCGTGCCGATTCGCTGATTGCCCCCATGGTATCCACCACGCGCGCCACCACCGTGCCGCCTTGTGTCGCGACCTCGGCGGCCGTGGCGGCGAGCTGGTTGGCGTGCCGCGCGTGCTCGGCGTTCTGCTTGACGGTGGCGTTGAGTTCTTCCATCGACGCCGCGCATTCCTCCAGCGCGGAAGCCTGTTCCTGCGTGCGGGTCGACAGGTCGAAGTTGCCGGTGGCGATCTGCTCCGATGCCGTGGCCAGCGTGTCGGTGCTGGTGTGCACCTGTTCGGCAATCGTCGCGAGGCTGTCACGCATGCGCTTCATGGCATGCATGAGGCTTGCCTCGTTGTCGCTGCGCGTCGGGATGGCCACCGCCAGATTACCTCCGGCGATCTGGCTGGCGATGTCGGCCACCGTTCCAGGCTCGCCGCCAAGCTTGCGCAGCAGGCCGCGCGTGATGAGCGCGCTCGCCGCGAGGCTCACCAGCAGTGCCAGCACGCTCAGCGCAAGCAGCCAGTTGCGGCTGTCGACATAGCTCGACTTGGCCTTGGCGGTGTTTTCGTCGTTGAGCTTTTCTTCAAACGCCTGCAACTTGCCGAGCAGATCCCACCAGGCGCGCTGCACGGGGCGGAATTCGAAGCGCAGGACTTTGTACGCGTCTTCCTTGTGGCCGGCCGCGACCAGCGCCTTGACCCGCGTTGCGAATGGCGCAGCAAGTTCGGCCTGCTGCCGGATTTGCGCGAGCAGCGCTTTCTCTTCCGTGGTGGTGTCCGCCAGCGTGTCGAACATGCGGCCAAGCTTGCTGTCGGCCTCGCTGTACTGGCCTTCCTGTTTTTCGATGCGGCTCAGTTCGCTCTGGATTTCGTCATGCTGCTCCAGCAGTACGATATTCCGATAAGCCAATGCGCGTTCAGTAACGCTCGAATACATTTTTGCGGCGAGCTTGGCTTCTACGGCATTGATTTCCGTGGTGTCTTCCAGCAGCCGCCGGAAATCCGACATGCGCTGCAGGCTGAATGCCATGAGCAGCACGAGCAGCCCCATCGTCAAGCCGAAACCCCACGCCAGTTGGGTGGCCACCTTCATTTTGGAAAAGCGCATGTTTGTCCCCGTCATAATCGATCACGACTGCTCTATCGAGCGGGGCGGCTGGAGCTTGAGGGATTTAATTCAAATTACTCAATATGCGTAATGCCGCGTCGAACCAACATCACAAAATGGATGCTGAAAAATCGATGCGATTTTCTGCAGATATTATTTTGATGAAATGGCTTGCATTAAATTGCGGGCAATCCAAATGCGTCACGCAAAAGAAAACGCCCGGTGGAAGCCGGGCGTTTTTCTTTGCTGAGCGGTGCAATCACACGGTGCGTTTTTGTGGCACCAGTGAGCGCCAGAAGCGCTGACCGAAGCGGCGCACGTCGCGCAGGTTGCGCTTGAGCATGTAATCGAGATCGGCCACTTGCTCGTCAATGGCCTCGGTCAGCAGGCTCATCGTGTCGGCGGGCGGCAATTCGAGGTAGGCATCGGCTTCGCCATAGGCGTACTGGACGCGCATGCCGGCTTTCTTGGCGATGTGCATCATGGCTGCGTTGCGCGACAGGCAGTGCATGTACAGCGTGCGCACCTTGGTGTTCTGGCCGTGCATGGCGGCACGCTGGAACAGCGCGCTGCCCACGCCCTTGCCGCGTGCCGATTCCGACACCGACACGCCGAACTCCGCCACACGTCCTTGCGGGTTGTCGCGCAGGTAGGCGAGGTGGCCCACGCCGGTCAGCTCAAGGCGCTCGTTGTAGACGCCAAAGACCTTGTCGTGGTCGAAATCGATGCTGTCGACGTACGCCTCGATGACGTGATCCCGGACCACCTGGCCGAAACGCAGCAGGCGGTCTTCCTCGCCGAGCGCGAGCAGATGTTTGAGCAGGCGCGACCGGTGGTGCGCGGCAAGCTCGCGCACCAGCACGGTGGAACGCGGCGCGCCTTGCGCTGCTTCCGTTTTGTCGATGTCGTCCTGGGTGACGACCCCGATGGCCTTGCTCAGTTCGAGCGGGTTCACGACATGGTTCCTGTTCTGATCGCGCCTTTCAATGGAGGGCAGCGAAGTGATGAGTCGGAGGCGCGGATGGCACCTCCGGGGCACTCAATCGGGTGCAACTGAGTGTTGTGCAACGCACCATGCAATTGTAGTGCAATCAGGGTTTCCCCGTAAGTCTGGTGTCAGACTTTCCCAAGGATTTCCCGGTAAATCCTTGATTTAGCGCATCCGAGCGCCGTCTCCAGCGGTGTGGTGTGGTAACAACGTAAATGCTGCGCCGCGCAAAAGTGAAGGGCGGCGCGCTTTCGGGCCCTGCTCGCGTTACATCGTTAGCCGATGCGCGCCCCTCTTCGTAACGCCGCTTCACAATAGCCGTGCGAAGATGCGCCATCAAGACGCCCCAGCCTCCTGATTTTCCATGACCTCCTCGCGCATTCTTGTGATCTACGCACACGCTGCGCCGCGCCGTTCGCGTGCCAACAAGCCGCTCGCGCGTGCGCTCGCCAGCCTGCCCGGCGTGGCCATGCACGACCTCTACTGGCATTACCCGGATTTCGACATCGATGTGCGTGCCGAGCAGGAGGCGGTGGAAGCGGCGGAGTTGATCATCTTCCAGTTTCCGGTGCAGTGGTACGCCACGCCGTCGCTGCTCAAGGAGTGGATCGACGTGGTGCTGGAGATGGGCTGGGCCTATGGGCCGGGCGGTACGGCGCTGCGCGGCAAGCACCTGATGGTGCTCGCCACCACCGGGGGGCGCGCGCATTCCTACAACCTGGATGGCATTCACGGCCACACGTTCGACATGTTCCTGCTGCCGCTGCAGCAGACGGCAGCGCTGTGCGGCATGCAATGGCAGCCGCCGCATGTGCTGCACGACGCCGACGATGCATCCACTGAGACCATCGACGCCCATATCGCGCAGGTCCGGGCCGCGCTGCAACCCTGGCTTCCGGCCGACGCCGTCGCTCGTTCCGTCGCCTGACGTTTCCGACTTCTTCCTTGCCCATGCAATCGCACGACCTGCTCGTCAATTTCGTCATCTACCTGGCTGCAGCCGTGGCGGCAGTGCCGCTGGCGCGTCGCCTGGGACTGGGCTCGGTGCTCGGCTATCTGCTGGCCGGGGTCATCGTCGGGCCGTGGGGCTTGCGGCTCATCACGAATGTGCAGTCGATTCTGGACTTCTCTGAATTCGGCGTCGTGCTGATGATGTTTGTCATCGGCTTGGAGCTGGAGCCCGCGCGGCTGTGGTCGCTGCGGCGCAGCATCTTCGGTTATGGCGGATTGCAGCTCGTGGTGTGCGCGCTGGCCGTGGGGCTGGCGGTCATGGCGGTCGGCCACCCGTGGCGTGCGGCGGTGGTGGCGGCCTGGGGCTGGCGCTGTCGTCCACGGCGATCGCGCTCGCCACGCTTGCCGAGCGCAACCTGATGCGCACGCCGGCGGGCACGGCCAGCTTCGGCATTCTGCTGTTCCAGGACATTGCGGCCATCCCGATGATCGCGTTGCTGCCGCTGTTGGCGCCCGAACCCGCCGATGCTGCGGGCGGCGACCATTGGCTTGCGGCGCTTAAAGCGGTGGGCGTGGTGGCGGCCGTGATCTTTGGCGGGCGCACCTTGCTGCGGCCCGTGCTGCGCGCGATTGCCCGCACCAACATGCGCGAGATGTTCACTTCGTTCTCGCTGCTGCTGGTGGTGGGCATCGCGCTGCTGATGCACAGCGTGGGCTTGTCGATGGCGCTGGGTGCCTTTATTGCCGGCGTGCTGCTGGCTGATTCGGAATACCGTCACGCGCTGGAAACCGACATCGAGCCGTTCAAGGGGCTGCTGCTTGGCCTGTTCTTTCTCGCTGTCGGCATGTCGATCGACTTTGGCGTGCTGATGCGCCAGCCGTGGGCCGTGATCGGCCTGGTTGCGGTGTTCCTCGCCGTGAAGATCGGCGCGCTGCGTCTGTTGGCCACGCGCTTTGGCATTGCGCGCGGACAGGCGTGGCTGTTTGCCTTCCTGCTCTCGCAGGGCGGTGAATTTGCGTTTGTGGTGTTCGGCCCGGGCGTGGCCGGCAACGTGCTGGGTGCGGAGACGGCGGCTGCGCTCAACCTCGTGGTCGCGCTGTCGATGGCAGCCACGCCATTGCTGCTGCTCCTGCACGACAAGGTGCTGGTGCCGCGCATGATGGACGGCAAGAAGCGCGCGCCCGACGCCATCGAGCCGCAGGACAACCAAGTCATCATCGCGGGCTTCGGCCGTTTCGGGCAGATTGTCGGCCGCATGCTCTACAGCCAGGGCTATAGCGCCACCGTGCTCGACCACGACCCGGACCAGATCGACATGCTGCGCCGCTTCGGCTTCAAGGTTTTCTACGGCGACGCCACGCGTATGGACCTGCTGGAAACGGCCGGCGCCGACAAGGCCCGCATGATGGTCGTCGCCATCGACGACATGGAAACCAACCTGGAAGTGGTCGATCGCGTGCGCGAGCGTTTTCCGCACCTGAAGCTGTACGTGCGGGCGCGCAACGTGTCGCACGTCTATCAGCTGCGCGACCGCGGCGTGGAGGTGATCGAGCGTGAAATGTTCGAGGGCTCGCTCATGCTGAGCCGCCGCGTGCTGGAAGGCCTGGGCAAGGCGCCGTACGAGGCGCACCGCATCGCCCAGACGTTCCGCCGCCACACGCTCAATTCAATGGAGCAGGTTTACCCGGTTTATCGCGATCAGAAGAAGCTCGTGTCGCTTGCGCAGCAGGGGCGCGACGAGCTGGCCGAAATGTTCCAGCGCGACCGCACGCAGCGCAAACGCCTGCGCGAATCCGGTATGCCGTGGGGCGAGGGCGACGTCCACAGCGACATGGAAGGCACGCAGCCCGACAGCGACCTTGCCAACGAGGTCGACGGCGGCGACGCCGATGCCCCGATCGGTTGCCCCGCGCGGGCCGGTCTCCGGCGCGACGGCTGACTCGCGCCGGTTACGAACGCGCTTCAGGCGCAAGCCGCGCACAAACAAAAAGGAACGCTTTTGGCGCTCCTCGGGTCACATCCAGGTTTAGGGCGGCAGTTACACGGCCACGCTGACGTTGCGCCGCAGCTCGCAGGTGCTGAGCGAATCGGCCTCGCCGCGCAGCAGCAGCTGCCCGTTGCCGACCAGTTCGCGGCAGCGCCAGAAGACGAACCAGTCGCTGGCGAGCAACCCGTCGATGGCGCCCATGATGCTGCCGACCACGTCCCGTGCGCTGGCCCAGTCGGTGGGAACGTGCTCCAGGATCACTTCATCCACCGTGCCGTACGACACCGGCACCAGCGTGTTGCCTTTCCACAGCCGGGTATCAGCGTTCTCGCGCACGGTCTGCTGCCATTCGTAGGCCAGGCGGCCGATGCGCAACACCGACACCGGCGCAATGGTCGAAAACCGCCGTGCCAGGCGGGCGCCCGAATACATGCCGATGGTTGTCAGCGGTCCCTGACCGTTGGGGGCCTCAAGTTCGCGCACATCCATGCCGACTTCATTGATGCGCTGGGGCGCTTGGTGCAGGTGAAACGCCACCCGGCGCAGCATGAGCTGGTCCGACGCGCTTTGACCGTGCCAGATGGCGACTTCCGTGGTGGCATCGCGCAGGTCGGCGAGCGACGCAAGTGCGTCGCGCATCTCGGCAGCGAAGTCGATGTTGCTATTGGGCGCCACCCGCTGCCAGAAGCCGGAGCGCGCCATGGCGACGCTGTCGACGTCGACCAGCGGCCCGACGGCGAGATCGTCGCGCAGTACGACTACGGAATCGGGGCGGCCAGCCTGTGCGAGCGCCTGCTTGAGCGTGGCGCCGGCAACATCGCCGTTGACGACATGGATGTATTGCATGGCAGCAATTGTAGCGAGAGTGTCAGCCCAGCGCTTTCGTTTTGCGCATCTCTATCAGTATTCCTTTGCGCGGTGTCATGCGCCTAGCCAAAGGGGGGATGGCCCTCGGGCAATCCTCAGGCGGGCGTGAGAAAATCGCCGGTTTGTTGCAGACCATAACTAAGAACAGGTGAGGAAACATTCATGAGAGCCCCGTTGTTGCCCAAGGGCATGCGCCCTGCAGTGCTGGCCGTTGTCGCATTGGTGGGTGCGCTGGTTGCCGGTCAGGCCGCCGCCGTGCCGCCGGCTGAAATCTACAAGCGCGCCCAGCAGGAAAAACCGGCGCTGATCGACACCATGAAGACACTGGTTTCGATCGAATCGGGCAGCAAGGACATCGAAGGACTCGACAAGATTGCCGGGGTGATTGCCGAGCGCCTGCGCGGCATGGGCGGCGACGTGAAGCTCATCGACCCGAGCGACCATGCCTACCGCATGGCCGACACGCCCGAGAAGATCGGCAAGATGGTCCTCGCGCGCTTCAAGGGCGAGGGCAAGCGCAACATCATGCTGATCGCGCACATGGATACCGTGTACCTGAAGGGCATGCTCGCGCAGCAGCCATTCCGCATCGACGGCGAACGGGCCTACGGCCTGGGCATCGCCGATGACAAGAACGGCGTGGCGGTCATCCTGCACACGGTGTCGATTCTGCAGGCCGTCAACTTCAAGCAATACGGGACGCTCACGGTGCTGATCAACGGCGATGAAGAGATCAGCTCGCCCGGCGCGCGGGCCATGCAGGCCAAGCTGGGCGCGGAGCAGGACGCCGTGTTCTCGTGCGAGGGCACGCGCGTGACGTCGGACAAGTTGTCGCTGGCGACCAGCGGCATCGGCGCGATCCTGCTGGATGTGAAGGGCAAGGCTTCGCACGCGGGCGGCGCGCCGGAGCAGGGCCGCAACGCGCTGTACGAGCTGTCGCACCAGGTACTGCAGATGCGCGATCTGTCCAAGCCCGAGACGGGCCTGAAGGTGAACTGGACGGTGGCGCAGGCGGGCACGAACCGCAACGTGATCCCCGCCGTGGCCAGCGCCCAGGCCGATGTGCGCCTGCTGCGCGCGGCCGACGCCGACAAGCTGGAAGAAACCGTCAACGAACGCATCAAGAACAAGCTGATTCCGGATACGCAGGTCACGGCCAAGTTCGAGCGTCGCCGCCCGCCGCTGGAAGCCACGCCGGCCTCGCGCGCGCTAGCCGAGCACGCCCAGAAAATCTACGGCGAACTGGGCAAGACGCTGGAGATTGACGACAAGGCCGAAGGCGGCGGCACCGATGCCGCGTTTGCCGCCTCGAAGACCAAGGCGCCGGTGATCGAGCGTTTTGGCCTGGCGAGCTTTGGCGCGCACTCGAACGACGCCGAATACGTCGACCTGAATTCCATCGTGCCGCGCCTGTACCTGTTGACGCGCATGGTCATGGACGTGTCGCGCGACCGCGTCGGCCCGGCCAGGTAACCGCACTGCAACGCGGCGCGTAAGCCTTACACGCGCCGCAGCACATCTCCTGCGCGAAGCCGCTGTCCTGCGGCTTCCCACCGCCCGGGTGCCGGGTATTCCGCTTGCTTTCCCGTGACGCATGTCCCCAGCGACGGCCGCCCGGCCGGTGGAGCGCGCGTCATGTCCGAACACCCCTCCGCAGCACCGAACGACCCAGCCCGCGAATCGGATGGATCACCCGCCCGCCCCAGCCGGCGCGGCTTTTTGCAGAGCGCCGCGGCCGCGGCCTCGGCGTTGGCG
>NZ_VOSS01000066.1 GCF_007997035.1 Ralstonia sp. TCR112 | reverse complement strand
TGGCGTGAGCGGGCTTGCCCGCCCCATGCGCGGATGTGGTTTCCGTTCAAAGTTGTGGAACAGCATTGCGATACGCCGCAGCGGTAGCCAACCTCACCGCGTTGTGCCAATCGGCATGACGTTGATATCCGTTTTAGAAGGAACGCAATGTCTCAGAACTTGATCTCGTTTCAACCGAGCGCCACCGACCTGACCGCCATTGACGGTGCGCTGAAGACACTGGAAGAGAAGCTCGTCGGCCTGATCGGCCTGTCAGTCGAGCAGCGCAGCACGCTCATGAAGATGGGCGACAAATCCGAAGCGTTCTGCCGCCAGGCCGTGGAACTGCTGAGCAACAACCCCAGCGTGCTTCCTGCCAATTTCAACCTGCAGGAAATGCGACGTGACCTGGTGGGCTTCGACACCCTGCGCCCTCGCCTCGCTCGCATGGAGAAGTTGCTGGAAAGGATGGAGGATTCCCAACTGGCAATGGGCAGTGACCTGATGACGGCCGCGCTGGAGGGTTACACGTACCTGAAGGTTGCGGGCAAAGGGGAAGGGTTGGAATCGGCGCGACGGACGCTGTCGGCGCGGTTTAGCCGGGGGCCACGGAAGAAGGTGGAGGAGGTGGCTGGGGAGTGAGGTGAGGGGCTGCTGATGTTTTGATGCGGCCAAGATGGGAGAAAGCCCGCGATGCTGAGAGGCTCGCGGGCTTTTTGTTGGCATCGAAACGCAAGCTCGATCGAACCCGGCTCTAAGCCCTAGCTACGTCGGTGTTGTAGCCCAAGCTGTGTCGCATAATGTCACAGTTTGATGATGTGACTCGTTGGCGATGTATGGGAGCTGAAAACCCGTAACGCGCCAAGTTATCGACCACGAGTCGGCGCATCGAAAGAATAGAAAACTACGAATCGAAACAGGAATAACACTATGACCAGCACTCAACAACGTGCAGCTTTACAACGGCAAATCTGGCAGATCGCCAACGATGTCCGTGGTGCTGTCGATGGCTGGGATTTCAAGCAATACGTGCTTGGGACGCTGTTCTACCGCTTCATCAGCGAAAATTTCATCGACTACATTACCGGCGGAGACCCCGCTGTCAATTACCCGGCCATGGCGGACGATGACAAAAACATCGCCGCAGCTAAAGACGACGCGATCAAGACCAAGGGCTACTTCATCTACCCCAGCCAGCTGTTCGTCAATGTCGCGGCCAACGCCAGCACCAACGAGAGCCTGAACACCGAGCTGGCCGACATCTTTGCCGCCATTGAGGCTTCAGCGAACGGCTACCCCTCCGAGCACGACATCAAAGGTCTGTTTGCTGACTTCGACACCACCAGCAATCGCCTCGGCAACACCGTCAAAGACAAGAACGCCCGCTTGGCTGCCGTGCTCAAAGGCGTGGCGGAGCTGGACTTCGGCAGCTTCGACGCCAGCCACATCGACCTGTTCGGGGATGCCTACGAGTTCCTCATCTCGAACTACGCCGCCAATGCCGGCAAATCGGGCGGTGAGTTTTTCACGCCGCAGCATGTATCCAAGCTGATCGCGCTGCTTGCGATGCACAAGCAAACAAGCGTCAATAAGATTTATGACCCCGCCTGCGGCTCGGGCTCGCTGTTGCTGCAAGCCAAGAAGCACTTCGATCAGCACTTGATCGAAGACGGCTTCTTCGGGCAAGAAATCAACCACACCACGTACAACCTGGCGCGGATGAACATGTTCTTGCACAACGTGAACTACGACAAGTTCAACATTCAGTTGGGCAACACGTTGGAGGAGCCGCATTTCGCTGACGACCGGCCATTTGATGCCATCGTTTCCAACCCGCCGTATTCGGTGAAATGGATCGGCAGCGACGACCCCACCCTTATCAACGACGAACGCTTTGCCCCGGCTGGCGTACTCGCGCCCAAGTCCAAAGCGGACTTTGCCTTTGTATTGCACGCGCTCAACTATCTCTCCAGCAAAGGCCGCGCTGCGATTGTCTGTTTCCCTGGTATTTTCTACCGGGGCGGTGCCGAGCAGAAAATCCGCCAGTATCTGGTGGATAACAACTACGTCGAAACCGTGATTTCGCTCGCACCCAACCTTTTTTACGGCACCACCATCGCGGTGAACATTCTGGTGCTGGCGAAAAACAAGAAAGACACTACTACTCAGTTCATCGACGCCAGCGGGCTATTCAAGAAAGAAGCCAATAACAACGTCCTGCTGGATACGCATATCGAGCAAATCATGGCCGTGTTCGACAGCAAGGCAAACGTCGATCACTTTGCCAAGTCGGTGCCGTTAGAGGAAGTGGTTGCCAAGGAATACAACCTGTCGGTTAGTAGCTATGTCGAGGCCAAAGACACCCGCGAAGTGGTGGACATTGCCCAGCTCAATGCCGAGCTGAAAATCACCGTCGCCAAGATCGACCAGCTACGCAAAGACATCGACGCCATCGTCGCCGAGATCGAAGGCGAGGAGTTGGAGGCATGAGCGGCGTGAATTTCTTGGAAAAGCTGCTGGATGGCGTCGAGATAGGGTGGTTGCCACTCGGAAGTGTCACAAACTACGAACAACCAACGAAATACTTGGTGGCAGCGAAGAACTACAGTGACGAATATGAAACTCCCGTTCTGACGGCTGGAAAAACTTTTTTGCTTGGCTACACGGACGAAGAGGATGGCATTTATAAGGCCTCCGAAAGCCCCGTAATCATCTTTGACGATTTTACAACGGCCAACAAATGGGTCGATTTTGATTTCAAAGTCAAATCGTCAGCCATGAAGATGATCACATCAAGCGATGAAGAGAAAATATCGCTTAAGTATATTTATTATTGGTTGAACACACTTCCAAGCGATTTTGTCGATGGCGACCACAAACGTCAGTGGATCGGGAACTATACGAACAAGAAAGTTCCCATCCCCTGCCCATACAACCCAAAGAAATCGCTTGAAATCCAAGCCGAAATCGTCCGCATACTGGACACATTCACCGAGCTGACCGCCGAGCTGACCGCCGAGCTGACCGCACGCAAAAAACAATACAACTACTATCGTGATCAGTTGTTGAGTTTTGAAGATGGGGAGGTGGAGTGGAAGTCGCTAGAAGACATCTTCGACATCTTCGCGGGCGGAGATGCCCCAAAAGACGCTCTATCCGCTGTGCAGACGGAAGAGTTCAATGTTCCGATTCTTTCGAATGGAATTGGCGATAAATCGCTATACGGCTGGACCAACAAGGCCAAGATCGAAAAGCCTAGTTTAACCATTTCGGCACGCGGAACCATTGGATGGACGAGCTACCGGGATGTGCCATTCTTTCCAATCGTGCGGCTTTTGGTCTTGACACCTAAAACCAAGGTCAACCTGAAGTACGCCTACTACTTCATGAAGACGGTCGAAAATGATTACAAGGTTCCTGAAGCGGGTATACCTCAACTTACCAAGCCAATGCTGAAGGACATAAAAATCCCACTACCATGCCATGGAGATCCTGAGAAATCGCTCGCCGAACAAGCTCGCATCGTCGCCATCCTTGAAAAATTCGATGCTCTGACGAACTCCATCACTGAAGGCTTGCCGCGTGAAATCGAGTTACGCCAGAAGCAATACGAGTACTACCGCGACTTGCTTTTGAGCTTCTCCAAGCCGGAAGAAGCGGAGGCATAACATGGGGAAGACGCTCAAAGAAATTGCCCAGCAGCTGAGCACGCCCAAGCTCGTTCAAAGAACAGTCCCAGAAACGACGAAGGTAGTAGAAGAGGCAAAACCACTTCCAAAAGTTCAACTCATTTACGCCTTCAACGGTACAGGCAAAACGCGCCTTTCAAGGGAACTAAAGGAACTGTTCCTGCCAGTAGCCAGAAATGAAGATGAACAACGCTCTGAATTATCAAATAAGAGAGTCATTTACTACAGCGCATTCACCGAGGACTTGTTCTATTGGGACAACGACCTGGCCTTAGACAAAAAGCCAAGATTATTGATCCGGCCGAACTCTTTCACGCGCTGGGTACTGGAAGAGCAGGGCCAAGATCAGAACATTGTTGCCAATTTTCAACGTTACACAAGTGACAAGCTAACGCCACGCTTCAACGAAGAATACAAGTACACCGACGAGAACAATAGAGAGGTCGTTGTTAAGGCATTTTCCGAGGTAACCTTCTCCTTGGAGGGCGGCAACGAAGCGCAGGCAGAACGATTGAAAATTTCGAAGGGAGAGGAAAGCAACTTCATTTGGAGTGTTTTCTACACACTTCTTGAACTTGCCATTTCTACGCTCAACGATATTCAGCCCGACTTCCCAGAGGCAACGCCATTCGACAACCTTGAGTATGTGTTTATAGATGATCCAGTCAGCTCTCTAGATGACAATCATCTTATTCACTTGGCGGTCGATTTGGCGCAACTTATCAAGTCAAACAAAACCGACATCAAATTCATCGTCACCACGCACAGCCCGGTATTTTTTAATGTGCTGTGCAATGAGTTTGGAAGCGATGAGAAAACGGAGCGCTACAGCTGGAAATCAAAATGGTTTAGTAAGTCGCGCCTAGAGAAGAACGAAGACGGCAGCGTTGATCTGGTCGAGCAACCAAACGACTCCCCGTTTGCTTATCACCTTCATCTGCTTTCCAAGCTAGAAGAGGCAATACAGAGTGATCAGGTTGAAAAATATCACTTTAACCTTCTAAGAAATATCCTCGAAAAGACCGCGACATTTCTCGGATATAAGAGGTGGGAGCAATTACTTCCCCGAACGGATGATGGTCTACCAAATCCGAATGCGAAAAGAATTGTCAACTTCTCAAGCCATTCGAAGCATGCGGCTGATGAGGTGCAACCGCTGGAACCGGAAGAAAAGGCGCTCCTAGCGAGATTGGTTAGGCACATTGTTGAGCAGCACCGATTCAGGCAGGACGAAACCGCATGATCGAATACACCCCTATCGCAGAGTCGAAGGACTTCATCGTTCTGGACCAGTACACCCGCGAGTCGAAGGTCGCCGAGAGCTACCAGAGCGAAAGCGATCTGGAGCATGAGCTGATCCAGGATCTGGTTAGCCAAGGCTACGAGTTCGCCTCGGCTATCAAGACGCCTGCCGACTTACTGGCGAATGTGCGCACCCAACTGCAAGCACTCAACGCCGTGCAGTTCACCGATGGCGAGTGGTCGCGCTTTGTTGAGACTTGGCTGGAGAAGCCCAGCGATGGCATCGTGGAGAAGACCCGCAAGATCCACAACGACTACATCCACGACTTTGTCTTTGACGACGGGCGTATCCAGAACATCTATCTGGTGGACAAGAAGAACGTCACTCGCAACAAGGTGCAGGTCATCAAGCAGTTCGAGCAGACGGGCACGCACGCCAACCGCTATGACGTGACGATTTTGGTCAATGGCTTGCCGCTGGTGCAGGTGGAGCTGAAAAAGCGCGGCGTGGCGATTCGGGAAGCCTTTAACCAGGTGCATCGCTACAGCAAGGAAAGCTTCAACAGTGAGCATTCGCTGTTCAAGTATTTGCAGCTGTTTGTGATCTCCAACGGCACCGACAGCCGCTATTTCGCCAACACCACGGCACGCAACAAGAATAGTTTCGACTTCACCATGAACTGGGCGAAGTCGGACAACACTCTGATCAAGGACCTGAAGGACTTCACGGCCACCTTCTTTCAGAAACACACCTTGCTCAATGTGCTGCTGCATTACTCGGTGTTCGACGTCAGCAACACGCTGCTGGTGATGCGGCCTTACCAGATCGCCGCCACGGAACGCATTCTGTGGAAGATCAACAGCAGTCATCAGGCCAAAAACTGGAGCAACACAGAAAGCGGCGGCTTCATCTGGCACACCACCGGCAGCGGCAAGACCCTAACCAGCTTCAAGGCAGCGCGCTTGGCCACCGAGCTGGACTTCATCGATAAGGTGTTCTTCGTGGTGGACCGCAAGGATCTGGACTACCAGACCATGAAGGAATACCAACGCTTCTCGCCGGACAGCGTGAATGGCTCGGACAGCACCGCTGGCCTGAAGCGCAATCTGGAGAAGGACGACAACAAGATTGTCGTCACCACCATCCAGAAGCTCAACAACCTGATGAAGAGCGAGGAGGATTTGCCGATCTACGGCAAGCAAGTGGTGTTCATTTTTGATGAGTGCCATCGCAGCCAGTTTGGTGAAGCACAGAAAAATCTGAAGAAGAAGTTCAAGAAGTTCTGTCAGTTTGGTTTTACTGGCACGCCAATTTTCCCGGAAAACGCCTTGGGTGCTGAAACCACTGCCAGCGTGTTTGGCCGTGAACTGCATTCGTATGTGATCACCGATGCGATTCGCGATGAAAAGGTGTTGAAGTTCAAGGTCGACTACAACGATGTGCGCCCGCAGTTCAAGGCCATCGAAACGGAGCAGGACGAGAAGAAACTGAGCGCGGCGGAAAACAAGCAAGCCCTGCTGCACCCCGACCGCATCCGCGAAATCACCCAATACATCCTGAACAATTTCCGGCAGAAGACCCACCGTCTGCACGCAGGTAACAAGGGCTTCAACGCGATGTTCGCGGTCAGTAGTGTCGACGCAGCGAAGCTGTATTACGAGAGCTTCAAGGACTTGCAGAAGGGGAGCGACAAGCCGCTGAAGGTGGCCACCATCTTCTCGTTCGCTGCCAACGAAGAGCAGGATGCCATCGGCGACATTCAGGACGAGACCTTTGATGTTTCTGCCATGAATAGCAGCGCCAAAGAGTTTTTGAGCGCGGCCATTGCAGACTACAACGCATTGTTCAAAGCCAACTTCAGCGTCGATAGCAATGGCTTCCAGAACTATTACCGTGATCTGGCCAAGCAGGTTAAAGCCAAGGAAATCGACCTACTGATCGTGGTCGGCATGTTCCTGACGGGCTTTGACGCGCCCACGCTGAACACCCTGTTTGTGGACAAGAACCTGCGGTACCACGGCCTAATGCAGGCCTACTCGCGTACCAACCGCATCTTCGATGCCACTAAAACCTTCGGCAATATCGTCACATTCCGCGACCTAGAGCAGGCGACCATCAACGCCATCACCCTGTTCGGTGATAAGAACACCAAGAACGTGGTTTTGGAGAAGAGCTACAAGGAGTACATGGAAGGCTTCACGGATGCGACTACCGGTGAAGCGCGGCGTGGCTTTGTCGACGTGGTGAAGGATTTGGAAGCGCGCTTCCCCGACCCCGCGGCCATTGAAAAGGAGGCTGACAAGAAAGCTTTTGCCAAGCTGTTCGGCGAATATTTGCGCGTAGAGAACGTGCTGCAGAACTATGACGAGTTCGCCAGCCTGAAGGAATTGCAAAGCGTCGATATGACCGACCCGGCAGCGGTGGAGGCGTTCAAGGCCAAGCACTATCTGACCGACGACGATCTGGCCGAACTGCAAGCTATCAAGCTTCCCTCAGAGCGAAAAATTCAGGATTACCGCTCCACCTACAACGATGTGCGGGACTGGCTGCGCCGCGAAAAAGCGGGGGCTGAGAAGGAAAAATCGACCATCGACTGGGATGACGTGGTCTTTGAGGTGGACCTGCTCAAATCTCAGGAGATCAACCTGGACTACATCCTGGAGTTGATCTTCGAGCACAACAAGAAGGTGAAGAGCAAGTCGGAGTTGGTGGATGAGGTGCGCCGCGTAATTCGCGCAAGCCTGGGCAACCGCGCCAAAGAGAGCTTGCTGGTGGACTTCATCAATCAGACCGATCTGGACCAGATTGGCGATAAAGCCAGTGTGATTGATGCCTTCTTCACTTTTGCCCAAGCGGAACAGCAGCGCGAGGCGCAGGAGTTGATCACCGAGGAGAGCCTGAATACGGAGGCAGCGAGGCGCTATATCGCCACCTCGCTCAAACGGGAATTTGCCAGTGAGAATGGCACTGAGCTCAATGCCCTCTTGCCCAAGATGAGTCCGCTGAATCCGCAGTACCTGTCCAAAAAGCAAAACGTATTTCGGAAGATCGCCGCTTTCGTAGAAAAGTTTAAGGGCGTCGGCGGAACGGTCTAACCAACCTTTCACGCGGGCTAGGTAGGCGAACCTCCACCAACACTGGAGACAACGGGCAAATAAAAAAAACCAACCGAAAACGGTTGGTTTTTTTATGTGGTGGACCGAAGGAGGATCGAACTCCCGACCTCCGCATTGCGAACGCGGCGCTCTCCCAGCTGAGCTATCGGCCCGTGGAAAATGAGTCTACCCGAACTCCCCGGGCCCTTTCAATCGGGGGTTTAACCCGCGTTTTCCATGCCCGGATTGCCGTCCATACCGACAATGCGCGGCGTGTTCAGCGGCCTTGCGGTCACTTCGCGCTGGTCGCGCAGCCAGTCGGCCAGCACGTCCCACACGGGGCGCCCGCCGGCCTTGCGGGCTTCGGGCGATACGGCGGCCCAGCCGGCCACCTTGTAGCGGCGGTCGGCGTCGATGGGCTTGCCGCTTCCCGGCCCCAGGCGCATGTCAGTAATGCGCTGGCCCATCGGCTTGGTGGGGTCGATGGTGTAGCGCAGGCCGCCGGTGCGCACCATGTCGCCGCCCTGCTGGTAGTACGGATCTGGGTTGAACAGGTTGTCGGCCACGTCTTCCAGCACGGTCTTGATGGTGGCGCCCGTCATCTCGGTCAGCGTGGTGGCCGGGTAGGTGATGGCGGTCTGGGCCATCAGCGCTTCCATGGTCAGGGCCTCGCCGGGCAGCAGCGTGGTGCCCCAGCGGAAGCCGGGCGAGAAGGCAATCTCGGCGCCCTGCGCGTGCATCAGGCCATCAACGATGAGCTGGTCGAACGTGCCGTTGAAGTTGCCGCGCCGGTACAGCAGCCCGCGGTTGGTGGCCAGCGTTTCGCCCAGCTTGTCTTGGTACGGCGCACGCACGCGGTCAATGAGCGCCGTCATGGCGGGGTCGGCCGGCAGCAGATCGGCAAACACGGGCAGCAGCGTATAGCGGATGTCGCGCACGGTGCCGCCGCGCACATCCAGATCGAGCACGCCGACAAACTTGCCGTTGGCGCCCGCGTTGGTGACGAGCGTCACGCCGCCCGCGTTGCTGACCTTGACGGGCGCGGGCACCGCATCGTGCGTGTGCCCGCCCAGGATGGCGTCCAACCCGCGCACGCGCGAGGCCAGCTTCAGGTCGACATCCATGCCGTTGTGCGACAGCAGCACGACCACCTTGGCGCCCTTGCCGCGCGCCTCGTCAATCATCTTCTGCAGCCGTTCTTCCTGAATGCCGAAGGTCCAGTCGGGCGTGAAATCGGCTGGGTGCGCGATCGGCGTGTACGGAAACGCCTGCCCGATGATGGCGACCGGCACGCCGTTCAGCTCGCGCAGCACGTAGGGGTCGAACACCGGGTCGCCAAAGTCGGCGGTCTGGATGTTCTGCGCAACAAAGGCGACCTTGTTCTTGAAATCGTGATCGACCACGTGGCGCACGCGGTCGGCGCCGTAAGTCATCTCCCAATGCGGGGTCATGACGTCCACGCCCAGCGCAAGGGCCGCGTCGACCATGTCCTGGCCGTTGGTCCACAACGCGGTGGCGGAGCCCTGCCAGGTGTCGCCGCCGTCCAGCAGCAGCGCATTGGGGCGCGTGGCGCGCAGGCGCTTGATGAGCGTGGCCAGATGCGCGAAGCCGCCCATGCGGCCGTAGCGGCGGGCGGCCTCGGTAAAGTCCAGCGCGGTAAAGGCATGCGCGGCGCGCGAGCCCGGCGCAATGCCGTACCGCTTGAGCAGCGCGTGCCCGACCAGATGCGGCGGCTGCCCCGCCCATTGCGCCACGCCCAGGTTGACGCTGGGCTCGCGGTATTCAATGGGCAGCAACTGCGCGTGGCAATCGGTGAAGTGCAGCAGGTGGACGTTGCCAAAGCGCGGCACGTCGTAGCTGAACGTATCGGCGTGGGCGTCGGTCAGGCGCAGGCCGGCGGCTGCGGCAATCGCCAGGGCTTGAACGAATTCGCGGCGGTTCATTGTTTGGGGCTGTGTGCGTAGCGGGCGAGGTCGGCTACGTCGTCTTCCAGCATCTCGCCGACTTCCTTGCGCACCACGCGGCCCTTGGCGTCGAGCACGAGCAGTTCGGGCAGGCCCTTGCGCGGGCCGGTGGCGGCGCACAGCGCGTCGGTTTCCATCGCTACGGGGAAGGTGAAGCCGCGCTTGGCGACGTAGTCCTTCGCGAGCTGCGGGTTGGCGTCGATGCTGATGGTGAGGATGCGCAGGCCGGTGCCGCGCGTGGCGTCGTACAGCTTTTGCAGGCGCGGGTTCTGCAGCGCGCAGAACGGGCACCACGATGCCCACGTGGCGATGATGACGGGGTGCCCGCGCCACGCATCGCCCGGCACGCGCGTGCCGTCGAGCAATTGCACGTCGGCAGCGCCACCACATCGCCCACTTCGACGGCCTGCGCGGTGCTTGCGGCAAACACCGTCGCCGCTGCCGCCCACATCAGGAACCGTCGAAGCGTGTGCATGGCGTTATCGGCTTACTGGTTCACTGGCGATGCCGGATCGAACAACAGCGCCATTACGTCACGGATCTGCTGCTCGGTCAGGATGCCCTTGTGCCCGAAGCGCGGCATGTTGGAGCACGCCGCATACGCGTTGGAGTTGTAGATCTTGCCCCAGGTGTAGCGCAGGATCGCCTCGGAATCGCCACGCAGCTTGCCGTACTGATACAGCGAGGGGCCGATGGTGCCGTAAGACAGTTCGTCTTTCGACAGGCGGTGGCACGCGTAGCAGTTGGCGCCGTTCGCGCCGCCGGCCGGATCGGAGAACTGCATGCCGCGGCCGCTCTGCGCGGTCTTCTCGCCTTCCTTCCAGTCGCCCAGCCATTTGTTGTCTGCGGGGTAATGGATGGTCTTGAATTGCGCGTCTTCCAGCTTCTTGGCAACCGCAGCGGGCACGGCGTTGCGGTCGGCAAACTGGCTGCAGACCTTTTGCACGTCGTCGCGCTCGGTCACGCCTTCCACGGTGGCCGGGCCCTTGGAGACAAAGCTCTCCTGGATGACCTTGGCGAGCGCGGCATCTGCCTTCGCATCGGGCTTAGGCGCGGTGATGGCCTTGGCGGCATCCGCAGCGTGTGCGGTGCCTGCAACCAGTGCCAACGCAATGAGGGTCAGTCGGAACATGCGTGGCCTCATCGTTTGATCGACGGCGCGTCCATCTTGCCGCCGTTGGCGTTGCGGGCGAGGAACATCTCCAGCGCGGTAATCACCTCGCTGCCGTAGAGCGGTTCCGGAAAGCGCTGCTGGCGCAGGCAGTCGTACAGGCGGTGCTGCATCGTGCGGACCTCGCCCTGCGAGACGCGATACCCCGGCCAGGTGGAATACGCAAAGCGCGCGCCGTCGGCGGTCAGCAAGTCAGGCAGCTCCTGCAGGCGGATGCGCAAACCCGGCTGGGCGTGGCACGTGGCGCAGGCAAAGTCATACGCGCCGCCACGGTAGAAGAACATGCGGCGGCCGAGTTCGTACGTGCGCTTTTCTTCGGGATGGGCGAGCGGAATGTCGATGGCCGCGCCGCGCGATTCGGAGGCAACGTAGGCCATCAGCCGTTCAATGTCCGACGCCTTGCCCGGCGACGAGAACGGGCGGGCCGATGCCTCTTCCTTGGTCAGCCCTTGCAGCGTCATGCGGCAATGCATGAGGCGCTGTTCGGCGTCCATCACGCGGCCGGTGTCTTTGAAGAAGCGCGGCAGCTTGGCGTAGGCGCCCTTCACCACGCCGGGGCCCAGGCCCAGGTCGCACGCTTCAAGCGAGGCCTGCTTGGGGCCGGCGGGCTTCTTCCAGAGTTCTTCGCCGGCGGCTTCCCAGAGTTCGGCCGGGTTGCCGTCGGCCAGCATCTCGCGGTACTGCGCGATGCCGGCGGCGGTGCTGTCCTTGGCGTCCTGCGCGGATGCCATGACGGCGCTGCCAGCAACCCACGCCGCAGCCAGCACCATCGTCCATGTCTTGTGTTTCACGGTCCCCTCCGTGGGTCGCCTACGGTTTGATATAGGCGAAACCTTCTTCCTGCTGCAAGCGGGTGATTTCCACCACGCCGGCCGGCACCACCTTGGTTTCGAGCAGCAGCTTGTCTTCTGGCACCTTGAAGGCCATCAGCGAGTTATGGCACACGCGAAACTCCACGCCCATGCTGGCAAGCGCCGCCACGGGCGCATCGAAGGTGCGGCCCTGCGCGTCCTTGGCACCTTCAACGAGGAAATCAATGCCGTGGCCCAGCGCCACCACCACGATCTTCGTGCCGGGTGCGCCGTTCAGGTGGTTGCGCAGGTTGCCGATGGCGCGCACGGCCTGGTCGATGCCTTCGCTCAGCTGGTAGACCACCTTGTAGCGGGCACCGGCGCCGCCCGCGCGCGGGGCGTTCTGGGCAGCGGCCTTGCCGGCTACGCCCAAGGCCGCCAGCGCGGCGGTCACACGAAAGAAGCTGCGTCGCATGTGGGCCTCCTGGCGCTTACTGGATCGACGTTTCGTCGGTGCGCTTGTCGCCGTGGTTGTCCACCCACGTGACCGTCACCTTGTCGCCCTTGGCGCCGCCCTTGAACTTGAAATTGAGGAACGGATCTTTCGAAACGGCCGGGCCGAACTGTGCGTCGAGCACCGTCTTGCCGCTGTGCTGCACCGTCACGTTGGTGATGTGCCAGGCCGGCACGATCTTGCCGGACGCGTCTTTGCGCTGGCCGGTTTCCATGTCGTGCTTCATCAGGATCTTCACGTCGGTGGTGCCGCCGTTTTCCATCGCGCGAATGCGCATCGGGTCTGCCATGTTGTTCTCCTGACGTTTAACCGCCGCAGCCACCGAGGGTGACCTTCACTTCCTTGCTCGCGAGCACCCACTTGCCGTTGGCACGCACGGCGGCGTAGACCATCGAGGTCTCGCCCATCTTCACGCGCGTGCTCACAAACGGGTCGGTCCCGGCCGGAATGGCGAACGTGGCGGCCAGCGTGTTCGGGTTCTTTTCGACCAGGATGGCGATGAGGTCGGTGCCCGGCAGCGTGCTCGTCACGACCAGCGGCACCACGGCGCCGTTTTCGGCAATGTCCGGTGCGGTGAGCTGGATGCCGGCACCGCCCTTGTCGACCGCGCCGCCGCCCAGTTGCTTGAGCACGTCGTTCACGCCCTTCACGGCAAAGGCGGCCTTGTTCCACTCGGCGGCCTGGGCCGGCGTGGCAATGCCGGCGGACACCAGCAGCGCCATCATGGCGCCGGCGCGCAGCACGTCGCGGCGGCTCAGGTTGATTGCGTCGTTCATCGTCCGTTCCTCACTTGGCCGGGGCGCCTGCGAGCACCCAGTCGATCACGGTTTTCAGATCGGCATCGGCAATCTTCGGATTGGCCGGCATCGGGATCTGGCCCCAGTTGCCCATGCCGCCCTCGCGCACCTTCTTGATGAGCTTGGCTTGTGCGCCGGCATCGCCCTTGTACTTGGCGGCAACGTCCTGGTAGGCCGGGCCGACGAGCTTACGGTCGACGGCGTGGCAGCCCATGCAGGCGTTCTGGTTGGCGATGGACAAGGCGCGGGCGGCATCAACGGCGGCCAGCGCGGGCGTGGCGGACAGCGCCAGGCCGGCCAGCACCGCCGCAGCGGCGAGCGTGGGGGCGAACTTCATGTGGTCTCCAGAAGACGAGGCTGCCCGCATGCGTGTGCGGGCGAAATGGCGGGAATCGGACCCGGTATTGTGCCCGAAACGGGCCAAATCCTATGTCGCGCCCACAGCAAAACGCCCGGTACCTTCTGGCCCGGGCGCTTGTTGCTGATGGGGGTGTGGCGTCAGGCCATCGCCCTCCGCGCGGCCAGCCGGCCGCCAAACACGTTGAGCAGCAGCCCGGCCATCACCACCGCGCCGCCCAGCCATTGGGCGGCCACCAGGCGCTCGCCCAGCAGCACGGCCGCCGATACCAGCCCCACCACCGGCACCAGCAGCGTGAGCGGCGCAACCTGGCTGGCTGCGTAGCGCGCCAGCAGACGGCTCCACAGGCTGTAGCCGAAGATGGTGGCGCCAAAGGACAGGTAGACGATCGCGCCGATGCTCGACGCGCTGATGTTCGCCAGGCTATGCGCAATCTGCTCCGGCCCCTCCAGCCAGTACGACAGCAGGAAGAACGGAACCGGCGGAATGACGGCGCCCCACACCACCAGGCTCACCACATTTACCGGTCCGACGCGCTTGGTGACGATGTTGCCGCTGGCCCAAGAAAACGCCGCGCACAGCGTCAGCAAGAAGCCAGCGGTGGTCATGCCCGTGACCGAGCCGCCGCCCGCCATGCCGATGACGGCCAGCCCGCCCGCGGCCACCGCCATGCCGGCCAGGTGGAACCAGCGGATCGGCTCGCGCAGCACGATGGCTGCAATCGTCAGCGTAAAGAAGGCCTGCGACTGCAGCACCAGCGAGGCCAGCCCCGCCGGCATGCCCACGTACATGGCAGAGAACAGGAACGCGAACTGCCCGAAGCTGATGGTGGCGCCGTAAGCCACGAGCCACTTGAGCGCAATCTTGGGGCGGGGCACGAACAGCACGGCCGGGAAGGCGACCAGCGCAAAGCGCAGCGCACCCAGCAGCATGGGCGGCACGCCGTGCAGGCCCACCTTGATGACGACAAAGTTGACGCCCCACACCAGCACAACGGTCAGGGCCAGCAGCAGATCCTTTGGAGACATGATGATCGGAAGGTTCGGACGGCCGCCCGTGCGGCCACATGACGCACTGTAGGCGCCGGCCGCTTAGGCGACTTGCACAATCTTGCGCATTGTTTGTGCCGGCGCCTCGGCCTTGCCTTGCTTAGCCCAGCATGTCCGACCAGATGGCGCGGCTCCAGCCTTGCGCCAGCTTGCCCTCGGCGGCCGAAGGTGCATCGGAAAGCCCTCCGGCGCCGGGCACCGTCACCATGGTGTGCTCGGCCGCGTCGTAGCGGTGGACGGTTGCGACGTGCATCGCCTCGTCGGGTGTCGCAAAGCTGTAGCAGGTGTTGGTGTACAGCGGGGACGCATCGGGCGCATGGCCGGCCAGCATCGCTACCACGGCGGCGGCGGCCACCTTGCCGTGCTGGTTGGCCATGTGGCCCGACTTGGGCATCAGCGGCGCGGTCTGGATGGCATCGCCAATCACATGCACGCCCGGCGCAACCTTCGATTCAAACGAGAGGAAATCCACTTCGCACCAGCGCCCGTTGGCCGTCGCCAGCCCGGCCTGCACGGCAATCGCTCCGGCGCGCTGCGGCGGGATCAGGTTGACGACATCGGCCTGCAGGTCGTCCTGCACATCGAACTTGAGCACGCGGCCCGTGGCATCGATGTCGACGGCGTTGTATTGCGGGCGATATTCAATGTGCTGCGGATAGCGCTCGGCCCACACGCGCTTGAACAGCGCGCCCTTGGATGTGACGTCGTCGTTGGCATCGAGAATGAGCACGCGGGAATCGGGCTTGGCGCGCTGCAGCCAGTTGGCGATCAGGCACGCACGCTCGTACGGCGCGGGCGGGCAGCGGTATGGCGCGAGCGGAATGCTGATCGCCACCGTGCCGCCGTTGGGCATGGCTTCGAGCCGATGGCGCAGCGCCAGCGTCTGCGTGCCGGCTTTCCAGGCGTGCGGCGCTTGCGCGGCGGTGGCCGCATTGGCGAGACCGGGAATCGCCCCCGGCACGAAGTCGATGCCGGGCGAGAGGATCAGCCGGTCGTAGTCGAGCGTGCCGCCGCGGCCAGCCGCACCTGCCTGCGCCGGCGTCGATGGCCGAGGCGCGGTCGCGCACCCAGCGCACGCCGTGGCGCCCGACCAGCGCGTCATACGGCACGGTAATCGACGCCAGGTCACGGTCGCCCGACAGGACGAGGTTCGACAGCGGGCACGAGACGAACGCGGCGTTCGGCTCAACCAGCGTGACATCGACACGGCCACCGGAAAACAGGCGCACGTACTTGGCCGCCGTTGCGCCGCCGTATCCACCACCCACCACCACCACACGCGCATTGCGCACGCCCGACAGCGATGCACACGCGGCCAGCGGCCCCGCCAGCGCGGTCGCTCCGAGTGCGCGCAAGAGTGCGCGTCGATCCTTGCGCAGCGATTCGCTCATGGCGTCTCCTGGGGTTGGCGTGACAGCCAGCCGGCAATGGCGGCGATCTGCGCATCGTCATAACCGCGGGCAATCTGGCCCATCACCGTGGACGGGCGCGCGCCGCT
>NZ_VOSS01000065.1 GCF_007997035.1 Ralstonia sp. TCR112 | reverse complement strand
CTACTTTTCTTTGTCTTGCCAAAGAAATGGTAGGCAAAGAAAGGCGCGCCCGAGATGGCCGAAATGATTCCTTGAATTTATGTAACCGGGCGGAGACGGGGAAAACTCGCTGCGCTCGGACAGTTCCCCGTCTTTTTTCCGCCCGCTTATAGAAATTCAAGGCGCCATCAAGGGCAGGAACGTCAACGGCCAAACCGTCTCAGCGCGAGCGTTGGCGCTGTGATGTGCTGAGCTGCTGCTTAACGCAGCATCGCCGACATGGCGGAGAGGCTGTTGAGCATACGCACAGCATGTTCTACGGAGTCGGCGGCGAAGCGCAGCATCGTGCCGTCGACGCGCTCCAGGGCGGGCCATTGGCAGAACAGGTCGGCCAATGCGGGTGTTTGCGTTTGCAGGCGGCAGACGATCGGTGCCTGGAGGCGCAGCGGCATGCTGAAATGGCCGCGCCGTACCGTGGCTTTCACCGCTGCGTAGATGGCTTCGCACGACTGCTCGGGCGAGAGCGATGTGCCGGCGTTCTGGCCTTCGGCCTGCTTGGTCTCGACAAACGTGGTGTGCGGCAGCAGCGGCTTGGTTTCCTTGATGAACACGTCGTCGCCGCTGGCCACGGCCACCGGCACACCGCGCTCGCCGGCCAGGGCGCCGTAGAGGCCGGCTTCGCCCAGTTCCTGTTCGTTGAACCACACGCGCGCAAACGCGAAGCTGTTGATGGTGTGTGCCAGCACGCCGCGGCTGCCGGCGCGCGCGTGGTAGCCGATCATGCACACGGCATCGCAGCCGTCCACGCCGGCCATCATGCTCAGGTAGCGCGGCTTGCCGAGGACGAAGCGTGCGCGGCGGTCGATGGAATCGGGGATGAGGTTGCGGAAACCTCCGTGCGAATCGTTGACGAGCACGTCCGTGGCGCCGCCATCGAAGGCGCCGCGGACGGCGGCGTCGGCTTCGGCGGTCATCCAGCGGCGGGCGCGTTCGTATTCGCCGTTGCCGGCGCGCGTCTGCTCGGGGTGGAACACGTTGGCCACGCCTTCGATGTCGGCGGAAATCAGGATTCGCATGGAGTCAGGTCAGATCAATTCGGTCAGTGCGCGGCGCGTGTTGCCGTCGCGGCCGGTGACAGCCGTTGCGTGGAACAGCGCGTGCACGATGGCTTGTTCGACGCTGTCGGCGGCGGCCTGGAACAGCGGGTCGAGGTGCGATTCGTGGGTCATGGCGACGGCCGGCATGGCGCGTGTGCCTTCGTGCGGCACGGTGTAGGCAGTAGAGAACGCGAGCGCGATGTCGCCGCTGCCATGGCCGAAGACGGAGCCGGTGCGCGCCAGCCCGGCGCCAGCGCGCAAGGCAAGGCGGCGCAACTGGCGTGCATCGAGCGGCGCATCAGTGGCGAGCAGCATGATGATCGAGCCCTTTTCCGGCGCCGGCGTGCCAGCGGCCAGCGCTTTTGCCAGCTCCGCACCGACGTTGCGCCCTGCAAGCGTCAGGTTTTCCGTCACGCCAAAGTTGGACAGCACCAGCGCACCCACCGTGCGCTGCGTGCCGTCGGCAAGCGTCACCACGCGCGACGCAGAACCGATGCCGCCCTTCACGCCAAACGACGACATCCCGCGCCCTGCCCCGACCGCGCCTTGCTCAAACGCTTGGGCTGCCGCAGCGTAGGCCGCGTCGTAGTGCACGTCCTGCACGGCAAACGCCTGCAGGTCGTTCAGGTAGCCGTCATTGCATTCAAAGGCGAGCGGATTGACGGTCGACCATGCGCGGCCGATCTGCGGGTTGGCGGCAACCGCCTGGCGGATCTGCGCTTGCGCCACGGCGCCCACGGCAAACGTGTTGGTCAGCGCAATCGGCGTTTCCAGCACGCCCAGTTCGTCTACCTGCACGAGGCCGATGCTCTTGCCGAAGCCGTTGAGCACGACGCTGGCGGCCGGCACCTTGTCGAGGAACGGGTCCCCGGCGTGCGGGCATACCACGGTCACGCCGGTCTGGATGTCGCCGCCGGCAATCGTGGCGTGGCCGACGGTGACGCCGGCCACGTCGGTGATGCTGTTGCGTGTGCCGGCCGACAGTGCGCCGATGTGCGGAAGGCTCAGAGACATACCGGCAAACTCAGCGGCGGTCGATCTTCGGGTCCAGCGCGTCGCGCAGGCCGTCGCCCAGCAGGTTGAACGCCAGCACGGTCAGGAAGATGGCCAGGCTCGGGAAGATCGCTACGTGCGGCGCCGTCACCATGTCGGCGCGCGCCTCGTTGAGCATCGCGCCCCATTCCGGCGTGGGCGGCTGTGCGCCCAGGCCCAGGAACGAGAGGCTGGCAGCGGTGATGATCGAGGTGCCGATCCGCATCGAGAAGTACACGACGATGGACGAAATCGTGCCCGGCAGGATGTGCCGCATGATGATCGTCCAGTCCGATGCGCCGATGCTGCGTGCGGCTTCTACATACGTCAGGTGCTTGAGCATGAGCGTATTGCCGCGCACCAGCCGCGCAAACGCCGGAATGCTGAACACCGCCACGGCAAAGATCACGTTGATCATGCCGTTGCCCAGGATGGCCACGATGCCGATGGCCAGCAGGATGCCGGGGAAGGCAAACAGCACGTCGGAGATGCGCATGACGATGCGGTCCCACCAGCCTTCGTAGTAGCCGGCCAGCAGGCCGAGCATGGTGCCCACGATGGCGCCGATGATGACCGAAACGAAGCCCGCTTCCAGCGAGATGCGCGTACCCATCAGGATGCGGCTGAAGATGTCGCGGCCCAGCGAGTCGACGCCAAACCAATGCTGCGCCGACGGCCCCGCGTTGAGCGCGTCGTAGTCGAAATAGTTTTCCGGGTCGAACGGCACGATGTGCGGCGCGAGGATGGCGATCAACACCAGCGCGATCACGAACACACCTGCGCCCATCGCCAGATGCTGCTTATGGAACTTGCGCCAGAACTCCGTCCACGGGGTGCGGACGGGTTCGGTGGCGGCTTGCGGTGCGACCGCCTGGCTTGCGGCTTGGGTCATGGCGGCCTCCTTACTTCTTGTAGCGGATGGTGGGGTTGATGACGGTGTACAGCATGTCCACCACGAGGTTGATCAGGATGAACTCCAGCGAGAACAGCAGCACCTCGGCCTGGATGACCGGGTAGTCGCGCATCTCGACTGCATCTACCAGCAGGCGCCCGAGACCCGGCCAGTTGAACACCTTCTCCACGACGATCGAGCCGCCCAGCAGGAAGCCGAATTGCAGGCCCATCATCGTCACCACCGGGATCATCGCGTTGCGCAGGCAATGCTTGATGACCACCACCGTCTCGCGCACGCCCTTGGCACGGGCGGTGCGCACGAAATCTTCCTGCAGCACTTCCACGAACGATGCACGCGTGAAACGCGCCATCACCGCGGCCACGGCCGCGCCCAGCGTAAGCGATGGCAGGACGTAGTGCTTCCAGGTATCCGCGCCGATGGACGGCAGCCAGCCGAGCTGCACCGAGAACACCTCCATCAGCAGCATGCCCAGCGCAAACGCCGGAAACGAAATGCCCGACACGGCGAGCGTCATGCCCAGACGGTCGGGCCACTTGTTGCGCCACACGGCGGATGTGATGCCGATCACCATGCCGAAGATCACCGCCCACACCATGCTGGCAATCGTCAGGTTGAGCGTGGGCCAGAAGCGCTCGCCAATCTCTTCGCTCACCGGCCGCTTGGTGCGGATCGAGTTGCCGAACTCGCCGCGCAGCGCGTTACCGAAAAAGCGCACGAACTGCTCGTGCATCGGCTTGTCGAGCCCCAGATCGGCGCGGACCAGCTCGACGGTGGCCGGGTCGGCTTCGGGGCCGGCAGCCAGTCGCGCCGGGTCGCCCGGCAACAGGTGCACGAACAGGAACACCAGCACTGCCACGATCAGCAGTGTCGGGATCACGCCCAGCACACGTTTAATGAAGTAGTTCAGCATGGCAAATCCACCGCAGGCGGCAATTCAAATGCAAGGGCCCGCGCAACGGCTGCGCGGGCCGGTACGGCAATGAGACTTATTGCTTGATGTCGATGTCGTCGAAGCTGAACGAACCGTCCGGTGCCACGTACGCACCCGACAGGCGCTTCGAGCGCGCGTAGACGATCTTCTCCGTCACCAGGAAGGCCCACGGTGCGTCTTCCCAGATGCGCTTCTGCGCGTCGGTGTAGAGCTTCGACTTCTCTGCGCGATCGGTCGTGCGCAGCGCGCCGGCGATGTCGGCATCGACCTGCTCGTTCTTGTAGTACGCCGTGTTGAACGACTTGGGCGGCATGGCTTCCGATGCCAGCAGCGGACGCAGCGCCCAATCCGATTCACCCGTCGACGACGACCAGCCTGCGTAGTACATGCGCACGCCGGCGTCTTCGGGCTTCGGCACGCTTTCGACGCGCTCGACGCGCTGGCCGGCTTCCAGCGCCAGCACCGAGGCCTTGATGCCGACCTGCGCCAGTTGCTGCTGCACGAACTGGATGATCTTCTGCGCCGTCGTGTGGTTGTAGGCGGACCACAGTTGCGTCTCGAAGCCGTTCGGGTAGCCCGCTTCCTTCAGCAGCTCTTTCGCCTTGGCCGGGTTGTACGGCCACGGGCCCAGCTTGACGGCGTAGTCCACGCCCGGCGGCACCACACCTTCAGACGGCACGGCGTAGCCCGCAAACGCCACCTTGGTCAGCGCATCCTTGTTGATGGCGTAGTTGATTGCCTGACGCACCTTCGGGTTGTCGAACGGCTTCACGTTGGTGTTGAAGCTGACATAGCGCTGGATGATCGACGGCGCGGCAATCAGGTCAACCTTCGGGCTGCTCTTGAGCACCGCTGCCTGTTCAAACGGAATCGTGAATGCAAAGTCGGCTTCGCCCGTCTGCATGACGGTGGCGCGCGTGTTGTTGTCGACCACCGGCTTCCAGGTGATGGTGTCGATCTTCGGCAGGCCATGCTTCCAGTAGCCGTCGAATTTCTTGCCCTTCAGGTAGTCGGTCTGCTTCCATTCGACAAACTCGAACGGGCCGGTGCCGACCGGGTGGAAGGCGATGTCCTTGCCGTACTTCTTGAGTGCCGTGGGCGAAATCATGGCCGCCGACGGGTGCGCCAGCACGTTGATGAACGGCGAGAACGGCTCCTTGAGCGTCACGCGCGCGGTGTACGGATCCACCACTTCGGTCTTCGCCACGCGGTTGAACAGCACGAAACGTTTGAGCTTGTTGGCCGGGTCCGTCACGCGGTCCAGGTTGGCCTTGACGGCGGTGGCGTCAAAGGTGGTGCCGTCGTGGAACTTCACGCCCTTGCGCAGCTTGAACGTGTAGACCAGGCCGTCCTTGCTGACGTCGTAGCTGTCGCACAGCACGTTGACCAGCTTCATGTCCTTGTCGAAGCCGAACAGGCCTTGATAGAACGATTTGGCGGCGCTGAACGACAGCGTGTCGTTGGCGTCGTACGGGTCCATCGTGGTGAAGGTCGAGTAGACCGCCATCACGGCATCCTTGGCGGCAAAGGCCGGCATGGTGAATGCCGCCAAGGCCAGGCCGCTGGCAACCATGGCTGCGCGCGGGCTGAATGCGACTCGGTGGGCAAAGCGATTGAACATTTCCTTCCTCCTCATCAAAGATGACGTCTCACTGCGTTCTGTATTGCGATTAATACGCGCCGCCAATCGAATGGCGGGCAACAAAGTGGTCTGGCGCCACTTGCACCAACGGCTGCACCACCGGCAGGTCGCCAACGGCACGGATCGGGCTGGGAATTTCGTGCGTGGAAAGTTCACGCTTCAGGTGACGGCGCGCCGGGTCCGCAATCGGCACGGCCGACATCAGCTTCTTCGTGTACGGGTGCTGGGGGTTTTCGAAGATGGCGCGGCGCGGGCCGATCTCGACGATCTGGCCGAGGTACATCACCGCCACGCGATGGCTGATGCGCTCCACCACCGCCATGTCATGCGAGATGAACAGGAACGCAACGCCAAACTCCTTCTGCAGATCGAGCATCAGGTTGACGATCTGCGCCTGGATCGACACGTCCAGCGCGGACACCGACTCATCGGCAATCACCACCTTCGGGTTCAATGCCAGCGCACGCGCAATGCAGATGCGCTGGCGCTGCCCGCCCGAGAACTCGTGCGGATAGCGCGACGCATGCGCGGCCTGCAGGCTACCTTGTCGAGCAGCCATTCCACGCGTTGCTGCGCCTCTTTGCCGGAGGCCACCTTGTGCACCAGCAGCGGCTCCATGATGGAGTAGCCGACCGGCACGCGCGGGTCCAGCGAGGCGAATGGGTCCTGGAAGATGAACTGGATGTTTCGGCGAAGCGTCTGGAGCGCGGGCCCCTTCAACTCGCCGATGTTCTGGCCGGCAAATTCGATGCTGCCGCTCTGGCACTCCACCAGACGCAAGAGCGACCGTCCCGTCGTCGACTTGCCGCAGCCCGATTCGCCGACCAGCGCCAGCGTCTCACCAGGGTAGAGATCAAAACTGACCTGCTCCACCGCATGCACCCGGCGCGTGACCCGGCCGAAGATGCCCGTGGGCACGTCAAAGCGCGTGACGAGATCACGCACACGCAAAATGGGTTGCACATCGTGCGACGCCGCCGGTTGCGGTGTCGTGTCGACCGCTGCGGCCGTGCCATCCACACGCAACAGCGGAAAGCGCGCCGGGCCATCGGTGCCCTGCATCGAGCCGAGGCGCGGCACCGCCGACAGCAGCGCACGCGTATACGGATGCGCAGGCTGTGCGAAGACCGTGGCCGACGGGCCCTCTTCCACGCGGTCGCCCTTGTACATCACGAGCACGCGGTCGGCCACTTCCGCCACCACGCCCATGTCGTGCGTGATGAACACCACCGCCATGTGCAGCTCCTGCTGCAGCGCGCGGATCAGTTGCAGGATTTCGGCCTGGATGGTGACGTCCAGCGCGGTGGTCGGCTCATCCGCAATCAGCAGCGACGGTTTGCATGACAGCGCCATCGCGATCATCACGCGCTGGCGCATGCCGCCCGACAGCTGGTGCGGATAGCGCCCCAGCACATTGCGCGCTTCCGGAATGCGCACCAGCTCCAGCATGCGCAGCGCCTCGGCCTTGGCTTCACTGGCGGGCTTGCCCTGGTGCAGGCGGATCGATTCGGCAATCTGCTCACCCACGGTGAAGACCGGGTTGAGCGAGGTCATCGGCTCCTGGAAGATCATCGCGATATCGGCGCCGCGCACGCCGCGCATGGCCGCCGGGCTGGCGCTGGCCAGGTCCAGCACCTCGCCGTTGCGGCGGCGCAGATGCATCTGCCCGCCGATGATCTTGCCGCCGCCGTGCTCCACCAGCCGCATCAGCGCCAGCGACGTCACCGACTTGCCGGAACCCGATTCGCCCACCACGGCCAGCGTCTCGCCGCGGTCGACGTGGAACGACAGGTTGCGCACCGCGTCGACCACGCGTTCGGACGTGGCAAAGCGCACGCTCAGGTCTTGCACCTGCACGACGCGCTGATCGGGCATGGCAATGACGCTGCTGGCACTGGGCTGTTTGGTTGCTGTCACGACAAATCTCCTGCTGTCCTGCTCGCTTCTCTGCTGGGCTGCTGCTTACCGGTAGATCGACACGACGGGCGCTTCGGCCCCGCGTGCGAACCCGCGGTACATCCCTTCGGTGTTGAACGGCAAGGCGACGTTGCCCTGTGCGTCCACGGCAATCAGCCCGCCGCGGCCATTGATGGCCATTAGCTTGCGCATCACCACGTCGTCGGTGGCATCGGCCAGTGACTTGCCGGCGTATTCCATCTGCGCGGCCACGTCATAGGCGGCCACCGCGCGGATGAACATCTCGCCCGTGCCCGTGCACGACACCGCAGCCACGTTGTTCGCAAAGCAGCCCGCGCCGACGATGGGCGTGTCGCCCACGCGGCCAACCTTCTTGTTGGTGACGCCGCCCGTGGAGGTGGCCGCCGCGAGGCGCCCTTGCGCGTCGCATGCCACGGCGCCCACGGTGCCGAACTTGTTGTCCGGGTCGATGGGCGCGGCTTCCTTGGCCACGAGCGACGCGGCATCGTGATCGAGCAGCGCCATGCCGTCTTGCTGGCGAGCACGCTGCCATTGGGCGTAGCGCGCTTCGGTGTAGTAGTAGTCGGGCTCGACAAACTCCAGGCCCTGCGCTTGGGCGAACGCCTCGGCGCCTTCGGAGGTGAACAAGACGTGTTCGCTGCGCTCCATCACCGCGCGGGCCGCAAGGATCGGGTTGCGCAGGCGCTTGACGCAGGTGACTGCGCCGGCCGCCAGCGTGGCGCCGTCCATGATCGACGCATCGAGTTCGTACGTGCCGGCGCTGGTGAGCACCGCCCCCTTGCCGGCGTTGAACAGCGGACACTCCTCGAGCAAGCGCACGGCTTCGGTCACGGCATCCAGCGCGCTGCCGCCGTCCATGAGAATGCGTTGCCCGGCGGCCAGGATGTCGTTCAGGGCCTGCTGGTAGGCGGCTTCCTTGTCGGCACTCATGGCCGTGCGGGTGATGGTGCCGGCGCCGCCATGAATGGCGAGGATGGGCGTAGTCATGCGTGGCTCGATGTAAATCAGTTTTCAGCGGTGCGTTTGCGGCCGCGTCGGGTGGTCGTCGATGTGCCGGGAGCGTTCGCGGCGTCGTTGGCGCGCGGCGCCGGGGCGGTATGCAGCCACGGCAGCACAAATTCAGTCAGGCGCTCGGCCGATTCCAGCGAATGCGCCGAGCGATGCGCCACCGCGCCGCACAGCGCTTCGAACAGCGCCACGGCAGCCGTGTCGGACGTGGCGGAAAACTGCCGCTCCGGCCGCGCATACAACGCAATGTCGGCCAGCGGCGCGAGCGGCGATGTGGGGCTGTCGGTCAGCGCCAGCAGCTGGCAGCCTTGCTTGCCGGCCTGCTTGGCCAGCGTGATGGTGTCCGCCGCATAGCGCGGGAATGCGATGGCGATCAGCAGATCCTTCGGCCCGATCTTGCGCAGCTGGCGCGCCGCATCCGATGCGCCGCCCGGCTGCGAAACGGAGATCACCGTGTCGCAGTAAAGATCGAGCCCATGGCGCAGCAGGCCCGCCAGATAGCCGCTGGCGCCAAAGCCCATCACGTAGATGCGCTGTGCGCCGAGGATGGCGTCGACCGCGCGTTCGCACGCAGCGGCGTCGAGCATGCGGCGCGTGGCGTCGAGGTTGGCGATGTCTTCGTTGAGCGAGGCCGCGAAGATCTCCGCGCTGGTGGCCGGGCGCGCCAGCTCGTGGCGCAGTTTTTCCACCGGCGCGAGCGTCGCCTCGAAGCCGCGCAGCAGCCCCGCGCGGAACTGCGGATAGCCGTCAAAGCCCAGCGCCAGCGCAAAACGGTTGGCCGTGGCAATCGACATGTCGACCGCGGCGGCAAACTCGTCGATGCGCATGGTGGCCGCGCGGAACGGGTTCGCCAGCACGTATTCCGCCATGCGCTGGTGCGCCGGCGTGAGCGTGGCAAGGGCCGCTCCAATGCGCTCGGAGACCGTCGCATCGGCGGCAAATGCGCCTTTCGACACATCCGTGCGCTTGCTGGTGGATTTCGCCATGTTCCTGGGCCGTGAAAATTTTGTGTAAATGTATTTTCACGAATCGGCCGTGTAAAGAAAAAAACTTTCATGAAGACCTATGGTTTTCCCTAGGTCCAATGCCGCCGCACAGATTGCGGGCGGGCGCTGCTTCGGCACGGTGCAATGCACCAGTCCAAACGCCTCCGGCGCGCCAGGATCGTGCGACGCAGCACGCTACAATCGCAGCCTTCTCCGATTTGCCTTCAAGCGCAGTTTTTCGTGATCCGATTCGACGACCTCGTCCTCCAGCGCGGCACCAAGGTGCTGTTCGACCACGCCACCGCCACCCTCAACCCCGGTGAACGGGTCGGCCTTGTCGGCGTGAACGGCAGCGGCAAATCCACGCTGTTTTCGATGCTGCGCGGCGAATTGCACGCCGACGGCGGCGAAGTCGCCATCCCGCCCACCTGGCAGGTCGCGCACGTGGCGCAGGAAACGCCGGCAGTCGACCGCAGCGCGCTCGACTACACGCTCGACGGCGATACCCGCCTGCGCGACATCGAACGCCGCCTCGCCGCGGCCGAAGCGGCGCACGACGGCCACGCACAGGCCGAAGCCCACACCGCCTTTGCCGATGCCGACGGCTACACCGCACCGGCGCGCGCGCAGGCGCTGCTGCTCGGTCTCGGTTTCACGATGGCGCAGACGTCGCAGCCGGTGGCGAGCTTCTCCGGTGGCTGGCGCATGCGCCTGAATCTGGCGCAGGCGCTGATGTGCCCGTCCGACCTGCTGCTGCTCGATGAGCCGACCAACCACCTGGATTTGGATGCGGTGGTCTGGCTGGAAGACTGGCTGTCGCGCTACGCCGGCACGCTCGTCATGATTTCGCACGACCGCGAATTCCTCGACGGCGTCTGTAACGTCACGCTGCATATCGAGAACCAGAAGCTCAAACGCTACGGCGGCAACTACACCCAGTTCGAGACGCAGCGCCTGCAGCAGATGGCGCTGCAGGAAGCGTCGTACGCACGGCAGCAGAAGCAGATCGCGCATCTCGAATCGTTCATCACGCGCTTCAAGGCCAAGGCCAGCAAGGCCAAGCAGGCGCAGAGCCGCGTCAAGGCGCTGGAGCGCATGGAGCGCCTGGCGCCCGTGCATGCGGCGGCGGGCTTCTCATTCGAATTCCGCGAGCCCGATGCGGCGCCCAACCCGATGCTCACGTTTGAAGGCGTCGATTGCGGGTATCCCGGCCCGAGCGTTGATGAGCCCATCACCATCCTCAAACACCTGACGTTTTCGATCCAGACCGGCCAGCGCATCGGCCTGCTGGGTGCCAATGGCCAGGGCAAGTCGACGCTGGTGAAAACGCTGGCCGAGACGCTGGCGCCGCTGTCCGGCACGATCCGGCGCGGCAAGGGGCTGCAGATCGGCTACTTCGCCCAGCACCAGCTTGAAACGCTGGACGATCACGCTTCGCCGCTGCTGCATCTGGCGCGGCTGGCGCCCGACGTACGCGAGCAGGAGTTGCGCGACTTTCTCGGCAGCTTCAACTTCCGCGGCGACATGGCGACCTCGCCCATCGAGCCGTTCTCGGGCGGCGAGAAGGCGCGCCTGGCGCTCGCCCTGATCGTCTGGCAGCGCCCCAACCTGCTGCTGCTCGACGAGCCGACCAACCACCTGGATCTCGACACGCGCGAAGCGCTGACGATGGCGCTGGCCCAGTTCGACGGCACGCTGATCCTCGTCTCACACGACCGCCACTTGCTGCGTGCCACGACCGACCAGTTTTTGCTCGTTGGTCAGGGCACCGTCGCCCCGTTCGACGGCGATCTGGACGACTACCGCGACTGGCTGCTCAAGCAAGCCGCTGCCAAGCGCGCAGCCGCCAGCGCACAGGCGGCTCCGGCCGATGCCGATGGCGCGCCGGCCACCAACCGCCGCGATCAGAAGCGCGAAGAAGCAGCCGAACGTCAGCGCCTGAATGCGCTGCGCAAGCCGCTGCAGAAGAACGTCGACGCCATCGAAAAACGCATGGCGCCGCTGCAAAAGGAAAAGGCGGAACTCGAAGCCTTCCTCGCCGACGGCGCCGCGTATGAAGAGGCCAACAAGGCGCGCATGATGGAAAGCCTGCGCCGCCAGGCCGAGCTGAACGCCGAACTCGACGAACTCGAAGAGCGCTGGCTCGAGCTGCACGAACAACTCGAACAAATCAATTGAGGCTGGCGCGTCCGGCCAAGGAGACCTGTTGATGACATCGCCGTCGCCGGACACCGCCACGCACCAGCCTCTGACCGGCGTGCGCGTGCTCGACCTCACGCGCCTGCTGCCCGGCCCGGCCGCCACGCGCCACCTGGCCGACCTCGGCGCAGAAGTCATCAAGATCGAAGACCCCGGCCCCGGCGACTACGCGCGCGACATGATGCGCACCTCCGCTGACCGCGCGGCCGAACGTCCGAGCCTGTTCTTCCGCTCGCTCAATCGCGGCAAGACCGAAATGCGGCTCGACCTGAAACGCGCCGAAGACCGCGACGCGCTCATCGAACTCGTACGCCACGCCGATGTGCTGATCGAAAGCTTCCGCCCTGGCGTCATGGCGCGCCTCGGTGTCGGCTGGGACACCCTGCGCGCGGCCAACCCGGCGCTCGTCATGTGTTCCATCAGCGGCTACGGCCAGGACGGCCCGCTGGCGCAAGCGGCCGGCCACGACATCAACTACGTCGGCTATGCGGGTATACTCGATCAACTCGCCAGCGCGGATGGCACGCCCATCGTCCCGAACGTGCAGATCGGCGACCTGCTGGGCGGCGCCCTCACGGCGGTGGTCGGCATCCTGGCCGCGCTGGTCGACGCGCGCGCCACGGGCCGCGGCCGCTACGTCGATGTATCGATGACGGACTCGGTGTTCGCGCACAACCTGATGGCGTTCTTTGCCGTCGGCACGCGCGGCAAGGCCAGCCCTGCGGGCACCGATTTGCTCAATGGCGGCGTGCCGTGCTACGGCGTATATCGCACGGCGGACGATCGCTTCATGGCCGTCGGCGCGCTCGAATTGAAGTTCTGGCAGGCGATGTGCGAGGTCATCGAAAAACCCGAATGGAAAGCGCAGCACTGGGCGCTCGGCCAGCGCGTCGGCGGCGATGACGCACGCGCCATTCGCGATGAACTTGCTGCGCTCTTCCTGACCGCCACGCAAGCCGAATGGACCGCGCGTTTTGCCGATGCCGATTGCTGTGTCACGCCCGTGCTGCGCATGGAAGAAGCGTTGCAACATCCGCTCTTTGTCGAGCGCAACAGCGTGGTGAAGGAGAACGGCGAGCCCGTGCAGCTCGCCTTGCCGCTACGGTTTGCCGATTGACGAATCGGCGCGGTCCTGCGCGTCGAGCGCATCGAGCAGGCGCCCGGCTTCTTCCAGCTGGTGCTGGCTGAACACGCGGATGCCGTGTTGGCGCAGCAGCGCCGCCGTCACGCCCTCGCCTTCCTGCAACTGGCTGGAAAACGTCCCGTCGTAGAGAAATGCAGAACCGCAAGACGGGCTGCGCTCGGTGAGCACGGCGACTTGCACGCCGGCAGACTGCGCCGCCTCCAGGGCGCGTTGCGCGCCCCTTACAAACGCTTCCGTAACGTCATGGCCGTGGTGTTCGACAACACGGGCTGCGCCCCGCAACACCGCCGCGCCACCGCCCTCGCCGTGAATTTCCGCGGGCAGACGCGGGACGGGCAAACCGCCGGCCATCTCCGGGCACATCGGCACGATGCGCCCTTCCATCTGCCAGCGCGCCAGGATGCCGCCCTCGGTGGCGACTGTGCCGCCGTCATAGCGCACCGGCTGGCCCAGCAGGCAGGCACTCACCAGCACGCGTTGCATGATCAGCGGCCCCGGCTCAGCGGCGCTCGCGGCGGATCATCGCCACCACGAGCGTCAGCGACAGAATCACCAGCCAGATCAGCGACCACACCGGCACCGACAGGCCCAGCACCGGCGGCATCGGCCCGACGCACAGGCCATCGGCTTCGAACACCTGCGGCAGCCATTTGGCAGTGGGCAGCGCGTTGACCCAGTTCTCGATCGGGTCGATGCCGCACGTTGCCTTCGGGTTCAGCAGCAGCGACACGTGATACCCCGCAACGCACAGGCCGGCCAGGCCAGACAGCATGCCGAGCCCGTGCCACAGCAGCCGCGTGGCCGACGACAGCGCCGCCAGCAGCGAGAACACGCCGATGCCGAGGAACGCAAACCGCTGCAGGATGCACAGGGGGCATGGCTGCAGCCCCTCAACGTGCTGCAGGTACAGCGCATAGCCGACCAACCCGAAGGAGATCACGGCAATCAGCAGGAAAAAGGCGCGCGAGTTGGCTTGCATGGCGGCGTCAGTTCAGAGAAGTCATGGAGAAAAGTTGGCGGATTATCGCACCGCAACGGCACATGCATTTTCAAATGGCATCAACGATACCGTTGCGAAATGTTGAACGATCAAGCCTCCAGCGAGCGCACCCGGTCAATGGCTTGCTCAATGCGCTCGACGGCAATGACCTCCAGCCCGTCAATCGCCTGCTTGGGCGCGTTGGATTTCGGGATCACGGCAATCGAGAAGCCCAGCTTGGCGGCTTCCTTCAACCGCTCCTGGCCGCGCGGCGTCGGGCGGATTTCCCCGGCCAGGCCGATCTCGCCGAACACCACCAGCCCGCGCGGCAGCGCCTTGTTGCGCATCGACGAATGAATGGCCAGCAGCACCGCCAAGTCCGCCGCCGGTTCGGTAATCTTCACGCCGCCCACCGCGTTGAGAAACACATCCTGGTCAAAGCACGCAATGCCGGCGTGACGGTGCAGCACCGCCAGCAACATCGCCAGCCGGTTCTGCTCCAGGCCCACCGCCAAGCGGCGCGGATTCGGTACGTTGGCCGTATCCACCAGCGCCTGGATTTCGACCAGCAGCGGCCGCGTGCCTTCCTGCGTTACCAGCACGCACGAGCCCGGCACCACCTGCTCGTGCTGCGACAGGAACAGCGCCGACGGATTCGCCACGCCGCGCAGGCCGCGCTCCGTCATTGCGAACACACCCAACTCGTTAACGGCGCCAAAACGGTTCTTGAACGCACGCACGAGCCGGTAGGCGGAATGCGTATCGCCCTCGAAATACAGCACCGTATCGACAATGTGTTCGAGCACACGGGGGCCCGCCAGCGCGCCTTCCTTGGTCACATGGCCGACCAGGATGGTGGTCACATCCAGCCGCTTGGCAATGCGCGTCAGCTGCGCCGCGCACTCGCGCACCTGGGCCACGGAGCCCGGCGCCGAGGTCAGCGCCTCGGAATACAGCGTCTGGATCGAATCGATGACGACGACTTCCGGCTTTTCCGTCTCGATGGTCGCCTGGATGCGCTCAAGCTGGATTTCTGCCAGCAGCGCGAGGTTTGGGCTTTCGATGCCCAGGCGACGCGCACGCAGCGCGATCTGCGAGCCGGACTCTTCGCCGCTCACGTACAGCACCCGCCGGTCGGTCGACAGGTTGGACAGCGCCTGCAGCAACAGCGTCGATTTGCCGATCCCCGGATCACCGCCGATGAGCACCACACCGCCGCTGACCAGGCCGCCGCCCAGTACGCGGTCAAATTCGTCGATGCCGCTGGAGAAGCGCGGCACATCCACCGCGTCGATGTCCGACAGCTTGCGCACCGTCGCGCTGGATGCCAGCGACTGGAAGCGCGCGCCGGCGCCGGACGTCGGCTGCGCGACGGTTTCCACCAGCGTGTTCCACTGCTGGCAATTCGGGCACTGCCCCGCCCACTTCGGTGCCGTGCCGCCACATTCGGTGCACGTATAGACCGTCTTGCTCTTGGCCAAACAACCCCCTGCTTACGGCGCCGCGCATGGGCGGCCGCCGCTTGATCTTTGTATTGACGATGCTGCGCTCAGGCAGCCTTGCCCAGGTCGCCGGCCTCTGCCGTGCTGACCGGTTCAACCGACACCGGCACGCGCGGCGCCAATGCACACATCAGCTCATAGCCGACGGTGCCGGACGCCTGCGCGACGTCGTCGATGGGCAAACCTTCGCCCCACAGCGTGACCGGTGTGCCGACACGCGCTTCGGGCACGCCAGCCAGGTCGACGGTGATCATGTCCATCGACACGCGGCCCACGATATGCGTGCGCACGCCGTCGACCAGCACCGGCGTATGGTTGCCGTCCCAACCGGGCGCATGACGCGGGTAGCCGTCGGCATAACCGCACGCGACGATGCCGATGCGCATCGGGTGCTCCACAACAAAACGCGAGCCGTAACCGATCGTCGCGCCGGGCTGCAGATCCTGGATGGCGATCAGCTCGCTCTTGAGCGACATGGCCGGCATCAGGCCCGTGCCGTCGATGTCCGCCGCCACGCCCGTCGGCGATGCGCCGTACATGATCACGCCCGGGCGCACCCAGTCGCGATGCGCTTTCGGATGCCACAGCGTCGCCGCGGAGTTGGAGAGCGACGCTTCGCCCGGCAAACCTTGCGTGGCCTGTTCAAACGCGATGAGTTGATGCTCGATGCCGCGCGGGCCGTCGGCATCGGAAAAATGCGTCATGTGAACGATCGTGCCGACGCCCGAAATGGCACGGGCGCGCTCCCAGGCGGCGCGGTAGGCGGCAGGCGCGAAGCCGAGGCGGCTCATGCCCGTATTGATCTTGAGCTGCACGCTGATGGGCCCTTTCGGGCGTGCCAGTTCCAGCATGCGCAGTTGCTCTTCGCAGTGGACGGTGGTGGTCAGGCGGTACTGCTCGACGATGGCCAGATCTTCCGGCTTGAAGAAACCTTCCAGCAGAAGGATCGGCCCCTGCCAGCCGAGCTGGCGCAGGCGGACGGCCTCGTCCAGATCGAGCAGGCCGAAACCGTCGGTCTGGCGCAGGCCTTCATATACGCGTTCGATGCCGTGACCGTACGCGTTGGCTTTGACGACGGCCCACACGCGCGAGTTGGGCGCGTGGCGGCGGGCAACCTGGAGATTATTGGCAAGTGCTGGGCCGTGGATGACGGCCTGGATGGGTCTTGGCATGACGGCAAACCTGCAAAACGTGAATGCGATGGCGCGCTCGTGGCGCGGCGTCGGTGCTGCAATGCAACAGGCAAACAGGCTGTGAGCGGGCCGTGCGCCCGGGCTCACGCGATGAGCGTTCTATTTGACCACAGGACGCTAACTGGTTCGCGTCTGTCATCAGCGTGCCAAAAAAGAAAGTGCGCGGCCGTCACCGGAAGGGCACAGGTTTCGTGATATAAAGCCGTTCAATTTAGGCATGGGAAAACCGTCGTGATGCGCTGCGGGCATGGAGAAAGTTGGGCACCAGCCACTTCTTTTTGCGCTGTGGCGTCACATCCGGTTTGACCATGCAAACAGGCGAGATCAAAAACAAGCTGCGGGCGGAACGCATGGCCCGAACGCCTGTCAGTGAAGATTCCCGAGGTTGCCCGGCGATGCGTGTTTTGCAGCACCGCAAGGGCCCCGTCCAAGGGAACCACAATCAGGGGAGCCCTCGCGGGCGCTGGCTTCAATGCCGGCTCCGCGCACCTGTGCGCTGCGCGGCCGGTCAGCCGACGCACCGCTTGGCCGGCACCCCCGGGGGCGCTTCCGAGTGCCGGCACGCTGCCGGCAGGACGTGAAGACGAACATGGCACCGCGGTCTACGGGGACGAATTCGAAGGTATGAAGAAGGGCTTTTACACCATCATGGCGGCGCAGTTTTTTTCGTCGCTCGCCGACAATGCGCTGCTCATTGCCGCCATCGCCCTTCTGACAGAGATGCATGCGCCGCAGTGGATGACCCCGCTGCTCAAATTGTTCTTCGTGCTCTCTTACGTTCTACTTGCCGCCTTCGTCGGCGCGTTTGCCGATTCCCGGCCCAAGGGCAAGGTGATGCTCATCACCAATGCCATCAAGCTGGTGGGCTGCGGCGTGATGCTGACCGGGCTGCACCCGCTGCTCGCCTATGGCGTGGTCGGTTTTGGTGCAGCGGCCTATTCGCCCGCCAAGTACGGCATCCTCACCGAACTCCTTCCCCCTGAAAAACTTGTCGCCGCCAATGGTTGGATCGAAGGGCTGACCGTCGGCTCGATCATCCTGGGCACCGTGCTGGGCGGGGCGCTGATTTCCAATCATGTGTCGGCGTGGCTGCTGTCGTTCGACATTCCCGGGCTCGAGCGCATCGATACCCCCGCCGAAGCGGCCATGCTGGTGATCATGGTGATCTACCTGATCGCGGCGTTGTTCAACACGCGCATTCCCGATACCGGTGCACGGTATCCGCAGCAGGAAAAGAATCCGGTACGTCTCATTTCCGAGTTTGCCGACTGCTTCAACGCCCTGTGGCACGACAAGCTGGGCCAGATATCCCTGGCGGTGACGACGCTGTTCTGGGGCGCGGGCGCCACGCTGCAATTCATCGTGCTGAAGTGGGCGGAGCAATCGCTGGAGCTGAACCTGTCGCAGGGTGCCATTCTGCAAGCGGTGGTGGCAGTGGGCGTGGCGGCCGGCGCCATGGCTGCCGCCGTGAAGATTCCGCTGCGCCGCTCGCTCGACGTGCTGCCAGTGGGCGTGGCGATGGGCGCGGTGGTCATGCTGATGGCGTTCTACACCAAGCATACGATTCCCGAGATCACATTCCACATCGGCGCGATGAAGCTGCCGCTGTACATGATGATCGCCTACCTGTTCCTGATGCTGGTGGGCGCCATGTCGGGCTTTTTCGTGGTGCCGATGAACGCACTGCTGCAGCATCGCGGGCACGTGCTGCTCTCGGCCGGCCACTCGATTGCGGTGCAGAACTTCAACGAAAATGTCTCCGTGCTGCTGATGCTGTGCCTGTACGCACTGCTCATCAAGCTGAATGTGTCGGTGGGCGTGGTGATCGTGTCGTTCGGCGTCTTCGTCTGCCTGACGATGGCGCTGGTCATGCGTCGGCACCGCGTCAACGAGAAGCTGTTCCACACCGCCGCGCTCATCGGCGAAGACAAGCACCACTGACGCAGTGCCCGCCGCACAGCGGGCAGCTACTGCCCGCCGCGCTCCGCGTAGACCTTCCGCGCCAGGCAGAGATCTTCCCAGGCACGCGCCTTGTCCGTCAGCGTGCGCAGCAGATAGGCCGGGTGATAGGTCACCACCACCGGCACGCCTTCCACCTCGTGCACCTTGCCGCGCAGCTTGCCGACGGGCGTTTGCGTCTGCAGCAGGTTTTGCGCCGCAATGCGCCCCAGCACCACGATGATGCGCGGCTTGACCAGCGCAATCTGACGCTTGAGATACGGATCGCACATGGCCGATTCGTCCGGCTCCGGGTCGCGATTGCCCGGCGGGCGGCATTTGAGCACGTTGGCGATGAACACGCCCTTCTCGCGCGACAGGCCGATCGATCGCAGCATGCTGTCGAGCAGCTTGCCGGCCTGGCCGACGAACGGTTCGCCCTGCTTGTCCTCTTGCTCGCCAGGCGCCTCACCGATCAGCATCCATTCGGCCTGACGGTCGCCGACGCCGAAAACGGTGTTCGTGCGGCGCTCGCACAGCTTGCACGACGTGCAATTGGAAACGGCGGCTTCGAGCTGTGCCCAATCGAACGCGGCGATGCGCTGGGCGCGTGGGGCAGCCGTGTCGGATGGCACCTCCGCCTCCATGACAGGCGGCTCAACTCGCACCGGTTCGGACTCAGCTACAACAAACGAATCAGCTTCCACCTCCACGGCAACCGGCTCGGCGACAGGGGCCTTGACGGCCTCCACCTCGGCCGGCTCAGCCCCGCGCAAGGTCCATTCGGTCGAAACGCCCAGCGCTTCGAGCATTCGGGATCGACGATTCATGCGGCCTCCACCCCGCTCGCCTCGCACACCATGCGCATGACGAGCGCATCTTCGCGCGTGTTGTTTTCGGCCGGGTAATAGCGCTTGCGCCGGCCGATTTCGGCAAACCCGATACGGTGATACAGCGCAATCGCGCCGGTATTGGATGGGCGTACTTCCAGCAGCAGGCTGCCGAAGCCATGCACCAATGTGAGCGCCGTGGCCAGACGCATGAGCCAACGGCCGAGGCCTTGTCGTTGCCACGCCGGTGCCACCGTCACGTTGAGCAAGTGCATCTCGTCCACCACGGGCATGAGGATCAGGTAGCCCGCGACCTCGTTGCCGCCGTCACGCAAGACAATGCCGAGGTGGCCGGACTTGAGCGAATCCTCAAAATTGCCGCGCGACCAGGGAAATTTGAACGCCGCCAGCTCCACCGCCGCAACGCCCTCCAGATCGCGAGCCGTCATGCGCTCTGCGCGCCAGCCCGCAGGCAGCGGCGCCTGCGTGATGACGCGGGCCAGTGCGTTGTCGATCAGGCTCATGGCTGGGCACCTGCGGCAGCCTTGGCCTGCTGCACCGCTTGTCGCTCTTCAATGGTGAGCGCGACCTTGTCACGGACATAGAGCGGCGCCGCATCTTCAGGCCGCACCGTATGGCCGGCCGCCAGGAGGCGCAGACCGACGGTGATGATTTCCCGAGCGTGCGGCGCGACCTCGGGCAACACAACGGCGGCCCCTGCAGCGATGCTCAACTGATCGCCGAACACCGCGGCGGCATTGCCCGCCAGCCAATACGGCTGCGACGGCGCGACAACGTTTTGGGGGCCGCTGACCTGGATGGCGGAAAGCGCATGCCAACCGGATGCGTCCTGCGCCGCATCGGCGGGAATGAAGCTGGCCCAGTAGCACTCGTCCATACGCGCATCGAGCGCAATGGTCACAGCCGTGCCGGCGGGCAACGTTGCGCGCGTCAGCTCGGCGCAGGCAACAAGCGAGTTGACCGGCACGACCGGCAGATCCGCACCAAACGCCAAACCCTGCGCCACGCCGCACGCTGTGCGCAGCCCGGTGAACGAACCCGGCCCGGCGCCAAAAGCAATCGCAGCGCAATCGGCCAGGGCGATGCCCGCCTCGGCCAGCAATTCGGAAGCCGCCGGCAGCACGCGGCTACTGGAGCGCGGGCCGGTATGTTCATGGCGGAACAGCGTGCGCGTGCCGTCACCAAGGGCGACGGAACAGAACTCGGTGGAGGTATCGAAAGCAAGAATCCAGGGCATGGCGGCATTGTACCGGCTGGTGTGGCGCCTGAATGCGCAAACCCGTGGCTGCGCCTCGGGAAACCGGGCCAAACATCGCGCAGAAAACCGAAGCCGTCCTCGAATTCAAACGGCCCGACCGCCCACCCCCGGCGCTATCATCGCCAGACCATTGTTTTCAGCCGGGAATCATCATGAGCGACCTGCAAGCCCGTTTCGACCAAGCCCAAATCGACGTCAAGGGCCTCTCCGAGCGCCCCGCCAACATGACACTGCTGCGCCTGTACGCGCTGTACAAGCAAGGCGCTGAAGGTGACGCGCACGGCGACAAGCCGGGCTTTACCGACATCGTCGGCCGCTACAAGTTTGAGGCGTGGGAAGGCCTGAAAGGCACGTCGCAGGACGAGGCCAAGCAAAAGTACATCGACCTCGTCGAAGAACTGAAGAGCGGCGCAACGACCTGATCGTCGAATCGCCAACGAAGAACCGGGCCCGTGCCCGGTTTTTTATTGCGCTGCAGGGATGGCGGACGGCAGCTCGCGGCGGCGCATGCGCCATGCAGCCAGCACGGCCAGTGCGCACAGCGTGCCGAGAAAGACGAAGGTCTCGTCAAAGGCCAGGATGCGCGCCTCCGGGTCGACTGCCGCACCGTGCACCGTTTCGATACCGCGCGTGGCGAGCCGCCATTGCAGAAAAATGCCCGTAGCCGACACGCCGATCGCCCCGCCCAATTGGCGCAGGAAATTCACGGCGCTGGAGCCTTGCGCGATCAACGTGAAATCGACACCACGCATAGCGCCCAGGCTCAGCGACGGCAGCACGAAACCCAGCCCGATCCGTCCGATGACGGCGATGGCGATCAGCAGCAGATAGCTCGTTGCCCGGGTGTTGGTCGCCATGAGGAAGAATGAAAGCGCAAGCGCTGCCAGCCCGAAGGACACCAGTCGGAACGGCTCGATGCGATTGGTCAGCCGCCCAGCCAGCATGATCGTCACGGCCAGCACGAGGCCGGCGGGCAGCAGCACCAGCCCGGCGCGCGACGGCGCATAGGCCAGCGCCACCTGCATATACACCGGCACGAGGTACGTCGAGCCGTACAGCCCGGCCCCGTAGATGAAAGCCACGACCGCCCCCATCGCAAACTGCCGGTAGCTGAACAGCCGCAGGTTGAGCAACGGCGACTCCACCCGCCGCTGCCAGAACACGAAGCCCGCCAGGCACACGGCCGACACGAGCATCAGCACAACGCCGTGCGTCACATCGCCGTGCAACGCGACCAGTCCGTTGAGCAGCGTGACGGTCGCGCCGCCGATCAGCAGCAGGCCACGCCAATCGAGCGGCTTGGGTTCGCCCGCCATCGACGAATTGATGGCCATGAAGCGCCGCGCCATCGCCCAGCCGATCAGCGTGAAGGGCATCACCACGAAGAAGATCGAGCGCCAGCCGAACAACTCCACCAGGAAACCGCCGACGCTCGGGCCCACGGCCGGCGCCAGCACAACACCAAAGCCAAACAGGCCGAACGCCTTGCCCTGCTCCCGCTCCGGAAACACGCGCAGGATCAGGATGTTGGGCAGCGGCTGCATGATGCCGGCTGCAATCCCTTCCACGACGCGCATGGCGATCATCACTTCGTAATTGGGCGACAGGCCACCCGCCAGCCCGCCGACACCCAGCAGCAGCAACGCGCCGATAAACGTACGACGCAGTCCGAAACGCAGCAGCAGCCACGGTGTGAGGAGCATCGACAACGTCATCGCCACCATGAAGCTGGCTGACACCCACTGCGCGCGTTCCTGCCCGAGCACGAAATGCCGGCTGAGATCAGGGATCGCCACGTTCACGATCGTGGCGGAGATGACGGACGACACCGCACCCACCATCAGCGTGAAGAGAACGAGCCATTTGAAGCGCTCGCCGTAACGCGCGCGCAGCGCCTCCAGGGTGGGCGTGAATGTCGTCATGGTCTCGTTGTCGTGATGTGTGAGACGACCAGGGGCAGGCAAAGCAAAGCCGGCCGGCGCCTCCTCCAGCGCCGGTCAGGCGGGACACGTCAGCCGAGGCGGCCGGTGGCGGCGATCTCGCGGATGCGGCGCACGGTGTCGATGTCGGATTCGCGGTAGGCGGATTTGACGATCTCGGCGTAGCGCGTGTCGCCGGTTTCGTCGGCGTTGGGCAGCGTGGTGTCGTAGACGAAACGGATGAACGCCGCGTTGGCCTCGTTGCTCTCGATCGTCATGGTCAGCGAGCCCCCAGCGTGTTCGCCGGTGGCTGCGGTGGTGTAGGTCACGCGCTTGTGCGGCTCGAGCGTCACGCGGTCCTGGATGCGCGCCTTGCCGAACACGAGTTCGCGCTCGACCCAGCCGTCGCCTTCAGCGGTGATGTTGCATTCGTCCAGGCTTTCGACAAATTCAGTCTGCTCGCGCACGCGCAGCACCAGGCCTTGCCAGATCTGGTTCAGGGTCAGCGTGTCGATGAGGGGGTTCAGTGGATCGTTGACTTCCACCAGGTGTTCAAAGCGCAAAGCGGCCTCCGCAAGATTTCGTGACATTATCGCGCGGCTTGGCCTGCCTTGCGCCAAATGAAAAACGCCGGCGGGTTGCCCCAGCCGGCGTTTCCTCAGCGCGCTTTAGGCGTCGCTTAACTTCAGATCTCTTCGTAAAGCGGCAGCGTCAGGAATTCAGCAAAGTCTTCCGACGTCGACATCTGTTCGAAGATTTCCGCAGCGCGGTCAAAGTGGCCCACCGCGCCCGTCTCCTTCACCTTGGCCAATTCTTCCGGGATCAGCTTGCGCACCAGTTCAGCCGTGACCTTGGTGCCGTCTTCCAGCTTGCCCTTGGGCGAGCGGATCCACTGCCACACCTGCGAGCGGGAGATTTCTGCCGTGGCGGCATCTTCCATCAGGTTGTGGATCGGCACGCAACCGTTGCCGGCCAGCCAGGCACCCAGGTAGTGGATGCCGACGTTGATGTTCATGCGCAGGCCAGCTTCGGTGATCGGCGTTTCCGGCTGGAAGTCCAGCAGGTCGGCAGCCTTCACTTCCACGTCTGGGCGTTGCTTCTCGAACTGGTTCGGCTTGTCGCCCAGCACGGCCACGAATTCCTTCATGGCCGGCTCGACCAGGCCAGGGTGTGCCACCCAGCCGCCGTCGTAACCGTCGGTCGCGTCGCGCTTCTTGTCGTTGATGATGCCGGCCATGGCGATGGCGTTCTTCTCCGGATCGTTCTTGATCGGGATCAGCGCGCTCATGCCGCCGATGGCGGGTGCACCGCGCTTGTGGCACGTCTTGAGCAGCAGCAGCGCGTAGGCACGCATGAACGGCGAGGTCATCGTCACCTTGGCGCGGTCGGCCAGGCAGAAGTTCTTGTCGACCTTGAACTTCTTGATGCACGAGAAGATGTAGTCCCAGCGGCCGGCGTTCAGGCCCGCGCTGTGCTCACGCAGCTCGTACAGGATTTCTTCCATCTCGAACGCGGCGAGGATGGTTTCGATCAGCACGGTGGCCTTGATCGTGCCTTGCGGCAGGCCGATCTCGTTCTGCGCCATCACGAAGATGTCGTTCCACAGACGCGCTTCCAGATGGCTTTCCATCTTCGGCAGGTAGAAGAACGGGCCGGCGCCGCGGGCGATCTGCTCCTTGGCATTGTGGAACAGGAACAGCGCAAAGTCGAAGATGCCGCCGGACACGCGCTCGCCGTCGATCAGCACGTGCTTCTCGTCCAGGTGCCAGCCGCGCGGACGCACCTGCAGCGTGGCGATCTTGTCGTTGAGCTTGTAGGTCTTGCCGTTTTGCTCCAGCGTCAGCGTGCGGCGGATGGCGGCCTTCAGGTTGACCTGGCCCTGGATCTGGTTGTGCCAGCTCGGCGAGTTCGAATCTTCGAAGTCGGTCATGTAGCTGTCCGCGCCCGAGTTGAACGCGTTGATGACCATCTTGGCATCGACCGGGCCGGTGATTTCCACACGGCGGCAGTGCAGTGCCGGCGGGATCGGGGCGACCTTCCAGTCGCCTTCACGCACAGCCTTCGTTTCCGGGAGGAAATCCGGGCGCTCGCCGGCGTCCAGGCGCTTGGCGCGCTCGACGCGCGCAGCCAGCAGCTCCTTACGGCGCGGCTGGAAGGCACGGTGCAGCTTGGCGACCAGCGCCAGCGCTTCGGGGGTCAGAATGTCTTCGTAGGCCGGCAGAATCTCGGCCTTGATCTCCATGCCTTGGGGCAGCGTGAGCGCCATGGTTGTTCTCCAGAGGATGATGTGAGGGTTGAACGGGTTCGGTCCTATGGCTGGACCGATTAAATGCAATGCCTTACGTCGCTTGTGTTGCCTGCACGAACTGCAGCAGATCGCGCATGTCGTGGCCGGCCGCGGTGGGCGCCACGTCGAGCGCCTCGGGCGGATGCCCCAGGCGGTTGATCCAGAACGTTGTGAAGCCGTACCACGTCGCGCCGCAGGCATCCCAGCCATTGGACGAGACAAACAGAATCTGTTCCGCCGGCACACCAAACGCTTTTGGCGCCAGCGCATAGGCTTGCGGCGCGGTCTTGTAGAGCTTGACCGCATCGACCGACAGCACGTGATCGAACAGCCCGGACATGCCGGCACTCTTCACGGCAATGTCGAGCATCTGGGGGTTGCCGTTGGAGAGGATGCCCAGCGGCAAGCCCATCTCGCGCAGGCGGCGCAGCGCGGGCACGTTCTCGGGAAACGCCGACAGGCACGCATATTCGCGCATCAGCGTGGCTTCGTCGTGGGCGGAAAGCTCGACGCCCAGGCGTGCGGCCGCATAGCGCAGTGCATCGACGGTGATGTCCCAGAACGGCTTGTAGTGTTCGCCCGACGTGCCGGCCAGCGAGCGGATGCGCGTGTAGTCGATCTGCTTGTCGCGCCACAGCACCGACAGCGCTTCGCCCTTGCCCGCAAACAGTTGCTCGGCGCGCGCGGCCACGGAATACACGTCGAACAACGTGCCATAGGCGTCGAAGACCACCGCGCGAATCGAACTCATCAGAAGCTCCACGGACCCGAAGGTCCCGCAATTGGACGTTCTATCACGCAGAACGCCTTGCCGACCTTCGCAACGAGGGCCATTGTAGAAAAGCTGACGCACCGCACAAAGACGGCAATGGTCACTTGATCTTTAACTTTTACCGATGGAATGACGAGTGATAACCTTTATATTCGTCACAATCCCGCAGGCCCCGGTCGGCACGGTATACATCAGGCATGGATCATTTCAAGCAGCTCGAAACCTTTGTCGCCGTCGCAACACGCGGCAGCCTATCTGCCGCCGCCGCCGCTGAGGGCGTGGCGCCTGCCATCATCGGCCGCCGCATCGACGCGCTGGAAGAACGCCTCGGGGTCAAACTCCTCGTCCGCACCACGCGGCGCATCACGCTGACGTTCGAGGGATCGGCGTTCCTCGAAGATTGCCAACGCATTCTCAATGACCTGCATAACGCCGAGGCCAGCGTCTCGGCCGGTGGCGTGAAAGCCAGCGGGCATCTGCGCGTGACCGCACCTGCCGGTTTCGGCCGCCGTCATGTCGCGCCGATGGTGCCGGACTTCATCGAGACGCATCCGGATGTCTCGATGACGCTGGACCTGGGCGACCGCGTCGTCGACCTCGTCAACGAAGGCTTCGATTGCGCGATCCGTCTGGGCGATCTGCCCGACTCGAGCCTCGTGTCGATCCGCCTGTGGGAAAACCGCCGCGTGGTTGTGGCTGCGCCGTCGTACCTGGAGCGCCGTGGCGTTCCGACGCAGGTGGAGCAGCTTTCCACCCACAACTGCCTGGCCTTTGGCGCCAGCGCCAACGTGCAGCGCGGCTGGGTCTTCCAGCAAGGCGGCAAGGCTGTCACCGTGAAGGTGTCGGGCACGATGGAATGCACCGACGGCGCCGTGCTGCGCGAGTGGTGCCTGCAAGGGTATGGCCTTGCGTGGCGCTCGTGGTGGGAGGTCGGGCACGACATCGCCACAGGCAAGCTGGTGACGGTGCTCGACGCCTTTGAAGCGCCGCCGATCGGCATCCACGCAGTGTTTCCTCAGCGCAAGCACCTGCCGCTGCGCGTGCGCCTGTTCATTGACTTCCTCAAGAACACATATGGCAACCCGGCCTACTGGCGCCGGGCAGACGCCTTGATCGGGATGGATTAGCACTCACCCCGAGTGGGTGAAACACCGCATGCGGCCTACAATCAAGACAAGAACGTCTTCCCGCATCCCACCTCAGGAGGCCGCATGTTCCAGCACATCCTCATCCCGACCGATGGTTCCGAGCTGTCGCGCAAGGCGGTGGCAGGGGCGCTCGACTTTGCCAAGACGCTGGGCGCCCGCCTGACGGCCTACACCTGCCTGGAGGAATACCCGTACACGCCGTTCTCCGAGATCGTCGTGGAGACACCCCAGGCGTTCAAGGAGCGCGTCGAAGCGCAGGCGCGCGTGGTCCTCAAGGACGTGGAAGACGCCGCCGTCAGCGCCGGCATCAGCTGCGACACCGACATGAGCTGCTTCGCCGTCCCGTACATGGGCATCATCGACGCGGCCGAACGCCATGGCTGCGACGTCATCTTCATGGCCTCGCACGGGCGGCGCGGGTTGGCCGGGCTGCTGCTCGGCAGCGAAACCCAGAAGGTGCTCACGCATACCGAGATTCCGGTGATCGTCTACCGCTGAAGCGCCCCCCGCAACCACGATAGTCAGCCGCCTTTTCAGGCGGCTTTTTTTCTCCTTGACTCTTGCCTTCCTGACGCATACAACTTTGTACACAAAACAAAAACAAGTTGTGTACATTCTTGCGCACAAGATCGCCCGGTCCTGAAACCGGCAAAAAAACCAAAGGAGACAGCATGACCACGACCACCGCTTCGGCGGCGCAGGCGATTGAATCGCCGCACGCGCATTCCAACGTCATCATCAAGCCGCACTACGACCCGCGGCTCACCAACGAAGATCTCGCCCCGCTACGCAAGCAGACCTGGGGCACCTACAACATCTTCGCGTTCTGGATGTCCGACGTGCACAGCGTGGGCGGTTATCTGACGGCGGCGAGCCTGTTCTCGCTGGGCCTGTCGAGCTTGCAGGTGCTGTTTGCCTTGCTGGTGGGCATCGTGATCGTGCAGGTGTTCTGCAACCTCGTCGCCAAACCCAGCCAGGCGACCGGCACGCCGTATCCGGTGATCTGCCGCGCGTCGTTCGGCGTGCGGGGCGCGAACATTCCGGCCATCATCCGCGGGCTGATTGCGGTGGCCTGGTACGGCATCCAGACCTATCTGGCATCGAGCGCGTTCATCGTGCTGGCGCTGAAGTTCATGCCGCAGCTCGCGCCGTATGCCGACGTCGCGCAGCACGGCTTTGTCGGCCTGTCGACGCTCGGTTGGGCGGCGTTCATGCTGCTTTGGGTGCTGCAGGCGTTCGTGTTCTGGCACGGCATGGAATCGATCCGCAAGTTCATCGACTGGGCGGGCCCGGCGGTGTACGTGGTGATGATCGCGCTGGCCGCATGGCTCGTGCACAAGGCGGGCTGGAACAACATCAACCTGACGCTTTCCTTCCTCAAATACGAGGGCTGGGATGCGGTGCCGGTGGTGCTGGGCGGGATCGCGCTGGTGGTGTCGTACTTCTCCGGCCCGATGCTGAACTTCGGTGACTTCTCCCGCTACGGCAAGGATTTCACCTCAGTCAAACGCGGCAACTTCTGGGGGCTGCCGGTCAACTTCCTCGGCTTTGCGCTGCTGACGGTCATCACCACGTCGGCCACGCTGCCGGTGTTTGGCGAGATGATCTCCGACCCCGTCGCCGTGGTTGCCCGCATCGACAACATCACGGCCGTCGTACTTGGTGCGCTCACGTTCATGATCGCGACCATCGGCATCAACATCGTCGCCAACTTCGTGTCGCCGGCGTTCGACTTTTCCAACGTGGCGCCGCAGCACATCAGCTGGCGTACGGGCGGCATGATCGCGGCAGTCGCGTCGATCTTCATCACGCCCTGGAACCTCTACAACAACCCCGAGGTGATTCACTACACGATCGACGTGCTGGGCGCGTTCATCGGCCCGCTGTTCGGCATCCTGATCGCGGACTACTACTTTGTGCAGCGGCAGCAGGTGCATGTCGACGATCTCTACACGCTGCGCCCCACGGGCCGCTACTGGTACCGCAACGGCTACAACCCCGCCGCCGTCTGGACGATGATCCCGTCCGCGCTGATTCCGATGGCGTGCGTGGTCTTCGAACGGCTGCATGTGCTGGCCAATTACAGCTGGTTCATCGGCGTGGGCATCGCGCTGGTGCTCTACACCGTGCTCAGCCGCAAGCAAGGCACCCTCTCCCGCTAACCGGCGTCATCCACGCATCAACAACATGGACATCCGCATCATCAATCCCAACACCACGACGAGCATGACCGCGCTCATCGGCCGCTGCGCGCAGGCCGCGGCCGCATCGGGCACGCACATCACGGCGGTGAGCCCGAAGATGGGCCCGGCTTCCATCGAAAGCCATTACGACGAAGCGCTCTCGGTGCCCGGCATCCTGGAAGAAATCCGCCACGGCGAACGCGATGGCGCCGATGCCTACGTCATCGCCTGCTTCGGCGATCCGGGCCTCTACGCTGCACGTGAACTTGCGCACGGCCCGGTGATCGGCATCGCTGAAGCGGCCATGCACATGGCGAGCCTGATCGGCAACAGCTTCAGCGTGGTGACGACGCTCGAGCGCACCGTCGGCATGGCCTGGCACCTGGCCGAGCGCTACGGCATGCGGCATGCGTGCCGCAACGTCCATGCAAGCGACCTGCCCGTGCTCGATCTGGAGAAACCCGGCTCCAACGCACGCCAGATCATCCTCGAAGCCTGCCGCAGCGCGCTCGCGCAAGACCGCAGCGACTGCATCGTGCTCGGCTGTGCCGGCATGGCCGACCTGTGCGAAGACCTGAGCGCCGAGCTGCACGTGCCGGTCATCGACGGCGTGGTGGCTGCGGTGAAGCTGGTCGAGGCGCTGGTCGGCATGCGGCTTTCCACCAGCAAGCGCGGCGACTGGGCCCGGCCGCTCCCGAAACCCTATACGGGAATGCTTGCCCCGTTTGCGTTGGCGTAGCGCAAAGCGGAGTGGAGCATTTGCTACCATGCGCCATTCCGCTTTTTCTTCTGCACCGCCACCTGCCATGCCCGCACCCGCACGGGAACCTGCCGACAGCCAACCGGCTGCCGAACCGATCTACCAGGGCCTGCTGACGGCCATCATGGAGCACCGGCTGCCGGCCGGCACCAAGCTGGTCGAAGAACGGCTGTGCGAAGCGACCGGCGCCGGCCGGCCGCGCATCCGCCAGGTGCTGGCGCGTCTGGCGCATGAGCATCTGGTCACCCTCGTGCCCAACAAGGGCGCATTCGTCGCGCAGCCTTCCGTGAAAGAGGCGCGCGACGTTTTCCAGACCCGCCGCATCATCGAACCCGAACTGGCCAGCATGCTGGCAAACGCGTGCACGCCGGCAAAGGCCAAACGCCTGCGCGAACACATCGCCGCCGAACACACCGCGCGCGAACGCGGCGACCGCGCGGCCACCATCCGACTGTCGGGCGAATACCACGTCCTCATTGCCGAGATGGCCGGCAACCACGTGCTGGAACGGCTGACGCGCGAAGCGGTGTCGCGCACGTGCCTGATCATCACGCTCTATGATCGCCCCGGCCTGCCCGCCTGCCCCGAGCATGAGCACGACACGCTGACCGAAGCGATTGCCACCGGCGATGCCGCCCGCGCGCACGACCTGATGCGCGAGCATCTGGAGCACATCGAGCACTCGCTCGACCTGCACGCGACTCCCACATCGGCGCTGGACCTGGAATCGATCTTCAAGCGCGCCTGACGGGCAACGCAGCAACACGCCGCAATCGCGATAGACGAAAAAAAAAACCGCGCCCTGAAGGGAACGCGGTTCGAGAGGCCAGCGTGTGGTCAGCACGGCTGGCCCTGCTGCCCGGATGCCGGATGCGTCGCAGCCTCAGGCAACCTTCTTGGCTTGCGCCGTTTCTTCGAAGAATTGTTCGTCTTCCGTCGAGCCCTTCAGCGCCGTGGTCGACGCCTCGCGTTCGATGGTCTGCGTCACCGCGTCGAAGTAACCCGTGCCGACTTCGCGCTGGTGCTTCACCGCGGTGAAGCCCTTTTCCGCCGCCTTGAACTCGGCCTCTTGCAGCTCCACGAATGCGCTCATCTGGTTGCGGGCATAGCCGTACGCCAGATTGAACATCGAGTAGTTCAGGGCATGGAAGCCGGCCAGCGTGATGAACTGGAACTTGTAGCCCATTGCGCCCAGTTCCTTCTGGAAGCGGGCAATCGTCACGTCGTCCAGATTCTTCTTCCAGTTGAACGACGGCGAGCAGTTGTAGGCCAGCATCTTGCCCGGGAACTTGGCGTGGATGGCCTCGGCAAACTTCTTGGCGTATTCCAGATCCGGCTTGCCGGTCTCACACCACACGAGGTCGGCCACTTCCGCGTAGGCCAAGCCGCGCGAGATGGCTTGCTGCAGACCCGGCTTCGTGCGGTAGAAACCCTCCACGGTGCGCTCGCCGGTGCAGAACGGCTTGTCGTTCTCGTCCACATCGGTGGTCAGCAGGTCGGCAGCTTCTGCGTCGGTGCGGGCGATCAGCACGGTCGGCACGCCCATCACGTCGGCAGCCAGACGCGCGGCCACGAGCTTGCTCACGGCCTCACGTGTCGGCACCAGCACCTTGCCGCCCATGTGGCCGCACTTCTTCACGGCGGCCAGCTGGTCTTCAAAGTGCACGCCTGCGGCACCGGCCTCGATCATGGCCTTCATCAGTTCGAACGCGTTCAGCACACCGCCGAAACCGGCCTCCGCATCGGCCACGATCGGTGCAAAGAAGTCGATGTCGTCCTTGCCTTCCGACCACTGGATCTGGTCAGCGCGCTGGAACGTGTTGTTGATCTTCTTGACGACCTTGGGCACCGAATCCACCGAGTACAGCGATTGGTCCGGATACATCTCGCCGTTGCTGTTGGCGTCGCCCGCCACCTGCCAGCCCGACAGATAGATCGCCTTCAGGCCCGCCTTCACCTGCTGCATGGCCTGGTTGCCCGTCAGTGCGCCCAGGGCGTTGACGAAGGGTTCGTTGTTGATCAGGTCCCACAGCTTTTCCGCACCACGCTTGGCCAGCGTGTGTTCAATCTGCAGCGAGCCGCGCAGGCGCACGACATCTTCAGCGGTGTAACCGCGCTTGATGCCCTTCCAACGCGGGTTGGTATCCCATTCCTTCTGCAGCTTTTGCACTTCGAGTTCGCGTGACATCGCACTCTCCTGTTTGATCGCATCCATCAAATAAAAACCGGTAACTCACTCTGCACCTTGCGCCGCTGGCACCCTCTTGGGGTGCCGCTGGGTGGCACAAGTCATATGTCTTATATAAGAGTGTAGAAACGGCGAGTGCAGCGCAACAAGGGGAACCTATTGCCTGACAGAAGTTTTTCTTCTTTACATTTCAAAGACTTATCGCCTTCATTCCATGATGCGGAAAGATTTTTTCTATGATGAAAGGCGGCGATGGTGCTGTGCGATGCGGAATTTTTGCGGACCAAAAAACCTTTCCGCATTATGAAAAAACAAAAGACCTGCTCGCCACATCCCGGGGCCAATAAAAAACGCCGCATGGGCGGCGTTTTCTTGGAGGGCAAAGGACGCCTCAGGCACGCGCCAAGCGATGCGTCACCCAATCCCCGCACGTGATCACAGCGCGCCCAGCAATGTGTTTGGGGCTGACCGGATACACAATGCAGTCGACCGGTTCGCTGCCCAGCATGACGGCGTGGTTCTCGCGCAGGAACAGCGCGTCCCCGCCCGGGTAGACCTCTTCGATCTCGTCCAGCACCGGAACGAGCGCCGCGTCGATCCGATACACATCGCCGCGCACGGCGGTGCCGGTCGGGTCCAGCACGAGGCCGGGGTACGCACCAAAGTCGTACAGGCGGCCGTGCAACATGGCCGTACCGAGCAGCTCCGGCTCGGGAATGCCGCGCTTTGCAGCAGCAACCCGCAGGTCGTTCGCCTCACCGGCGCGCAGCGTGCCGTAGACGAACACGTGGACGGCGTTGGCGCGGCTCATTCCAGCATGTCCTGCGAAACCAGCACGCCGTCTTCATCGGCATAGACCCACTCGCCGGACTGGATGTATGCGCCCGGCATCTGCACGCCCACCTCGCGCTGGCCGGCGTTCTTCTTGATGCTCTTGCGCGGATGCACCGCCAGGGCGTGGATGCCGACGTTGCATTCGGCCAGCTCGCGCGTATCGCGCACGCAGCCGTTGAGCAGAATGCCCTCCCAGCCGTTCTCTTCGGCCAGCTTGCCGAGATTGCCGCCGACCAGCGCGCAACGCAGCGAGCCGCCGCCGTCGATCACCAGCACGCGGCCAGCGCCCTGCTCTTCCAGCGCGGCGCGTACGAGGCCGTTGTCCTCAAACACCTTCAGCGTGGAAGCCGGGCCGGCAAACGCGGCGCGCTTGCCAAAGCTGCGGAAGACCGGCGTGAGCACACGCAGGCTTCCGTACACCAGCTTGTCTTCGTGCATGTCGCACAGGTCGGTTACAGGAATCATCGTCATGGCAATGGGTGGATGGCGTTGGCGAAAACGAAAAATGAAAGCGGAATCAACTGCGCGACTGTGCCCGCAACGAATCGATCGTTGCGCGCGGGCTGATGATGTTCGGATCGGTCTGCACTTCGATGACGGACGCAACGCTTGCCGCCAGCGCGGTTTCCACGGCCGACTGAAAGCCTTCGAGCGAGCGCACCGTGTGCCCTTCGGCGCCGTAGGCTCTGGCCAGCGCGGCGAAGTCGGGGTTGCGCAGCTCGGTCCCGCTCACGTGCTCGGGATACTCGCGCTCCTGGTGCATGCGGATGGTGCCGTACATGCCGTTGTTGACCACGATAAAGATCACCGGCGCGTTGTATTGCATGGCGGTCGCCAACTCTTGGCCGTTCATCAGGAAGCAGCCGTCGCCGGCCATGCAGATGACAGGCGTGTCAGGGCAGATGATCTTGGCTGCCACCGCAGCGGGTGCGCCATAGCCCATCGCGCCGCTCGTGGGCGCAAGCTGCGTACGCGAGCCGGCCGCCAGCGGGCCATATTGGTAGAAGCGATGCAGCCACGTGGCGTAGTTGCCTGCGCCGTTGGTCAGGATGCTGTTCTGCGGGAGGCGTTCACGTAGCCACTGCATGGCGCGGGCCATGTCGATGCCCTTGCCACCGAACGGCGGCGGCGCGATGTTGGCGCGGTAGTCGGCGTTGGCGGCTTCGGTCCACTCAGACCAACGCGGCGGCGCATCGGGCGACACGCCATCCAGCGCCTCGGCAAGCGCCGGCATCGACGCGTGGATCATCAGGTCGGCCTGGTAGACACGCCCCAACTCTTCCGCGCCGGCATGCACGTGAACGAGCGTCTGCTTGGGCCGCGGCACATCGAACAACGTGTAACCGGAGGTCGTCATCTCGCCCAGGCGTGTGCCGATGGCGAGCACCACGTCGGCGTCTTTCACACGCGCCGCCAGCTTCGGGTTGATGGCGATGCCGACATCGCCGGCGTAATTCGGGTGGCGGTTGTCGAACAGGTCTTGCCGGCGGAACACGCAGCCCGCAGGCAGATTCCATCGCTCGGCAAAGGCTTGCATGCGGGCGGCCGCTTGCGGCGTCCAGCCGGAGCCGCCGAGCAGCAGCATCGGGCGCTCCGCGTTCTGCAACAGCGTCTTCAGTTGCGCAAGGTCATGCGGGCCCGGCCACGCCATCGCGCGAGGCATCGGCGGCACATCCGGCACGGTTGCAACCTCGGTCAGCATGTCTTCCGGCAGCGCCAGCACAACGGGGCCGGGCCGGCCTGCGGTGGCGGTCTGGAACGCGCGTGCGATGTATTCGGGGATGCGCTCGACGCTGTCGATCTGCGCGACCCACTTGGCCATCTGGCCGAACATGCGGCGGTAGTCGATTTCCTGGAACGCTTCGCGATCGACGAAATCGCGGCCGACCTGCCCGATGAAGAGGATCAGCGGCGTGGAGTCTTGAAATGCGGTGTGGACGCCAATGCTGGCGTTGGTGGCGCCCGGCCCGCGCGTGCAGAACACGATGCCGGGGCGGCCGGTGAGTTTGCCGTAGGCGTCGGCCATGTTGGCGGCGCCGCCCTCTTGCCGGCAGACGATGAAGCGTGCGCGGTCGCGGCGCTGGTAGAAGCCTTCGAGCACGGAGAGGTAGCTCTCGCCCGGCACGCCGAACGCCAAATCGACGCCGTGGGCCAGCAGTGCATCGACAAGAATCAGGCCGCCGTGGCGTGGCTCGGCAACGTTGCTGGCGGGGCGTGCGGCGGGTGTCTCCATGGCGGGTGCTCTCGCTCTCTCGATCCGTTGACGACACGAAGGATCATAGCGGAGCCGCCGCCACGGCGACTACATCTGCCGGAACAAATGCGCGTATTGCCGTGCCACCGGCAGCGTCTCGGTGCGCCCGCGTATCTTCAGCCCCAGGCGCCCCAGCGACAGATGCACGGCGCTCGACACATGCGCCACGTTGACCACCGTACCGCGATGCACCTGCCAGAAGTGCTCGGGGTCGAGCTGGGTCAGCAGCTCGCGCAAGCTGGTGCGAATCAGCGATTCGCCGCTGCCGGCCACCACGTTGACGTATTTGTCGGTCGCTTCCAGGTAGATCACCTCGTCCACGGGGATGAAGCGCACCTCCTGTCCGACCAGCGCCTTGATAAAGCGCAGATAGCCGCCGTGCGGCGTGGCACGCGTTTGGGCAGCGCCCTGCAGGCCGGCAAGGCGCTCGACAAGCTCGGCCAGCGTCTGCGCTGGGTCCGTGGCGGCGGCGTTGCCGTTCGGACGCGTGCCGAGCCGGTCCTTCAGCCGCTTGACGGTCTCGGCCAGGCGCTCGGTCTGCACGGGCTTGAGCACGTAGTCGACCGCGGCCTGCTCGAAGGCGTCGAGCGCGAACTGGTCATAGGCCGTGACGAACACCACCAGCGGCCGGTCTTCCCTGGCCGACAGCTCGCGCGCCACGTCAATCCCCGACAACCCCGGCATGCGAATGTCGAGAAAGACCACATCGGGCGCCTCCCCGTCGGCCGCGTCGTCAATCACGTCGAGCGCCGATTGGCCGTCGTGCACGGCCGGCAGCAGCGTGGCATCGGGCCACAGCGCCGTCAGCTCGGCGACGAGGTTCTCAGCCAGCGCCGGTTCATCGTCGGCAATCAGCAAGCGGGGGGAAGCAGGCATCGATCAGGTTCCGGCAGAGGCGCGCGAAGACAGCGCAGCGGTGGCAGTGGCGTTGGCCGTGGAGCGAGAGAAGCGGCAGCGCCATTCCGGCGCATCGGCTTGAGACGGTGCAGGCGCCGTTTCATGCGCCAGCGGCAATTCGACGATGATCGTCACGCCGTGCGGCACGGTCTCGGTGATCGTCAGCCGCGCGTCGCCATCAAACAGGCGCGACAGACGTTCACGCACATGCGTGAGCCCCAGCCCGGAGCCCTTGGCACCGTCGTTGCCGAAGCCGACGCCCGTGTCGCGCACTTCCAGCACGAGGCGCTCGCCGTCATGGCCGGCAGCCAGGCGCGCAGACAGGGCGATCTCGCCGCCCTCGCGCGCGGGCTCGATGCCGTGCACCACGGCGTTTTCCACCAGCGGCTGAATCAGCATGGGCGGAATGACGATATTGGCGATGGCATCGTCCAGCGCCAATGAGAAACGCAGCCGATTGCCGAAGCGCAGCGCCTGGATGTCGAGATACGCGCGCAGCAGCGCAAATTCCTGCGCCAGCGTGCACTGCTCGGCGCGTGCGTGCGAAAGCGAACTGCGCAGAAAGCCGATCAAATGCTGCAGAAGGCGCCGCGCGGCGGCCGGATCGCGCGCAATCAGCACATCGACGTGTGCCAGCGAGTTGAAGAGGAAGTGCGGCTCGATCTGCGCCTGCAGCGCCATCAACTGCGCACGCACCACCTGCTTCTCGGCCTCTTCACGCTCCAGCGCATCGAGCGCGGCCTGGCGCTGCAGTGCCGCGAGCTTGCCGCGCGACCAGTAGAAATACGTTGCGCCAAGTGCGGCCAGCATGGCGATGATGAAACTCATGCGCAGGCTGTCCGCGCGCCAGGGTTCCGGGTTGACGCTATTCAGGCACAGGATCGTCCGTGCGATCCACTGCCCCAACGGCACGCCGATCAGCACTGCGCCCACGATGATCCACGGAAACACCTTCTTGTTGGGCGGGCCGTCGCCCCAGAGCACGTGGCGCGGAATGCCGATCAACGAGAACATCGCCAGCCCGATTGCCTGGCTGAAGATGAAGTCTTTCCAGAAGGTCTCTTCCGGCCGGATGCCGAACGCCAGCACCGCCGCAATCAGCGTATTGATGACGATGATGACGGCGTAGCGGATCACCCAGCGCCGAGCCAGGCGCAGGCAGTCTGCAAGCGAAGGGAACGACACATTGGCGAACATGCGGGCGATCTTACCGGAGGGTTCTCCGGCGTTGAAGCTTGGGGTTTCCCGCATCACTGGCGGCCGGCTTGCGCGCGCAAACGGGCGAGTTCCTGGTCGACCATGCGCTGGTAACCGTTGCCCTGGCTCCAGGCCAGGCTCAGGCCGTGTGCGGCCAGGCCCAAGCCCCACCCCAGCAGCGGCCAGACAAACCAGAACTGGCCGCGCGACAGCGCAATCACGGCCAGCCCGGCGTTAATCGCCAAAAACGACAGCAGATGAATCCGGAACCCCAGGCGCGCCCCGGCGCGGTGGCGAGCCCGGCGCAGCAAGGCGGCGTCGGATTCGGTCGATGGGGAGGCTTGGGTATAGGGCACGGCGGACATGGCGGTCTCTATGGGAACCGAGGATGTCCGCAGTATAGGAATGGCGCCCAGGCAGGCGCCATGCCGATGCGACGAATGGTGCGATTGGGGGGATGAACGGTGCGCGGCCGCCCCGCCCGCAGGACGATTACGCCGCCAGCGCCTCCCGCGCAGATTGCGTCACCACCGTGGAAGCCACCGCTTCCGCCACCGTTTCGCGCGACAGATGCGGCGCGAACATCCCGATGAAGTCATGCGCATAGCCGCGCAGATACGCGCCACGGCGCACCGCCACACGCGTGGTGTTCGGCTCGAACAAGTGATCGGCCCCGATGCAGACGAGGTTGTCGTCCTTGCGGCCGTCATACGCCATCGACGCGATGATGCCCACGCCCACGTCCAGCGCCACGTACGTCTTGATCACGTCGGCGTCCATGGCGGTCAGCACGATCTCGGGGTGCAGGCCCGCGCTGGCAAATGCCGCGTCGATGTTGCGTCGGCCCGTGAAGCCCGCGTCGTACGTGATGAGCGGATACTGCGCCACGTCTTCCAACGTCGGGAGCGGGTTCTTCGTCAGCGGATGGTCCGGGCTGACCACCAGCACGTGACGCCAGCGATATGCCTCGAACGACGTCAGCCCCGGCTCGTTGGCCACGGCCTCGGTGGCGATACCGATGTCGGCCTGCCCCGTCAGCAGCAGCTCGACGATGTGCGAGGGCGACGCCTCCTGCAGCGCCAGCGTGACGTGCGGGTATTCCTTGCGGAACGACTGCACCACCTTCGGCAGCGCATAGCGGGCCTGCGTGTGCGTGGTCGCCACGGTCAGGCGGCCGGATTGCCGGCCGGAGAACTCCTCGCCGGCCTGGCGCAGGTTTTCGGCTTCGAGCAGCAGCCGTTCGACAATGCGGACGATCTCGCGACCCGGTTCGGTCAGGCCCGTCAGCCGCTTGCCGTAGCGCTCGAAAATCTCCACGCCAAGCTCATCCTCCAGCTCGCGAATCTGCCGCGACACGCCGGGCTGCGACGTGTACAGCGCGTTGGCGACTTCGGTCAGGTTGAACTGGCGGCGCACCGCCTCGCGGATGGAACGCAGTTGCTGGAAGTTCATGGCTCGTGTCCTCTCGTATTGGTTGTCGTCGGAGCGTCGTGTTACACGGCGGCTTGCGCGACGGGCCGTGCATTGCCTTGCGCGAACACGCGGATCGCGCGCGGGCGCACCACCAGCGTTTCGCCTTCACGGAAGCCCTCGGCGCGGAAGCGCTCGATGGGCAGGGAGACTTCGATGATGTCGTCGGTGTCTTCGCGCTCCAGCTCCAGCTGCGCGATGGCGCCCAGCGTCAGCGCGCGGCGCAGCGTCACGGGAATACCCTCGGCGCCCGGCGCATAGCGCTCCAGGTCGATTTCATGCGGGCGCACGAAGGCCACGGCCTGATCGGCGCGGGACGAATCCACACCGCCCGACGGCACGGCGATGGCGGAATCGCCCACGTGCAGCACGCTGCCGCCCTCGCCCTCTTCCAGGCGGCCGTGGAACAGGTTCACGTTGCCGAGGAAGCCGTAGACGAACGGCGTGGCCGGCGTGTTGTAGACCGCATCGGGGCTGCCGACCTGCTCCACCTGTCCGCGGTTCATCAGCACCACGTTGTCGGCCACTTCCAGCGCCTCTTCCTGGTCGTGCGTAACGAACAGGCTCGTGACATGCAGATCGTCGTGCAGGCGGCGCAGCCAGCGGCGCAGCTCCTTGCGCACCTTGGCATCGAGCGCGCCGAAGGGTTCGTCGAGCAGCAGCACACGCGGCTCCACCGCCAGCGCGCGCGCCAGGGCAATCCGCTGACGCTGCCCGCCAGACAGCTGCGGCGGGTAACGATCGGCCAGCCAATCCAGCTGCACGAGTTCCAGCAGTTCCTTCACCTTCGCGCGGATCTGCGCTTCGCTTGGCCGCTGCGCACGCGGTTTCACGCGCAGGCCGAACGCCACGTTCTCGAACACCGTCATGTGCTTGAACAGCGCGTAATGCTGGAACACGAAGCCGACCTGGCGCTCGCGCACATGCTGATCCGATGCGTCTTCGCCGTTGAGGTGAATCGTGCCCGAATCGGCATGCTCCAACCCCGCGATGATGCGCAGCAGCGTGGTCTTGCCGCAGCCCGACGGGCCCAGCAGCGCAGTCAGTTCGCCCTGCTTGAAGTCGAGCGAAACATCGTTGAGGGCAACGAAGTTGCCAAAGCGCTTGGTGATGTGTTGAACCTGGATGCTCATGCTGCGCTTCCCTCCAGCGGAGATTGCACGGAGATGTGCGAGTTCGAAATCGACGATGACGGTGCGATGCGTGCGCCGGGGCCTTCGCCCACGCCGGCATCAGCATCAGCCAGCTCGCGACGGCTGCGCCATTCGACCAGCGTCTTCAGCGCCAGCGTGACGAGCGCCAACAATGTCAGCAGCGACGCCACGGCAAACGCGGCCGCAAAGTTGTATTCGTTGTAGAGAATTTCCACGTGCAGCGGCATCGTGTTGGTCAGCCCGCGAATGTGGCCCGACACCACCGACACCGCGCCAAACTCGCCCATCGCCCGCGCGTTGCACAGGATCACGCCGTACAGCAGGCCCCACTTGATGTTCGGCAGCGTCACGCGAAAGAACGTCTGCCAGCCCGAGGCGCCGAGCACGATGGCGGCCTCTTCCTCTTCGCTGCCTTGCGCCTGCATGAGTGGAATCAGCTCGCGCGCCACGAACGGAAACGTGACGAACACCGTCGCCAGCACAATGCCCGGCACCGCAAAAATGATCTTGAAATCGTGATCGGAGAGATACGGCCCGAACCAGCCCTGCGCGCCGAACAGCAGCACGTAGATCAGGCCGGCAATGACGGGCGACACCGAAAACGGCAGGTCGATCAACGTCAGCAGCAGGTTCTTGCCGCGAAACTCGAACTTGGCGATCGCCCATGCCGCCGCCACGCCAAACACCACGTTCAGCGGCACGGCAATCGCTGCGGTGGTCAGCGTCAGATAGATCGCCGAAAGCGCATCGGGCTCGATCAACGCCTCGAGATACACGTCGACGCCCTTCTTGAACGCCTCGACAAACACGCTCGCCAGCGGCACGAACAGGAACAGCGCCAGGAACACGAACGAAACGAGGATCAGCGTTGCGCGCACCCAGGCGGACTCTGCGGTGGCGCCTCGGCGGCCACCAGCAGGCGCCTGACCAAGTTGACGGGAAACAGTACCGGCCATGTCAGGCTCCAGCTGCCGCGTTGGCGGTCGGGGGTTCGGGGGCACGCTCGATGGCGTCGTTGCGATTGCCGCGGCGGCGCGTCCACGCTTGCAGCAGATTGATCACCAGCAGCAGCGTGAACGAGATACCGAGCATGACGACGGCAATGGCCGTGGCGCCTGCGTAATCGAATTGCTCCAGCTTGGAATAGATCATCAGCGGCGTGATCTCGGAAACCATCGGCATGTTGCCGGCGATGAAGATGACCGAGCCGTACTCGCCGGTGGCACGCGCAAAGGCCAACGCGAAACCGGTCAGCAAGGCGGGCAGCAAGGTCGGCAGAATCACGCGAGTGAAGGTCTGCCAGCGCGTGGCGCCCAGGCTGGCAGCCGCCTCTTCCAGTTCGGACTCCAGGTCTTCGAGCACCGGCTGCACCGTGCGCACGACAAACGGCAGGCCGATGAACGTCAGCGCCACCACGATGCCCAGCGGCGTGAACGCGACCTTCAGCCCCAGCGGTTCCAGCCGCGAGCCGATCCAGCCATTCGGCGCGTACAACGCGGTGAGCGCAATGCCGGCCACCGCAGTCGGCAGCGCAAACGGCAGGTCGACCAGCGCATCGATCAGCCGCTTGCCCGGAAAGCGATAGCGCACCAGCACCCACGCCACGATCAGCCCGAACACGAGGTTGATCACCGCCGCGATCAGCGAGGCACCGAACGTCAGCTTGTACGACGCCACCACGCGCGGTGCGGTGACGGTCGTCCAGAAGGCGTCCCACGTCATGGTGAACGTCTTGAGGACCGTTGCCGACAGCGGGATCAGGACGATCAGCGCGAGGTACAGCAGCGAAAACCCCAGCGCCAGCCCGAAGCCGGGCAGCACATTGGCGGGCTTACGCCGCTTGGAGGAAAAAAACGCGGAAGGCAGGCTCATCAGCGCACCGATAAAAAAGGCCGCAGAGCAAAACACTGCGGCCGATATGCAGATGAACCGATTGTGGCGGACTGTTCTTATGACGAAAACGAATATTTGCGCATGTGCATCATCGTTTTAGATATAAGGGGTGCTCGGTAAGACATCCCACTGCGCTTGCCAGTCGGCGCCGTCACGGGTGATGTCTTGCGCACTTGCACGGCCGATCAGGCGATCGAGCAAGGTCAGGCCTGCGTCCCATTCACCGAGGTTGGAATCGGCGTTGATATGGCCAGCCTCGCCGGCATCGACGAATTCGGTGCCCCAACGCGCGGCCCAGTCGATGGCGCTGCCTTGCGGCATCCACGGATCGTTACGGCTGGCGACAACCGTCGCCGGGAATGGCAGCGTATGGCCGGGCAGCAGGTCCCGCACGCCGAACTTGTCCGGATCGGCCGGCGCGACGAGCAGCACCGCCGCCACTGCCTCCTTGGTCTGCACCGCCCAATGCAATGACGCCAGGCAGCCGAAGCTATGCGCCACCAGGATCACCGGGCGCTTGCTGCGCGTGGGCGGACGCTCGGCAAGCGCCGCATGCACCGCTTCACCCACACGGGCCGACCAGCGCGGCAGGTCAGGCGTCGACCAATCCGTCTGCTCCACGCGGCGCCACGCCGGGAAGCGCTGCTCCCAGCGCGTCTGCCAGTGGCCGGGGCCGCTGCCATGCAAGCCGGGAACGGTCAGGATGACGGCGTCTGCCGGCCACTCCCAGGCAGGTGCGTCCGATGCGGGTGCGGGTGCGCTGCGTGCCATGTCGTGCTCATTGCGTCAGAGAAAGGCCGGCCGCGGATTGCTGCTGTTGCACCAGCGGCGCCTGCGCCATTGGCACCACCTGTGGCGCGGGCGCAGGGTCTGGCTCAGCTTCCGCGCCGGGCAGGATGCTGCCCTGCACATACGTGATACCCGCAGCGCGGGCCAGTTCCAGGTCGCTCGGGCGCTCGCAACGCCGCAAGGCCAGCGTCACGCCCAGCTCGCGTGCCGAATCGGCCAGCGACACCACGTTCCGCGTACGCCAATCGCGCCGCGCATCGAGCTTCAGATAGGCGGGCTTGGCATGCACGAGCAGCGCGCCAGCCTCCGCCGGGTCCGATGCCTGCACGGCGACGGCAAAACCATTGCGCCGGTAGTTGTCCACCACGAACAGCAGCAGCCCCAGATCATCATTCGCCGTCGACGGCACCTGGATGACGAACTGCTCCGGGTGCAGCCCCAGCGCCGTCACCGCACGGTGGAACGCCTTGCCGTGGTCGGCCGCCACCGCTGCCAGCAACCGGCCATGCACATTGACGACCAGCCGCCCCGCATCGGTGCGCGAAAAATAGTTGAGCGTATGCACCAGCCGGCACAGGCGGTCCAGTTCAACCAGCGTGCTGTCATCCGACGCCAGTGAAAACACCTTCCACGGGTTCAGGCCCAGATCGCCGTCGCGCGTCCACGTGCGCATCAGCGCTTCGTGGCCGGCGGGCGTCAGCGCGCCATCGGCGGCAAGCTGCCAGACCGGTTCAAACAGGCTGGTGAGCGCGCAGTGGAAGAACTGACCCTGCACGCGGCCGGTGGCATCACGCCACAAATGGCGATCCGGCGTCGGGGCGCTCGGCAGCGTGCCGAGAAATTGTGCGAGTGCTGTGGTGTGCATCAGGCTCATGGGTGAGGCTCCTTGTTGGGTCGCCGTCTCCTCCCCGTCCTTACAGTTTGGCGATCGAGACTTCAGTCGCCTTCACCAGCGCAACCACTTCGCTGCCGATCTTCAGGCCAAGGCTGTCGACCGATCGCGTCGTAATGACCGAGGTGACGATGCCGGCCGGCGTCTCCACGTCGATCTCCGAGAGCACGTCGCCCCGGATGATCTCCTTGATCTGCCCGCGGAACTGGTTGCGTACGTTAATCGCTTGAATGCTCATGATGTTCCTTCTTAGGTGACAACGGCACTAGGTGCCAATGAATGTTTTCAGGAGAAAGGTTTGCAGCGCCTTACACGGCCCAGCGCACCGCAGTGGCAGACACGTCGAAGGGTGATGCCCACGCCGTGTGCGGGCGCACATCGGTCACTTCGTTCGGATCGGTCTTGCGCTGCATCACGCGGTTGAGGATCGCTTCTTCCAGCCGGGCAAACGCGGGCGAACCACGATGGCGCGGACGCGGCAGGTCGATGCGCTCGTCCAGCGCAATGCGGCCGTCTTCGATCAGCACCACGCGATCGGCCAGCGCCACCGCCTCGGCCACATCGTGCGTGACGAGCACGGCCGTAAAGCCCAGGCGTTGCCACAGGCCTTCGATGAGGTTCTGCATGTCGATGCGGGTCAGCGCATCGAGCGCGCCCAGCGGCTCGTCCAGCAGCAGCAGGCGCGGCCGATGCACCAGTGCACGCGCCAATGCCACGCGCTGGCGCTGCCCGCCCGACAGGCGCGCCGGCCATTCCCCTGCCCGCTCGGCCAGACCGACTTGCGCGAGCACTTCAGCGGCCTGCGCGCGCTGTGTTTTCGGCAGGCCGAGCGCGACGTTGTCGAGCACCTTCTTCCACGGCAGCAGGCGCGCATCCTGGAACATCACGCGGGCATCGTCGTGCAGGCCGTCTTCAGCTTCGCCATCGCGCCGCAGGTGGCCGTCGTCAATGCCTTCCAACCCCGCAATCAGCCGCAGCAGCGTGCTCTTGCCGCAGCCGCTGCGCCCGACGATGACGACAAACTCGCCCGGGGTGATGTCCAGATCGATACCGTGCAGCACTTCACGGTCGCCATAGCGTTTGACGACGTGCTCGATGTGCAAGGCGGTGCCGGCCAGCGCGGCGTGTTCAGTGGCGTTGCTTTGCATGCGTCTCTCCAATTCAGCCTCAGGCCGCTGCTTGATAACCAGGGTGCCAACGCAGCCAGAAGCGCTCCAGCGCACGCGACAGCAGATCGGCCAGCTTGCCCAGCAGCGCGTACAGCAGGATGCCCAGCAGCACCACGTCGGTCTGCAGGAACTCGCGCGCATTCATCGTCATGTAGCCGATGCCGGCCTGCGCAGACACCGTCTCCGCCACGATCAGCGTCACCCACATCAGGCCGAGCGAAAACCGCACGCCCACCAGGATCTGCGGCAGCGCCCCCGGCAGGATCACCTCGCGATACAGCTGCGCACGCGAGAGCCCGTAGCTGCGTGCCATCTCCACCAGGGCCGGATCGACCGAGCGAATGCCGTGATACGTATTCAGGTAGATCGGGAAGAACACGCCCAGCGACACCAAGAACAGCTTGGCCGATTCGTCGATGCCGAACCACAGGATCACCAGCGGAATCAGCGCGAGCACCGGGATGTTGCGAACCATCTGCAGCGTGGTGTCGAGCAGCGTCTCGGCGGTGCGGAAGGTGCCGGTCAGCAAGCCCAGCGCCAGCCCCAGCGAACCACCGATCGCAAAGCCCAGCAGCGCGCGCCACGTGCTCACGGCCACGTGCGTCCACAGCTCGCCCGAGCGTGCCAGCGCTACGGCGGATTTCGCCACGTCCAGCGGTGCCGGCAGGATGCGGTTCGACAGCCAGCCCCATTGGGCCGAGGCCTGCCACAGCACGAGCAGCACCAGCGGCACGATCCACGGCGCCAGGCGTTGCCGGGCGGTGCGCAGGAAGGTGTTCGCCTTCTGTTTCGATGTTGATTTGGATTTCGACTCGGATGCCATTGCCCTGCTCCTCTCGGCTCAGCTTGCCGCCACGCGCGGCACGATGCCCGTGGCAATCACTTCGCCAAACGGGCCGTTCAGCACGTTGCCCGGCAGCTTGTCGCGCACCGAGCGCGGCAACAGCGGGAACACCAGTTCGGCAAAACGGTAGGCCTCTTCCAGATGCGGATAACCGGACAGCACGAAGGTATCGATGCCCAGCTCGGCGTATTCCTGCATGCGCGCGGCCACGGTTTGCGGATCGCCCACCAGCGCCGTGCCGGCACCACCGCGCACCAGCCCCACGCCGGCCCACAGGTTCGGGCTGATTTCCAGATCGGCGCGCGTGCGCTTGACGCCATTGGCATGCAGCGCGGCCATGCGTTGCTGGCCGGCGGAATCCATCTTGCGGAAAGCCTCCTGCGCGCGTGCGACGGTGTCGTCGTCGAGCTTGCTGATGAGCTTGTCTGCAGCCGCCCAGGCTTCATCGTCCGTCTCGCGCACGATCACGTGCAGGCGGATACCGAAGCGCACGGTGCGGCCATGCTTGGCAGCGCGCGCGCGCACGTCGGCCAGCTTCTCGGCCACGGCGGCAGGCGGTTCGCCCCAGGTGAGATACGTGTCGACCTGCTCCGCTGCGAGTTCGTGCGCCGCCTCCGACGACCCACCGAAATACACCGGCGGATGCGGCCGCTGCACGGGCGGGTACAGCACCTTCGCGCCCTTCACGCTGAGATGCTTGCCGGTGTAATCCAGCGCGGCGCCTTCGTGGCTGGCCGCCAGCGTTTCGCGCCAGATGCGGATGAATTCTTCCGAGGCTTCGTAGCGTTGCGCGTGGTCCAGGAACAGGCCATCGCCGGCCAGCTCCGACGGGTCACCACCGGTGACGAGGTTCACCAGCAAGCGGCCGTTCGACAGACGGTCGTACGTGGCGGCCATGCGGGCGGCCAGCGTCGGCGCCATCAACCCGGGGCGCACCGCCACCAGGAAACGCAGGCGCTTGGTGACGGGAATCAGGCTTGCGGCCACGATCCACGGGTCTTCGCACGAGCGGCCGGTGGGAATCAGCACGCCCTCGTAGCCGAGCGTATCGGCGGCCACGGCCACCTGCTGCAGATAGGTTTGATCGACCTGACGTGCGCCCTCGGCAGTGCCGAGATAACGGCTGTCGCCGTGCGTCGGGATGAACCAGAAAACTTGCATGACAGCTCCTTGGACTGTGTTGTTCTCAGATCAACGCAACAACTCAAGCGCGGGCGATGGCCAGTTGCGCCGGGGTCGGGTGCCAGACCAGTTCGATCGGCTTGACCGGGCGCGGAATCAGCCCCAGCCCGTGGAAGGCATCGGCCACGCGCTGCTGCTCGGCCACCGCTTCGGGCGTGACCGGCCGCACGGGCGAAGGCGGCCGGCGCGACAGGAACAGATGCACCGTCGCCAGCGACAGCCCGGAGAAATCTGCAATGCGCTGCGCGGCTTCCTTGCGGTTCTCCTGCACGAGCCGGTCGGCGCGCGACAGCTCTGCAAAGATGGCGGCGATGGTGTCGCCGTGCTTTTCCGTAAAGGCCGTCGGCGCGAAGTAGAACGAGTTGTTGGACGACAGCGTGCGCCCGGTGGCCAGCACGCGCGGCTTGATCGCCAGTTCCGTGGCGGCGTAGTACGGATCCCAGATGCCCCAGGCGTCGACGCTGCCGCGCTCGAAGGCGGCGCGCGCATCGGCCGGCGTCAGGTACACAGGCTGGATGTCGGCAAAGCTCAGGCCGCCCTTCTGCAGGCCCCGCACGATCAGGAAATGCGCGCTCGAACCCTTCTGCAACGCCACGCGCTTGCCCTTCAGGTCGGCCAGCGTCTTGAGCGTCGAATCCTGCTGCACGAGGATGGCGGAGCTGTCCGGCTTGGGCGGCTCCACGCCCACGTAGCGCAAATCCTTGCCGGCAGCCTGCGCGAACACCGGCGGCGTATCGCCCGTGATGGCGAGGTCGAGACTGCCCGCTGACAGCGCTTCGAGCTGCTGCGGCCCGGCCGGAAACTCCAGCCAGCTGATCTTGGTGCCCGGAAAGCGCTGCTCCAGCGCCCGGTTTTCTTTCACGATCACGAGGTTGACCGCGCTCTTCTGGAAACCGATGCGCAGTTGCGCGGGCGGCGTCACCTTGGGCAGGCCGCCAGCCGCTGGGGCGGCGGTTGCGGCATTGGCAGCGTGCGCGACCGGCCCGAGCGTGGCGAGCGATGCGCCTGCCACGGTGGCACTCAGCAGGCGGCGACGTTGGATGTCGATGGTCATGGCGATCAGCGCGCGGCCTGTTGGGTGGTCGGCTGCCACGCAGCATCGGCCACCTTCACCGGGCGCGGAATCAGCTTCAGAGCGTGGAACGTATCGGCAATGCGCTGCTGATCAGCCAGGGCTTCTGCGCCGACGGGCTGGATGCCATAGGCAATGCGCGACACCGAACGCGCCACCACGGCCGGCTCCAGGCCGAGCTGCGGGCCGAGAATGGTCGTCACGTCCTTCGGGTTGGCTGCGGCCCAGGTGTCGGTCTTCTTCAGTTCATCCAGCACGATGTTCAGCACATCGGGCCGCGCGCCCGCATAGCCCTTCGAGGCCAGGAAGTACTGCGAGTTGTTCACCACGCCCGTGCCGTCAGCCAGCACGCGCGCGCCCAGCTGCTGTTCAGCCGCGGCAAAGAACGGGTCCCAGATCACCCAGGCGTCGATGGCGCCGCGCTCGAAGGCGGCACGCGCATCGGCGGGCGTGAGGTACACGGGTTGGATATCGCTGTAAGGCACGTTGGCCTTTTCCAGCAGCTTCACCAGCAGGTAATGCACGTTGGAGCCCTTGTTGAAGGCGACGCGCTTGCCTTTGAGATCGGCCACGCTCTTGAGCGGCGAAGTCTTCGGCACGATGATCGCCTCGCCGGCCGGCGCGGGCGGCTGGTTGCCGACGTAGACGAGGTGCGCCCCGGCAGCCAGCGCGAAGATCGTCGGTGCTTCACCCGTGGTGCCGAAATCGATGGCGCCCACGTTCAGGCCTTCCAGCAACTGCGGGCCCGCCGGAAACTCGGTCCACTTCACTTCGATGCCCTGCGCGGCAAGGCGCTTTTCCAGCGTGCCGCGCGCCTTGAGCACCGTCAGCGTGCCGTACTTCTGATAGCCGATGCGCAGCTGCTTGGCGGCGGTCGGGGGCGCCGCATCGCTGTTGGCAAATGCGGCGGGCGCGCCGAGCGTGGCAAGCAGCGTGGCGGCAATGGTCAAAGTCCTGCGCAGGGGCGAATGGGTTTTCATGGCAAGTCCGGTCGATGCGGGGTGTATGGGCGGCACGATCCGCGCGCAGCGGCTGCGCGGCGTGACAACAACGGGAAAGCAGTGAGCGCGTGTGTAAGGCGGCGCGGTCAGCGCATCACGCCAGACATCGCATTCGTTCTGCGTCGGCGGCCTGGAACGTGGCGCGCACCGCGCTGCGGCTCGAAACGATGACCTGCGCCACGGCCGGATGCCGTGCCAGCGCCAGTGCCTGATGCACGCGCTCCACGCCGTCATCCAAGCGCTGCTGCAGCGCTGGGTCGACGCTCACGCCGTCATCTGCCACAACGATCTGCGAGTCGACTGCAAAGATGCCGGGCAGGATCGAACGCGCCGCCAGCGCCGTCAGCACGGGGCGCAGCGCATAGTCGATCGCCAGCGTATGGGCGAGGCTGCCGCCGGTGGCAATCGGCAGCACGACCTTGTCGCGCAGCCCGCTCTGCGGCAGCAGATCGAGAAATGTCTTGAGCAGCCCGCTGTAGGCCGCCTTGTAGACCGGCGTGGCGAGAATCACCACGCCTGCCGCTTCCACCCGCGCCACCGCATCGGCGATGGCGGGGTCCGACACCTGCGCGCCGAGCAGCGCGTCGGCCGGAAGGCTGCGCAGGTCCAGGTGGTCCGCCTGCTCGCCGGCGCGTTCGAGCTGCGCACGCACGTGGCCCAGCAGGCGCGCAGATCGCGATTGCGCCGAAGGGCTGCCGGAAATCGTCAGGATTTGCATGATGCGGATCACCCGATGTCGTTACGTCGTGTGGGCCTTACTTGCCCGGTTGATAGAGCTGGTCAAACTGCCCGCCATCGGCAAAGTGCGTCTTCTGCGCCTTCTGCCAGCCGCCGAACGTGTCGTCGATGGTCACAAGCTTCACCTTCGGGAATTCGCTCTCGTGCTTCTTCGCCACGGCCGGGTCGGTCGGGCGATAGAAATTCTTCGCACCGATCTCCTGCCCTTGCGGCGTGTACAGGAACTTGAGATACGCCTCCGCGGCCTTGCGCGTGCCCTTCTTGTCGGCCACCTTGTCCACCACCGCCACCGGCGGCTCGGCCAGGATGGAAATCGACGGCACCACCACGTCAAACTTGTCCTTCCCTTCCACGCGCGCCGCCAGCAGCGCCTCGTCTTCCCACGCGATCAGCACGTCACCGATACCGCGCTCGGTAAAGGTCGTGGTGGCACCGCGCGCGCCCGAATCGAGCACCGGCACGTTCTTGTAGAGCTTCTGCACGAAATCCTTGGCGGTGGCGTCCGAACCGCCCGGCTGCTTCAGCGCATAGGCCCAGGCGGCCAGGTAATTCCAGCGTGCACCGCCGGAAGTCTTCGGATTGGGCGTGATGACGGCGATGCCCGGCTTGACCAGGTCATTCCAGTCCTTGATGCCCTTCGGGTTGCCCTTGCGCACCAGGAAGACAATGGTCGACGTGTACGGCGAGGCGTTGTGCGGCAGGCGCTTCTGCCAGTCCTTGCCGGTCAAGCCCTTCTCGGCGATCGCGTCGATGTCGTAGCCCAGCGCCAGCGTCACCACATCGGCATCCAGCCCGTCGATCACGGAGCGCGCCTGCTTGCCCGAACCGCCATGCGAAGCGCGCAGGGTGATGTCCTCGCCCGTTTCGGCCTTCCACTTCTTGGCGAATTCGGTGTTGATTTCCTTGTACAGCTCGCGCGTCGGGTCGTACGACACGTTCAGCAGTGTCGTTGCCGCATGCGCACCCACGGTTCCCCCCGCCACGATGGCAGCCGCGATGGTATTGAACACAAACTTGCGAATCATCTTGCAGCTCCGTTTCTGATCTCTGATGGATTTGGAATAGGAGCAAGACTACCGAGCGGGTCTTGTACGGGGAACGAATGGTTTCAGGGAATGTTCATCGTTTTTTGCATAAAGGCGGGGTTGGGGGCTGCGCGGATGCAGTGCAAACGGCCGAGAGCGGGCGTGCGGGCGTGGTGCTTGAGGGTCAAACCCTCGGCTTTGAGTGTTGGAGGGCGGAGCTTGGGCCTCGGACAGCGGGACTCCAGGGGTTTTGGGTGGAGGTCGGGCCTTGGAGAGACGTTGGGTCGACTGTTTTTGGGTGGAGCCTGGGGGTTGGAGGGTGGAGCTTGAGGGTTTTAGGGTGATGCTTGCGTGTTGGAGGGTCGAAGGCGGCGGTTTTTTTCGCTCGGCTTGGATGTCGGAGGGTCGAGATTGAAGGTTTGGGGGTGGAGGTTGGGTCTTGGAGGGTGGGACTTGAGGGTTTTAGGGTGGGGCTTGGGTCTTGGACGGTGGGGCTTGAGGGTTTTGGGGTCGCGGGGGAGTGTCAGGATTTCCGTGTTCAAAAGGGGCTTCCTTGCCCTGGGGTTTTTTGTTGGTGGTGCAT
>NZ_VOSS01000064.1 GCF_007997035.1 Ralstonia sp. TCR112 | reverse complement strand
AGGGCATCAACGGCCAAACCGTCGCTGCTGTTGGTTAGTCGCGGGGCGGTGCCTTGCTGAACTTCTTTGCCATTTCCGCCCAGCCTTCGGGGCCCAGCTTTTCCATCGTCGCGATATTGCGTTCGTAGATGTCCGCTGCGTCGGGGACGGCTGCGGCGGCGCGGGCGATGCTGTCTTCGCGCAGCAGATGCAGGATGGGGGCCGGTGCGCGGTTGGTGGCGTTGGCGATGTCGTCAGGCTCCGCGTCGGCGAAGACGAAATCGGGGTGGAAGCTGGCCAGTTGCAGTTCGCCTTCGTAGCCGGCCTTGGCGAGTACGGATTCGGCGCGTTCCGTGAGCGAGTGGAAATCGAGGAAGTCGGCGAGGGCGGGGACGATCAGCAGCGTGGTGTCGATCTGTGCGGCGGGGGTGGCGTGCAGCAGGTCGGCTTCGGCACGCAGGTGGTCGAGCACGTCGCCGTCCATCGTGGCGCGGCTGACGGCGTATCGGACCTGCCGTTTGACGTGCACGGCCTTGGCGAAGGGGCAGAGGTTCAGGCCAATGACGGCGTCTTCCAGCCAGCGCTGCACGGTCGCGACATGAAGGGCGGCGGCATCCGAGCCCAAGTTGAGGGCGTCGGCTGGAGGGTCGAGTAGGACGAAATCGGGGGCGTGATTGGACACGGCGTGTGGGGAGGGACGAGACAGCGGGCAGTGTAGTCGATGGTGTGGGAGCGCTTCTTGCGACGGAACGGGTGTTGTGATTTGCAACGTCCGGCGCGCGCCGTTGATGCGCGCCGAGATCACTTCGGGTGCTTCGCGCGCCGCTTATGTGGTCAGTCCATTCCGCGTTTTTGTAAAAGAAGGAGCTCAACCATGATTGAACTGCGCCTGAAAACCGCCCTCGCCGTTGCCGCCACGTTTGCTGCGTCGGCTGCGTTCGCACAGATGACGCCGGCACCGCAAACTTCACCGCAGACCACCGGCACCGTGCAGACCGCCCCGCAAGGCGGGCCGGCAACTTCGTCGTCTGACCCGCTGGTGCAGAAGCGCATTGACGACAAGGCTGCCAGCGACGAATACAAGGCCCGCAAGTCCGACGCCAAGGCTGCCTACAAGGAAGAGAAGAAGGCCGCCAAGGCCAACCGCAAGGCTGAGAAGAAGGAAGCCCGCGCCAAGCGCAAGGAAGCCATGAGCGAGCAAGGCGGGCCTGCCCAGACGCCGAACAGCGAAGGCAAGTAAGCCGCTGGCCGAACCATGAAAAAAGGCGATCCGAGGGTCGCCTTTTTTCTGTCTGTTGCCTTTGCCTTCAGTGCCCGCGCGTTGTTGGCAGACGCACCTGCGCGACGGCCATTTCCCACTGGGCGATGCGGTGCGCGGCCTCGTCGCGGCTGATGACGGGGTGGAAGGTGCGGGAGGCGCGCCATTGCTGGGCGACCTCCGCTTCGTCACGATAGAAGCCTGTGGCGATGCCGGCCAGGTAAGCCGCCCCGAGGGCCGTGGTCTCGATGATCTCCGGACGCACGACCGGAATGCCGAGCAGGTCAGCCTGGAACTGCAGCAGCAAGTTGTTGGCCGAGGCGCCGCCATCGACGCGCAGTTCCGAGATGGTGGAAACGGCATCGCGCGTCATGGCCTGCAGCAATGCGGTGCTTTGGAAGGCTATCGACTCCAGTGCGGCTCGGGCGATGTGGCCGATGGTCGTGCCGCGTGACAGGCCCACGATGGCGCCTTGTGCGGTTGGATCCCAGTACGGCGCACCCAGCCCCGTGAACGACGGCACGAACACCACGCCGCCCGAATCCGGCACCGAGGCGGCCAGGCCTTCGACGTCTGCGGAGCGCTGGATGGCGCGCAGGCCGTCGCGCAGCCACTGCACGACCGCGCCGCCCACAAACACGCTGCCTTCGAGCGCGTAGCTGCGCGTCGTGCCGCTCTGGCAGGCGGCCGTGCTGATCAGGCCGTTGTGCGACTGGACCGCCTTGTCGCCCGTGTTGAGCAACATGAAACAGCCGGTGCCGTAGGTGTTCTTGGCCATGCCCGGCTTGAAGCACGCCTGGCCGAACAACGCAGATTGCTGGTCGCCGGCAATGCCGCCAATCGTGAGGGAGGCGCCCAGCCAGTCGGCATCGGTCTGCCCAAATTGATACGCGGACGGATGCACCTCGGGCAACAGGCTCGGGTGGATGTCGAGCGCGCGCATCAGGTCCGCATCCCATTCGCCGGTGTGGATGTTCCACAGCATCGTGCGCGAAGCGTTCGATACATCCGTCACATGCAGGCGGCCGCGCGTGAGTTGCCAGACGAGCCAGCTGTCGATGGTGCCGAAGGCGAGTTCGCCACGCGCGGCGCGCTCGCGGGCGCCATCCACGTGATCGAGAATCCAGCGCAGCTTGGTGGCGGAAAAATACGGATCGATGATCAGGCCGGTGCGCTTGCGTACCTCGTCTTCCAGGCCCTCGGCGCGCAGGCGCTCGCAGATGGCTTCGGTGCGGCGGTCCTGCCAGACGATGGCGTTGAAGATCGGTTTGCCCGTGGCGCGCTCCCACACCATGGTGGTTTCGCGCTGGTTGGTGATGCCAAGCGCGGCCATGTCGGCGGCGGACAGCTTGGCTTGTTCGAGTGCGGCGCGGCAGGTGGCGAGTTGGCTGTTCCAGATGTCGAACGGATCATGCTCGACCCAGCCGGGCTGCGGGAAATGCTGCGGAAACTCCTGCTGGGCACTGGCGACGATCTGGCCGGCGCGGTTGAAGACGATGGCGCGTGAGCTGGATGTGCCCTGGTCGAGCGCGAGGAGGTATTCCATAAGGCAGATTCAGGTGACCGCCGGGCCGGAGTGAACCTGTCCGGCGGTGGGTAAAACGGAAGCAGGCATGGTAGCCCGCCGGCCGATGGTTGGTCGACCGGCGGGCATGCGAATCAACGTACCTTGCCTGCCTTCCAGGCTGCGAGCAGCTTGTCGTAGGCCACCGTCTCACCCTTCGGACGCTCGTTGTCGAGCTTCTTCCACGGGGCGTGTTCGGTCGACAGCCACTTCGACGGATCGCTTTCCGGGTTCAGCTTGGGCGCGCAGTTCTTCATGCCCGCGCGCTGCAGGCGACCCATCACCTGGTCCATTTCCTTGGCCAGGTTGTCCATCGCGCCTTGCGGCGTCTTCTCGCCCGTGACGGCCGTGGCGACGTTCTTCCACCAGAGCTGCGCCAGCTTCGGATAGTCGGGCACGTTGTTGCCGGTCGGCGTCCAGGCCACGCGGGCCGGGCTGCGGTAGAACTCGATCAGGCCGCCGTACTTGGCCGCGTTCTTGGTGAAGTAGTCGCTGTGGATATCGGAGTCACGAATGAACGTGAGGCCGGTGATCGACTTCTTGAGCGACACGGTCTTCGACGTGACGAACTGCGCGTACAGCCAGGCGGCCGAGCGGCGCTCGAACGGGGTGGATTTGAAGAACGTCCACGAGCCGACGTCCTGGTAGCCGTTCTGCATGCCGTCCTTCCAGTACGGGCCGTGCGGCGACGGGGCCATGCGCCACTTCGGCGAGCCGTCGGCGTTCACGACCGGGCCCGGCTTGGTCATCGGCGCGGTGAAGGCGCTGTACCAGAACACCTGCTGGGCGATGTGGCCTTGTGCGGGCACCGGGCCGGCTTCGTTGAAGGTCATACCGGTCGCCTCGGGCGGGGCGTACTTCTTCATCCAGTCGATGTACTTGGTGAGGGCGTACACGGCGGCCGGGCTGTTGGTGGCGCCGCCGCGCGAGACCGATGCGCCCACCGGGGTGCACTTGTCCTTCTCGTCGACACGGATGCCCCATTCGTCGACCGGCAGGCCGTTCGGGATGCCCTTGTCGGCGGAGCCTGCCATCGACAGCCAGGCGTCGGTGAAGCGCCAGCCGAGCGACGGGTCCTTCTTGCCGTAATCCATGTGGCCGTAGACGCGCTTGCCATCCAGCTCCTTCACGTCGTTGGTGAAGAAGTTGGCGATGTCTTCATAGGCTGTCCAGTTGACGGGCACGCCGAGGTCGTAGCCGTACTTGGCCTTGAACTTGTCCTGCAGGTCCTTGCGGGCGAACCAGTCGGCGCGGAACCAGTACAGGTTGGCGAACTGCTGGTCGGGCAGCTGATACAGCTTGCCGTCGGACGCAGTGGTGAAGCTGGTGCCGATGAAATCCTTCAGATCCAGGCCGGGGTTGGTGAACTCCTTGCCTTCGCCCGACATGTAGTCGGACAGCGGCATGATCACGCCGTAACGATAGTGCGTGCCGATCAGGTCGGAGTCGGAGATCCAGCCGTCATAGATGCTCTTGCCGGATTGCATCGAGGTCTGCAGTTTTTCGACGACATCGCCTTCCTGCATGATGTCGTGCTTGACCTTGATGCCCGTGATTTCTTCGAAGGCCTTGGCCAGCGTCTTCGATTCATAGGCGTGCGTGTCGAGCGTTTCCGACACGACGTGGATCTCGGTCACGCCCTTGGCCTTGAGCTTGGCCGCGGCGTCGATGAACCACTTCATTTCCGCCATCTGCTTGTCTTGCGACAGCGTGCTGGGCTGGAATTCGCTGCTGATCCACTTCTTGGCTTCGGCTTCGCCGGCATGGGCCGCGCCGACTGCCAGGGCGCTCGCCAGTGCAATAGCACTGATCTGAAGCGTCATGCGCCAGGATGTTTTCATCGGTATCTCCTCGTGCTTGGTTAGCTTGTTGTTCTCCCCGCAGCGAAAACATCCGGCATTCCGACGCGGGGAGCGTGGTGGAATGCCTGTGCCCGTACGTCAATTTGGGCGTGGAAGCATCAACCCGTGCCGATGCCTCCGGACCTGCAAATTCAAGTGCACCGATGGCGCGTCAGCCGCGCCACATCACGATCACCAGCACCACCATCGAGGCGATGAAGCCGCCCCAGGCGCTGGTCTCTTCCGACGTGAGCCCAACCCACGCCAGGTTGATATAGGCCGCGGTCAGCAAGCCGATGAAGAGGCGGTCGCCGCGCGTGGTGGCAATGGGCAGGAAGCCCTTGCGCTCCACTGTGGGCCGAACCACCTCCCAGACGGTCATGCTGGCCAGCATCAGGGCGATGCAGCCGAAGAAGATCGCCACTTCGGGCGTCCAGGCCATCCAGCTGAACATGGCTGTGTCTCCCGTTCTTGTTTTAGACGCGGCCCATCGCGAAACCCTTCGCGATGTAGTTCCGCACAAACCAGATCACCAGCGCGCCGGGAATGATCGTCAGCACACCGGCTGCGGCCAGCACGCCCCAATCCATGCCCGAGGCCGACACCGTGCGCGTCATCACCGCGGTGATGGGTTTGGCGTCGACCGAAGTCAGCGTGCGCGCGAGCAGCAGTTCCACCCAGCTGAACATGAAGCAGAAGAACGCCGTCACGCCCACGCCGGCCTTGATGAGCGGCAGGAAGATCTTCAGGAAGAACTTGGGGAAGCTATAGCCGTCGATGTAGGCCGTCTCGTCGATCTCGCGCGGGATGCCCGACATGAAGCCTTCGAGAATCCACACTGCCAGCGGCACGTTGAAGAGCATGTGCGCCAGCGCCACGCCCAGGTGCGTGTCCATCAGGCCGACCGTCGAATACAGCTGGAAGAACGGCAGCAGGAACACCGCGGGCGGCGTCATGCGGTTCGTCAGCAGCCAGAAGAACATGTGCTTGTCGCCCAGGAAGCGGTAGCGCGAGAAAGCGTAGGCCGCCGGCAGCGCCACCACGGTCGAGAGCACCGTGTTCATCGTCACGTAGATGATGGAGTTGATGTAACCCCAGTACCACGACGGGTCGGTGAAGATGATCTTGTAGTTGTCGAACGTGACGAGCTTCGGCCAGATCGAGAAGCCGGCAAGCGTTTCCTCGTTGGTCTTGAGCGACATGCTCAGCATCCAGTACAGCGGCAGCACGGCAAACGCCACGTACACCGCCAGCGTGATCGCGCGGGCGATCTTGCGCTGGTGTTCGTTGTTGTTGTTCTTACGCATGGTCGTCTCCCACGGCCGTGCTGGCGCTGCCCATGCGCTGCATCCAGTTGTAGAGGACGAAGCAGAACAGCAGGATGATGAGGAAGTACACGATCGAGAACGCCGCCGCCGGGCCCAGGTCGAACTGGCCGACCGCCTTCTGCGTCAGGTACTGCGACAGGAACGTCGTGGCATTGCCGGGGCCGCCGCCGGTCAGCACGAACGGCTCGGTGTAGATCATGAAGCTGTCCATGAAGCGCAGCAGCACGCCGATCATCAGCACGCCCCGCATCTTCGGCAGCTGGATGTAGCGGAACACGGCCAGGCGGCTGGCACCGTCAATCTCGGCGGCCTGGTAGAACGCATCCGGAATCGAGCGCAGGCCGGCATAGGCCAGCAGCGCGACCAGCGGCGTCCAGTGCCACACGTCCATGATCAGCACGGTGATCCACGCGTCGAACGAGTGCGACGTGTAGTTGTAATCGATGCCCATCTGGTTGAGCCAATAGCCGGCCAAGCCGATATCGGAGCGCCCGAAGATCTGCCAGATCGTGCCGACCACGTTCCAGGGAATCAGCAGCGGCATGGCGAGCACCACCAGCGCGGCCGACGCCTTCCAGCCCTTCGAGGGCATCGACAGCGCCAGGCCGATGCCCAGCGGAATCTCCACCGCCAGCACGCACAGCGAGAAGATCAGCTGGCGGGTGAGGGCGTCCTGCAGATCGCCGTCGCGCAGGATCTGGCGGAACCAGTCGACGCCCACGAACACGTGCTGCTCGGGGCTGATGATGTCCTGCACCGAGTAGTTCACCACCGTCATCAACGGCAGGATGGCGGAGAACGCCACGCACAGGAACACCGGCAGGATCAGGAACCACGCCTTGTTGTTGAGCGGCTTGTTCATCGGCCGATCCTCTCGTCATTGCTGTAATACAGCGTCTGCGGCGCATCCAGGCGCAGCCACACGCGCGATTCGGTCACGCTGACTTCGTTCGGCAGCTTGGCCTTGATGGGCAGGCCGCCGGCTTCCCCGAGGCTTGCGGTCAGCAACTGGTGCGTACCAAGTTGCTGCACCTGGTGCACGTTGGCCGCCACGGTGCCGACTTCCCCCGGCGCGGCCAACTGCACGAACTCCGGGCGGATGCCGAGCTTGAGCGCACCGTTCGTGTTCTTGAGCGTGGCCAGTGTGTCGTGCCCGACCGTCAGGCGCTGATCGCCCAACGCAATCACGTCGCCATCCACCGTCACCGGGTAGAGGTTCATGCCCGGGCTGCCGATGAAGTAGCCGACGAAGGTATGGTCCGGCCGCTCGAACAGCGCTTCCGGCCCGCCTTGCTGTACGACCTTGCCTTCGGTCATGACGACCACCTCGTCGGCAAAGGTCAGCGCTTCCACCTGGTCGTGCGTCACGTAGATCAGCGTGAGCTTGAGCTGCTGGTGAATCTTCTTGAGCTGGCGACGCAGTTGCCACTTCAGGTGCGGATCGATGACGGTGAGCGGCTCGTCGAACAGGATGGCCGCCACGTCCTTGCGCACCAGACCCCGGCCCAGCGAGATCTTCTGCTTGGCGTCCGCTGCCAGACCGGAGGCGCGACGCTTGAGCGCGTGCTGCAGCTCGAGGATCTCGGCCACTTCCTCCACGCGCTTCTTCACTTCGGCTTCCGGCGTCTTGCGATTGCGCAGCGGGAAGGCGAGGTTGTCGAACACGGTCATCGTGTCGTAGATGACCGGGAACTGGAACACCTGCGCGATGTTGCGCTGCCGCGGGCTGGCGTGCGTGACGTCGCGGTCGTCGAAGAGCACCTGGCCTTCGGACGGCGTCAGCAGCCCCGAGATGATGTTCAGCAGCGTGGACTTGCCGCAGCCCGACGGGCCGAGCAGTGCATAGGCACCGCCGTCGCGCCACGTCATGTTCATCGGCTGCAGCGCGTAGTCCGACAGGCTTTGCGGATTGGGGCGGTAGCTGTGCCCCAGGTTGCGGAATTCAATGCGTGCCATGTGCGCCTCCCTGCTTGGGCGCGCTCACCAGCTTGCCCGCTTCGTCGAACAGGAACAGCTCGGCCGGATCGACAAACACGTCCAGCGCCGCGCCCAGTTCGAACTGATGCACACCCGGCAACTGCGCGACCAGGCCGATGGTGTTCGACTGGCCGACGGCCTGCGCCCGTACGTGCAGATACGTTTCGGAACCCGACAGCTCGGCCAGTTCCACCGTGCCCGGCAGGGCAACCGCGCCACCGTTGCGCGGCGCCAGGCGGATGTGGCTCGGACGCAGGCCGATGCGGCACCGCGTGCCGGCCGCCATCGGCAGCGGACGCGTCCATGCAACATCGATGCCTTGCGGCAGGCGGATCCGGTTGCCCTCCACCACGGTGGCGTCCAGCACGTTCATCGGCGGGTCGTTGAAGATGGCCGCCGCATTGACCGACACCGGCACTTCGTACATGTCGAGCGTCGGGCCGTCTTGCAGCACGCGGCCTTCATGCATGACGACGGTGTGGCCGCCCAGCAGCAGCGCTTCCTGCGGCTCGGTGGTGGCGTACACGACGGTCGTGCCGCCATCGGCAAAGAGCGATGCCAGTTCGGCACGCAATTCTTCGCGCAGTTTGTAGTCGAGGTTAACGAGCGGCTCGTCCAGCAGCACCAGCGGTGCCCGCTTGACCAGCGCCCGCGCCAGCGCGCAGCGTTGCTGCTGCCCACCGGACAGCTCGGCCGGCAGGCGCTGCAGCAGGTGGTCGATGTGCAGCTTGGAGGCGACGGCACGCACGCGCGAGTCGATCTCGCCCTTGTTGGTGCCTTGCAGGCGCAGCGGCGAGGCGATGTTGTCGTACACCGTCATCGCCGGGTAGTTGATGAATTGCTGGTACACCATCGCCAGATTGCGATCGCGCACTCCCACGCCCGTCACGTCCTTGCCGTCGACCAGTACGCGGCCGGTGGTCGGCCGGTCCAGCCCGGCCATGATGCGCATCAACGTGGTCTTGCCAGCTTGCGTCGGCCCGAGCAGCACATTGATGGCGCCGGGCGCCAGCCGCAGGCTGGTCGGGTACAGATGCGTCTGCGCCCCGACCACGGCCGTAACCTGGTCCAGTTCCAGAATCAATTGATGTCTCCCGTCTTACTGCTTTGATTTCTTGATGTCTTGGTTCGCGCCCAACTTCGATGTTTCAGGGCGCCCGTTCCGCAACTGGAGCGGTCTGGCCTTCCGGCAGATGCCGCGCCAGCCAGCCTTCCAGCCGGCTGCGGTCGGCATCGCTGGCGTGCAGCCCCAGCTTGGTCCGCCGCCACAGGATGTCCTGCGCCGTGCGGGCCCATTCGTGTTCGATCAGGTAACGGATTTCGGCTTCATACAGGCCGGGCGTCACTTCGGCGCCCAACTCTTCCAGTCGCGTGGCGCCAGCCAGCAGCGTGTTCACGCGGGTGCCGTACTGGTGCGCATAGCGCGTCGCCAGCTGGGTCGGCAGCCACGGCAAACGTTTTTGCAGGCGCGTCACAAAGTCGTCGAAGGTGTATTCGGCAACCAGCTGCCCCGGCGCTTCCAGATCGCCGCCCGGCAGCGATGCGGTGGCCGTCCACGAAGGCTTGCCGGCCAGCGGCAGATGCGGGGCGAGTTGCTCCAGCGCTTCTTCGGCCAGCTTGCGATAGGTCGTGATCTTGCCGCCCCACACGTTGATGAGCGGCGCGCTCGCGCCGTCGGCGCCGGTCTCACATTCGACCAGGTAATCGCGCGTGATGGCCGAGGCGTTGGCGGCGCTGTCGTCCAGCAGCGGCCGCACGCCCGAGTAGCTCCACACCACGTCGGCCGGCGTCAGCTGCTGGGTGAAATAGCGGCTGGCCATTTCGCACAGATACTGGATTTCGCCGGCGTCGATGGCCACTTGGTCCACCGAACCCTTGTATTCCAGATCCGTCGTGCCGATCAGGGTGAAATCGTTCTGGTACGGGATCGCAAAGACGATCCGCCCGTCCGGGTTCTGGAAGATATAGGCGAACGGGTGATCGAACATCCGCCGCACCACGATGTGGCTGCCCTTGATCAGCCGCAGGCCGCGCGTGCTCGGCAGCGCGTGCGCAGAGCGGGCGAATTCCGCCGCCCACGGGCCCGCTGCATTGACGATCGCCTTGGCGCGCACCGAGCGGATACCGTCCGGGCCGGCCAGCGAGGCGTGCCAGCCGTCGGCGCGTCGTTCGGCGTTCAGGCAGCGTGTGCGGGTCAGGATGTGGGCGCCGCGGTCCGCCGCGTCGCGGGCGTTGAGCACGACGAGCCGGGCGTCGTCCACCCAGCCATCGGAATAGACGAAACCGCGCGTGTAACCGGCCTTAAGCGGTTTGCCGGCCGGATGCCGCGCCAGCTTGATCGACTCCGAACCCGGCAGAAAGCGCCGACGCGCGAGGTGGTCATACAGGAAGAGGCCCGCGCGGATCATCCACGCCGGGCGTTGCGCGGCATCGTGCGGCATCACGAATCGCAGCGGCCACATGATGTGCGGCGCCATGCGAAGCAGCACCTCGCGCTCCTGCAGCGCCTTGCGCACCAGGCTGAATTCGTAATATTCGAGGTACCGCAGCCCGCCGTGGATCAGCTTGGTCGAGGCCGAAGAGGTGTGCTGGGCCAGGTCGTCCTTTTCACACAAGACCACCGACAGGCCACGGCCCACGGCATCACGCGCGATACCCACGCCGTTGATGCCGCCTCCGACCACCAGCAGATCACAGTCCAGATGCGACGCGTCAGTGAGTTGCATGGGTTGGAATCTGTTGATTTTCGCGCCTTTCCTTGCGAATAGTGACGCGTTGGCGGATAGTTTAGTGAACGGCGAAAATAAAGCAACATAGGGAATCGCCTAATCCGCTCACATGTGTTCGTTTGTGTTCATTTCGTGACTTGATGCTTCCGCGACACCGCCAGATCCTCGAATACGTCCGCCAGCACGGCGATGCCTCCGTTGACGCGCTTGCCCGCGTGCTCGGCGTCACGACGCAAACCATCCGTCGCGATATCCGCCAGCTCGAAGACGAGCGGCTGCTCGCCCGCTATCACGGAGGCGTCGGCCTGCCGTCGTCGGTCGAAAACATCGATTACGACCAGCGCCAGGTCCTGCACATCGACGCCAAACGGCGCATCGCCGAGGTCGTTGCACGCCACGTCGAGCCCGGCCGCTCGCTCATCATCAATATTGGAACGACCACCGAAGAAGTCTCCAAGGCGCTGGTCGGCCAGAACGGGCCCCGCGGCCTGCGTGTCATCACCAATAATCTGAACGTCGCGTCGATCCTCTCCGGCAGCCCGGACGCGGAAGTCATCGTCGCCGGCGGCCTCGTGCGCAACCGCGACCGCGGCATCGTCGGCGAGGCCACGATCGATTTCATGAAGCAGTTCCGCGTCGACATCGGCATCATCGGCGTCTCCAGCATCGACGAAGACGGTACGCTGCTCGACTACGACTACCGTGAAGTGCGCGTCGCCCAGTCCATCATCGAGCAGTCCCGCGAAGTCTGGCTCGTGGCTGATCACTCCAAGTTCGGCCGCCGCGCTGTCGTCCGCCTGGGCCATGTCTCGCAGATCGACAAGTTCTTCACCGACGTCCCGGTGCCCGAGCCGATGGCCGACGTCTTCCGCGCTGCCGAGGTCGACGTGATCGTCGCCAGCGAAACGCGCTGACGTTTGATCCGGCACGCTCGCAGTCTTCACCCGGTCGACTACAGTGAAATGACAAGGCGCGCACCTTGCGAGCCGCTCTGTCGTCCAAACTCGTCATACGGGGAGCATCGTGAGCAAGCACTCACATGCGGCAATCCTTTCGATCTTCGCGGGCATCGTCACCGAGCACGTTGCTGCTTTGCGCCAGGCGCATACCAGGCTGGCGGCACCCGATCCCGGTAACGAAGATCTTCACCAGTTCCGTGTCACCCTGCGCCGACTGCGTTCAGCTTGGGTGACCTTTGCGCCGGTTCTGCCGGCCAGCTTTGTCGACCAGTGGAAACCTCGCCTGCGGGCGCTCGCCGCATCGACCGGCCCCGTGCGAGAGTGGGATGTGCTGCTCACCGGTTGGCTGCCGGCCGTCCGGGAGTCTTTGCCTGTCACCGACGAGGCGGGTCCGGCTTGGCTGGCCGAGGCGCTTACGAAGTCCCAAGAGGCGCGCAGCCGCGCTTGGGAGGAACTGCGTGCCGAACTGGCGTCGCCGGATGTGCGCGAAACGCTGCTGGAACTCGAAGAGGCCGTCGCGCCTTTTCATATAGAAGACGGGCCGGCGCGGCATCGTCGCTTTGCCCGTGCCCGGGCTCAGGCGCTCCGAAAGAAGCTGATCCGTCGCGGGCGTCACCCGAGGCGTTCGTCTGCACCCCGACTGCATCGAGCCCGCATCGCCGCCAAACAGTGGCGCTATCTATATGAGGCGTTTTACCCGGCGCTCGGTGCCCGGGCGGCGAAGCGCTATCGGCGGCATTTGCGCAAGCTGCAGGACGCTCTGGGCGAGGTGCACGACGCGAGCGTCTCTCTTGAGCGCCTCACAGGTCTAATGGAGGCCCCCCCTCCGCTGTCTATAGTGAGGGCTTTTCACAAGCGCTCCAAGGTCGCACGCACGCTGGCTGCCAAGGAACTGCGCTGGGTGCGAGCCCACAGAGCGCAGTAACCCGCCAAAAGTGCGGAAGAGACCCTATGAAAAGAAAGTGCTTGCGCTGTTCGATAAACCCGCCTATAGTTCGCCC
>NZ_VOSS01000063.1 GCF_007997035.1 Ralstonia sp. TCR112 | reverse complement strand
GCGCCATCTAGGGCAGGGTAGGGCCACACCTTCGCGGCGCTTGCCTTGGCGTCAAGGTCGATTTGGTTAACGCTTGGTCGGGTCGAAGTGCTTTTTCAGGCCTTGCCAGCATTCGAAATATTTGGCTTGCAACTGCGCCGATTCCGCCGCGAAGCGCGTGGGGCGGATCACGGCTGGCGTTTCGAACATGAAGGCCATCGTTGCGTCGACCTTGTGTGGCTTGGTGGTGTCGCCGTTGCTGGCTTTCTCGAACGTGTCGGCGTCGGGGCCGTGGCCGCTCATGCAGTTGTGCAGGCTGGCGCCGCCGGGCACGAAGCCTTCGGCCTTGGCGTCGTACACGCCCTGGATCAGGCCCATGAATTCGCTGGCGACGTTGCGGTGGAACCAGGGCGGGCGGAACGTGTTTTCGGCGGCCAGCCAGCGCGGCGGGAAGATCACGAAGTCGATCGTGTCCACGCCCGGCGTGGCGGACGGGCTTTGCAGCACCAGGAAGATCGACGGGTCCGGGTGGTCGTAGCTGATCGAGCCGATGGTGTTGAACAGGCGCAGGTCGTACTTGTACGGCGCGAGGTTGCCGTGCCAGGCCACGACGTCCAGCGGCGAGTGGCCGATCTTCGCGGTCCACAGGCTGCCCTGGAATTTTGCGACGAGTTCGAAGTCACCCTCGCGGTCTTCGTACCACGCGTGCGGGGTGAGGAAGTCGCGCGGGTTGGCCAGGCCGTTTGAGCCGATCACGCCGAGGTCTGGCAAGCGGAAGGGCGCGCCGAAGTTCTCGCAGATGTAGCCGCGTGCGTCGCCATCCGGCAGTCCGACGCGGAAGCGCACGCCGCGTGGGACGACCACAATCTCCAGCGGTTCGACATCGACCACGCCCATCTCCGTCAGCAGGCGCAGGCGGCCTTGCTGCGGGACGATCAGCAGTTCGCCGTCGGCGTTGTAGAAGAAGCGGTCGGTCATTGACGCGTTGGCGGCGTACAGGTGGATGCCGCAGCCGGTTTGCGCGTCCGGCCCGCCGTTGCCGGCGAAGGTGACGATGCCGTCGATGAAATCGGTGCCGGCGGCAGGTGCGGGCAGCGGGTCCCAGCGCAATTGGTTGGGCGAGGGCGGCACCTCGTTGAAGTTGCTGTGGAAGCGGCCTTGCGCCATGGCTTCGAACGGCAGATGCACGGCGCCCGGACGGATGCGATACAGCCACGAACGGCGGTTGTGCGCGCGCGGGGCGGTGAACGCCGTGCCGGAAATCTGTTCCGCATACAAGCCATACGGCGCCTTCTGCGGGGAGTTCTGGCCGTGCGGCAGCGCGCCGGGCAGGGCCTCAGTGGCGAACTCGTTGCCGAAGCCGCTCTGGTAAGCGGGCCGGTCCAGCGACGCGGGGGTGAATGCGTTCTTGACCGTCGGGGCGAGCATGTTCATGGTGAAGTCCTTGGAAAAAAAGTCAGGAGCGTCTTCAGGGAAAGCGTAGTCGTTACCGGGCCATCAGGCGGGCTTGCCGGTTGCGCGACCGGAGGCAAAGCGTGCGGCGTCCGGGCCACTGGCGGCCAGCGTAAGCGCCAGCACCATGCCGAACGACACCATCGCCGGCACCGCAGCGGCCGAGAACAACGCCGGGCCGCTCCACTGCATGGCAATCAGTTGTCCGCCGATCACCGGGCCGATGACGGAGCCGATGCGGCCCACGCCGAGGCTCCAGCCGATGCCGGTGGCGCGCAGCGTGGTGGGGTAATACGTGGCGGCGAGCGCATTCACCGCAGGCTGCCCGCCGACGATGCAGAAGCCCGCCACGAACACCACCGCCACGAGCACGGGCAGCGCAGCCGCCACATGGCCGATCAGACCGACGGTGACGCAGGCAATCAGGAAGCACACGGCCAGCACCCGCACAAAACCCAGGCGATCGATCAACCGGCCCAGCGTGAGCGTGCCGATCACACCGCCTACCTGCAGCGCGGTCGCCACCAGCACAGCGGTATCCGTCGGATAACCGGCATCGCGAATCAGCGTCGGCAGCCAGTTCGACAGGAAGTACAGGTCGATCAGGTTCATGAAGTTGATGACCCACAGCACGAGCGTGACCTTGGCGCGGCCTTCCGTGAAGAGCGCGGAGACCGGCATGCCCCGCGCGGGCGCCTCGGGCACCACGAATTGCGTTTGTGCGTTCACCTGAAGTTGCGGGGCGAGCTTGCCCAGCCAGCGAGCCAGGCGTTGATGGCGCGTTTGCGAATCACCCTTGAGCACGAGGTATTGCAAGGATTCCGGCAGCCACAGCACCATCATCGCGCCAATGGCGAGGGGTACAAGGCCGCCCACCAGAAACACCGACTGCCAGCCGAAGCGTGAAAGCAGCGCCGCGCTCACAAAGCCGCCCAGTGCCGCGCCGACGGTAAAGCCGCACGACACCAGCATCATCCAGGTCACTCGAGTGCGTGCGGGGCTGAACTCGCCGGCCAGCGCCATCGCGTTGGGCATGATGCAACCCAGCCCCAGGCCCGTGATAAAGCGCAGCACCAGCAGCGCCTGCACCGTTTCTACCTGCGTGGTGGCCAGCATGCACACCGCAAAAAAGAACGTCGCGACGATCAGCACCGGCCGCCGCCCGAAGCGGTCGCCCAGCACGCCAAACACCAGCGAGCCGACCAGCATGCCGAACAGCCCCGCGCCAAATACCGGCCCGAGGCTGGCCGTGGTGATGTTCCAGTCCTTGATGATGGCGGGCGCCACATAGCCCATGGCCTGCACGTCAAAGCCGTCGATGATCAGGCACAGACCGCAGATGGCGAGCAGCAGGATCTGGAAGCCGCCGACCTTGCCTTGGTCGATCAGGCGGGCGAGGTCGATGGGCGTGGATGGCGCTTCATGAGCAGCGGGGGCAGGGCGCATGGTGGTCTCCGGTGGCGGCGTTGCCGCTCTGTTCTGGATTCTTGGTATGCGCGTATTGTCCGGATCAGATGAAAATTTGGAATATCAATGCGAGAATGAGCGCTATTGATATTGTGAATGTTGTGGCGCTGCCATGCTCAATCTGCGGGATGTCGACCTGAACCTGCTGGTGCTGTTTCAGGAAATCCTGCGCGAAAAGCGCATCTCCGTCGTGGCCGAGCGGCTTGGTCTGTCGCAGCCGGCGGTGAGCAACGCGCTGTCGCGCCTGCGCCAGACCTTCGATGACGAACTTTTCGTGCGCACCCCGCGCGGCATGATGCCGACCGCACTTGCCGAGCAGTTGGCCGAACCGGTGGCCACGGCGCTCGACACGCTGCAACGCGCTTTCGGCCAGCGCACGCATTTTGATGCGGCCACTTCCACGCGCACCTTCACGATTGCCATGAGCGATGTCGGCGAGGTGTATTTCATGCCGGTGCTGGCGCAGTTATGTGCCGAGCAGGCGCCCGGTGTGCGCCTCGATACCATGCGGGCTGGCGGGTTCGACATGAAGGCCGAAATGGAGGCCGGCGCCATCGACCTTGCCATTGGCGCGTTCGATGATCTTTCCGGCGAGAGCCTCTTCCAGCGTCGCCTGTTCCGGCAGGATTACGTGACGATGTTCCGGCGCGGCCATGCGCTGTCGGAAGGCAAGCTCACGCTGGAGCGCTTTCGCGCCGCGTCGCACCTCGTGGTGGCGAGTTCGGCCAGCCCGTACAACGCGATCGGGCCGCAGCTCGACAAGGCGGGGATCACGCAGTCGGCGCGTTTTTCGGTGCCGCACTTCGTGGCGGTGCCGTACATCGTCAGCACGACGGATCTGGTGGTGACGGTGCCGCGCAAGCTGGCCGAGCGCGCGGCGCCGCCGTTCGGGTTGGAGTTTGTGGCGCCGCCGCTCAAGCTGCCGGCGTTGCAGACGAATGTCTTCTGGCACCGGCGTTTCCATCAGGACGCCGGCAACCAGTGGCTGCGCAACCTCGTTGCGCAGCGCTTTGCCGAACTGGAAGGCTAGGCGTCAGCTGGCCGAGACCGTGCGTTGCAACTGTTCGCCCAAGCCGGCGATGCCCAGGCGCATGGTCTGCCCAGGCTTGAGGTAGACCGGGTTCGGCTTGATGCCCAGGCCCACGCCCGGCGGCGTGCCTGTCGAGATGACATCGCCGGGCTGCAGGCTCATGCAGCGGCTCAGATACGCCACGAGTTGCGCGACGCCAAACACCATCGTCCGCGTATTGCCGTTCTGATAGCGGTGGCCGTCCACCTCCAGCCAGAGGTCCAGCGCCTGCGGGTCGGGCACCTCGTCGCGCGTGACCAGCCACGGCCCCAGCGGGCCGAACGTGTCGAAGCCCTTGCCCTTGTCCCACTGGCCGCCGCGCTCGATCTGCCATTCGCGCTCGGAAACGTCGTTGACGATGGAATAGCCGGCCACGTAGTCCAGCGCGTTGGCTTCGTCGATGTACTTGGCGGGCTTTCCGATGACCACGCCCAGTTCGACTTCCCAGTCGGTCTTGACGGAGCCGCGCGGGATCTCGATGTCGTCGTTCGGGCCGCAGATGGCGCTGGTCCATTTGTTGAAGACGACCGGCTCGGACGGTACCGGCAGGCCGGATTCCGCGGCGTGGTCGGCGTAGTTCAACCCGATGCAGATGAACTTGCCGACACGCCCGACGCACGGGCCAATGCGGGGTTGGCCGCTGACGGCCGGCAGCGTGGCAGGGTCCACCTCGCGCAGCCGGGCGAGCGATGCATCCGACAGCACATCGCCTGCAATGTCGTCGACGATGCCCGACAGATCACGGAGGGTGCCGGTTGCATCGAGCAGGCCGGGTTTTTCTTGGCCCTGGGGGCCGAAGCGCAGCAGTTTCATGAAAGGCTCAGATCGGTTGGGGGAAAGGCATCAAGGTATCAATTTGACCAGCCGCCGTCGATCAGGTGGACTTGCCCGGTCGTGAAGGCGGCTTCGTCGGAAGCCAGATACGCGGCCAGCGCGGCAATCTCTTCCGGCTGCCCGAGGCGCCCCATCGGCTGGCGTGCGACGAACGCGGCTTCAACTTCCGCGCGCGGTTTGCCCTGAGCGCGGGCTTGTTCATCGATACGCTGGGTGAGCGATGGCGATACCACCGTGCCGGGGCAGATCGCATTGCAGCGGATACCGCGCGCCACAAAGTCTGCCGCCACGGATTTGGTCAGCCCGATCACCGCCGCCTTCGATGCGCCATACACAAAGCGGTTCGGCACGCCCTTGATGCTCGACGCGGCGGACGACATGTTGATGACACTGCCGCCGCCGCGTTCCAGCATGCCCGGCAGGAACGCGCGCAGGGTGCGGTACATCGACTTGACGTTGAGGTCGAACGAGAAATCCCACGCATCCTCATCGCACTCCAGCACCGAGCCGGCGTGCACGAAGCCCGCGCAGTTGAAGAGGATGTCGATGCCGCCAAGCTCGGCAGCGAGCGCATTGACCTGTTGGGTATCGCGCACGTCGAGGCGGCGGACCTCGAACGGCACATCGTTCAATGCATCGATGCGCAGGTCGGTGGCGATGACGCGGGCGCCTTCGCGGGCGAAGCGCTCGGCGCAGGCGCGGCCGATGCCTTGCGCAGCGGCTGTCACGAGCGCCGTCTTGCCCGCCAGGCGCCCGGGGAAAGCGGCGCCGCTCATTCTTTGGGCAGCAGGTAGGCCTGACGCGCAAACAGGCGCCAGCCGTCCGGATGCTTCTTCCACACCTGCAACACGCCGATATGCGCGGTGCTCGTCTTGCCGTCGGGCAGGTTGTTGACGGAGTCGAACACGTGGCGCACCCAGGCGTTGTCGCCGTTGACCTGCACGGTCTGGTTGGTCAGCGCAATCGACTTGAATGAATTCGTGCCGTCCAGCGTCTTGAGGAAGGCTGCGCGGTCTTCCAGCTTGCCCGACGAGTGGCCGTAGGTCAGATCGTTCTCGATCATCTTGGTGAGCGTGGCGCCATCGCTGGCGACCATGGCAACGCGCAGTCGCTCCACGGCTTGCGCAACCGTGTCGGCATCGGTGGCCGCATGGGCGAGGGCGCTGCCGGCAGCGAGCGCGACGGTCATCGCAACGCCCGCAATGCAGCGGACAAACGTGTGCAACAGCATGGGCAATCTCCTCTCTGATGGTGTGTGCGCTGCATCGCAGGCGGGGTCAGAAATGGGCTTCGCGATGCGCGGCCTGGGGCGGCAGGCTCGCGGTTTCCGGCTCGGGCAACGGGGCCGCGCGGCCCACACGCCGCACCCACATCGCGGTCAGGATTGGCACGAGAATCGCCGTGACGAGGCACGCCGTGGCCACCAGCGCCGTGGCAGCCGGCACCATGGGTTTGAAGCGGGGAATCATCTCGCCGATGATGGCCGGGTTGGCGACCGCCGCTCCGGCCGTGGAGGAGGCCGCCAGCCCTGCCGCGCCATTGCCGCCGGCGATGAACTTATCCGCCAGAATCAGCGGCACGCCTGTGATGACGATCACCGTCAGGCCGAGCAGCAGGCCCGGGAGCCCGCTGTTGGCAATCACGTGCAGGTCGATGCCGTTGCCCAGCGCAAAGCCGAAGAAAGGAATGAGCGGATGCACGCAGCGGCCGAACAGCTCGCGCAATTCACTGTCGAGGTTGCCCAGCGTAAAGCCGATCAGGAACGGCAGCACCGCCCCCACGAACAACCGAGGCTCGAACACCGCAACGCCCGTGGCCCCCAGGATCAGCATGCTGACCAGCGGGCCCGATTCGACCGACATCAGCACGAATGCGCCGGCTTCTTCCTTGGTGCCGTACTGCTGCATGACCGCGGCGTAGAGCCCGCCGTTGGTCATGTCCATCGACGTGGTGATTGCCAGCACCGACAGCCCGGCAAGGATGCCGGTCTTGATGCCTTCGTCCGGGATGAACTGCGCAGCCACCAGCGTCGCCAGCCACGCCACGGCAATCTTGGTGACGAGCAGCGTGCCGGACTTGCGCAGCACCACGCCGGTGGCATGCAGGTCGATGGTCGCGCCCATGCAGAAGAACCACACCGCCAGGATCGGCACCGTGCCGGTGATCAGGCCGTTGGTGAACGAGCCGAAGTACTTCCCGGCATCGGGCGCGAACGTATGCACGCATGCGCCCAGCAGCAGCGGCACGAGCATCAGCCCGCCCGGAATGCGGTCAATCGCCTTCTTGATCTTCACGTCTCCTCCATGAGCCTCTATGGGCTCGGTTGGTCAGGGTCCAGCATCGTGGAGTGACTATAGCGGATGATGTGGAACGATGTTCCATGTTTTTTGACGTCGTGGATTTATCGTTTACCCTCAGGCGCAAATGTGTGCGGCGCAGCGTGACCCAGCTTGATTTCGGCTTCATCTCAAAAATATGGATCGACGTTCCGTATTTCTGTTTTTTGTGCTTCAATCCAACCCAGAACGGCCGGCGGCGCAGTACATGCCGGCGCATCCCCAACGGAGAAACGGCATGGAAGTGCGGCAAGGAATCCACAGCGAACACGCAAAGACCCTCGACACGGCGGGGCTGCGCCGGCAATTTCTGGTGGAGCAGGTGTTTGAGCGCGATGCGCTTCAGCTGACGTACAGCCATATCGACCGGATCATCGTTGGCGGCGCATGGCCGGCCACGCGGCCGGTGGAGGTGCCGACATCGCTGGCCAAGTCGATGGGCGTGAGCCATCTGCTGGAGCGCCGCGAGCTGGGCGCGATCAACATTGGCGGCGCGGGCTGGGTGGAAGTCGATGGCACGCGGCACGCCGTTGGCAATGAAGAGGCCATCTACATCGGCCAGGGAGGCCAGAATGTCGTCTTCGGCAGCGACGATGCAGCGCGGCCGGCCAAGTTCTACATCAACTGCGCGCCGGCCCATACGGCGTATCCCACGCGCACGATCACGCTGGCGCAGGCGTCGCCCGAAACGCTGGGCGATCCGGCCACGAGCAACCGTCGCACGATCTACAAGTTCATCGTGCCGGACGTGCTGCCCACCTGCCAGCTGTCGATGGGCATGACCAAGCTGGAGCCCGGCAGCCTGTGGAACACCATGCCGTGCCACACGCACGAGCGTCGCATGGAGGTCTATTTCTATTTCAACCTGCCGGACAACGCCGCCGTGTTCCACATGCTCGGCGAGCCGCAGGAGACGCGCCACATCCTCGTCCACAACGAGCAGGCGGTGATCTCGCCAAGCTGGTCGATCCACTCCGGCGTGGGCACCCAGGCGTACACCTTCATCTGGGGCATGGTCGGCGAGAACCAGGTGTTCCACGACATGGACCACATCGCCATTGCCGACTTGCGCTGACACCATGCGGCTCGAGAATCCCTATCTGCAGAGCGCAAGCCTGTTCGACCTGACCGGCAAGGTGGCCATCGTCACCGGCAGCAACACGGGGTTGGGCGCGGGCATGGCGACGGCGCTCGCGGCGGCTGGTTGCGACATCGTCGGGGCCAACCGCTCCGACCCGGCGCAGACGGCCGCGCGCGTGGAAGCGGCCGGCCGCCGGTTCGTCGACGTGCGCGCCGATCTGTCTTCGCTGGAGCCGATCGGCAGCATTGTCGAAGCCGCGATGGACACCTTCGGCCGCGTCGACATCCTCGTCAACAACGCCGGCATCATCCGCCGCTGTGACGCGCTGGAATTTTCCGAAGCCGATTGGGATGCGGTCATCGACGTCAACCTCAAGGGCGTGTTCTTTCTCTCGCAGGCGGTGGCGCGGCAGTTCGTGCAGCAAGGCGGGCGCGGCAAGATCATCAACGTGGCGTCGATGCTGTCGTTCCAGGGCGGCATTCGCGTGCCGTCTTACACGGCATCCAAGAGCGGCGTGCTGGGGCTCACCCGGCTGCTGGCCAACGAGTGGGCGGGGCGTGGCATCAACGTCAACGCCATCGCGCCGGGCTACATGGAAACCGACAACACAGCGCAACTGCGCGAAGACCGGCAGCGCAGCGAAGAGATCCTTGCGCGTATTCCGGCCGGGCGCTGGGGCGTGCCCGACGACCTTGCCGGCGCCGTGGTGTTTCTGGCTTCGGCCGCATCGGATTACGTGCACGGCCACACGCTCGCGGTGGATGGCGGCTGGCTGGCGCGATAGGCAAATCGGCGGGTGGATTGATGGAACGCGGTATGAGACCGGTTATGCTCTCTCCAGATTTTGAAATCACGGAACCACGAGAGATGAAAGCCACGCCCCGGCAACGCAAGCCGGAAGATCCGTCCGCCAACGAACCCCTCGATACCGGTGCGGATAAAGCCGAATCGGTCTCGGCGGTCGACAAGGTGTTCACCATCCTGGCCGCGATGGGGGAGCTTGGCGCCGTTGGCCCGAGCGAACTGTCGCAGCGCCTTGGCATGTCAAAGACGACCGTGCACCGTTTCCTGCAGTCGCTCAAAGGCCTCGGCTATGTCGCACAGGAAGGCGACACCGATCGGTATCGGCTGACCATCCGCTTGTTCGAGCTTGGCGCCAAGGCGCTGGAAAACGTCGACCTCGTCCGCGAGGCCGACACCGAAATGCGCCGCATCGGTCAGCTCACACGCGAGGCCGTCCACCTCGGCGCGTTTGACGAAGACGCCATCATCTACATCCACAAGATCGATGCCGATTACGGCTTGCGCATGCAGTCGCGCATCGGCCGGCGTAATCCGCTGCACAGCACGGCCATCGGCAAGGTGCTGCTGGCCTACATGCCGCCGGAAGAGGCACGCGAGGTGCTGTCGAAGGTCGAGTTCAAGAAGTCCACGCAGAAGACGCTCGCTTCGGCCGAGGCCGTGCTGAGCATCCTGCCGCGTGTGCGCCAGCAAGGTTTTGGCGAAGACAACGAAGAGCAGGAAGACGGATTGCTGTGCATCGCCGTGCCGGTATTCGATCGCTTTGGCCGCGTGATTGCGGGGCTGTCGATCTCGTTCCCGACCATGCGTTGCGGCGCCGATACCAAGGCGCATTACGTCGCGCTGCTGCAGCAGGCAGGGGCGGCGATCTCGTCGCGTCTTGGGCATCACCCCGCATCCGCATCCGCATCTGACTGAGCGCTCTGCAGGATCAGCCAGTCCGTCCTATCCTCTGCGTTGTCTCTCGCATCTGAGATCTGAGCCTGTGCGCTCTGCATTCCATTCCCACCGTATTGGAGTCGATCACATGCGTTACAACCAGTTGGGCCGGACCGGCCTGTTCGTATCGGAGCTGTGCCTGGGCACGATGACCTTCGGCGGCAACGACGGCATCTGGCAGCACATTGGTGATTTGCAGCAGGCCGATGCCGAGCGCCTGATCGGGCGTGCGCTCGACGCGGGCATCAACTTCATCGACACGGCGGATGTGTACGCCAACGGTGTCGCCGAGCAGATCACGGGGCAGGCGCTCAAGAACCTGAAGGTGTCGCGCGACAGCGTGGTCGTCGCCACCAAGGTGTTCGGCCAGACCGGTGAGAGCGTGAATGCGCGCGGCGCTTCGCGTTTCCACATCATGGACGGCATCAAGGCCAGCCTGAAGCGCCTGCAGCTCGACCATATCGACCTCTATCAGATCCATGGTTTCGACCCGGCCACGCCCATCGAGGAAACGGTGCGTGCGCTCGATACGCTCGTCCAGCACGGTCATGTGCGCTATGTGGGCGTATCGAATTGGGCGGCGTGGCAGATCGTCAAGGCGTTGGGGATTGCGGAACGCCTGGGCTGTGCGCGCTTCGAAAGCCTGCAGGCGTATTACACCGTCGCCGGCCGCGACCTCGAGCGCGAACTCGTGCCGATGCTCCACAGCGAAGGCCTCGGCCTGATGGTCTGGAGCCCGCTGGCCGGCGGGCTGCTCAGCGGCAAATACACGCGCGAGCAGCACGGCGAGCAAGACAGCCGCCGCAACAAGTTCGACTTCCCGCCGGTGGACCAGGCGCGCGCCTACACCTGCGTCGATGCCATGCGCGTCATGGCCACGGTGCGCAGCGTGTCGGTCGCGCAGATTGCGCTCGCCTGGCTGCTGCATCAACGCGCGGTCACCACCGTGATCGTCGGTGCGAAGAAGATCGAACAGCTCGACGACAACATCGCTGCCACCAAGGTTGAGTTGACGGCGGAAGAGCTGTCGCAGCTCGATGAACTCAGCAAGCTTCCGCCCGAATACCCGGGTTGGATGCTGGAGCGGCAAGGCGAGTACCGGCGCGGCCAGCTTGCCGGAATCCGGCACGCTGCGCGCTAGTCTGCCGGCGCAAAACGTTCGCCTTTGAAAACGCGGCGCGGGTTGCCGCGCTCCAACTGGTGATGGAGCGCGCGCCGCTGCGCACGCTGTGCCGCATCGGCAGCCGCTTCGTGCTCCGCCAGCTTGTGAGCGAGCAGCAGCACCGCCAGCCGCTTGTTGGCGTGCTGGCTGCGCTCCGTCTGCACCTTCACGCTGATGCCCGTGGCGATATGCGTGGCCCGCACGGCCGACTCCGTCTTGTTGACATGCTGGCCGCCCGGTCCCGAAGAACGCGTGGTCTCGAAGCGGATCTCGCCCGGTAGCGTTTCCGACGGCGCCGCACAGCGCGCCACCCCGAAGAACCAATTCTTGCGCGCGTGCCGCGGTCGGTAAGGGCTCGGGCAGGTCCATTGGATCGTGCCTTCCCAGGCTCGCGCCACGGTCTCCTCAGCATGGCCGTCCAGGCTGATCAAGGCGGAACGCAGCGTGCCGGCGTATTCACCGTCTCCCTGTTCCAGCAGTTCGAGTTGGACGCCCGCGTTTGCGGATTCGCGTTGCAGGCGGTCCAGTGCTTTCGCCACGGCCAGCTCGCATTCGGCTGGACCTTGCGCAGAAGAGAGTTGCAGCAACACCATCAGCAGCACTCCCCACGCGTCTTGTACGTCAACACCGGGCGCAGGCGCGCGAGCACCTTGACCAGGCCAGCGTCCACCAGCGGCGCGATCACGCTTTCGATCGGCTTGTAGGCTTCGGGCGCTTCTTCGTAAATCAACTGCTTGTCTTCGCAGATGACGTGGCCGCCGAGCTTTGTGCGATTGAGCTGCGCAGGCGTGAAGCGGCGGACCAGCCGGTCCTTGCACTCGCTGCGCATCCACTTGCGGCCCGCGCCGTGGGCGAGCGAAAACAAGCCGTGCTCGCTCGGGCGTGGCGCGACGAGGTAGCTGTAATCGCCGCGCGAACCGGGAATGACGACCACGCCGGCATCCGACGGCGTCGCGCCCTTGCGATGCAGCCAGCCGCGTTCGCCAAACACCGTGGCCGGTGCGACAAAGTTGTGATGCACGTCGAGCAGCGCCTTGCCCTGCGCGTGCAGGCGATCAAGCATGCGACGCGCAATCAGTTCGCGGTTGGCCTTGGCAAAGTGCAGCGCCGTGTCGTGGCGCGTCAGATAGGCGGCGCACGCCGCATCGTCCTGCGCGAGCCCGGCGTGCCCATACGCGCGCACGTGCTCATCGAGGATGGCTTGGCCGAGCCCGCGCGAGCCGCTATGCACGAGCAGCAGAAGCTGGCGCGGGTCCAGCGGCAGTTCCTCTGCATCGTAGATCTCATCGATGCGCTGCAGCTCTGCAAAGTGGTTGCCGCCGCCGATGGTGCCCAGCGCGGCATCGAAGCCCGTATCCGCCGGCGCCAACGCGGCGGCAAGCTCGCGCCAGCTTTCGTCGAGCGGCGTATCGATGTTGCCCAGACGCTTTTCAAGCTTGTCGAGGCTGACTTTGCTGGCATCGAGGTCGGTCGACCACAGCGTCATGCCGCAGCCGATGTCGTTGCCGATCAGCGCCGGATACAGGCGGCCAACGGAGAAAAATGCGGCGCCAACGGGATAACCGCGACCGGGATGCAGGTCGGGCATGCCGGCCACATGGCGCACGCCGTCGAGCGCTTTGGTGGTTTGAAGTTGTCGGATCGCGTCGCCTTCGATCCAGGTGTCGTCCGAGGCGATCAGCGAGACGCCGTCGAACAAATGCAAGATGCAATTGCCCATGAATGGTCCATATCAGGTCTGAAGAAAAATCTGATGTGGCAGGCCGAAGGCCGGGGCAATGCGAAGACGCTGCGAACTACAGCGCGAGAGATTCGATCAACCCAGGCAAGGGCCTGCAAAGGGGAAAGCAAGGTGACGCATGATGTTTTTTCCTCCTATGCAAAATGGTTGATCGGTAAGCGGGGCGGATACTAGCACCGCGCTTTGCGCACTCGCAAGTACGATCAAACGTAAGTGTTGGATTGTTGAAACGCGACCGCGCTCAGGCGGCCCCGGCAGGCAATGCCAGTCGCGCCGCGGTCAGCGCTTCGCGCAGGACCGCCATGTCGCCGATATGGTTTGCGAGCAGCAGAATCAATTGCGCATTGAGCATCGCGCTCTGCTCGTCGCTCAGGTTGCGGTGCGCATCGATCAGCGCCTCGTAGAAATCGTCCGGGCGAGGCAGGTTGGGTTGCGTGTTCAGCGGCATGGTGATCGCGGTATTGGCTCAAGCGGAGACGGCCGCGCGCGACGTTGCCGCAGGCGCGGTCTGGCCGGTGGCGCGGAGCAACGCGGCGGCCAGCTTGGCCGGCACAAGCGCGCGCCAGCGTGCGCAGACGTGCTGGTCCGGGCGGACAAGATAAATCGTGCCGGGGCGTGCGTCATAGCGTTGCGCGACCAGCCCGTCGATGTCTTCCAGCGCCGTCACGTTGGCCGAGACTGTGCCCATGCCGCCAGCCGGGAAGATGGCCAGCGTCGACAGCGGTAGCGCATCGACGTGTTCTCCCGCGCCGGAGAAGCGCAGCGCGGTGAAGCCGCCGTGCAGATGGCTGAGGAGCCAATCCGCGCGGCCATCGGCCTGGCGTACCGGCGCATCGAGTGCGACAGCGCCGGGCACGAGCGTGCAGGCGAAAGGCGCCTCATCCGCTGTCTGCAACGGAGAACCTTCAAGCACCGTCGGCATCGAGAGCCGCCCGCTGTTGACCAGCGTCCGCGCAAACGGATAGTGCTTGGCCAGGCGCAGCGTGGCATCGCGAAAGAGCCGGCTGACGGCGCTCTTGGGCGTGATGAAATCGGTCGAGCGGGTGGAGTGGCGGATGTTGTCGTCGGCGGCAAACTCGCGCTCGCTCGCGTAGGTGTCGAGCAGCGTGTCGGGCGCATCGCCGGCCAGCACCATGCGCAATTTCCACGCGAGGTTTTCGGCGTCTTGCAAACCGCTGTTGGCGCCACGTGCGCCGAACGGCGAGACGCGGTGTGCCGCATCGCCGATAAAGAGCACGCGGCCGTGGCGGAAGCGGTCCATGCGTTCGCACGAGAACGTATAGACGCTGACCCATTCCAGTTCGAAATCGACGCCCTCCCCCAGCAGCGCGCGCACGCGTGGGATGACGCGCTCGGGTTGTTTCTCGGCCACGGGATCGGCGTCCCAGCCGAGCTGGAAATCGATGCGCCAGACGTTGTCGGGCTGGTGGTGCAGCAGCACCGATTGATTCGGGTGGAACGGCGGATCAAACCAGAACCAGCGCTCGCTCGGGAAGGGCGCATCCATGCGCACGTCGGCGATCAGGAAGCGGTCTTTGAACGTCTGGCCGCGGGCTTCGAGGCCCATCATGTGCCGCACCGGGCTGCGCGAGCCGTCGGCGGCGACCACGTATTGCGCGCGCTGCTCGTACGTGCCGTCGGGCGTCTCGATGCTGAGCGTCACGCCATCGGCATCCTGCGTGAGGCCCGTCACCTTGTTCTTCCAGCGCAGTTCGATGTTCGGCAGGGCTTGCGCGCGTTCAACGAGAAAACCCTCGACGTAGTATTGCTGGAGGTTGATGAAGGCCGGCCGGCGGTGGCCGGTTTCGGGCAGCAGGTCAAAGCTGTAAAGCAGTTCGTCCTTCAGGTAGACCTTGCCGACGTTCCAGCTCACGCCCTTGTCGACCATGCAGTCGCCGCAGCCGAGCCGATCGAAAATCTCCAATGACCGCTTGGAGAAACAGATCGCGCGCGAGCCGGTCGACAGCGTGCAATCGTCGTCAACGACGACCACGGCCACACCCTGCTGCGCCAGATCGATGGCCGTTGCCAATCCCACCGGCCCCGCGCCGACGATGACGACGGGGCGGGCCGCAGGTGCCGCGCCGGGCTGCTGCTCGGCGCACGGCGCATACGCGAAGATGCGATTCTGGAAGTCGGGATTCATGTTCAGCCTTGCAGGGCGGCCCACATTTCCTTGTCGCGCTCGGCTGTCCAGATGCGCGGGTGCTTGATGCCGCTGGCCTCGTCAAAGGCGCGCGTCACGTCAAACGGCAGGCAGTGCTCGTAAATGAAGACGTTGCCGAATTTCGGGTCCATGGCCGCGCGGGTATGCGCCATGGCAGCCTTCAAGTCCATCTTCTGCGCGACGGCTTCCTTGCCACGTTGCAGCAGCGTGGACACGAAATCCCGCGTATAGGCGAGCCCCTTGTCGACCTCGGTCGGATTGAGCAACGCGGGGCCGCGGCCGGGCACGAGCTTGTCGGCGCCGAGCGCGCGCAGCGCATCGAGTGTGGCGGGCCATTCTTCGAGCTGCGCGTCGCCGCAGTAGCAGGCGGCGTCGTATTCGACGAGGTCTCCGGAGAACAGCACCTTCTGCGACGGAATCCACACCACCGTGTCGCCCTTCGTGTGGCCGGGGCCGAGGTGCAGGATCTTCACTTCCAGCTGGCCAAGGAACAGCGTGAGTTCGCGCTCGAATACCAGCGTCGGCCAGGTCAGGCCGGGCACGGTTTCAACGCCCGCGAACAGGCGCGGAAAGCGCTCGATCTCGGACTTCATATCGGCTTCACCGCGCTCGACGATCATTTCGTACGTGCCGCGGCTGGCAATGATGTTCTGCGCGCCCTCGGCAAAGTACGCCGACGCGCCCAGCACGCGCACCGCGTGATAGTGCGATAGCACCACGTGCTTGATCGGCTTGTCGGTGATGGCGCGGATGCGTGCGATCAGGTCTTGCGCCATCGCAGGCGTGGCGGTGGTGTCGACGATCAGCACCGAGTCGTCGCCGATGATGACGCCCGAGTTGGGGTCGCCCTCGGCGGTGTAGGCGTAAGCGTTGGGGGAGAGCTGGGTGAAGGTGACTTGTTTGGCCTCGAGGTCGGCTTGCGAGGCGAAGGCTTTGGCCATTCTGTCACTCCTGGTGTAGTGGATTACGGTTGGGGGAATTGTCTTTCAACGTGTATGGGCCCAAACGCCAGGGTTGGGGTGCGCTAATACCGGGCCATACCGAACGCTGGCAATCATAGACCGCAGGGTCTGGAGATGCGCCTAGGGTATACGTGAATTATGATTAGAAGCATTGTTTCTACAATGCATAAAAATCAAAAAATAGTCGTCAGAGCGAGGCTGCGTGCTACGCTCGCAGCACTTTCTCGGCCCAGCACGGGCCAGCCCCAGCCAATACGCCCCCGAGACATGGAGACCACGGAAGTCGAAGACGACCTGCCACCCGATGGCGATGCAGGGGACGCGCGCGCAAGCCGTGACCGTTCGGGCATCCAATCCATCGAAGTCGGCACGCAATTGCTGGTGGCGCTCACGCGTGCCATGCGGGCGATGGCGCTCGGCGATCTGGCACGTGCGGCGGGCATGCATCCGTCCAAGGCGCACCGCTACCTGGTCAGCCTGCAGCGGGTCGGTGCGGTGTCGCAGGACCCGCTGACTGGCCGCTACGAACTTGGCCCATTTGCGCTGCGCCTCGGTTTTGCCAGCCTCAACCGCTCCGATGCCATCGTCCGCACGCGGCCGTTGTTGGCCGGCTTGCGAGACCAGACCGGTCACACCATCGGCATTGCCGTCTGGAGCGATCGCGGCCCGACCGTCGTGCATTGGGAAAAAGCCGGCGGCGCGCCTGGCGTGAACCTGCGCATCGGCGATGTCCTGCCGATGCTCAATTCCGCCACCGGCCGCCTGTTCGGCGCCTATCAGCCGATGGAGCAGACGCTGCCGCTCGTTGAACGCGAACTGCACGAGCGTGCCCGTGACGATCTCCCCGGCCTGCCGCGCTCTCTGACGGATTACTACCGCCTGTGCGAAGACGTCCGCACCGAAGGCGCATCGTGGGTGTCGGGCAGTCTGCTGCCGGGCGTGAACGCGCTGTCGCTGCCGGTGTTTGGCGCGCGCGGTCAACTTGTGCTGGTGTTGATCGCGCTGAATCTGCAACCGCTGTTTCACGCGCAGCGCGGCGGCGAGCTGGAGCACACGCTGCGCACGTTCGTGATGCGCTTGTCTGCCATGCTGCAGGCGCCCGCGGAAAGTCCTCCGAAGGCCAGCGGCCGGCGGAGCAGGGCGGCGCGTTAGGGTTGTCGCCAATTTCATCCTGCCGTAAGAAATTTACTATCTCGTAACTCGTGGCGCCCCCTTGCCCGGCCTACATCCGGTGCGAACTCCACGACTACAAGAACGAGGAGCTTCATGGACTTGTCGATTGCCGCCATCCTGGCGCAAGACGGCGTGACATCGGGCGCGATCTACGCGCTGCTGGCGCTGGCGCTCGTGCTGGTGTTTTCCGTCACGCGCGTGATCTTCATCCCGCAGGGCGAATTCGTGGCGTATGGCGCGCTCACGCTGGCGGCCATCCAGGCCAACAAGGCGCCGCTCTCGGCCAGCATGCTGGTCGCGCTGGGCGTGCTGACGTTCCTCGTCGAGATGGGCCGCACGCTGCTGCAACCGGAACTGCGCCTGCATGCGCTGCGCACCGGCGCCATCTATGCGGGCAAATACCTTGTCTTTCCGATTGCCGTGTACGTCGCTGCCCGCATGCTCGCCCCGATGACGTTGCCCATGATTGCGCAGGTCGCGTTGACGCTGCTGATCGTCATTCCCATGGGCCCGATGATCTACCGCCTGGCCTACGAGCCATTGGCCGAAGCCAGCACGCTGGTGCTGCTGATCGTTTCGGTCGGCGTGCACTTTGCGATGGTGGGCCTCGGCCTTGTGATGTTCGGCGCGGAAGGCTCGCGCACGGATGCGTTTTCCGATGCGCGCTTTGACCTGGGCGCGCTCAGCGTGTCGGGCCAAAGCCTGTGGGTGGTGGCCGTGTCGGTGCTGATGATCGTGGGGCTGTACTTCTACTTTGGCCGCACGGTGTCGGGCAAGGCGCTGCGCGCGACGGCGGTGAACCGGCTCGGTGCGCGGCTGGTCGGCATCGGCACCACGCAAGCGGGGCGCCTGGCGTTCACGCTGGCGGCGGCGTTGGGCGCCCTGTGCGGCATCCTGATTGCGCCGCTCACCACGGTTTATTACGAGTCCGGTTTCCTGATCGGCCTGAAGGGCTTTGTCGGGGCCATCGTGGGCGGACTGGTGAGCTATCCGGTGGCGGCACTGGGCGCGCTGCTGGTGGGGCTGCTGGAGTCGTATTCATCGTTCTGGGCGTCGGCGTTCAAGGAGGTGATCGTGTTCACGCTCATCATTCCGGTGCTGCTGTGGCGATCGCTCACCACCAAGCATGTCGAGGAAGAGGAATAAGTCGATGAACACGCTGACCAAATCTTCCGAAGGCACGGCGCAGCGCGGCTGGCTGTCGCGCAACCGCGTGCTGACCGCGTTGTTCGTCGTCGTGCTGGTGTTGATCCCGATCGTCCCCACGCCCGAGTTCTGGATCACGCTGCTGAACTACATCGGGCTGTATAGCCTCGTGGCGCTGGGGCTGGTGCTGCTCACGGGGGTGGGCGGGCTGACCTCGTTCGGGCAAGCGGCGTTCGTCGGCCTCGGTGCATACAGCACCGCCTATCTGACAACGCAGTACGGTGTCTCGCCGTGGATCGGCCTGCTGGCCGGGCTGGTTATCACCGTGGTCAGCGCCTACGTGATCGGCCTGATCACGATGCGCATGTCGGGGCACTACCTGCCGCTGGCGACGATTGCCTGGGGCCTGTCGCTCTTCTTCCTGTTCGGCAACCTGGAATTCCTCGGCAAGTACGACGGGCTGAACGGCATTCCGGTGCTGAACGTGCTGGGTAAATCGTTACAGACCGGCCGTGAGATGTTCTACCTGATCTGGGCTGTCGTTGTCGTGGCGGTGCTGGCGGTGCAGAACCTGCTGAATTCGCGCCCGGGCCGCGCCATCCGCGCGCTCAAGGGCGGCGGCACCATGGCCGAGGCGATGGGCGTGAACACCGCGTGGATGAAGGTGGTGATCTTCGTGTTTGCGGCGGTGCTGGCGTGCATTTCGGGCTTTCTCTATGCGCATCTGCAGCGCGCGGTGAACCCCACGCCGTTCGGTCTGAACTACGGCATCGAATACCTGTTCATGGCGGTGGTCGGCGGCGTGGGCCACGTGTGGGGCGCGGTGCTTGGCGCGGGTTTGCTGACCATCCTGAAAGACAGCCTGCAGAGCGTCCTGCCGAAGTTGCTGGGCTCCAACGGCAACTTCGAGATCATCGTGTTCGGCGTGCTGCTGGTGCTGTTGTTGCAGTACGCGCGTGACGGCGTCTGGCCGTTCATCCGCAAGCTTTTCCCATCGGCCCCCACGGCCCACGCACCCGAGGACGCGCCGGCACTGAAGCAGCGCGAGAAGCCGCAAGCCGGTGAACTGATCCTCGACGTACGCGCCGCGCGCAAGGAGTTTGGCGGCTTGGTTGCCGTGAATGACGTGAGCTTCCAGGTGAAGGCCGGCGAGATCATCGGCCTGATCGGCCCCAATGGCGCGGGCAAGTCGACCACCTTCAACCTCGTGACCGGCGTGCTGCCAGTCACGCGTGGCGAGGTGCTCTACCGCGGCGAGCGCATCAGCGGCAAGCCTTCGCGCGAGATCGTCAAACGCGGTATCGGCCGCACCTTCCAGCATGTGCAATTGCTGTCGGGCATGACGGTGCTGGAAAACGTCGCGCTAGGCGCGCACCTGCGCGGCGATTTTGCGGCGCAGGGCGGTGTGCTCGCCAGCGTGGTGCGCATGAACCAGGCCGAAGAGCAGAAGCTGCTGTTTGAAGCGCGCCGCCAACTGGAGCGCGTGGGTCTGGCCGATTGCATGTACCAGGAGGCCGGCAGCCTCGCGCTGGGTCAGCAACGCATTCTGGAGATTGCTCGCGCGCTGTGTTGCGACCCGGCGCTGCTGCTGCTCGATGAGCCGGCCGCCGGCCTGCGCTACAAGGAAAAGCAGGCGCTGGCTGCGCTGCTCACCAAGCTCAAGGCCGAAGGCATGAGCGTGCTGCTGGTCGAGCACGACATGGACTTCGTCATGAACCTCACCGACCGGCTGGTCGTCATGGAATTCGGTACCAAGATCGCCGAAGGGCTGCCGCAGGAAGTGCAGCAGAACCCCGCGGTGCTGGAAGCCTACCTGGGCGGCGTGGAATAAGGAGAACGCGCATGTCAGTCATCCTGGAAGTGAAGGACCTGCACGTCCGCTACGGCAAGGTGGAAGCGCTGCACGGGGCCAACCTGAAGGTCGAGGCGGGCCAGATCGTGACCGTCATCGGCCCGAACGGCGCGGGCAAATCGACCATGCTCGGCGCCGTCATGGGCGCACTACCGACCAACGGTTCGGCCAGCGGCGTGGTGTCGTATCTCGGCCACAACCTGAGCGGTCTGCCGGTGGAAAAGCGTGTGGCACGCGGCATGTGCCTCGTTCCGGAAAAGCGTGAGCTGTTTGCCACCATGAGCGTGGAAGACAACCTCGTGCTTGGCGCGTACCGCCGCAAGCGTGCGGGCGAGCGCAACTACCTCGACCAGATGGAGGTGGTGTACGACTTGTTCCCGCGTCTGAAAGAGCGCCGCACGCAGGAAGCCGGCACGCTGTCCGGCGGCGAGCGTCAGATGCTGGCCGTGGGCCGCGCGTTGATGGCCAAGCCGCAGTTGCTGATGCTGGATGAGCCCAGCCTCGGCCTCGCGCCGCTCATCGTCAAAGAGATCTTCCACATCATCAGCGACCTGCGCAAAACCGGCGTGGCAACGCTGCTGATCGAACAGAATGCGCGTGCTGCCCTGCAGGTGGCCGATTACGGTTATGTGCTGGAAACGGGCGACATGACGCTCGAAGGCCCGGCGCAGGAATTGGCCGTGAATCCGCGCGTGATCGAAACCTACCTGGGTCTGGCCAAGAAGGCCGCTTGAGCGCGTCCCGGTGCAGGATCAATCGTCGTAATCGCGACGATGATGCCGGCGCCATTCACGCTCGCGCCAGCGTTGTTCGCGCCATTGGCGTTCCTGCCATTCGCGGCCGCGCCCATCGTCGTAGTAGCCCGGTGCAACGATGACCGGTTGCGGCGCGACATAGACGGGCGGCGGTGCGTAGTAAGCCGGCGGCGGGGGCGGGGCGTATACCGGCGCCGGAGCATAGACCGGCGCGGGCTCGACATAAACCGGTGCAACAGGCACGCCGATTCCAATATCGACATTGACGCGGGCCAGGGCCGCCGTCGACGACAGCGCGGCGGCGGCTGCCAGCACGTACAACGCGAAGTTCTTATGCATGTAGGAATTCCTCAAGACGTCGCACTGTAGTTCAACGGGGTGCGGGCGGTCTTACAGAAGATATACGGATGTTGCAAATTGTAACGGAGTGACGCGGCGGCCGCTCAAGGCAATCGCCGCTCCATCATTTCAGCATTCGCTCCGTACACGGTGCGCAACGCTGCCAATGCGGCGCTGTCCATGTCGGCGGATTGGTAACCAAGGCGTCGCCAGAACACATCCGCGCCTTGCACCGCCACCAGCCGCGATTGGCGCAGGCCCTGCGCCCGGGCGCTGGCGGATGCCATGGCGTAAAGTCGCTCGCCCAAACGCTGGCCACGGCCCGCTGGCGCGATGGCCATGTCATGCACGAACCACAGCACGTCGGCCACATTCGCGGCGGGGAGCGGCACGTGCAATTTGGGCGGCGTCCATGCGTGCCACGCATGCGAGAGCAGGTAGCCGACCACCTCGCCGCCGCGCAAGGCGACCAGGCACAGGGCCGGATTGCGCGCCCAGCGGCTGGCAAGCGCGTCGCCCGGTTCGAGAAAGCCGTCGCCGTAACACGCCTGCTGCACGGCCAGGATGCCCGGCAGGTCGTCTGCAAGGATCGAGCGGATGACGAGTTCGGGCATGGGTGTGCGGTCGGACGAAAACGGCAGAGTTTAACGGAGCGTTTTCGCACATCATGCCGTTTTCGCATAACGTGGGCACACATCGTTATTCGCGGCATGGCGCACGTATCCTGTAGATTCGTTGGCAGGGCAGTCCCGCCCACACTTGAATCCTCTCTCCCAGCATGTCGCGAATCATCTTCCTGAATGGCCAATACGTGCCGGCCGCCGAAGCCACCGTCTCTGTCATGGACCGTGGCTTTACCTTTGCCGATGGCATCTATGAAGTGACCGCCGTGGCGCGCGGCAAGCTCGTCGACAACGACGCGCACCTTGCCCGCCTGACGCGTTCGCTGTCCGAGATCGGCATCGACAACCCATACACCGCCGCCGAATGGACGCGCGTGTGCGAAGAGCTGGTGGTGCGCAATGGGCTGGAAGAGGGTGTGGTCTACATGCAGGTCACGCGCGGCGTGGCCGAGCGCGATTTCGGCATCCCGGCCGACATCACGCCGACGGCCGTGGCGTTCACGCAAGTCAAATCCATCGTCGACAGCCCGCTGGCCAAGAAAGGCGCAACCGTGGTGACGGTGCCCGACCTGCGCTGGAAGCGTTGCGACATCAAGAGCGTCGGCTTGCTGCCGCAGGTGATGGCCAAGCAGATCGCCGCGCGCGCCGGCGCGCACGAAGCCTGGATGACCGACGGCGACCGCGTGACCGAAGGCGCGTCGTCGACTGCGTTCATCATCACCGCAGATAAGCGCTTGATTACGCGGCCGCTGTCGAACGCCGTGCTGCCGGGCATCACGCGTGTGTCGATCCTTGCGCTGGCGCGCGAACATGGCCTGACGATGGAGGAGCGCACCTTCACCGTGGCCGAAGCCCAGCAAGCCGCCGAAGCGTTCTACACGAGCGCGTCGACGTTTGTGATGCCCGTCGTGTCCATCGACGGCGTGCAGATCGGTAACGGTCAACCCGGCCCGCTGACGCAGGCCCTGCGTACGCTGTATCTGCGTTTTGCCGGCGTGGACGTTGCCGAGCCCGCCGAGATGTGACGTAGGCGGTTGCGCCAGCACGGTAAAATCGCCCGCTAAGTTTTTGTAGCAAGGCGAGACATCCCATGAAAACAGGAGGCTGGCGCTGGCAAAGCGCCATCGCGGCGACCGCTCTGGTTGCCGCGCAGTGGGCAGCGATGCCCGTATCCGCACAAACCATTTCTGCGTCGGCCGCTGTGCCGACGGGGGCCGCGCAAGCCGTTTCGGGCGATGCGGCACCCGCCCTGGAATCAGCCCGCGCCGATTCCCGGTGGCGCCGCTTCGAGAGCATCAACGGCATCGTTTCGTATATCGACCGGCAATCGGTCAAGCCGGAGCCCGGCGCCGAGACGGATGCCAATTCGCACACCGTGCATTTCCGGTTGCTGCGCAACGTGCTGCCCGACTTTACGATCAAGACGGCTGATGGGCAGCCGATTCGCTCCTCGGTTAAACAGGTGGTGCTCGATTGCGCGCGACATAGCTATACGGTGATTGCGCAAACGCTCTATCGCGCGCGCAATGCCACCGGCAAGCCGCTTTACCAGATCCACTACGGCGACGAAGCGCAAAGCCGCTCGCTGCGCGAAGGCAGCGTGTTCGAATGGATCGCCGGCCGCTTCTGCGGGGCGGGCCGCTAACGTCGTGACAAACCTGGGCGGCGTCAATGCCGCGGCGTGGTCAGATCGGCGCGGGTTCCCGGCTGTCGCTTCCGTCCTCACTTTCTTCACGGCCTCGCGCGTAAGGCTGGCGTTCCTGCTCAAGCTCCGGATACCGGCGTGACGCGAAACCCATGGCGGCTTCGTACGAGCCGAACTGGTTGGATTCGGCGGCCACGCCGTCGTTGACCAGGATTGCGTACCACTTCCCGTAGAGCGGGCCGTACACCACGACCTTGCTTTTCATTGTCTTGTCCCTGTTTCTTGTATCGATGGCCGGCAACGCGGTTTGCGCGAAGCGGCGGCTCGAGCCGTCCGGGCGCCAGGTCATGGCGCGCCGTCAGCGTGGTGGCGGACGATGATTACAGTGTGTTACACGCGCGTCAACGTTTGCGTTGGGCGCAATCCTCTAGTGGCTCTAGTGGCGTCAGCCCGGTGCCAGCGTCCCGGCCACGCGGGCCTGCTGCAGTTCAGCTGGCTCGTGGCCTGAGTCGACGTAGTCGGTAAAGCAGCGAATGCAGTCCGCCACCCAGTCGGGGCGACACAGAGGCAGCCAGTGGCCGGCGTCGACCTCGTGGCGCCAGTAGTGCGATACCCAGGCTTCCACAGCGCGCGTCACGGCGGCGCTCACGTAGCGATCGCGCGTGGGCACGATCAACTGCACGGGGGCATGCGGCGCACGTGGCTGGGGGCGGGCGAGGCGCTCCCGAAAATTCGCGCGATACATCCGCACGCCGTTGCAGGCATCCCGCACAAGCGTCGGTCGCTGGGCCTCGATGCGGATGCCTTCCGTCTTGTGCAGCCACCACGGCCAGGCGCGCGCGACCCACAGCCGCCACGACCATTCCGGCACCAGCGGCAAGTGGAAATACCCCACATACCAGGATTGCAGCCGCTGCTTCCACACCGCACGTTTGGCGGCCCATGTGCCGGCATCGAGCTGCGCGCGCAACCAGTGGCCGACGTGGTCCAGGCACGGGCCCGAGATTGACGTGTACGACGCGATGCGCCCGCGCAGCCGATCGGTCGTCACCGACTCCCAGCTGTGGATGGAGCCCCAGTCGTGTCCGACCAGATGAAAGCGCTCGCCGGGCAGCAGCGCGTCGGCCACGGCGGCAAGGTCGTCGACAAACTGCGGGATGCGATAACCGGTGGTGTCTGCGGGAGCGTCCGAGAGCCCCGCCCCACGCACGTCGAAGGTCACCACCCTGCGGTCGCGCGCCAGGGTATCGCGCACGCCGTGCCAGACGGAACTGTCATCCGGATAACCATGCACGAGAACGATGGCGGGACGCTGCCGTGCAGACGCGTCGGCAGGCAGGGTCATTCGGGCATGCAGGCGAAGGCCGCCGGAGCGCACCACGTGGCTGCTGTGCATCGGGTCTCCAGTGAAATTGGCGCGGGAGTCTCCAGCCTACGGGGCGATCGGCTGAGGCGGCAACGCGTGTTTTTACCCGTTTCAAGCAGTGCCTGAGGCACTCGGGGCGGGTTCGGCCTGCAGCAGTGGTGTCGCTGCCGTGAAGGCCGCCAGATGCTCCAGCAGCGTCCGCACCTTGCGTGGCAGCTGTTGCTGCGGCCACACCGCGTAGATGGGTCGCTGTGGTGTCCGCCATTCCGGCAGCAGCCGAACCAGCCTGCCTGACTCCAGCGCCTGGTGGCAAAGCGTGTGCGGGCAGTACAGCAGGCCGAGGCCTGTTTCGGCCAATGTCACGCCCAGTTCGATGTCGTTCAGGTCGCAGCGTCCATGGGGCTGCAGTTCGATGGTTTCCTCGCCATCGGGTGAGGTGAAGCGCCATGTCGACAGCGGCGACGACACCAACAAGCGATGCGCCTGGAGGTCATGCGGATGGGTCGGCGCGCCATGCTCTGCCACGTACGCAGGCGACGCCACCAGCACCATCCCGATCACACCAAGCCGCCGCTGCCGCAGCTTCGGGTCGTCCTGCTGGCCGACGCGGATGGCCAGATCGGCGCCATGCCGCCACACGTCTTCATTGCTATTGCTGAGCGATAGCTCCAGGCGGATCTCCGGCCATGTCGCCATGAAACTTGCATAGGCGGGTGCGAGCAGCCCGCGCGACAGGTTCAGCGGCGCGAGCACCCGCAGCGTGCCCTTGACCTGGTTGAGATCGTCGTCAAGCGTGGCCGTGGTTTGCGCAAGCGCGGTCAGCAGCGGGCGGCACTGCTCGTAGTAGAGCTGCCCCTCCGGCGTTGGCTTGAGGCTGCGGGCGCTGCGCAGCAGAAGCTGGCAGCCCAGCGAAGCCTCCAGCTTCTGCAGGCGTCGTGTCAGCGTGGCGGGCGGCAGGTTGGCGTGACGCGCTGCGGCCTGCAGGCTGCCGTGGTCCACGATGGAAACAAAAAGGGCCAGATCGTCGAGCATGATTCCATTTATGGAATTTAAGTTTCAATAAACGTCTATAGTTTCTTGAAACGCGGTTGTCTAGCATACCGTCAATCACATTTGATGGCTTGCAAGGAGAACCGCCATGTCGACACCCGTTTCCACTGCCACACGTCTGCGCGTCATTTTTGCCTGGCTGATGTCGGGTCTGATGTCGCTGTTGATGACGGGCTGGATCGGCTGGATCAACGCCGGTATCAGCCCCGACTTTCTTGCCCGCTGGGCGCATGCCTTCGTGCTCGCCTGGCCGGCGGCCTTCACCATCGTGCTGGTTGCCGCGCCGGTGGTGCAGCGGCTGACACAGCGCCTCGTGGTGCCCAATCCGGTGCAGCCTTGAAAAGAAAACAGCCCACCGGGAGGACGGTGGGCGCAAGGTTGACAGCAGGAAAGACCGATGGAAACGGACGCCGGACTGACATCCCGTAGAGTCCGGCGATGCGGCCGGTACAACACCCGACCCTTATCGTGGTGACGCCGATGTGCGTGGAGATCGCACTGCCCGATACCGGGTCGTGACCGGGCCATGGAGCGCACTGTAGAGGGTCGATGCTTTCAGCAAACTTTCTTCCGGCGACTGGCCTTCTACGGACAATCCCTAGGTTCCGGGCATGGCGCGCACGCTGCATGGCTGCCGCCGGGCGAAGAGACACGAGTAGACGTAGTCAACATCAGCGCGTAGTGCCGTTAGGCTGGTCCGATTCTCAACGCTAAGGAAACAGCATGACGATGACGATCGACGGCCATGGCCCTGGGTATCGCGAAGTGCAAACGCGGCCCAGCATTCAGGATTGCCTGGCGACACTGAAGAAGTTTGTGAATGAGGCCGCCTCGCCAACGGTGACTGTGCAGGATCTGCTCGTGGCCAGCCGGGCCACCAAAGACGACAACGCGCAATGGTGGGATCAGCATCGCCTGAATCTGCCGGCTGATCCGAGCGACGCGGATATTGACGCGGCGCGCACGCGAGTGGGCCACGCAATGGTCGACGAGCAGGGCGCCACGGTCGCGCTACGCAACCTTGACTCGTATCTGGAAGACGGTGTGTTGGGTGACGTTGGCAAGAGCGGCATCAAAGCCCTCGTGGATGACGTCGCCAAGAAGATCGGTGCTACCAGCCGCACGGTACAGGACGCCAACATTGAGGTGTACTCGGGCGACTCTTCTCGGACCGACTGGGGTCAGTACCTGGAGTACCACCAGAGCGAGGCGGCTGCGGCCCAGAAAATTGCCGACCCGGTTAAGGAAGCGTTCGGCCGTGGCGGCAACCCCGGAGCGGACGCTGACTGTGCTGCACAGACAATCAGCGTCGTGACCGGGCAGTTCATCGATGCCGCCGCCGCGGCACAGGCGCTGCGCGAGGCTGGCTTACCGGTCAATGCGCCGCAGCGGCAGGCGAATGCGCAGCGACTGCAGACAGAGCTGGTCGGCGGCATGAACCGCGTGAGCGACGCCGCGCGCGTTCTGGACGCCGCCAACGACACGTCGACGGCACTGCTCAACGCCGACCGTGATTTCTCTTACCTGTACAAGACGAGCGCGCTGGATGCAGCGGACCAGCACACACAGGCATTTGTGCAGCAGCACATACCGCCGGGGCTGCATACCATCTTCGGCTACGGCTCCCCGAACGACGCGGCCCGGCACAAGGTTCAGGACGAGTTGTTGCAGGACGGCGTCGACCTTTCGGCGCTCGGCGTTCGTTAAGCCGTCAGCAGGAAAGCCGGCTGCACGTGCGACAGCCGGCTGGCAGAATGCCGGAGCGTTGCCACCCGTCCAGCTCACCATGCCAGCACCTGCCGACCTCCACATCCGCCCCATCCGCCAAGACGACTTTGCCGCGTGGAAACCGCTCTGGGATGGCTACAACGCCTTCTACGGACGTGCGGGCGAGACAGCGTTGCCCGACATCGTCACGCAGACGACTTGGCAGCGCTTCTTCGACGAAGCGGAGCGCGTCTACGCGCTGGTGGCCGAACGTGGCGGTGAGCTGCTCGGCATCGTGCATTTCCTCTACCATCGCAGCACCACGCAAATCGGCATGAGCTGCTATTTGCAGGATCTGTTTACGGCGCAGGCCGCGCGCGGGCAGGGCGTGGGCCGGGCCTTGATCGAAGCGGTCTACCGTCGCGCGCAGGCCGATGGTTTGCCGCGCGTCTATTGGCAGACGCACGAAACCAACACGACCGCCATGCGGCTGTATGACACGTTGGCGGACAAGTCGGGCTTCGTGGTTTATCGCAAATTGTTCTGAGCCGTTCCGGCATCAACAATCGAATTTCGGCACGTCGAAGCGGTTCCAATCGCTACCGCCTTCGGCGCCGTAGCGGATGTGCTCATCGTTCCGACCTTTGAGCTCGACGGTGGTGGTGCCGCGCGCGACACGAAGGCCTAGGCCCATTGCGCGATCCGGCGGATCGGCCGCCCCCTGCCGACCCATTTTTTCGCAAACCATAGGGTAATCCCGCATCTGCGATTTCGAAGACGCGGTCTATAGTTGCACCTGTGTTCCAGATATTAACAGACGTTTCATAGGTAAAACAAGCGAAACGTGATGGAGTCGACAGAAATGCAATCGCAATACAACCCCGACCTCGCTCCGTGGGAGCCCATTTCTCCGAACAACGTCGCTGGCAAGGGCCGTGTCGAGCGCCCCGGCCACGTCGCCAATCTGGTGTGGCAAACACGCGCCGCCGAGCCGACCGCCTATGAGAACCAACTGGCCGATTCGCTGGAAGCGGCATTCCTGGGCGGCGCGCAAACGCCGGCCGACATCGTCGCCGTGCTGAACGAGCGCGGCCCGCGCAATGCGGCCGGTGGCGAGACCTGGACGGAAGACACCTTCCTGGCCGAGATGCGCCGCCTGGGCGCCTGAGTCGAGGCCGGTTCCAACACGATTCGACGCCGCATTGCCCGCAGAGGCGCACGGCTCAACCCATCAGAAGAGGCAAGCAATGGAAGGCAACAAGGAAGCGCAGAAGGAAGCGCGCATCAACACCGGTCTGCGCAACTACTGGTATCCGGTGGCGGCGTCGTGGAATGTGAAAAACGCGCCGGTGGGCATCACGCGTCTGAGCCAGAACATCGTGTTGTGGCGTGACACCGCCGGCCAGGTGCATGCGCTGGAAGACCGCTGCCCGCATCGTGGTGCGCGCCTGTCGATGGGTTGGAACCTGGGCGACCACGTGGCTTGCTGGTACCACGGCGTTGAAGTGAACGGCCAAGGTACGGTGACCAGCGTGCCAGCCGTTGACGCTTGCCCCATGGAAGGCAAGACCTGCGTGCGCAGCTACCCGGTGCAGGAACGCGCCGGCGCCATCTTCCTGTGGTTTGGCGACAAGGCCCCCTCCGAGTTCGACGACGCGGTCGGCACGCTGCGCTTGCCTGAAGAGCTGACCAGCGACGAGCACAGCCACTTCCTCTGCTTCGCGCATTGGAACGTCAACTACCGCTATGCCATCGACAACGTCATGGACCCGATGCACGGCGCCTACCTGCACGCCGTGTCGCACTCGATGGCCAGCGGCGAGAAGAAGGCCGTGATGGAAGTGGTTGAAACCGACCACGGGATCATGTTCCAGAAGACCGGCCAGCGCGGCGTGAACTTCGATTGGACCGAGTTTGGCGAGACCGGCACGATGTGGCTGCGCCTGTCGATTCCGTATCAACCGAAGGTCGGCCCGGGCGGGCCGTTCACCATCATCGGCATCGTGACGCCGGTCGATGAAGAGCACTGCATCGTCTACTTCTGGCGCACGCGCCACGTGCAGGGTTGGCAGCGCGACGTGTGGCGCTTCCTGTATCGCAATCGCCTCGAAGGCCTGCACTGGGATGTGCTGGAACAGGACCGCGTCGTGCTGGAGTCGATGGCACCCGAAGCGCGCGAGCACGAGACGCTGTATCAGCACGACATCGGCATCACGCGTATCCGCCGTGTGCTCGCACGCCGCGCCGCCGCTGAACTGGCCGACGCGCCTGTCGCCATGCTCAAGCCGGTTCCCACGGAAGCCCAACATGCCTGAGCGCAATTCAACTGCCGGGCTGCTGGCGGGCCGCAAGGTGCTCGTGACGGGCGCCGCGCGCGGTCTCGGTCTGGCCTTTGCCAAGTCGATCGCCGAAGCCGGTGGCGCCGTTGCGCTGGCCGACATTCTTGGCGAGCGCGTGCAGGAAGCGGCCGCGGCGCTGCGTGCGGCCGGTTTCAATGCGCATGGCTTTGCGCTCGATCTTGGCGATCCGGCTTCCATTCAGGCATGCGCTGCTGCGGCTGTGCAGGCACTGGGTGGGCTCGACGGGCTCGTCAACAACGCGGCCATCACGAACTCGGGCGGGCGCGACGCATCGTCGATCGACATCGAGACCTGGGACCGCGTGATGAACGTCAACGTGCGTGGCACCTGGTTGATGACGACGGCTTGCCTGCCGGCGCTCAAGGCTTCGGGCCGCGGCGCCATCGTCAACCTGTCGTCGGACACCCCGCTGTGGGGCGCGCCGAACCTGCTGGCTTACGTGGCCAGCAAGAGCGCCGTCATCGGCATGACCAAGTCTCTGGCGCGCGAATGTGGCGCAGACGGCATCACCGTCAACGCCATTGCGCCGGGCCTGACGCTGGTGGAGGCCACCGAATACGTGCCGGCGCACCGTCATGCGCTGTACCGCGACCAGCGCGCCATTTCGCGCGACCAGCTGCCCGATGACGTGTGCGGCGCCGTGCTGTTCGCGTTGTCCGACCTTTCCCGATTCGTGACGGGCCAGACGCTGGCCGTCAACGGCGGTTTCGTCATGCAGTAATGCATCCACACACCATTCAGAAGAGGTATTCGATGAGCGATCTCTCCGAACAACAGCAAGTGCAACGCACGTGGGACCGCCCGGAAGGCGCGTCGTTTGAAGACTGGATGAACAGCCGCGTCGCGCGTTTTTCCACCCGCCGCTACGACTGGGACGCCCTCAAGTTCCAGGCCGACTTCGACCCGAAATACCGCCGTGCGCAAATGCGCTACCTCGGCACGGGCGGTACGGGCGTGGCCGCTGACACCAACACGGTGCCGGCGGAGCACTTCACGTTTTCGACGATGGTCATTCCGGCCGGCCACGAAGGCCCGTCGCATCTGCACACCGATGTGGAAGAGGTGTTCTTCATCATTCGCGGCAAGCTCAAGCTGGTGCTGGAGAAGGACGGCGAGCGCTTTGAGACCATCCTGACCGATCGCGATCTCGTCTCGGTGCCGCCCGGCGTGTACCGCGAAGAAATCAATATCGGCGATGAAGATGCGCTGATGTGCGTGATGCTCGGCGCCAAGAAGCCGATCACGCCGACGTATCCGCCCGAGCATCCGCTCGCCAAGATCAAGCGTTAATGCCATGAGCGCGCAGGCTGTCATGTCTTCCCATCCGTTCCGCGTTGCCGACGCGCTTGCCGTGCTCGGCGCAGGGTTTGCCGAACGCACCGTCGCCATCAACGCGCACGGCGACCGCATCGGCTATCGGCAATGGGGCGAGCGCGGGCCGGTGGTGGTGCTGTTGCACGGCATCAGCTCCAGCGCTGCGTCATGGCTGCCTTGCGCGCAGGTTCTTTCGCACAACATGCGCGTGCTGGCATGGGATGCGCCGGGTTACGGCAGTTCCACGCCGCTTGCAGACGTGGCACCGCGCGCCGCCGACTACGCGCTGCGGCTGCAGGCGTGGCTTGCCGCGCTGGATGTGACGCCCGATGCGATCGTCGGTCATTCGCTGGGCGCGCTGATGGCATCGGCGTATGTGGCCGCCGCGCCAGCGGCGATGCAGCCGAAGCGCCTGCTGCTTCTGAACCCCGCGCAGGGCTACGGCCAACCGGGGCAGCAAGAGACGTCCCGCAGCGTGCAGGCCCAGCGTCTTGCAACGCTCGATCAGCTTGGCATCGACGGCATGGCGGAATCGCGCCACGCGCATCTGCTGCGCCCGAATGCCACCGACGAAGAACGCGCCTGGGTGCGCTGGAACATGAAGCGCCTCAACGAAGGTGGTTATCGTCAGGCTGTGGCGATGCTGAGCGGCGACGACATCGGCGCCTATCTGAGCAAACGCCCCGCCTCCACACCCGCGCAGATCGCGTGCGGCGATGTCGACGGTATTACGCCGCCGCTGGGCTGCGAAGCGCTGGCGAAGACGTTCGATCTGCCGTTTGCGCTTGTGCCATCGGCCGGGCATGCCTCCTACATCGATGCGCCTGACGCTGTCGCAGGCTGGATCGAACATGCGGTTCTCTCCCAATCCCAAAACGCCTAAGCGCCAAGACGTATGAGCAACGACCTCATCCCAGAAGACGTGCAGGAAAAGTACATCGTGCCGGGGCTCGAACGCGGCCTGCGCCTGCTGTGCGAGTTCAGCCACAAAGACCGTGTGCTGTCTGCGCCGGAACTGGCGCGCCGCCTGAAGGTGCCGCGCTCCACGGTGTTCCGCCTGCTGACCACACTTGAAGTGATGGGCTTCATCGAACGCGTTGACGGCGGCCGCGATTTCCGCCTCGGCATGGCGGTGCTGCGCCTGGGCTTTGAATATCTCGCGTCGCTGGAATTGACCGAGCTGGGCCGCCCGCTGCTCGATCGTCTGCGCGACGAGATTCATTATCCGTGCAACCTCGTCGTGCGCGATGGCCGCTCGATCGTCTACGTGGCGAAATCCGTCGCGCCCACGCCGTTCACCAGTTCGGTGAATGTCGGCACGCGCCTGCCGGCTCACGCCACGGTGCTGGGTCGTGTGCTGCTGGCCGATCTGTCGCTGGCTGAGCTGCGCCAGCTGTATCCGGAGCCACAGCTGGAAGTGTTTTCCGCCAACACGCCGCGCACGGTGGAAGAGCTGTTCGAGATGGTCCAGCGCGACCGCGAACACGGCTACGTGCTGCAGGAAGGCTTCTTCGAAGCCAACATCTCGACGATTGCTGCACCGGTGCTGGACCGCGCCGGCAAGGTGGTGGCCGCGCTCGGCACGACGATTCCGTCGCCGCGCATCGAAGCGGCCCAGCTTGATCTGATGATCGACAAGGTGCGCGCCGCTGCCGGCGAGCTGTCTTACTTGCTGGACTACCGCCCCGCCGGCGGCAAGGTCGTCAACCTCTTCCGCGAATGACCATGCCGATGATCGACCTGACTGGCAAGACCGCTGTCGTGACGGGCGGCTCCTCCGGCATCGGCCTGGCCACCGTTGAACTGCTGCTGGAAGCCGGTGCCGCCGTGGCGCTGTGCGGCCGCAATGCCGAACGCCTCGCGCAAGCCGAACAAAGTTTGCGCAGCCGCTTCCCCAACGCCCGGCTGTTTGCTGCAACGTGCGACGTGCTCGACGCCGCGCAGATGGCAGCGTTTGCCGACGCCGTGGAGCAAGCGCTGGGTCCCGTCGACATGCTCGTCAACAACGCCGGCCAAGGCCGTGTCTCGACGTTTGCCGATACCGACGATGCCGCGTGGACGCAGGAGCTGCATCTCAAGTTCTTCTCGGTGATCCATCCCACGCGCGCTTTCCTGCCGCAACTCGAGCGCTCGGCGCACGGCGCGATCGTCTGCGTGAATTCGCTGCTCGCGCAGCAGCCCGAGCCGCACATGGTGGCCACCTCTGCCGCGCGTGCGGGTGTGCTCAACCTTGTGCGTTCGATGGCGACCGAATTTGCACCGAAGGGCGTGCGCGTCAACGGCATCCTGATCGGCCTGGTGGAGTCCGGCCAATGGCGCCGCCGCTTCGAGGCTCGACCCGAAGAAGATCGCCATCTCGACTGGGCTGCGTGGACGCGTCGCCTGGCCGCGCAAAAACACATTCCCCTTGGACGCCTGGGCGTGCCCGAAGAGGCGGCCCGCGCCATTCTGTTCCTTGCCTCGCCGTTGTCTTCGTACACCACGGGCAGCCACATCGATATCTCCGGAGGACACTCCCGTCATGCTTAAACGACAACAACAGGAACAACAGCTGGTCACGGTGGGCCACGCGATTGCAGCCTTCCTGGAGGCCTGCGAGGTCAAGGCCGCTTTCGGTGTCATCTCGATCCACAACATGCCCATCCTCGATGCGATGGGCGAGCGCGGCAAGATCCGCTTCGTCATGGCGCGCGGTGAAGCCGGCGGCGCCAACATGGCCGACGCCTATGCCCGGACCACGGGCGCCTCGGCGTCTGCCTGACCAGCACCGGCACCGCTGCCGGCAACGCGGCGGGCGCCATGGTCGAAGCCCTGACCGCCGGCACGCCGTTGCTGCACATCACGGGCCAGATCGAAACGCCGTACCTGGACCAGAGCCTCGCGTACATCCACGAAGCGCCGGACCAGCTCACGATGCTCAAGGCCGTCTCCAAGGCAGCCTTCCGCGTGCGCAGTGCCGATACGGCCATCAGCACGATGAAGCTGGCCGTGCAGACGGCGCTGACGGCTCCGGCCGGCCCGGTGAGCGTGGAGATTCCTATCGACATCCAGGCTGCGCTGATTCCCATGCCGGACGACCTGCGCCCGCTGCTGGTGCCGCAGCATGTGCCGTCGGCTCACGCGCTGGACGAACTGGCTGAACGCCTGTCGCGCGCGCGCCGTCCGATGCTGTGGCTCGGCGGTGGTGCCCGCCACGCTGCGAAGCAGGTCAAGCGCTGATGGACCTCGGCTTTGGTGTGGTCACCAGCACGCAGGGCCGCGGCATCGTGCCGGAAGATGACCCGCGCTCGCTGGGCGCATTCAACCTGCACAAGCCGGTCGAAGCGTTCTACCAGACGTGCGATGCCATGGTCGTGGTGGGCTCACGCCTGCGCGGCAACGAAACGCTCAAGTACGAACTGAAACTGCCGCGCCCGCTGTACCGCATCGATGCGGATGCTTCAGCGGAAGGCCGTTGCTACGCCAGCGACTACTTCGTGTGCGGCGATTCGGCGCTTGCGCTGGATGGCCTGGCCGATCGGCTGGAAAAGAAGATGCAGATCGACGCGACATTCGCGGCAGACCTGCGGGCGGCACACGATGCGGCCGTGGGCGGGCTGGTCGACGGCCTCGGCCCTTACGCCAAGCTGGTGGAGGCACTGCAAGCTGCCGTGGGCCGCGAATTCAACTGGGTGCGCGACGTGACGGTGTCGAACAGCACGTGGGGCAATAGGCAACTCCGCATCTTTGACTCGCGCGCCGGCGTGCATGCGCTGGGCGGCGGCATCGGCCAAGGTTTGGCAATGGGCATCGGCGCGGCCATTGGTGCGGCTGCAACCGGATCGGGCAAGACCACGTTCTGCCTGGCCGGCGATGGCGGCTTCATCCTGAACCTGGGTGAATTGGCGACTGCGGTGCAGGAGCGCGCCAACCTCGTCATCGTGCTGATGAACGACAAGGGCTACGGCGTCATCAAGAACATTCAGGACGCGCAGTACGGCGGCCGCCGCCATTACGTGGATCTGCACACGCCGGACTACGCGGCGCTCGCCCAGTCGCTGCAACTGCGTCATCGCCGCGTCTCGGATCTGGCAGACGTGAGCAGCGCGCTGAAGGAAGCCACCAGCGGCGAAGGCCCGTTCCTGATGGAGATCGACATGCTTTCCATCGGCAGCTTCAAGACGATCTTTGCAGGCCCGCCGGTCAACCAGCAGGCCAAGGACGGCCAGGGCGAGCGCGCAGCCGAGCGCACGACGGTGGTGGCGTGAATCTGCAACCGAGCCAATTGAAGGAGCCGGACATGCTGCATGTATCGATGGTCGGGTGCGGAGCGATCGGGCAGGGCGTACTGGAACTGCTCAAGAGCGATCCGGATGTGTGCTTTGACGCCGTGATCGTGCCCGAGCACGCGATGGACAAGGCGCGCGAGGCCATCGCCCCGTTCGCACCGAATGCGCGTGTCACGACGCATCTGTCGGCCGACGCGCATCCTGATCTGCTCGTCGAATGCGCTGGCCATGATGCGCTTGAAGAGCATGTGTTGCCGGCGTTGGAGCAGGGCATCGACTGCCTGGTCGTATCGGTGGGTGCGTTGTCGGAACCCGGCGTGGCCGAACGGCTGGAGGCTGCGGCCCGCCGTGGCAACGCGCAGGTGCAGCTGCTGTCGGGCGCCATCGGCGCCATCGACGCACTGGCCGCTGCGCGCGTCGGCGGGTTGGATGCGGTCATCTACACCGGCCGCAAACCGCCGCGCGCCTGGAAGGACACGCCGGCCGAACAGCAGTTCGACCTCGATGCGCTGCGCGAGCCGACCGTGATCTTCGAAGGCAACGCCCGTGAAGCTGCGCGTCTGTTCCCGAAAAACGCCAACGTGGCGGCCACGCTGTCATTGGCAGGCCTCGGTCTTGAGCACACGCACGTCAAGCTGCTGGCCGATCCAACGGTGGACGAGAACATCCATCACGTCGAAGCGCGCGGTGCCTTTGGCGGCTTCGAGCTGACGATGCGCGGCAAGCCGCTGGCGGCCAATCCCAAGACTTCTGCGCTGACGGTGTTCAGCGTGGTGCGTGCGCTGGGCAACCGCGCGCACGCCGTTTCGATTTAAGCGAGGCCATAGCGCCATGACTGTTTCCAACCCGAACGCAACCGCAACGTCCGTGTTGCCCATCTGCATTGCCGGCGATTGGCGCCTCGGCACGGGCGAGCGCTATGCCACGCGCTACCCGGCCACCGGTGAAGTCGTTGCAGAGCTCAATGCCGCCAGCGTCGCCGATGTGGAAGAGGCGGTGGCAGGCGCCTACCGCGCCTTCCTCTCCAGCGGTTGGGCGCAGCGCAAGCCGCACGAGCGCGCGGCCGTTCTGTACCGCGTAGCTGAGCTGATCCGCTCGCGCAGTGAAGCGTTGGCACAACGCCAGCGCCTGGATAACGGCAAGCCGATCAACGAGACGCGCGCGCTGGTGGCAAGCGCTGCGGCCACGTTCCAGTTCTTCGGCGCCGCATGCGAGACGCTGGAAGAGTCGCTCACGCCCATGCGTGGCGATTGCCTGACGATGAGCGTGCATGAGCCCATGGGCGTGGTGGCCGCCATCACGCCGTGGAATTCGCCGATTGCCAGCGAAGCGCAAAAGATGGCGCCCGCGCTGGCCGCGGGCAACGCCGTCGTCGTCAAACCGGCGGAAGTCACGCCGCTGATGGCGCTGGAACTTGCTGCCATCTGCGAAGAGGCGGGCGTGCCCAAGGGCATGATCAGCGTGCTGCCGGGCAAGGGCTCCGTGATTGGCGATGCGATTACGAAGCATCCGCTGGTGCGCCGTGTGTCGTTCACGGGTGGCACGAACACGGGCAAACACATTGCCCACATCGCCGCTGACAAGATGATGCCGGTGTCGCTGGAACTCGGCGGCAAGTCGCCGACGATGGTGTTTGAAGATGCCGACCTCGACCACGCCGTGAATGGCGTGCTGTACGGCATCTTCAGCTCGTCGGGCGAGTCGTGCATCGCCGGTTCGCGCCTGTTCGTGGCGCGTTCGCTGTACGAGCCGTTCATGGATCGCCTCGCCGCTGCCGCAGCACGTCTGCGTGTCGGCAATCCGGCCGATGAATCGACGCAGATGGGTCCGCTGATCACCGACCGCCACCGCGAGACCATCGAGTCGTACGTCGCGATGGGCGTGGAAGAGGGCGGCCACCTGCGCACGGGCGGTTTGCGCCCCGCAATCGCCGGCTGCGAGTCGGGCTATTTCTACACGCCGACCATCATCGAAGGGCTCACCAACAGCGCCCGCATCTGCCAGGAAGAAATCTTCGGCCCGGTGCTCGTCGCCATGCCGTTCGACGATGAAGACGAATTGATCGAACAGGCCAACGACAGCGTCTACGCATTGGCCGCCGGGATCTGGACGCGCGACTACAAGCGCGCATGGCGCATCGGCCGCGCGGTGCAGGCCGGCAACGTGTGGATCAACACATACAAGCAGTTCTCGATTTCGACGCCGTTTGGTGGCTGGCGCGACAGCGGCCTCGGCCGCGAGAAGGGCCGCCTCGGCATCCTGCAATACATGGAGCAGAAGAGCCTCTACTGGGGCTTGAATGAACAACCGCTGGCCTGGGCCAACGCCAACTGAAGCTGAAACAGAACACCCAGACCACAGGAGATGAAGATGAACACGATTCGAGGCATCGACGAAATCGTCTACGGTGCCGACGACCTCGCCGCCTGCAAGCAGTTCTTCCTGGATTGGGGCCTCGCCCTGCAATCGGAAGACGCCGGCGGCCTGCTGTTCGAGACACTCAACGGCTGCCGCGTGCGCCTGAAGCGCAGCGACGATGCCGCGCTGCCGCCGGCCATGGAAGCCGGCCCGACGCTGCGCGAAGTGATCTGGGGCACCGATTCGCACGTTGTGCTCGATCGCCTGGTCGACACGCTGGCTGACCAGCCCGGCTACGTGCACGCCGACGGCCGCGTCGGTTGCACCGACCCGAACGGTCTAGCCGTGCGCGTGCAGATGACCACGAAGCGCGACGTCGACGTGCAATGCGCTGCCATGAACACGTGGACGGACAAGCCACGCCGCAACCAACCCAGCCCGATCTACGAGCGCGCCACGCCCATCGAAGTCGGCCACGTGGTCTTCTTCGTCAAGGACGTGGCGGCCACGGAGCGCTTCTATGTCGAGAAGCTCGGCTTTGTGCCGTCCGACCACTACCCGGGCCGCGGGGCGTTCCTGCGCTGCGAGCCCGAAGGCGGCCACCACGACCTGTTCCTGTTGCAGACGCCGCAGGCCAAGAGCGGCCTCAACCACGTCGCTTTCACGGTGCGCGACATCCATGAGGTGTTCGGTGGCGGCATGCACGTGTCGCGCTGTGGCTGGGATACGCAGCTGGGCCCCGGCCGTCACCCGATCTCGTCGGCGTACTTCTGGTACTTCAAGAACCCGGCCGGCGGATTGATCGAGTACTACGCCGATGAAGACCAGCTCGACGCTGACTGGCAGCCGCGCGATTTCGAGCCCGGCCCGACCGTGTTTGCCGAATGGGCCATCGACGGCGGCATTGACGGCAACACACGCCGGCAGAAGAACGTCGCCGGCCCCGAAGGCAAGTTCCTGACGGAAAAGCGCTGAAACGTTGCAGAGAGACGTGCTATGAATTCCCCCCTCAACCTGCGCGTGCATGCCATGCGCTACGAAGCCCAAGGCATCGTGAGCGTGGAGCTGCGCGATGTCGACGGCAAGCCTTTGCCCGAGTACGCACCGGGCGCGCATATCGAACTGCATCTCGGCAACGGGCTGGTGCGCAGCTATTCGCTGTGCGGCGCGCCAGAGGTGCGTGACCGTTACGTGGTCGGCGTGCTGCTCGATCGCAACAGTCGCGGCGGCTCGCGCTATGTGCACGAGCAGTTGCGCGTCGGTTCGACGCTCAAGATCGGCGGCCCGCGCAATCACTTCGAGCTGGACGAAACCGCGCCGCGCACCGTGCTGGTTGCAGGTGGCATCGGCGTGACGCCCATCGTCTGCATGGCGCGTCGCCTGGCCGAGCAAGGCAAGACGTTCTCGATGCTGTACTGCGCCCGCTCGCGTGCCGAAGCGGCCTTTGCCGATGAGCTGGCCGCCCATGGCGATGCGGTGCGTTTTCACCTGGACGCAGAAGCCGGTGGGCCCCCCGATCTGAAAGCGCTGCTTGCAGGGCATCCGGCCGATACGCATTTCTATTGCTGCGGCCCCGGCCCGATGCTGCGGGCATTCGAGGCGGCCTGTGAGGCGCTGGGCTACACCAACGTTCATATCGAACGCTTTGCGGCCGACCCCGGTGTGGAATCGGTGCAGGAGGGCGAATACCAGGTCAAGCTCGCGCGCAACGGTGCTGAACTGTGTGTGCCGGCAGGCAAGTCGCTGCTCGACGCGCTGTTGGAGATTGGCGTCGAGGTGGAACACAGCTGCAAGGAAGGCGTGTGCGGCTCGTGCGAAACGCGCGTGCTCGAAGGCGAGCCCGACCACCGTGACAGCGTGCTGTCCAAGAGCGAACGCGCATCGAACCAAACGATGATGGTTTGCGTATCCGGCTGTAAGGGCAAGCGCCTGGTGATCGATCTGTAAGCGCAGGATGGTTTAGGCGCCGGCCCGACCAGCCGCGCCGTCTTTTTTTTGCGCCCTGTTTTTCTTTTAAACAACGTTTCGCATACGAAACAAAGCAAGAACCACAACCAGCTCGTCCACCAAGACGGCGATAACAACTGGCGGGGCGGACACCTTGTCCAGTGGAGGAAACTGCAAATGAAGACAACCTTGTTCGCCCTTGCGGCGATGAGCCTGGCCGGTACGGCGGCGGCCCAGAGCAATGTGACGCTGTACGGCAGCCTTGATGAAGGCGTGGCCTACATCAACAGCCTCAAAAGCGGTGCGTCCAGCGGCTCGGCGCTGCGCATGGACCCCGGCACGATGCAGCCGGACCGTTTCGGCCTGCGCGGCTCGGAAGATCTCGGCGGCGGTACGCAGGCCATCTTCCAGTTGGAATCGGGGTTTCTGGGTGACACCGGCAGCAGCGTGGTTGCCGGCAAGCTGTTCAACCGCACCGCGTGGGTCGGCCTGACGAACGATCGCCTGGGCAACATCCAGCTTGGCCATCAGGCGGACTTCATGTTCGATTACCTCGGCCGCCTGAGCAACGGTTTCCAGCTCACCAACTTCTACCTGTTCCACCCCGGCAACTTCGACAACCTGGCCAACCAGTTCCAGATCGACAACGCTGTGCGTTACGTCTCGCCCATCTTCGGCGGGCTGCAACTGGGCGGCATGTACGGCTTTGGCGAGGTACCCGGTTCGCCGTCGAAGAGCCGCAGTTACAGCCTCGGTGCGTACTACACCAATGGCGGTTTCCGAGCCGCCGCGGCCTATACCGCGTCCAACGACCGCGCGCTGGACATCGCGGGGCGCTTGGGGATCACGAACACGCTCGGCACGACGCTTGTGCCCGGTGTGATGACGCCGATGAGTTCGGTCAAGTCGTTCGGTACCGGCGCGCTGTATCAGTTCAGCGGCCTGCCGGTCCAGATCAACGCGGTCTATACGCAAACGCGCATCACGCTGGGCGGTGCCAACGCCCGCGCACAGAACGTCGACCTGGGGACCGCGTGGCATTACAGCGCCGCCAACACGCTCAACGTGGGCTATACCTTCAGCAGGTACGAGGGCGCCCGCTGGAACCAGTTCAGCCTCGGCAACGTGTATGCGTTTTCCAAGCGCACGCAGGTCTACCTGCAAGGTACGTATCAGCGTGCGTCCGGCGATGCGCAGTCTGCTGCCATCAACGGCGTGGGTGTAGCGGCGCAGCGCAACCAGGTCGTTGTCAGCACCGGGGTGCACCACTCGTTCTGACGTCCTGACCCAACGCGCGCCGCTGGGCAGCGACCCGGTGGCGCATCAACTTCCTCCGGAAGGAGCTTCACATGAAGCCAGGTGTTTTGATTGATAGCGGAATTGACCACGATGGGTCGCGGGGTGCGATGAGCCTTGGCAAGATCGTTGCCCGCATCGAGCGGCTCAAGAGCAACGGCATGCACGTGCGCGCGCGTCTGCTGATCGGGTTGGCGACATTCTTCGACGGCTTTGACGTCATCGTCATCGCGGCAACGCTGCCGCTGCTGATTGCGCAGTGGCATCTGACACCGGCGCAGATCGCTTTTGTGATCGGTGCCCCCGGCATCGGTCAGTTGATCGGCGCGTTGGTGTTTCCCATGCTGGCCGAGCGATTCGGTCGCGTGCGCATGATCGGCTATAGCGCGGGCATCATCGGCTTGATGAGCCTGCTGTGTGGCGTGGCGCCCAGTTTTGCTGTGTTTGCAGCGCTGCGTATCGTGCAAGGCGTTGGGTTGGGCGGCGAACTGCCCGTGGCGGCTACGTACATCAACGAAGTCACGCGCGCACATGGTCGCGGGCGCTTCGTGCTGCTCTACGAGGTGGTGTTCCCGATCGGCCTGCTGGTGTCCAATGCCTTGGGCGCATGGCTGGTACCGCATTTCGGCTGGGAGGTGATGTACTTTCTCGGTGGCATTCCGCTGGTCCTGTTCTTTGCGCTGCCCAAGGCCGTGCCGGAGTCCCCGCGCTGGCTGGCCACCCATGGCCGCATGGCTGAGGCCGACGCTGCGCAGGCTCGCTTTGAAGCGAAGGCGAAGGAGCCGCTGCCTCCGCTGGGCGATACCTCGGCCTTCGAGCAGATGTCACACCGCCACCCGAAGCGCGGCATGCGCGATCTGTTCGGCCCGGTGTACATCAAGCGCACGGTGGTCGTGGCCATGCTGTGGGCAACGTGCGGTTTCATCCAGTACGGTCTGTCGACATGGCTGCCGACGGTCTACAAGACGATCTATCACGCACCGCTCCAGCTGGCGCTGAATCTGGCGGCTCTCGCGTCGGTGCTGGGTGTGGTCGGCTCGTTGGTGTGCGCGATGATCGTCGACAAGGTTGGCCGCAAGCCCGTGATGGTGGTGTCGTTTGTGCTGTGCGGCGTCTCGCTGGCGCTGGCGGGGCTGCTGCACGAGCAGTCGCTCTATGTGGTGGCAGGGTTGTGCTCGTTGGCGCTGGGGTTGATGGCGTGCGGCTTCATCACCGCTTATGTCTATACGCCGGAGCTGTACCCGACCAACATCCGCGCGATCGGCTGCGGCATGGGCGGCGCGTGGCTGAAGATTGCGGCGATCTTTTCGCCAATGCTGATCGGTTCGACCATCGGCTCGGGCAACGTCAGCAATGCGTTCCTGCTGCTGGCCTTGGTGCCCATCCTGGCGGCAATTACCATCTACTTCCTCGGCATCGAGACCAAGGGGAAAGTGCTGGAGCAGCTCGAGCTGTAAGCCGGAAGCACTTGAAGGCCGTAAAACGGGGAGGGCGGCACTCAGTTGACGCGCCCTCCTTTTTTTCTTCAGACGATGGTGTGATCTGCCATCAGTTCCAGCGCGCACCATGGCTGAGTGGTACCGCGCCTTATGCGCCGTTGGCAGGGCACACTTGAAAGCTGCCGCGTACTGGCGGTGTCCGGCAGCGTGACGGTCGGCGCCGTACTGTGCGCTCCAGGATCCATTCGGGCTGTGCTGCGCGGGCCGTTTGCGACGCGTGATGCCCATACGGAGTCGTGGGCCTGAAATAGGGGCCAAGAAGCGTCGTTGCTCTTGCAATGGTTTTTGGGCCCCCTCTCATAGACTGAAAACGTGCCGATAAGACAACTATCGGGCAGGCAAAGATGGGAGGGGATATGTCCACCACAGCCACGGCAGCAGCCAACTGGATCGTCGTCCTGACCTGTGCGTACATGGAGTACAGCACGTGGCGGGGTATCAGCGTCTACCGGCGCACGGTCGGCTATGAGAGCGTGGTGTGGTGCTGACTAACGCGCCGCAGGGTGGGGCAGCAATCTCCGGATGAGATCACCATGTGCCGAATACTCCGTCAGCAGCGCACTACCGTCGGCGAGTTCGAATTCGCTGAACTCGAACCCCGGCGCAACGGTGCAGCCGACAAGCGCATACCCATGTTCACCCGGCACGCGCTCGGCTGCAAACCAGCGGCCCGCCGGCACCACCGCCTGGTACACCGCCATCGCATCGTCGGCCGCGTGGCCCAGGCGATGCGTGCTCACCGTACCGTCAGTCTCCAACACATGCACATTGAGTGAGTCCCCCGCATGGAAGTGCCACAACTCGTCCGACTGGATCCGATGCCAGGCGGAATATGCATCATCCGCCAACAGGTAATAGATGGCGGTGGCGGCCGCACGTTCGATGGGCGGGATGCCTCGTTGGATGCGTTCCTCACTGCGATAGGTTTCGCGATAGAAGCCGCCTTCCGGGTGCGGTTCGAGGCCGAGGCGGGCGATCAGGTACTGAGCGGCGGGGGCGAGCGGCATGATGGGAGACCTTCGACTCAGTTCTGCTGACGGCGGAACGGAAAGCGCTGCTGGTTCACGAAGCCGTCGGGCATGTAGTCGCCCACCACGCCGTACTTCTCCGGGAAGGCCTTCTTCGATTTCACCGCGGTACCGAACAGGTAATCGATGAAGGCGAAATGCGCGGCGTAGTTCTTGTCGATCGCTTCGTCTTCCGATGAATGGTGCCAGTGGTGGAAATCCGGCGTCACGAAGATGTACTTCAGCGGGCCCCACGGCAAGTGCACGTTGGCGTGATTGAACACCGCCTGGAAGCCCACGATGATGATGTAGACATCGACTACTGCCTTGTCGAAGCCCAGCACGAACAGCGGCCCCAGCACTGCCACGCGGGTGACGATCAATTCAAGAATGTGCTGCGCGAGCCGGCCAGCCAGTCCATCGTCTTCACGCTGTGATGCACGGCATGGAAGCGCCAGAGGAACGGCACCTCGTGATACGCGCGGTGCGTGACGTACTCCATCAGATCGGCCACCAGCATGCAAAGCAGCAACTGCGGAATAAACCAGATGTGCTGCACCATTTGCTGGAAGTCTGCATGCACCATCCAACCGAACACACGGTGGATCAGGAAGTTCACCACCAGCAGCACCAGCCCTACGATGAAGTGGTTCACCGCAAAGTGGACCATGTCGGTCTGCCATTCGGGGCGGAACACCGGCTGCTTCTTATAGAGCGGGAACAGCTTCTCGAGCAGCACGAAGATTGCCGTTGATCCGAGCAGGTCGAGAATGAACCAGTCCATGCCGATATACGGCGTGTGATCTGGAAAATCGCCCACCGGCACGCGCGAGCCGCCCAGCGCCACGGCAATCACCACAAAAAGGAACGCCAGGCCGTTCAGGCGACGGCGGTTATCCAGCACGATATTTGCCAGCGATAACCCGCCGGAAATCAACAGCGAGACAAACAGAATCTGCCGAATCACATCCACCGAATACGCGCGCCGTAATTCGGGTGTCGTCAGATACTGCGGAAAGTGAAATGCCAGCACGCCCAGCAAACACAGAAAGCCCAGCACCAGCGCCAGGATCGTGCCGATCATGCCTCGGCCGAACTTCAGGCCGCCATTGGCATGGAGCAGCGCATTGGCATCGCGGAGCGTCGCGTCGGCCACGCGGACGATGGCGGGTTGGTGTTCCTCTTCGGGCATTGGCGCCAAAGGCTTTCGGGACGCATCCATGGGTCTGACTCGCAGTATTGTTTTGTTTTATTAACAATGCGATTGCCAATCAAATATTGGCGCTCGTTCGCATTGCTGCGCGATTATACGGACCCGTTTCGCGTATTCAACGACGCCATTCTTCTGCGTAAAAATGATTTGCAATTGCGGTGCTTTACCTGTGCGTGCGGGTGTCGGCAGTCTGCATCTGCGACGTTGGATGGGCATCGCAAGGCGTTGCCTTTCCGTGCAAGGCCATGCACATTGTGAGGTCGGTGCCTGACAGGCGCACGACGATACAAGGTCAGCAAGACCAATAGGGGAGCAACCATGTCAGAGGGATTTCACGTGCACGGCGCGCACGATCACGCGCTCGAGCACGCAGCGGAAAGCGGCCACGCCGACAGCTTTGCAGGGCGTATCGCCGTCATGACGGCAATTCTGTCGACGGCCGGCGCCATCTTCGGTTACCAAGGTGGCGCCACGCAAAACGCTGCGCTACTCGCCAAGAACGAAGCCGCCATCCACAAAACCGAGGCTGCCAACCGCTGGGCCTACTACCAGGCCAAAGGCCAGAAACAGGCGATTGCCGAGTTGACTGCCCAATTGCCCGGCACCGACCAGGCGGCCGCCAAGCGTGACGCCCAACGCTACGCCGCCGAGAAGGAAGACATCCGCCGCCAGGCCGAAGACCAGGAGCGTCTTGCCAAAGAAGCCGACGAGGCGAGCGAGCTTGCCGTCCACCATCACCACCGGTGGGCGCAAGCCGTGGCCGCCATCCAGGTGTCGATCGCCCTGGCGGCCATCACCTTGCTTTCTCGCCGGCGCTGGATGCAGGTGCTTTCGTACGGCGTTGGCGCTGTCGGCGGTGTCGTGGCCGTGCTGGCGCTGCTTCACATCTGACCGGTTAGGTGCGCCGTTCGCGGGCGGTTGCGAGGGAACATACCCAGCCGCCAGAATGGCGCGCTTGAAGGAGGCATCCCGCCTCCATGAATCAGGAATGAATAGGATGACACGTGGAATGTGGATGCGGCGCACATTGATGATCGCAGGCTTGTTGGCCAGCGCGTGCGCCATGGCGGCTGGCCCGGCGGTCGAGCCAGGCGAGTACGTCTACATCCTGGGCGGCAGCGCGAGCGGCACGATGACGGTCAAGGGCAGCAGCTTCAACATCACGACGATTGGCGGCAACTGCCACACGTGCGCAATCGAAGGCACACTCCGTGGCCGCGTTGGGGTCGACAAGGATGAGGGCAAGTGCCACATCGCCGTGTCGGGTAATAAGGATGCGCTCAAGCTGGATTCCTCCGCCACCGCCGAAGCCTGCCGAGAATTCTGTGGCATGCGCGCCATGTTTGATGGCGACTACCGCCGCGCACCCGCCGCCTGCACCGACCGCCAGCGCCAAGCCCGCATCGGCCAGGCCCACAAGCAATATGCCGCCAAGGATTACGACGCCGCCCGTACAACGCTGCGTTCGCTGCTTTCCGAGTGCGATTCTTTCATGGACTGGATCGAGCGCGACAAGGCCCGCAGCGACTTGGCCGTGACTGAATACCATCGTGGCGACAACGCCCAGTGCCTTGCTGTGCTGTCCGAGACGACTGCGGTCAAGGTACAGAAGGACTCAACACTGATCCTGCCGCCGTGCGACGCCGACAATTACGCGTCAACCAGCAAGGCGATTCTCTACAACCAGAAGCTGTGCCAAGCGCCGGGCAAACATTGATGCCGACCGCATCTCTATAAGTAACGGGGCAATCGCCCGGCCCGATCCGTGTCGCAGGTTGGCCGACGCGGCGTTTATCGGCCCCTCAACCTGCCATGACGCAAGCGGCCTCATGGCGGTGCGGGCAGGTGATCAAGAAGATTTTTGCGAGTGACACACAAAAGTGCTTGCCAGCTGCGCTTCCGCACATTAGTATTCGCCCCTCGCTGCAAAAC
>NZ_VOSS01000062.1 GCF_007997035.1 Ralstonia sp. TCR112 | reverse complement strand
AATTTGTGTAACCGGGCGGAGAGGGAGGCAAACTCGCTTCGCTCAGACAAGCCTCCCTCTTTTTTCCGCCCGCTTACACAAAATTCAAGGCGCCATCTAGGGCAGGAACGTCAAAGGCCAAAGACAACGGCCACACCGTCGGGGCGCGGGCGGGAGCGCCTTGTTCGGGTGTGGTCGGAGTGCGGGTGTGGCTGGTCTTGCTTTGACTTACTTGCCGATTTGGCGGCTGACCTGGTTTTCCTGCTGGTTCAGCGTGCGCTGTTCCTGTTTGGTGATGTGCCCACCGTTTTGGGCGGCCATGTCGCGCTCTTCCTGGCGAATCTGGCGGTCTTCCTTGTGCAGCTGGCGCGCCTGGCTCTTGGTGATTTCGCCTTCCTTCACTTCGTTGTGGATGCGCTTGTTCTGGTTGGCGAGGCGGTGGTTGACCTCGGCGCGGCGCGGGTGGTCCTTTTGCCATTGCGTCTAGGCGAAGGCGCCGGTGGTGGCAGACAGGGCGACGGCGCTGATGGCCAGGGCTTTGGCGATGCGGTTCATGGTGCGTTCTCCGGTGAGCGGCCGACCGATTCAGCCGCTGTCCTGTCCATAACGGCGGGCCGCGCAGGGTCGCTTACGGGGTTCGTGTAACGGCGCGGAAGCGGTGTAACGCCTGTGCGAAAAGCGGGGGGCGCAAACGCGTGCGGTGCGGTATTGCGCACCTCCGACGGCGCCCCGGCAAACGGCTTTTTATCCGCTCAATCAATGCAAAGGCGCCGTGCTACCATCGCCCTCCGCTGTCGTTCCCGCCTGCTTTTTCTTCCGCCTCTTCCCATGTCTTCCGGTCTCGCCCACGGACTCAATGCTGCCCAATCCGAAGGTGTGCATTACCTCGACGGCCCGTGCCTGGTGCTGGCCGGGGCGGGCTCGGGCAAGACGCGCGTGATCACGCAAAAGATCGCGCACCTGATCCTCGACAAGGGCTTCGAGCCCAAGCACATCGCCGCGGTGACGTTCACCAACAAGGCGGCCAAGGAAATGCAGGAGCGCGTGGCCAAGCTGATGGACGGCAAGACGCGCGAAGACGGCAAGCGCATTCCCATCAAGCAGTTGACGGTCTGTACGTTCCACTCGCTGGGCGTGCAGATCCTGCGGGCGGAAGCCGAGCATGTCGGCCTCAAGCCGCGCTTCTCGATCATGGATTCGGACGATTGCTTCGGCATGATCCAGGAGCAACTCGCGACCACCGACAAGCAGTTGATCCGCCGCGTGCAGAGCACGATCTCGCTGTGGAAGAACGGTCTCGTCGATCCGGATACCGCGATTGCCGAGGCGCTCGCCAACAACAACGTCGATGATCACCAAGCGGCGCTGGTCTACCGCAACTACGTGGCGACGCTGCATGCGTATCAGGCGGTCGACTTTGACGACCTGATCCGTATTCCTGCCGAGCTGTTCGCGCGCAATGAAGACGTGCGCCTGAAGTGGCAGAACCGCCTGCGCTACTTCCTTGTCGACGAATACCAGGACACCAACGCCTGCCAGTATCAGCTGCTGAAGCTGCTGGCGGGCGGCTCGCACCTGCGTGCGCCGGCCTTCACGGCGGTGGGCGACGACGACCAGGCCATCTACGGCTGGCGCGGCGCGACGCTCGACAACCTCAAGCTGCTGCAGACCGATTTTCCGAACCTGAAGGTGATCAAGCTGGAGCAGAACTATCGCTCCACGGTGCGCATCCTGAACGCCGCCAACGCGGTCATTGCGCAGAACCCGAAGCTGTTCGAGAAGACGCTGTGGAGCGAGCACGGCATGGGCGACCCCATCAACGTGACGAGCGCCAATGACGAAGAGCACGAAGCCGAGAGCGTCGTCTTCAAGCTGTCCGCCCACAAGTTCGAGCGCCGCGCGCAGTTTCGCGATTACGCGATCCTGTATCGCGGCAACTTTCAGGCGCGCCTGTTCGAGCAGATCCTGCGCCGCGAGCGCATTCCGTATGTGCTCTCGGGCGGGCAGAGCTTTTTCGACAAGGCGGAGATCAAGGACCTGTGCGCCTACCTGCGGCTGATTGCCAATGCGGATGATGATCCTGCGTTCATTCGCGCCATCACCACGCCCAAGCGCGGCGTGGGCAATGCGACGCTGGAAGTGCTGGGCGCATTCGCGGGACAGGCCAAGGTGTCGCTGTTCGAGGCGGCGATGATGGGCGGCATCGAAGCGCAACTCGCGCCGCGCCAGCTGGAGCCGCTGCGGGTGTTCTGCGAGTTCATCGTGCGGCTCTCGGACCGTGCCGCCAAGGAGCCCGCCGCCACGCTGCTCGACGAGATGATGGAAGGCATCCACTACGAGGCCTACCTGTACGACACCTACGACGAGCGCCAGGCGCAGAACAAGTGGACCAACGTGCTGGAGTTCCTCGACTGGCTCAAGCGCAAGGGCACCAAGCCGGAGAAGGATGACGACGAAGAGGCCACCGGTTTCGACAACGCCGATGGCCTGATGGACACCGGCAAGAACCTGCTGGAACTCACGCAGACCATCGCGCTGATCAGCATGCTCGAAGGCAAGGAAGAGGATCCGGATGCGGTGCGCCTGTCCACGCTGCACGCGAGCAAGGGGCTGGAGTATCCGCACGTGTTTCTGGTGGGTGTGGAGGAAGGCATCCTGCCGCACTGCCGCGAAGACGACGACCTGACCGACGAGAAGATCGAAGAAGAGCGGCGACTGATGTATGTGGGCATCACGCGGGCGCAGCGCAGCCTGCATATCAGCTGGTGCAAGAAGCGCAAGCGCGCGCGGGAGACGGTGGTGTGCGAGCCGTCGCGCTATATCGCTGAGATGAAGCTTGGGGAGGATGCCGGGCCGACGCCTGAGGACACGATGCCGGCGATGTCGCCGAAGGATCGGTTGGGGGCGTTGAAGGGGTTGTTGGCGGCTAAGAAGACTGTGGTTTCGTGATTGGGTTTTGGGTTTTGGGTTTTGGGTTTTGGGTTTTGGGTTTTGGGTTTTGGGTTTTGGGTTTTGGGTTTTGCCTTGGTGGTCCACCCTCCCGTTTCGTTCCCTGCCGGGACCGACTC
>NZ_VOSS01000061.1 GCF_007997035.1 Ralstonia sp. TCR112 | reverse complement strand
CCGCCGCTGCCGCCCGCGGCCCCGCCAGCGCCCCCGCTGCCTGCTCCGCCACCGACGCCGCCACCGACGCCGCCACCGACACCGCCCGAGCCGGCAGCACCGCCGCCATTACCACCGCCCGGCGCGCCCACCGAGCCGCCAGCACCAGGGGCGCCGACCCCGACCCCGCCCGACCCGCCGCCGGTCGTGCTGCCGGTCGAATCGTTTGCACTGCCGCCATAGCCGCCGCTGGAACCCGAGCGCGACGATGTATTGCCGGAGCGCCCTTGCTTGCCGGTGGCATTGCGATTACGGGTGGCATCCCGGCCGCTGCCCGTCGAGCCGCCATTGACGGCAGCGCCCCCCGTGCCCGTGCCCGTGGCCGTTGCGTCGGTGCTGGTACCGCCGGCCGGAGACATGGTGCTGCCCCCCGCCGTGCTGTTGGATTGGGCCGCCCCCGTCTGGGCATACGCCGCCGCCGTACCGCCTGCCAGCGCCAGCGCGACTACAAGAGAAGATGCACGGAGATACGTCATGAATGGCTCCTTTGAGGTTGAGGATGTGCCCCTCCAACTCAGCAAGGGCCGTTCCGCCATCACCCGGCGCCATCGTCGAGCGCGCTCATTGGCGGGATATTTGCTTGTGACCGTGCGTCAAAATGCGGAAGGCGGCACTCAGCTATACATTCAACCCTGTATGTATAATCGCCTGCCCGACTGTCGGCGCCCCGCCGCGCCCTCAGCCACGATGGAGCTGTTAACGTGAAATTGCCCTTCCCGCTGCCCCGGTCATGGCGCGCAGCGGGTGACCACCTCGACGCCAAGGCTGCCCCGGTCGCCCAGCCGCTGCCGGGCGATCCGGATGCCTGGATCGCCTGCGAGCATTGCGACACCCTGCATCGCCACGAAGTCATTGCGCTGGATGAAGAGGCGCACTGCACGCGCTGCGGCGTCAAGCTGTACCGCAACCAGAGCGAGCGGCTGTCGGTGCTGCTGCCGCTGGTGTTGACGGGCCTCATCGTCTACATCGTCGCCAACATCTTTCCGATTGCCGAGATGAACGGCGGCGGCAACCGGCACGCCACCACGCTGTGGGGTGCCATCGTGGCGCTGTATGACTACGACATGCTGTTCGCTGCCGTGCTGGTGGCGCTCACCACGGTGTTCTTCCCGCTGATGTACATGTCGGTGCTGGCGCCGCTGCTCATCGCGCGATGGCGCGGGCGGCAGCATCCGGCCGCAGCGCTGGTGCTCCGCACGGCGGCGTTGATTCGCCCGTGGGCGATGGTCGAGATCTTCATGCTGGGCGTGGTGGTGGCGCTCATCAAAGTCGCGCGCATGGTGTCGCTGGAAGCCGATGCGGGCCTGTGGGCGTTTGCCGCGCTCACCGTGTTCCTGACGGTGGCGTTATCGATCGACCTGCGACCGTTCTGGCGCGAGATCGGACTGACGCTGCCGCCGGGCTCGCAAGTCGACGCGCCCACCGGCGTGGATGCCGCCGCCCGCCCCGGCGAGGACCGCCCGTGAACAGCACCACCACGCCTGCCTCTGCACAGCCGGCGCAACAAGCCCGGCCGCTGCGTGCCGCCGCGCATGGCCTGGTGACATGCGAGCGCTGCGGCCTGCTGGCACGCATGCCCAGATCAGAGGCCGCCACGCAAGCGGTGCTCACCCACGCAGACGCACCTGATGAAGCCACCGCAGCACCGGTCTGCCCGCGCTGCATGACGCCCTTGCACGTGCGCAAGCCCGACAGCCTGGCGCGCTGCTGGGCGCTGCTGATTGCGGCGGCCGCCATGTACCTGCCGGCCAACCTGCTGCCGGTGATGATTACCGACACCCTGCTCGGCACGCAGCAGGACACCATCATGAGCGGGATCGTCTACCTGTGGACGTCGGGCTCGTGGCACCTGGCCATCATCGTGTTCATCGCAAGCTTCCTGGTGCCGCTGGCCAAGCTCGGCATCCTGGCGGTGCTGTGCCTTTCGGTGCAGCAACGCTGGCACTGGAACCCGCGCCTGCGCACGCGTCTGTATGCGCTGGTCGAGCTCATCGGCCGGTGGTCGATGCTCGATGTGTTTGTGGTGACGCTGCTCGCAGGTCTTGTGCATCTGTCGACGCTCGCCATCATCAAACCCGGCCCCGGTGTCGGCCCGTTTGCCGCCGTGGTGGTGCTGACCATGTTCGCCGCCCGCTGTTTTGATCCCCGCCTGATCTGGGACGTCATCGACGAGCCCGATCCCGAAGAGACCGATGTATGACCGCCCCCGTCGATAACGAAAACATTCCCGGGCCGCGCCGCACGAAGCGCAAGCGCTGGCTGCCCTCCCTGATCTGGCTGGTGCCGATCGTGGCGCTCGTGGTGGGCGCCACACTCATGGCGCGCGTGATCCTGGCGCGCGGCGCGCAGGTGACCGTCACGTTCAGTTCGGCCGAAGGCATCGAAGCGGGCAAGACGCGTGTGAAATACAAGAGCGTCGATATCGGCGTGGTCAAGGCGGTGGGGCTGACCGACGACCGCTCCGGCGCCGTGGTGCTGATCGAACTCACGCATGACGGCAAGGCGTTTGCCGCATCGGACACACGCTTCTGGGTGGTGCGCCCGCGCGTGGCCGCCGGCAGCATATCGGGGCTCGGCACGCTGCTCTCCGGTGCCTATATCGGCGTGGACGGCGGCCGTTCGCAGGAGAAGAAATCGACCTTCAAGGGCCTCGACACGCCCCCGGCCATCTCGGCCGATGCGCCCGGCAAGCAATTCACGCTGCATGCGCCTGACCTGGGCTCGCTCGACATCGGTGCGCCGGTGTATTTCCGCCGCGTGCGCGTGGGCCAGGTGACGGCTTACGACATCGACGCCGACGGCAAGGGCGTGACGCTGCACATCTTCGTCAACGCGCCGTTCGACAAGTTTGTGGCTCGCGGCACGCGGTTCTGGAACGCCAGCGGCATCGACCTCAAGCTCGACGCCAATGGGCTGAAGGTCGATACGCAATCGCTGCTGACCGTGGCGCTCGGTGGCATCGCGTTCCAGACCCCCGAAGAAGCCGATCACGAACCGGCTGCCTCCGATGCGCAGTTCCAGCTCGTGCGCAACGAAACCGCGGCGCTGAAGGACCCGGAACACCTGTCGCAGACGGTGGTGATGTACTTCCACCGCTCCCTGCGCGGCCTCAACGTGGGGGCGCCGGTGGAGTTCAAGGGCATCAACGTGGGCGAGATCAAATCGATCGGCATCCACTACAGCAAGAAGCGCCACGAGTTCGTGCTGCCCGTGACGGCCACGCTGTACCCCACGCGCTTCGGCATGGACATCCGCGACGACAATCCGCAGCACGCCGCCGAAGACGTCCGCACGCAGTTCGACGTGCTGGTGAAGAACGGCATGCGCGCGCAGCTGAAGAGCGCAAGCCTGCTGACGGGCCAGCAGTTCGTGAACCTCGACTTCATCGACGCAGCGGACCGCGACAAGACCCCGCCGCGCTTTGGCATGCGAGATCGTGACGGTGCGTACGTCTTCCCGACTGCCGACAACCCGACCGACGACATCGAAGCGCAGATTGCCGGCATCGCCAAGAAGCTGAACAAGGTGCCGTTCGAACAGATCGGGCAGGACGTCCACCGCACGCTGACCACGCTCGACGCCACGCTCAAGCAGACCGAGCAGTTGGCCAAGACCGTCAACAGCGACCTCGCTCCGCAGATGAAGGAAACGCTGGCCGAGGCGCGCCGCACGCTGGATTCTGCACGCCAGGTCTTCTCTGACGATGCCCCGCTGCAACGCAATGCGCGCGACACGCTGGAACAGGTCGCCAAGGCCGCCGCGTCCGTGCGCGTGCTGACCGACTATCTGGACCGCCACCCGGAAGCGCTGATCCGCGGCAAGGCAAAGGACGCGCAATGATGCCGATGCAAACGACGATGCTGTCTTCCTCTCTTCGCCTGGCGAGCGCCGCTGCCGCTGCTCTGCTGCTTGCAGCCTGCGCTTCGCCCGAGCCGACGTTGCATACGCTATCGGTGCGCCCCGAAATCACGGACACCGGCCGCTTCCAACGCGCCTTCCGCCTCTCGGGGGTGCGGGTGCCTGATCGCCTGGACAAGCCGCAGATCGTTTTGCGTACGTCCGATAGCGAAGTGGTGGCGCTTGAGCAGCAGCGCTGGGCGGCGCCGTTCGGTTCGGAACTGCGTGATGCGCTGTCTGCGAACCTCGCGACGACGCTGTCTGCGGTGGACGTGGGGAGTGCAGCGGCCCCGGCGGGCGTGCCGCTCTACCGGATCGGTGCCGAGATGCGCAGCTATGACGCGCGGCCCGGACAAGGCGTGACGGCGCTGGTGACGTGGCGTGTATCGCGCGACGCGGCAAATCAAGGGGCCGCGCCCGCAGCCCTGACCTGTCAGACGACGCTGGCCCTGCCCGTCAATGGGCAAGCCGTGGGTACGGATTCAGAGGCTGGCGTGAACGCGGTGGTGTCATCCACGCAACGCCTCGTGCAGCAGTGGTCGCAACAGATTGCGCAGAGCGTGCAGGGTCTGGAAACACCTTCCGCTGTGCCGGCGTGGTGCCGGTAAGCTGATGCGTCAGCGCTCAGCCAGTTCCTGCGTGAGCCGGCCGAGCGTGGCCAGCGCTGCTTCAAGATTGGCCGAAGGCGCCAGCCCGAAGCAGATGCGGAAGAAATGATCGAAGCGGTTCAGGTTCGAGAACATCGTGCCCGGCGCAATCCGGATGCCCTGTGCCAGCGCCGCATCGAACAGCTCCATCGACGACACGTTCGTGGGCAACTCCACCCACATCGCCAACCCGCCTGACGGCACCGACAACCGCGTGCCGGCGGGGAAACACCCGGCGATCGATTCGGCCATGCGCTCGCGTTGTTCGCGCAGCGTCTGACGCAGCGTGCGCAGGTGGCGGTCGTACGCGCCCGACGCGATAAAGCGCCCCGCCAGCACCTGCGACCACGAATCGTTCGGCCGCGACTGGGCAAACTTCAGCATCTGCACCCGCCCCTGCCAGCGGCCGGCGGCCATCCAGCCCAGGCGCAGGCCGGGTGCCAGCACCTTGCTCAACGAGGCGCAATAGATGACGTTGCCCGTGCGGTCCCACGCCTTGAGCGCCTTGAGCGGCGTGGGACTGTCGCCCAGGGCGCTGTAGGTATCGTCTTCAATGAGCGCGATGCGGTTGGCGTCGCAAAAGGCGGCCATGCGACGCTTTGCGGCGTCCGGCATGATGCTGCCGAGCGGGTTCTGCAGATTCGGCACGACCACCACCGCGCGGATGTTGCCGTAGGCCTGCACCGCCATCTCGAGCGCTTCAAGCGACATGCCGGTGCGCGGGCTTGTAGGAATTTCCACCGCGCGCATGCCGAGGCTCTCCAGCACCTGCAGCAGCCCGTAGTAAGTCGGTGATTCCACGGCCACCGTATCGCCCGGCTGGGCCACGGCGCGCAATGCCAGGTTCACGGCCTCGATACAGCCGTGGGTGACGATCACGTCGTCCGGCGCAACTTGCACGCCCATGTCGAGCGCACGGCGCGCTACGGCGGTCTGCAATTCAGGATGACCGTTCGGGATGACGGCCTGCGTCAGCAGCAACGGATACCGCCGCAACACCTGCGATGCGATCCGATTGAGCGCCGCTGCCGGATACAACGCAGCCGCCCCGCTTGCGCCGGACAGATCGACATGCACGGCGGCTTGCTGCCCGCGCGCCACGATGGCCGACACGCGCGCGTGCACGCCCACGTAGGCGGCGGGATCCGGCGTCGACACTTCGGGTTCCTTGACGGGCGCCAGCAAGGCGCGGCGCGGTTGCCGCACAAAGTAGCCGGAACGCTCGCGCGCTTCGAGCCAGCCTTCCGTCTCCAGATGCCGACATACCTGCAGCGCGGTCGACAGGCTGACGGCGTGCGTGCGCATTAACGTGCGCACTGACGGCATGCGCTCCCCAGGCGCCAACACCCCGCTGCGGATCGCGCCGAGGTAATGATCGGCAAGCGTCCGATACAGCGGCTGCGCGGGCGGTGGAGTCAACTCGGTGACGGACATGGCGGCGAGGGGCAGCGGGGGCGGCAACAAGCGGCAAGGAAACGTGTCCAGCACATCATGCCGGCAAGACCGCGACCGCAACAGATACAGACAACGCCAAACTGTACCGCAACAGATTGTCACGAGCGCAAGGGTGTTGCGGCTGAAGTTGCGTTGCTCTGTGTCTGTTGGCGCAGGCGTGTGGTGCCTACGCTGAAGCCATGTTCAGGAGATCGACATGACTGCGACGACACCTACTTCCGAACCCGAATGGTTGGCGCTGGGCTCTGGCCAGACAGGCCTGCATTGGCTGGGCGCCGGAACCACGCTCGTGGCACTGGAAGGGACCTTGCGCCTTGAGCCACCGTCGCGTTGGGGCGCCGTGGTGCGCTATACGCTCGGCGCAGGCCACGCGCATGTGGTGGAAACCTCGGGGTGGTGGCGCCTGCATGCCGATGCCGGCATCGACGCGCACTTGCGCATCGTCGTGCCGCCGCTTCGCACGCACCGCCGTCCGTGGCTGGGAATGTGGCGGTGGCTGGCACATTGGATTCAGCCGCGCCAGACATCTCACGGCTGAATCCACGCCCAAGCTGTCAGCCTCGCTCGCTAGGCTTTCGGTGCGGGGCGCCGGGCGGCTTCCCGTCGTCCGGGCGAATCGAAGCGTTCTCGAAGTCGCCCGGGTCTTCCTCGCCTACGCCGCTTTCACTGGGGATGGCTGGCGCAACGGGTCGAGCAGCGTCGCCCGAAGGCGCCTTGGCTTTGTCGTTATCACGCGGTGAATGGGTGCCGCTCATGGCTGTTTCCGGCTGTTCTGGTGCTGCCCCAGGCGCTGCTGGTTTTGCGGCATCTGCCCTTCCTGTGCGGCGGCACGGCCGTCCTCGGCAGGCACCGGCATCGGGCGCTTGGACTGGTCGGTGCCATGCTGCATGGAAGTGCGCTCGGCGCGGTCCGATTCAGCGCGCTCGCGGGTGCCGCTGCGCTCTTGCTGCGCTTGCGCGTTATGCCCGCCCTTCCCGCTTCCGGTCTTTCGTTCCCCCGCCTTGTCTCCCGCCTGCGCAGCGGGCTTGTGCGGTTGCTGTGCGTGTTGCTTCATCGTCAGCCTCCTGATTTCGGTTACGGGCGGCTCGCCCGCGTCGACGTGCGTCGCAACCTGCGTGCCGCCGAAACCATGCGCAAGCTACGGGTGCGGTGCGGCGCGCGGGTATCCGGCTTGCTGCATCTGCTGTGTCGCGCCTTGGCGCACAAGCACGCATGGAGAATCCACATGGCAACCAGCAACCTGTATCGCACCGGCGAAGCACCCGCACAAACCGGCAAGGGTCACGGCACCGACGCACTCGGCCCCTCCGACAGTTCGGACTCGGGCAGCGACGTGGTCGGCGGCCCGGGCCTGGGCAGCGACGTTGAAGACCGCTTTGACGATGATCCGGCGGTCCACCCGCACGGCAACGCGGCCAACCGCACAGCGGGCGCCGACCTCGGCGACGTCAACCTCGACAGCGACACCGATTCCACGGGCACCGGCGAGCGCCGCGCCGCTGGGCACGAGCCGGTCGTACGCGAAGGCGGCGACCTGATGCCCGACGCTGTCCACGACATACACGACCCCGACGTGGACACGCCCATCGACGATGAGAACTTCGAACACGCCACGGGCCTGGCCGGTGAAAACGACGATGCCGACGCGCCGGACGCCGTCGACCTGGACGAAGCGCCGATCGACCCGCAACCCGGCAGCCGTGATGTGCCGGTGCAATCGCCCACCGGCGGCGGCACCGACTGGTCTGACAACATGCGCCGCAGCCGCCCGACGTACAAGGGCAAGCGCGTGCCGGGTCAGCATCGGAGCTAGGCACCGTCGAGATCAGGACGGCGTCTGCACGCAAGCGTGCTCCCGTCTAGACTGGTGGCGGGCCGCGCATCACGCACCCGTGAACCGCGCAGGCCCGCCGCCCCTTTTGTCGAGCGAACTTCACGCCCCTACCCCATGATCCGATTACGCCTTTCTGCCTGTACCGCTGCAGTTGTCACTGTCGCCGCAGCGCTCTTCCCTCTGGCTGCCTCTGCGCAAGGTACCGCTGCGCCCACGCGCGTGCGGGCCACCATCAACGCGGTACACAGCACCGCGGTCGACGTGACCGACACGTCCGGCAACAAGGCCACCGTGACGCTGCCGGTCGACCTCAACGTCACGCAGGTTGCGCCGATCGAGCCGTCAGCCATTCGCGCCGGCAGCTATATCGGCACGGCGGCGGTCAAGCAACCGGATGGCACGCTGCGCGCACTGGAAGTCCATGTATTTCCGGAAGCCATGCGCGGCACCGGCGACGGCCACCGCCCCTACGACATGGGCCCGAACAGCAGCATGACCAACGGCACTGTCGAACAGGCAGGTGCCGTCACCAGCGCGCAGGGCCGCACGCTGTCGGTCAAATACAAGGATGGGGAGCAGCGCATCGTGGTGCCGCCGCAAGTGCCGATCGTCACCTTCGAACCGGGTCGGCGCGATGACCTGAAAGCCGGCGCGCACGTCGTCATGTTTGTACGCGCCGACGCGCAAGGCACGCTCGTCGCGCAGCGCGTGCTGGTCGGCAAGGACGGGATGGCCCCGCCCATGTGATGACGATGTCATCGATGAAACATCGGCCAGCCACATGTGCTGGCCCGATTTGCTTAGAACGGCTTGCTGACCGACAACAGGAACGTACGGCGCGGCGCAAACTGCGGTGCCCCCACGCCGATGCCCGTGCCATCGCGCAACTGATAGCTGCGATCGAAGATATTCAGCACGGTCAGGCGCGTCTTGAACTTGCCCAGCGTCGGCAGATTGAAGTCACGTGCGGCCCCGACATTCATCTGCCAGTAGGCCGGCAGATGTTCGGTGTTGGCGAAGCCGTTGCGCAAGCCCGTACCGAACAGCACGTCGCTCGTATATGTCGTGCCGGAATACCGGTACGACACGCCAGCCGACGCGGTCAGGCGCTGGTCGTGATCGAGATTGACCCAATGGTTGTTGATGTAGGCCAGCTCGTCGGCATCAAAGTTGAACTGGCCGGTCTCGATGCCCTTGCCCTGCGCGCGCGACACAGCCAGGTTCAGGTAGGCCCCGAAGTTGCCGTTGCGATAGTTCGCGCTGCCTTCCAGGCCGTAGATGCGGCCGCGCTCGTAGTTGAACGCCGAGTACAGCAGCGCATTGCCGAACTGCCCTTCGTCCTGCAGATGGCGCACGTCGCGGTAATACGCGTCCAGACCCAACGTCAGGTGCGATGTGAGCTGGTGCGAAATCCCCAGATCAAAGTAGTTCGAACGCTCCGACTTGACGGCCGTGTTGGCGTCCGACGGCAACGCGTTGGTCGTGCCGGCAAAGGCCTGCACCGACGTGGTGTCGAACTTCTCCGTGGGCGGCGGCGTGAAGTAGCGCGCGTAGCCGGCATGCACGCGGGTGCGCGGCGTCAGGTCGTACGTCAGGCCAAGGCGCGGGCTCAGTTGCTGCTCGCTGACGATGGTGTTGACGCGGTCGTAGCGCGCGCCGTAGTTGACGGTGAGCTTGTCGGTGGGCTTCCACTCGTCCTGCAGGTAGACGCCCAGGGTCGTGCCGCTGCCGCTGTGGTTGTCGACGATGGTGAACGGCGTGGTGCTGGTCTGGGCGCCGGAGTCGTCGGCGGCAAACACGCTGGCGGTGTTGTTGGCCACATAGCGCTCGCGCTGGACGAACACGCCGGCACGCAGCGTGTGCTTGTCGGTCAGCTTGTAGCTCGCATCGCCCTGCAGGCCGTAGGCCTCGTTGCGGCGCGTGATGTCGGCGGCCACGCCGTTGTAGACCAGATCGCCGATCGGATCGGGCATGTAATCGATGCGGCTTGCGCGGCGGAACACCGACACCTGGTAGTCGAGCTTGGGCGACACCTTCTGCTGATACGTCAGGATCTGGAAGTCAGTCTTCTCACGCTGATTGGCGTTGAGCGCTTCCGACGCCGGCGGCACCGCGCCATCGAGCGTGAATTGCGGCGTCAGGCCCGGACGCGTCGGAATCTGGAACCGGCCGTTCGACGTGCCGAACATGAAGCTCACGCGGCTGTCGTTGTCGAGCAGGTACGACAGCATGCCGAACGACTTGTTTTGCGTGGTGTGGTCGTGCGTGGCGTTGCGGTTGCCCGTCGGGTTCTCAATGCCGAGGTTGTTTTCCAGGAACACGCCCGACAGGTAATAGCTGAAGCGGTCTTTCGTGCCCTGGATCTGCGCATTGACCTCGTGCGTGGCATTGCTGCCCAGCACCGTGCCGATCTCGCCGCCAAAGGCCTTCGGCTCGCCGTCCTCGTCGGCAGACGCACCCTTGGTGGTGATGTCGACAATCCCGGCTGTGCGGTAGCCGTATTGCGCGGGCAGTGCGCCGGTCAGCACGTTGATCTGGTTGGCGAAGCGCGTATCCAGCATCTGCCCGAAGCCGCTGATCGGCTCGGGAACGATCACGCCATTGATGCGGTATTGCAGGTTCGAGTGGTCTCCGCGCACGTGCAGTTGCCCGTAGGAATCCTGCACCACGCCCGGGGCCTGCAGCAGCACCTGGTTCAGCGGCGTCGCATCGCCCAGCGGCAGGCGGGCGATGTCATCGGTGTCGAACTTGTAGACGGAGCTGCCAGTGTCCGGTGACAGCGCATTGCGTGCGGCGTCCAGGCGCTTGGCCGTGACGCGGGTTTCGCTGAGGTCGCGCACGTTGGTGGCGGGTGCCGTCGTAGTGGGCGTGGAAGGCGTAGCGGCCGGCGGTGTGGCCTCCTGAGCCAGGGCGGAAACCGAGGCGACGGACGGCAGGACGGCGGCAAGCGCCATCACCAGCTTGCGGGGCTGGAACGGAATCATGAAAAAACCTTTGAATCGAGCGGATGCGTTAAACAGCGGCTCGCGCATGCGTCAACACAAGCGCGCGCCGACAGGCAAGGCGGGAATCAAAGGCGAATGGAGGATCGCGCGAACACACGGCCACCGGAAAGACCGGCGCGCCCGCATGAAAGCCGATGCGCGGAAAGTGCCAGCGCCGCGTATGCGCCAGGCGCAGCGCCACCAGCATCGGCAAGGCCGCCGCCAGCGCGGCATAGGCCGCGCACTGCAAGCACGCGGCGTGCTCCTGCGCGGGCTGACTGCGCTCGGCACTGGTCGGCTTGGCCGTGGTGGCGGCATTGAACTCGACGCCGGTCGCTTCGCTGAATTCACTCCAATGCGAGAGCGCATGCCGCAGCGCGCCCTGCTGACCAAACAGCAGGAACACGGCCAGCAGGCAAGCCAGCCAACGCAGATGGAGGGAGGAGGAGCGGAAGGAACGCAAAGTCGGGCGCTAGGTGCCGGCGCACAATATCACCCGACATTGTGCGCCCCAATGCAACTAAGTTGCGAATTCTGACACCAGCCGCCTGATTCAGCAATCCGTCAGGTGGAGGGGCAGAACAACCCGCGAGCGTAGCGCCGCAGTATTACAAACGCGTGTGCGCAAAGCCCGGCATGAGACCCGTCGGCACGCCCAGAGTCGGCACCGGCACGCGTTTCCAGTTGGAGCGCGTCTTGCGGGCGGCCTCAGCGCGTTGCGCGGGGGCGCCCACCTCGGTGGCATCGTGCAGGCTGGCCAGCCAGGCGCCATAGTCGAACCAGCCGTCGCGCACGAGCTGTTCGCCCACGCAGTTGGCAAAGCGATCGGACTTGGGCAGGAAGCACAGCTCGAAGCCTTCGGCCTCGCGGCGGCCATGCATCCAGCGATGCGGCACCTGGTGGCTGGCCAGCGCTTCCGACAAACGCGTGCCGTAGCGCTGCTGTCCTTGCCGCCGGGCGCCAATCACATAGAAGCCGTCAAGCAGACGGCGCAGCCCCAGCGCAGAACGCGCATGACGCACTTCGGCCTCGACCAGTAGCTCACGGTTCTGCGTACGCGCCTGCAACGCCAGCGCGGCGAAATGGTGCGCACCCCATTCGTTCATGTAGAAGAGTTCACCGCCGGCAAAGTCGTAGGCGCGAAACACGTTGGCCTGATCTGCGTAGCGGAACACGTGGCGCCGGTTGGCGGCAAAGTCGGCGTCCGTGCTGTGCGGAATGCGACGGCAATGCTGATGCGCAAATACCAGCATGCTCGGAAACGAGTGCACCGAGCAGGGCGACTGCGCCAGCCCTGTCACCGCGCGGATATCGATCTTGCAGTGCTCGCGCCGCACGCCCACCAGCTGGCTGAGATGGTGGTGCAGCTCATCCACCCAGTCGGCATGCGCAAGATGTTTGGGAAACAGCTGGTGCGCGGGCTCGGCAAGGCCGCCCTCGAGCAGGAACGGCACGCTCTTGTGCCAGATATCGAGTTTCCAGTGCGACAGCGCATCGGTGGGCGTGCGATGGTGCGCGACCGATTGCGTGACATTGAAAGCGCGCGACTGGACGACCCAGTTCGACGCCGCATGCAGCAGGTTGGAAACGTTCATGTCACCCCCCGGAAGACTGAATCGTTTGTTTGGCGGACTGCCGACGTCGCTCTGAATGTGTGGCGATTGTTCAGCAATGTAAAAACCAACGACTCAAACGTACCCCACTTTAGAGGGGTGTGCCATGAAGTTTGTTGAAGTCCGTGTTAAGAAAAATACACATGAAACGTGGGGACTTGTCAGGCCCGCGACATGCTGGAAGAGAGGCATCCGCCGATCAGGAGACCGCGATGCCAACCCAGCCAGGCCGTTCCGACACCGATACGACGCAGCCCGAAAGCCCGAAAGCGCAGCCACAACCCGCCAAGCGCAAGCCCGGCGAGCCGCTGGTGCCACGCGACACCCGTCCAAATCCGGCGGAGCAGAAAGAGCCGCCCGTGGAAGACTTCTGACGCCGTCTGGCGCTGGGCCACCGCCTCAGACCAGGCACATGTCGGACACTTCCTCGTCCGACAAACCCCAGGTGGTGGCGTCTTCCACGGTCACGATGGAATCATCTGACTTGCTCAGGCTGATGCGCTCTGGGCGCACGCGCGTCTTGGTGTTGCCCGAATAGAAAACAACCACATCCGGCTTGAGCGCAGACGCCTCGTTCTGGTGGACCACCACGCCCAAGCGGTTGGTCCGCAGCTTGACCAGCGTGCCGACCGGGTAGATGCCCACGCTGCGCGTGAAGGCCTGGAAAACGGTGCGGTCGAACTGCGTATCGGTGCGCGCCATCATGTATTTCAGCGCCTGCGCCGGAGACCACGCATGGTGATACGGGCTGCTCGACGTGAGCGTGTCGTACACGTCGCAGATGGCGCCCATCTTGGCCCACAGGCTGATGCCGTCGGCCTTCAGCGCGTCGGGGTAACCGCTGCCGTCGATGCGCTCGTGATGGTGCAGGCAGATCTCGCGCGCAATCTCGCTGAACTGCCCGGTACCCTGCAGCAGGTGATGGCCGCCAACGGCGTGGGTCTGCAGCAGCGCCAGTTCGTCCTTGGTCAGGGCAGTGCTCTTGTCAAGCAGCGTGCGCGGCATGGCCGATTTGCCGATGTCGTGCACCAGCCCGCCCAGCCCGCACTCGCGAATCTCCTCTTCGGGCAGGCCCAGCGTCTTGGCCAGCGCCACCATCAGCGCGCAAACCGCAAACGAATGCAGGTAGGTGTAATCGTCCTTGTTCTTCAGCCGCGCCAGGGCAATCAGCGCGTACGAGTTGCGTGCCAGGGAGTTCGACACGTCGTCCACCAGCAGCAGCGCCTTTTCGGTTTCCAGCGCGCGGCCCATGCGCGCTTCGGAAAACATGTGTCCAAGCGTCGCCTTGCCGTTCTGCATCAGCTGCTGGGCGTGCTTCCACTCTTCCTTGAGCGACGTGGGCGTGATTGGCGGCCGCGCTGCCAGCGTCTCGCGCGTAAGCGGCTCGGGCGCAGGCGCCGCGGCCGGAGCGGGCATCAGGGTTTCGGACATGACGTCTTCGCCGCGCTCAGGGTCGATCCAGATTTCGGTGATACCCGCGCGGCGGATGTCGTCAATCTGGCCTTGGTGCGACAACTGGAATTGCGCACGCCAGAACGGATGCTTGAGCCAGGACCCCCCCAGCTTCATCACAAACATGCCGACACGCAATTGGCTCGCATCGATTCGCTTCATACCCTGCCTACCTCGGCTCAACGTCCGGTTTTTTGATTGAATTAGGGGAGCGGCGTGCCAGCCGACACTGGCTCGTGTATCGCAGTCTAGGCGTTTTACGCCGGTGGATGCTCTGGTCCGTCAGCGCGCCAAACCGCGCTTGGCTTATCGGCAAGCCTGGGCAAAACTTGAGGCGAATGTGGATTGGGCGGCGCGCGGCATATCCCGGCCTTGGCAAGCAACCGGCGGGACACCGGCTGTGGCGGCGGTCGAATCAAACAGGTGATGCGTCAAGACCCTCGCCTGTCGGGCTGGCAGCCCGGCGCGGGAGGGGTACACTAGACTTCAAGGATGCGCATCCGATATGACTCAAGATCCCACCTCTCAACGTAAGCAGCAGAACGCCGATGACTTCGCGCTCAACCGCGACGCCATCCGGTGGCTCGCATCCCTGCCCGACGAGGTACGGCCGATCGAACTCGGCCGGAAGTTTCCGCGCATCATCAACACGATCGCCGCCAAGTGGGCCGATTTCATCGGCTGCCGGCGCTACCTGAACAGCCTGCAGATCGACGATCGGGGTGGCCGCCAGGGCTTTCCGTTCGAGATCGTCCAGGAGATCTGCGCGCTGCGCGAGTATTTCGACTCGCTGTATCCGCCGGACAAAGACCTCTGGCAGAAGGCCATCGACGCGAACAAGCGCTAAAGCGCGCAGCCTGCACCAAAGCAAAGCGGCCCAATGTCGGGCCGCTTGTCATTTGCGCACGCACGCTGCACGTCACGAAGCGGAATCCGGCCCCGATGCCAGCTTGTTGAGCAGCGCCAGCAGCGTCTGCCGCTCATCCTTGGAAAGATGCGCCGTCACGCGAGCATCGTGCGCAGTGACGGCCCGGGTGATGTCGTCCAGGGTGGTCGCGCCCTTGGCGGTCAGCACGAGCCGGAAGGCGCGCTTGTCCTTGGGCGACGGCTGGCGTTCCACCATGCCCATGTCTTCGAGCGTATCGACCAGCAGCACCGCCCCCGAGCGCGCCACGCCCAGGATGTTCGCCAGCTCCGTCAGCTTCAGGTTCGGGTTGTGCGCGATCACGGTCATGGCCGAGAAGCGCGGCGGCGTGATGTTCCACGTCTGCAGCGAGCGCACGAAATCTTCGTAGATGTGCAGCTGCGCGCGGCGCACCGCATAGCCGACGAGGCCGTCAAGCGCGCCATACTCGACGTCCGCCAGATGCGGGTTGAAGTGCCCCGAGGGGGCCACGGCGGGATACAGGTCGTCGGCTTTGGGCGTGCGCGGCATGGCGGTGTCGATGGTGAAAGACCCCTCGATTATCGTCGCCGATGCGCCCGCCGGCCACGCACCCGCGCGCGTTTCAGTTCAACAATTTCCACTTGCCGTGGTCGATGGTCAGCAGCACGCGCCCGCGCGCGTCAAAGCCGAAATGATCCGTGGCCGTGTAGTTGAGGACGCCATGCGAAACGACGATGTCGCGCTCCGATTCCAGCGCGTTCTTCAGCGCCTGGCGGAACTCCGGCGTGCCGGGCTTGGCCTTCTTGAGCGCCACCGGCACGATTCGCTGGAGCACCTGCAGCGCATCCCACGTGTGGGCACCGAACTGCGTGCGCGTGTCGGGGCCGTTGGCTTTCTCATAGCGCGTCACGTATTCAAGCGCGGTCTTTTTGCTCGGGTGGCTGTCGGGCAATTGCTCGGCCACGATCACCGGGCCGGCCGGAAGGATGGCCCCGTCGACCGTCTTGCCGCCGATGCGGATCAGGTCTTTCGTCGCCGCGCCGTGCGTCTGGTAGATCGGCCCCGTGTAACCGCGATCGCGCAATGCGGTGTGCGGCAGCGCGGCGCCCGTGCCCGCACCGGCCACCAGGATCGCATCGGGCTTGATGCTGACCAGCTTGGCGACCTGCCCCGTCACGCTGGTGTCTGCGCGGGCGTAGCGCTCCACGTCGACGATCTTGATGCCGCGCGGCGTGGCGGCAGCAGTGAAGTCCTTCAGCCAGCTCTCGCCGTACGCATCCGAAAAACCAATGAAGCCGACGTTCTTGACGCCAGACGCCGCCATGCGCGTGGCAATCGCCTCGGCCATCAGCGAGATGGGCTGCGCAAGCCGGTAGGTCCAATCGCCCTTGCCCGGCTTCAGCTCCACCGGCGCCAGCGCCAGTTGCGGCGTCTGCGACTCGGTGGCGACTTCGGCAATCGCAATCGACGGTGCCACCGCCGATGAGCCCACGATGATGTCGACGTGGTCTTCCGTGACGAGCTTGCGCGCCAGGCGCGTGCCGGTGCTCGGGTCGGAGGCGTCATCCACGACCACGAGGCGCAGCTTTTCTCCGGCGATGGTGTCGGGATAGAACGCCAGCGAATTCTTCTGCGTGATGCCGAGCGACGCCGACGGCCCGGTCGTCGACAGGCTCACACCCACGACGATGTCGGCATGGGCGGCGGTGGCAAGCAACAGCGCAGCAGCGGCGCAGATGGTGCGGCGGATGATCATGGGTCCCCTCTTTTTTTCTGGCGTTTGAACGTACGGGTGTTTCAGGCGCGGCGCGGCATGGGCGGCTGATCGCGCAGCGACTGCGGATCGAAGCCGGCCAGTTTTTTATAGCGCATCGCAATCCCTTCCAGTTCGGCGCGCGGGATCACGTCGTCGATGCGCGAAAAGCCTTGGGGCGCGCGTTCATGCGCGAGCTGCATGACCTGCTCCGGCCCATTGAGGCGGTTGCGCAGCACGATGCCCGCGGTGCGCGGCAGGCGATCGGCCTCGTACTCGCGCAGGGCAATGCCGGTATCGCGCGTGGCGAGCAGGCAGTCGACCAACGCGCGCGCATCGAGAATCGCCTGCGCGCTGCCGTTCGAGCCGATTGGATACATCGGGTGCGCCGCATCGCCCAACAGCGTGACGCGGCCGAAGGTCCAGCGCGGCAGCGGATCTTTGTCGACGAGCGGGAATTCGTACACGGCCTGCGCGCCGTCGATCAAGGCGGGAATGTCGATCCAGTCCCATTTCCAGTCGGCGAAGGCGATGCGGAAGATCGCGCGGTCGACCTCGCGGTTCCAGTCGCTGCGCGGCGGTGCCTCGTCGGGGACGCGCAGTTCGGCAATCCAGTTGATGCGTGAGCGGCCCTGCTGGCGCAGCGGTTCAGAGATCGGATAGGCGACGAACTTCTGGTCCTGGTGGCCCGCCATGAACATGGTGCGGCCATCGAGATACGGCGCGGCCTCGGTGACGGCGCGCCACAGCATGCGGCCCGCAAAGCGCGGTGCATCGCCCGTCGGGTAAAAGTGCCGGCGCACGGCAGAGTGGATGCCATCCGCGCCGATCAGCACGTCCGCCGAGGATTCGACAACCGTGTCGTTGGTGCGATCGCGCAGCGTGAAGCGCACGGGCCCACCCTTCTCGCCCGTCGATTGGACCGCCTCAAAGCTGTGACCCAGGCGGATGCAATCCGCGCCGAGCCGCTCAATCACGGCATCGGCCAGGGCCATCTGGAATTCGCCGCGATGGATGGAGAACTGCGGCCAGTCGTACCCGGCGGCCAACCCGCGCGGCTCGTGCCAGATCGGCTGGCCGAAACGGTTGTAGTACGCCAGCGCGGAAGTACGAATCGCCAGCGCGCTCAGCGTGTCCTCCAGCCCGAGTTCGCACAACTGCCGCGCGGCATGCGGCAGCAGATTGATGCCCACGCCCAGCGGCCGCAGCGTCTGCACGGCCTCCCACACTTCGACTTCGAAACCTTGGCGCTCGGCCATCAACGCGAGCGTCAGGCCGCCGATGCCCGCCCCGATGATGGCGATCTTCATGGCTGTCTCCCTGAAATTTGTTGCAGTCTATAACGAATCGCAACGGCATCCTGCGGGCGACATATCAGGGCAAATACCTAGACGAACGCGGCTGAATGCGGCGCGTTGACCGCTTGACGCTCTGTGAGATATCACAATACCATCACTCGACTTTTACGAAATTCGAGGCCGCTCCCATGTCGCGTCCCATCAAGCTGGTTTCGGGTGCTTCCACACCCTCGCCCGCGTCTGCACCGTTTGCCGTTGAACCTGCCGCGCACGCGCCCAAGGGCGCCGCCATGCGTGAACTCGCCTACAACGAGATCAAGCGCCGCATCATGGCGTGCGAATTCCGCCCGGGCGAGCCGCTCAACGAAGCGCAGCTCGGCACGATTCTGGGATTGGGCCGAACGCCGATCCACCAGGCGCTGCATCGGCTGGAGGTGGAAGGGCTGGTGCAGATCCTGCCGCGCAAGGGCGTGCTGGTGACGCCGCTATCGCTCAACGACGTGCTCGACATGATCGAGGTGCGCGCCACCAACGAGATCCTGTGCGTGACGCTGGCCGCCGAGCGCGCCCATCCGGCCGATTTCGAGGCCATGCGCGCCATCGTCGATGCATCGCCCGCGCTGATCGAGCACCGCGACATCGCCGCGCTGGCCGCGCTGGATCTCAAGTTCCACCTCGCGATTTCCGCTGCCTCGCGCAACCGCGTGCTCGCCGAACTGCTGCGCGGCCTGCACGAGAAGCAGGCGCGTTTCTGGTTCCTCTCGCTGTCAGAGCCGCAACACCTGCAGAACGTGTACGACGAGCACCTCGCCGTGCTCGATGCGCTGGAGCGCCGCGACGTGCCCGCAGCGCGCGAGGCCATTCGCGAGCACATCGACGAGTTCCGCCGCACGATCATCCGCACGCTCTGATCCGATTCCAATTTCCCCGTTCGCTTTCCCCGCCTCTTCCGGATTCCGCATGACCACGCTGCACCTGAACCTGATCGGCCACGGCCCCATCGACGTGACCGTAGACCACCTTGTCATTGCCGGCTGGACCGGCCGCGATGCCGACGCCGTTGAACACCACATCGCCGAGCTTGAAGCGATCGGCGTGGCGCGTCCGGCGCGCGTGCCGTGCTTCTACCGCGTGTCGGCTTCGCTGTTGACCACCGATGCCACCGTGGAGATCCCCGGCGCCGACTCCTCCGGCGAAGCAGAGTTCGTGCTGTATTCCACGCCGATGGGCCTGCTGGTCGGCATTGGTTCCGACCACACCGACCGCAAGGTCGAAGCCTATGGCGTGACGGTCTCCAAGCAGATGTGCGCCAAGCCCGTCAGCCGCGACGTGTGGCGCTTTGAAGCGCTGGCCGACCATTGGGACAGCCTGCAGATGAAAACCTGGCGCACCCGCAACGGCCAGACCGCGCTGTATCAGGAAGGCGGCGTCACGCGCATGCTCGACCCGCGCGACCTCATCCGCCGCTACACCGGCAACGACACGCTGCCCGTCGGCACCGCCATGTTCTGCGGCACGCAGCCCATCATCGGCGAACTCGGTTTTGGCGAGGCCTTCGACATGGCCCTGATCGACCCGGTGTCGGGCACCGAGTTGCGCCATCGCTATGCTGTCGACACGCTGCCTGTTGAAGGCTGAAGCGCCCCACCTCACGGAGACCACCGCATGATGACGCCCCGCCCGAACATGATCCGCGCGCTGGCCGCTGACCTGGCTGCCGGCCGCACCACCAGCGTCGCGCTGACAGAGGCTGCCCTGGAGCACGCCGAATCGCACCGCGCCGCCGGCGGTGCGCCTACGTGAGCATCGACGTGCAAGCCGCGCTGGCCATGGCGCGCGCCGCCGACGCTGCGCGTGCGGCAGGCAACGTGCCGTCGCTGCTGGCCGGGCTGCCGGTGTCCATCAAGGATCTGTTTGACGTGGCCGGCCAAGTGACGGCA
>NZ_VOSS01000060.1 GCF_007997035.1 Ralstonia sp. TCR112 | reverse complement strand
CTTGGCACCCACCGTGCCTGCCGACTGAATCGAGCCCAGCGTGTTGTTGATGGACGGCGCCGTAAGCTGCGTGTTGAGGTCCGAACGGATGGCACCGGCTGTGTTGTCGAGCGACGTCGTGGCGGTGAGCGCCACATTTGCGCCCTCCATGCCGGTCGTCGCTGTATTGGTGTTCTTGTTGAGCAGGTTGGCACCGGACACGGTCAGCGTGCCACCAGAGTGCATCAAGCCGCCGGAGTTGTCGACCGTCGAGCCATTCACCGTCACATCGCTGTTGGAAGCGACCTGGCCGCCGGCGTTGGTGAGCGTTCCGGTATTGACCGTGAGCGCACCGTTGGAAACCAGCTTGCCTTGGTCATTGGTCAAGGTCTGGCTTTGCACGTCCAGCGTGGTGTTCGATGAAATCGTGCCTTGCTGGTTCGTCAGCGTATTGGCGTTGACCGAAACCGCGTTGCCAATCATCGCGCCTTTGGTATTGGCCAGCGATTGGCTGTGGGTGTTCAGCGTCGTGCCCGCCTGCATCACGCCGCCGTTGGCGTTCGTGATAGCGCCCGCCGTTGCATCCAGGGCG
>NZ_VOSS01000006.1 GCF_007997035.1 Ralstonia sp. TCR112 | reverse complement strand
GCCAAAGAAAGGTAAGCAAAGAAAGGCCGCGCCCGATGCGGCGACCCCTTCCTTGAATTTCCGTGACCGCGCGGGGAAGGAGGCAAACTCGCTGCGCTCAGACAGCCTCCTTCCTTTTTCCGCCCGCTCACAAAAATTCAAGCGCCGCATAGGGCAGGGTACGGCCACACCGTCCGTGCACCTGGGCTGGCGTCTTAGCCAGCCTCGGCAGGAGGAGCGGGTTGTTAGATGAAGCCGCCGTCGGTCATCAAGGTGCGGCCGGTGATCCAGCGGGCGTCGTCCGAGGCCAGGAAGGCGATGGCGTCGGCGATGTCTTCCGGTTCGGCCAGGCGGCCCATCGGGGTCGATTCGCGCATGCGCGCTTTCACTTCATCGGGAATCGGGGCGGTCATGTCGGTGCGCGTGAGGGCGGGGGCCACGGCGTTGACGGTGATGTTGCGCGGGCCCAGTTCTATGGCAAACGCGTGGGTGAGGGCGCTGACGGCGGCCTTGCTTGCCGCATACACTGCGAGCCCTGCGCGCGGCCGGTACACCAGGCTGGAAGACACGTTCACGATATGCCCGCCGCGCGCCGGCACATGCGGCAGCAGCGCTTGCGTGACGAGAATCGTCGAGAACGCATTGGTGCGGAACTGCGCGTCGAACGACGCAAGGTCGATGCTGCCGACCGGCTGGTTTTCCAGAATGCCGGCATTGTTGACGAGGATGTCGATGGCGCCGAAGGCCTCGCGCACGATGCTCACCATTGCGTCAACCGACACGGCATCGCTCACGTCGGCCTGCACGGCAATGGCTTGTGCGCCGGTGCTGCGGATGCTGTTGACCACGGCATCGGCTTCTGCGGCGTTGCTGCGATAGACCACGGCCACGCGCGCGCCGTCGGCGGCCAGTCGATGCGCCACGGCGGCGCCGATGCCGCGCGAGCCTCCGGTGACGATGGCGGTGCGGCCTGCCAGGCGTTGTGCAGTCGTGGACGGGGTGGCTTGAGTTTCAGACATGCTGTTCTCCTGAATGGGTGCGATGTTTCGGGAGAACAGGTTACGAACCCGCCGGCTTGTGCGCAGCCCGTTTGGCCGCGACGCGGCGTTCCAGCATTGGAACGACTGAAGTGCAATCAGCCCTGCTGGCGCTTGCGGTATTCCGCCACCTTGTGCCGGTTGCCGCAGAGGGCCATGCTGCACCAGCGGCGCTTGTGCGACTTCGTGCGGTCGTAAAACCACAGCGTGCATTCGGGGTGTTCGCACACGCGCACGAGCTGGAAATCGCCTTCGGCGAGCAGATGCGCGGCGGCTTCGGCCAGCGGCGCCAGACATTGCTCGACCGAATCGGTGGGCCGCAGGCGCTCGACGCGCGGGGTGCCGTTTTCCCAGATCAACACAGGATGGCTTGGCGCTTGCCGCAGGAACACGTTCAGCGCATCGGCGTTGGTCGCACGGCCCGACTTGCGTGCTTCAACCAAGGTGCGAATCACTTCGCGCAGGTGCCGCGCCACGGCCAGCAGCACGCCAGGCGGATAGCGGCCCGCCACGGGCTCGGCAAGCCAGCCGGCGCGTACCAGCCAGTCGGAGACATCGGCGTCGTTCTGCCAGAAATCGTGCGTCTGGCCGTTGATGTTGGCCACGGTGTTGAGCATGTCCAGCACCGGATCGTCGGCGATCAGCAGGGGAGCATCGGCGGCAGCAGCGGGTGCGGGCATGGCGATTTTCGAAAAGGCGGTAGGTTGAATTGTAACCAATTTAATAAACTATGCCAGTTACTTGTTGCGCGTGCGTTTCAACGGATCAATCCGCTGAAAAGCCCACCGCATTACCATGTGTCATCCAAGTAACTTGCCGGAGACGATCATGAGCGCATGGCCCGATGCACGCGTGCTGGAGTTGTTCAACATCGAAGTGCCCATCGTGTTGGGACCGATGGCGGGGGTGGCCGGCGTGGAGCTGGCGATTGCCGTGGCGCGGGGCGGGGGCCTCGGTTCGCTGCCGTGCGCGATGCTCAACGTCGAGCAGATCCGCCAGCAGGTCGAGCAGTTTCGGGCGGCCGTGCGCGGCCCCATCAACCTGAACTTCTTCTGCCACACGCCGCCGCAGCCGGACCCTGAGCGCGATGCCAAATGGCGTGCCCATCTGGCGCCGTACTACGCCGAATTCGGTATCGATTTGAATGCGCAAGCGCCGGCCGTCAACCGGGCGCCGTTCGACGAGGCGACCTGCGCGGTGGTGGAGGAGCTGAAGCCGGAGGTGGTGAGCTTCCACTTTGGCCTGCCGACACCGGAGTTGCAGGCCCGCGTGAAGGCTACAGGGGCGAAGATCATCTCCGCCGCCACCACGGTGGAAGAGGCGCGCTGGCTGGAAGCACGTGGCGTAGACGCCATCATTGCCATGGGCAACGAGGCGGGCGGCCATCGCGGCATGTTCCTCGCCAAGACGATCGAATCGCAGGTCGGCACGTTCGCGCTCGTACCGCAGGTGGCCGACGCGGTGAAAGTGCCCATCATTGCGGCCGGCGGCATCGGCGATGCGCGCGGCGTGGTGGCAGCGTTCGCGCTGGGGGCATCGGCGGTGCAGATCGGCACGGCGTACATGCTGTCGCCTGAGGCCAAGACCTCGGCCATTCATCGCGCGGCGCTCAAGCGGGCAACCGATGCCGACACCGCGCTCACCAATTTGTTTACCGGCCGACCGGCGCGCGGCATCGTCAACCGGCTGATGCGCGAGATCGGCCCGATGAGCCCGTTTGCCCCGGCCTTCCCCACAGCCGGCGGCGCGTTGGCGCCGTTGCGCGCCAAGACGGAGCCGACCGGCTCGGGCGATTTCATCAATCTGTGGTCGGGCCAGGCCGGCCGGCTCGCCACGGAAGACTCCGCTGAAGCCATCACGCGGCGCATTGCGGCACAGGCGCTTGAGCGACTCACCTGAGTTTTTCTGCTGCATCGTTTCTCGCGCGGGCACGCCAGACGGCGTGCCGCTTTGTTTCGCATCACAAATCAGCATGCGAGCAATGGGAAAATTTTATGTAACTTGAAAAAGTATGTTTACATGGTTACGATGGTTTCGTCGCTCTTCCTCGAAACCCATCCGGAGCCTTGCCATGAACGCCCCTGCCCGAACCGCTGATCTGGTTGTCGATGCGTATGCCCCCGCCGCTGTGCGTCATCGCACGGTGGATGTTGAAGGTGTACGCATGTTCTATCGCGAGGCCGGCCCCGCCGATGCGCCCACCGTGCTGTTGTTGCACGGCTTTCCGAGCGCATCGCATATGTTCCGCAACCTGATTCCGCAGTTGGCTGAGCGCTATCGCGTGGTGGCGCCGGACTTTCCCGGCTTTGGCCTGACGCAGGTGCCGAGCGGTTTCCGCTACACGTTCGACAACCTTGCGCATGTGGTCGATGGCTTTACGCAGGCGATCGGCCTGTCGCGGTACGCAATCTACGTGTTCGATTACGGCGCGCCGGTGGGCTGGCGCCTGGCGATGGCGCATCCGGAGCGCATCAGCGCCATCGTCACGCAAAACGGCAACGGCTATGAGGCGGGGCTGGGCGAAGGCCCGTGGGCGCCCATCAAGGCGTATTGGAACCACCCCGACGAAGCGCATCGCCGCGAGCTGCATGCGATCGTCTCCGACGAAATGACGCAGTGGCAATACTTGGACGGCGTGCCTGACCCGACGCGCGTCGCGCCGGATGGCTACCTGCTGGATCAATATTTTCTGAGCCGTTCGGGCCAGCTCGACATCCAGATGGATCTGTTCCTGGATTACGCGAGCAACGTGGCGCTGTATCCGGCGCTGCATGCGTATTTCCGCGCGCATCGTCCGCCGCTGCTGGCAGTGTGGGGCCGCAATGACACCATTTTCATTCCGCCCGGCGCGGAGGCCTTCAAGCGCGACCTGCCGGATGCTGAGATCCACTTTGTCGACAGCGGCCACTTTGCGCTGGAGACGCACCATGCGGAAATTGGTGCCCGCATGCTGGACTTCCTTGGCCGCGTGGTGAAGTAACGCGCGGCGTCAAGGCATCGGCTGCATGGTGGCTTCGGCGGCAAAGCGTTCGCGCAGGAACGCCACCAGGGCCTTCACTGAAGGCGGCACACCTGCGCGCGACGGATAGAGCGCGTGCAGGTCGGCCGGTTCAGGCGTCCAGCCGCGCAGCACCCTGCGCAGTTGGCCACCGCCAAGCGCCGCATGGCAGCAATGCTGCGGCAGGATGGTCAGGCCCAGGCCCGCGATGGCGGCTTCACGCAGGGCGATGATGTTGTCGCTGGCAAAGCGCGGGCGAATCGGCAGTGACAGCCGATGGCCGCGCGCATCCTGCAGCACCCAATCGCGGCTGCGGGTGAGCGAGCCCTGCCCCAGGCAGGGAAAATTTTCCAGCGCGGCGGGCGTGTCCGGCTCGCCCACACGCGCAATCAGTGCGGGGCTCGCCACCAGCACGCGCGGCGAGACCACCAGATGCCGCGCCACCACATCGCGCGAAGGCAGTGGCCCGGTGGCCGCGCGGATCGCCACGTCAATGCGTTGCTCGATCAGGTCGACGTATGTGTTGGACAAGTCCAGCTCGATGCGCAGCTTCGGATGTGCATCGGCAAATTCGGCCAGCCAACCCGCCAGCAGCGTTTCTGCCAGCAACGGCGAGGTGCCGACGCGCAGCACGCCGGCCGGTTCGCTGCGTGCCGCACCGGCCAGCGCTTCAATGGCCGCAGACGCATCGGCCATGTCGCGCGCATGCCGATACACCGCCTCGCCAACCGGCGTGACCGATACGCGATGGCTTGAGCGCTGCAGCAGCCGCGTGCCGAGCTGCGCCTCCAGTTCGGCAATGCGCCGGCTCAGGCGCGACTTGGGGATGCCCGTGGCGCGCTCGGCGGCGGAAAAGCCACCGGCTTCCACCACGCGCGTGAAGAGGTACAGGTCGTCGAAGCGCTTCATGTCGGGACGGGGTTGGGGTCGAACCGCATTGAAGCATAGGCGCTGGCAGGGCGCTCTCGCGGCCCATGGTTCGGCGCTGTACAGTGTCGCTGGGCGGGCTGCGCGGGTCAGCATCGGCGCAGGCCGGATCGGAGTCTGGCATCAATGCAAGGAGAAGGCATGGACAGGCAAGGCACGCAAACGCAGGGGATGTCCCGCGATCGGCTCGATCGCGTCGAGCGCTTCATCGATGACGCCTACATCGCGACCGGCAAGCTCCCCGGTACGCTCACCCAAGTATGGCGGCGCGGCGAGCTGGCGTTGAACTCCGTGCTGGGTTGGGCCGACCGCGAGCGCCAGGTGCCGCTGGCTGAAGATTCGATCTTCCGCATCTATTCGATGACCAAGCCGATCACGTCAGTGGCGTTCATGATGCTGGTGGAGGAATGCAAGGTTGCGCTGGACGATCCGGTCAGCAAATTCATCCCCGCGTGGGCGAACCTCGGCGTGCACGCCGGCGGCTTCATGGAAGGCTTCCAGTCGCGCCCGGTCAAGCGCCCAATGCGCATGGTCGACCTGCTGCGTCATACCTCCGGGCTGACTTACGGCTTCCACCAGAACACGAATGTCGACGCAGCGTACCGTCGGCTCAAGCTCGGCGACATCGCCAATGGCGGCACGCTCGACGAGATGATCCAAAAGCTGGCCGGCGTGCCGCTGGAGTTCTCGCCGGGCGAGGCGTGGAACTACTCTGTTTCCACCGATGTGCTCGGCTACCTTGTCGGCAAGATCAGTGGCATCCCGTTCGAGACCTTCCTGAAGGAGCGGATTTTCGATCCGCTGGGCATGGTCGATACGGCCTTCCATGTGCCGGAAGAAAAGGCGTCGCGCTTCTGCGCGTGCTATGCCGTGGGAGCGATGGGTTCGAAGGTGGTGTCCGATCGCGGGCCGGTCCTGCAGGACGATCCGCGCACCAGCCCTTACCTGAAGCCGCCCAGCTTCATTTCCGGTGGCGGTGGTTTGGTTTCCACGGCCGCCGACTACCTGCGTTTTTCGCGCATGCTGCTGCAGGGCGGAGAGCTGGACGGCGTGCGCCTGCTGGGGCCGAAAACGGTGGCGCTGATGACTGCCAACCATCTGCCGGGCGGGGCCGACATGTCGACCCTGTCGCCGCCTTCGATGTTCAGCGAGGCCGCGTACGACGGCGTCGGATTCGGCTTGGGCTTTGCAACCACGATCTCGCAGGCCGCTACGTTGATTCCCGGCAGCACGGGCGATTTCTTCTGGGGCGGCGCGGCTGGCACCTTCTTCTGGGTGGACCCGCAGGAGGATCTGATCGGCCTGTTCCTGACCCAGGTGCTGCCTTCGTCTGCCTACCCTGTGCGCCGGCAATTGCGCACGCTGGTCTACAGCGCGATCACCGATGTGGGCGGCGCGGCGCGTTGAGCGCGTGTTGACCGTCAAGGCGGCGGGGCATCGCGCGCCGCCGCCCGAACATCACATCGATCAGACGCGGATCAAACGTCGAACCGGACGCCCTGCGCCAGCGGCAGCGCGCCGCTGTAGTTGACGGTGTTGGTGGCGCGGCGCATGTAGCCCTTCCATGCGTCCGAGCCGGATTCCCGGCCACCGCCGGTTTCCTTCTCGCCGCCGAATGCGCCGCCGATCTCGGCGCCCGACGTGCCGATGTTGACGTTAGCGATGCCGCAGTCGCTGCCCGCCGACGACATGAAGCGCTCGGCATCGCTCAGGTTGGCCGTGAAGATCGCAGACGACAGGCCCTGCGGCACGCCGTTCTGGATCGCGATGGCCTGTTCGGTGTCGCCGTCGTACGTCACGACATAGAGGATCGGCGCGAAGGTTTCGCTTTCCATCACCTTGGTCGGCTTCGGCATCTTGACCAGCGCAGGACGGACGTACCAGGCGTCGGCGCCGAGGTCTTCGCGCACGCGCTCGCCGCCCAGCACTTCGCCGCCTTCGGCGCGGGCCTGCGCGAGTGCCTGCTGCATGCCGTCGAAGGCCGCCTGGTCGATCAACGGGCCCACCAGCGTGCCGTCAGCCAGCGGGTCGCCAATCGCGATGCTCTGGTAGATCTTTTCCAGGCGAGCGAGCAGCGTATCGGCCACCGAGCGGTGCACGATCAAACGGCGCAGCGACGTGCAGCGCTGGCCCGCCGTGCCGACGGCGGCAAAGGTGATGGCGCGCGCCGCCAGTTCCAGATCCGCCGACGGCGTGACGATCATCGCGTTGTTGCCGCCCAGCTCCAGGATCGAGCGGCCGAAGCGTTCCGCCACCTTCACGCCCACCTGGCGGCCCATGCGCGTCGAACCCGTGGCGCTGACCACCGGCACCAGGTGGCTGGCGACCAGCGCTTCGCCCACGTCGCGCCCGCCGATCAGCAGTTGGCTCAGTCCAGCAGGAATGGCGCCCGGCTTCTCTGCATTGAACGCGTCAACAACTTGCTGCATCAGGTGCTGGCATGCAATGGCGGTGAGCGGCGTTTTCTCCGACGGCTTCCACACGATGGCGTTGCCGCACACCAGGGCGAGCGCGGCGTTCCACGACCACACCGCCACCGGAAAGTTGAACGCCGAAATGATGCCCACCACGCCCATCGGATGCCACGTTTCCATCATCCGGTGCCCCGGGCGCTCGCTGGCGATGGTCAGGCCGTGCAGCTGCCGCGACAGGCCGACGGCGAAGTCGCAGATGTCGATCATCTCCTGCACTTCACCCAGCCCCTCGGAGGTGATCTTGCCGGCCTCCAGCGACACCAGTTCGCCCAGCGCCGCCTTGTGCGTGCGCAGCACCTCGCCCAGGCGGCGCACGAGTTCGCCGCGCACGGGTGCCGGCACGATGCGCCATGCCAGATACGCCTGATGCGCGCTCTGGATGGCAGCCTCGGCCTGGCCGGCGGTATGCGATTTCACGGTCGCCAATACCGTGCCATCGCGCGGGGCGCGGCTCGTCCAGTCCGTGCCTTCATAGGCCTTCAGGTCCAGGCCGAGGGCCTTCAGTACGGTCTGCAATCGTGTTCGGGAATCTGACATGGCGTGAATCCTTGCTCTTCTCTCGTGTTCAATCGAAAAACTGTTGCGATGCGGAGGTGCGTAACGCTCAACGCTCGACGATGCGGTTCCAGCGCTTGCTCCACTCGGGGCGCTCGGCGTTGATCACGTCCCAGTCCAGCGCAACGGCCGTCTTCAGGATGGTGTTCATCTTGTTCTGCTCCTCTGCCGCCTTGCCCTTGAGCGGCGCCTTGGGGTTGACTGGATTGTAGGAGCCGTTTTCCATGGCGAGCGCCTGGGCTTCGGGGCTGATCAGGTAGTCCACGAGCTTCTGCGCCAGATCTGCATCCGGATTGTTGGCCAGCACGCACTGCGCTGTGAGCAGAACGACGGCGCCTTCCTTGGGCGCGACGAATTCCATCGGGATGCCCTTGGACTTCATCAGCTCCACCTGCGTGAGCGTGTACGGGAACAGCACCGCGTCGCCGGCCTGCATCATCTCCACCACCTTCGACGAGTTGGGGATGTACTCGACCACGTTCGGGCCGATGGTGGTCGGCCATGCCTTGAAGGCGGGATCGACGTTCTTTTCCGTGCCGCCCTTCATGCGGTTGAACATCAGGAAAGCATCGAGCCCGAACGACGAAGCCGGCATGGATTGCACGACCACCTTGCCCTTGTATTTCGGGTCAGCCAGGTCGCCCCACGAGGTGGGCGGCGTCCAACCCTTGTCCGCAAAGATCTTGGTGCTGTAGGCCAGGCCCGTCAGGCCCATCGACAAGCCGACCGCGTAATCACCCTTGAGGTGCGCAATGGCGGGCACCGCCGACAGGTTCGCCGAGGGCTTGAGCTTTTCGCACAGCCCCATGCCGATCGCGCGGAACATCACACCGTCGTCCAGCGTCATCACGTGCATCTGCGCCTTGCCTTTGGTCGCTTGCGCCTTGGCGAGGATGTCGGTCGAGGTGCCGGGCACGACGACGACCTTGACGTTGTTGGCCTTCTCGAACGGCGGGAATACGAACTGCGTGTAGGTGCGTTCCATGTTGCCGCCGTTCATGCCGATGTACAGCGTCTTGGTGTCGGCGTGGGCGGTGCCCGCGGCGAGCAGGGCCATACCGGCAGCCGCAGCAATGACGGACGTGAACGATGTTTTCGCGTGTTTCACAAGCATGGTGGTCTCCTGGGGCATCAAGTGCATCAAGCTGCGGGTGGCAGAAAGCGTTGGATGGAAAAGGGCTCGATCGGCGTGGTGGTGCGGCCTTCGGCAATCAGCTCGGCCATGACATCGCCCACGCCGGGGCCAAGCTGGAAGCCGGCGCCGGCAAAGCCGAACGCGTGGAACAGGCCGGGGCGGCGGGCACTGGGGCCAATCACGGGCTGGTCGTCGGGCAGGTTGCCTTCGGTGCCGCTCCAGGTGCGGATGATGTGGGCACCGGTGAGCTGCGGCAGCAGCGCCGCCAGTTGCGGCAGCTGGCGCAGGATCGCCACGTGCGACGAGCGTGCGCGCTGGTCATCCAGCACGTAGCCGCGCCCGCCGCCGAACACCACATTGCCGCGCCGCACCTGGCGACAGTAAATGCCGCCACCTTCCACGCCCAGGCTCCAGGGCAGGAAGAACGGCAGCGGCTCGGTCACGCCCATGGTGGGCGGGATGGTGAACATCGGTACGGGCTCGCCCCATTGCGCGGCAAACTGGGCGGCCCACGCCCCGGCGCAGTTGACCAGTGCAGAGGCTTTGACCTCCAGATCGCGATCATGCTGGCGCGCATGGACGACGAAGCGCGTGCCGTCGTGCTCGACCGATTGCACCGGCGCGTGCTCGCGCACATCGGCGCCGGCAGCCTGGGCGGCGCGGGCAAATGCGGGCGACAGCAGACGCGGATTGGCTTGTCCGTCTTCCGGGCACAGCGAGCCGCCGACGATCTGTTCGCCGCCCATCGGAAAAACTTTCTGCAGCGCGGCCCGGCCCTCGATGAGCTTCAGCCCGAGGCCAAACCCCTCGCTGCGCGCTGCATAGCTGGCCAGCGATTCCATGTCCGCCACGCTGCGCGCGATCTTGAAGTGCCCGCTGCGCTCGTACTCGGCCTCGGTGCCGATCAGCTCGGTGAGGCGCCCCCAGATCTGGTGCGAACGTTGGGCCAGCGGCAGCTGCTCGATGGAGCGTCCCTGGCGCCGCACACCGCCAAAATTGACGCCGCTGGAGCGCGAGCCGCACAGGTCGCGTTCGAGCAAGGTGACGGTCAGCCCGCGCCGCCGCAGGAACAGCGCGGTCGCGCTGCCCATGATGCCGCCGCCGATGATGGCCACGTCGCATGCAAGCTGCTCACGCATGGTGGCCCTCCGGTTCGATCACCTCGGTCACATCCAGCGGCAGCGGCTTGATCGGAGCCTGCCCGCGCAATCGGCCCACCTGTGCCAGCGGCACGGACTGCGCGTGCGCCAGGATTTCTGCTGCCGACGCGCCGCACATCCGGCCCTGGCAGCGGCCCATGCCGACCCGGCACAGCGCCTTCAAGCGGTTCAGTTCATGCACGCCGCATTCCGCAGCCGTCTGGCGCAGGGTGCCCGCGGTGACGTTTTCGCAGCGGCACACCACCAGGTCGTCGCTGGCGTGCGTAGCCCAGTCATCGGGAAACGGGAAGGCGATTTCCAGCGCGTGGCGGAACCGCTCGATCTTCTGCAGGCGCCGGCGCAGCGCGTCCAAACGATCGGCATCGACGGTGATTTGCCGATCCTGCAACAGGGCGAGCGCGGCCAATTCACCGGAGGACTCGGCGGCGTCGGCACCCATGACGCCCGCACCATCGCCCGCCAGATACACGCCCGGGACGGAGCTGCGCCGCATCGCATCGATGCGCGGTACATGGCAGCGGTGGAGCGCAGAAAACTCGAACGCGCAGCCCAGCAGATCGGCGAGCTGCGTTTCGGGCCGCAGCGCGTAGCCCAGGCCCACCGCGGAGCACGCCGTGCGCTGCTCGCGGCCGGCGCTGTCTTGCCACACGAGTTGCTCGACCGCCGCATCGCCTTCGGCGCGGAGCAGTCGCACGCCGTGATGCATGGGAATGCCGTGCAGCTTGAGCCAGGCAACCAGCGCCAACCCCTTGGCCATGACGGCAGGCTGGCTCAGCATGGCCGGTGCCGCCTTGTAGCGCGCGGAGGTCGGTGCGGTGTCGAGCACCGCCACGACATTCGCGCCGGCCTTGGTGTACTGGCAGGCCACCAGATACAGCAGCGGGCCGGTGCCGGCAAACACCACGGCATCGCCAATCGCGCAGCCTTGGTATTTGAGCGCGACTTGCGCGCCGCCCAGCGTATAGACGCCAGGCAGCGTCCAGCCCGGGATGGGCAGCACGCGGTCGGTGGCGCCGGTCGCGACGATCACATCGCGCCACGGCAGGCTGCTGACCGCGCGCGTTGGCACGTGCAGCAGGTCGAGCAGATCGGGCTGCGCATTCCAGACCAGGGTCTGCGGGTGGTAATCGATCTGCGGTTGGAGGCGGTCGAAGGTGGCGTGTATTGCCTGCGCACGTTCAGCTTCGGTGCCGTACAGATCTGCGGCGCTCCGGGCGAAGCCGTCTGGCTGGCGGCGATAGATCTGGCCGCCCGAGCGCGGCGCTTCATCCAGCACGATGGGTTTGAGGCCGTGCGCCAGCATCGTCTGCGCCGCACGCACACCTGCCGGCCCGGCACCGATGATGACGGGCTGCAGATCCGCTTGCGACTGCCGCTGCAGCGTGGGGGCGGGTTGCGTCATCACGCGGCTCCCTCGTTGCCGGCCGGCTGCGTGCAGATGTGCATGCCGGGTTCGATCATGGTCTGGCAGGCGCGCAGCGATTTGCCGTCGGCCAGCCGCACCCAGCAGTCCTGGCATGCGCCCATCAGGCAGAAGCCGGCGCGCGGTTGCTGGCTGAATTCATTGATGCGCAACTGGCGTGTGTGCGTGAGCACGGCCGTCAGGACGGTGTCCCCGGCGAGGGCTTCAGCCGGCTGGCCGTCCAGCACGAAGGCCACCGTGGGGCGGTTGCGCTCTTTGAGGCGCTGGAGCTGCGCGCGGGCAGAGCGGTTTGCAGGAGCGTTCATCTTGATCTCTGTCTCAATGCTTGCCGATCAGAATCCGGTCGAGGCCATAGACCTTGTCCAGCAGCAGCATCAACGCGAGCGTGAGGAAGACGATCAGCGCCGAGACGGCGGCCATCATCGGGTCGAGCGATTCCGTGGCGTACATGTACATGCGCACCGGCAGCGTGACGGTGGCGGGCGACACCACGAAGATCGACATCGTCAGTTCATCAAAGCTGTTGATGAAGGCCAGCAGCCAGCCGCCCGTGATGCCCGGCAGGATCATCGGCAGCGTCATGCGGCGGAACACCGTCAAGCTGCTCGCGCCCAGCGAATAGGCCGCGTGCTCGACCGAGTGGTCAAAGCCCACCAGCGCCGCCATCACCAGCCGCATCGTGTACGGCGTGACGATCAGCGCGTGCGCGAAGATCAACCAGCCGAAGCTGCCTTGCCCGCCCACCAGCGAGAACATCCGCAGCAGCGCCACGCCGAGCACAAGGTGCGGAATGATCAGCGGCGACAGAAACACGCCTTGCAGATACTGCAGCCCCGGCGCGCGGTAGCGCACGATGGCCATGGCTGCCGGCACCGCGAGTGCGGTCGACAGCGTGGCCGCGGCTAGGCCTAGCCAGAGGCTGTTCCAGAACGACTGCACGAAGTCGGGGTGATGCAGCACCTGGTCGAACCAGCGCAGCGAGAAATGACTGGTGGGCAGCGTGAGCGTTTCTTCGGGGGTGAAGGCGACGATGCACACGATCACCAGCGGTGCCAGCATGAAGGTGATGACGAGCGCGTTGAAGATGAGCGCGAGCGGTCCGTTCTTTTGCATGTGCGCTCCTTCAGCCCAACGTCTTCTTGTAGCGGCCTTCGATCATGCGGTTCCAGCCGAGCATGATGACGAGGTTGGCCGCCAGCAGGATCAGCGCGATGGCTGCGCCCAGCGGCCAGTTCAGTTCATTCAGGTATTCGTCGTAGATGAGCGTGGCGACCATCTTCACGCGGCGCCCGCCCAGCAGGCCCGGGATGGCGAAGGAGCTGGCTGCCAGGCCGAAGACGATGAGGCTGCCCGACAGAATGCCCGGCATGACCTGTGGCAGCACCACGCGGCGCAACGTCGTGAAGTGCGACGCGGACAACGACAGCGCGGCGTTTTCCACCCACGGGTCGAGCTTTTGCAGTGACGTCCACACCGGAATCACCATGAACGGCAGCATGACGTGCACCAGCGCAATCACCACGGCCGTCTCGTTGTACAGCAGCTTGACCGGGCCGATGCCGACCGCCTTGAACGCCGCGTTGATCAGGCCTTCGGGCCCGAGCAGCATGCTCCAGCCGAATGCGCGCACCACGACCGAGATCAGCAGCGGAGCGAGGATGATGAGCAGGAAGATCGAGCGCCAGGGCTTGCGCATCCGGCTCAGGATGTAGGCCTCGGGCGCGCCGATCACGATGCAGATCAGCGTCACGAGCGCCGAGACGCGCAGCGTGCGCCAGAAGATTTCGTAGTAGTACGGGTCTTGCACTACGTGCAGGTAGTGCGCAAACGTGAAGGTGCCCGCAATCGGGCCCTTGTCGGCGTCGAACGCGTTGAACGACAGCATCACGCTCAGCGCGAGGGGCACGAACAGCATCACGCCGAAGAGCGCCAGCGCCGGGCCGGCCATGCTCCACGGCACCCAGATCGGTCTGCGGCTCATGCTGCGGTCCCCTCGGTATCGATCACGCGCACATAGCGGTCTTCCCAATCCACGCCGACGGTCTGACCCACTTCGCGCGGGGCGTCGCCATCGTTCACGGCTGAGACCAGCATCGCGCCAAGCGGCGTGTCGACGGTGTACATCCACTGGTTGCCGAGGAAGAAGCGTTCGGTCACGCGGCCTTCGCAGCGGCCGGTGCCGTCGGCGTTGCACGTCATTTTTTCGGGGCGCAGCGCCAGCACGACCTTGTTGCCCACGGGCGTGCCAGGCGGCAGCGCCAGTTGCACGGACCCGACCGCCGCGTGACGTTCGCCATCGGCACCGGACACCACGGCCGCATGCAGCAGGTTGGCCTTGCCGACAAACGTCGAGATGAACGCGTTGCGAGGGTGCTCGTACACCGCCAGCGGCGTATCCACCTGCGTGATGCGGCCCGCTTCCATGACGACCACGCGATCGCTGATCGACATGGCTTCGGCCTGGTCGTGCGTGACCATGATGGTGGTCGTGCCGACCTTGCGCTGGATTTCACGCAACTCGAACTGCATCTCTTCGCGCAGCTTGGCGTCCAGGTTCGACAGCGGCTCGTCCAGCAGCAGCACCGGCGGTTTGATGACCAGCGCGCGCGCCAGGGCCACGCGCTGGCGCTGGCCGCCCGACAGCTCACGCGGGTAGCGGTCGATATGTTTGTCCAGATGCACGAGCGCCAGCGTCTGCAGGGCGCGCTCGCGGCGTTCCGCTGCCGGGCACTTGCGCATCTCCAGCCCGAACTCCACGTTCTCGCGCACCGTCATGTGCGGAAACAGCGCGTAGGTCTGGAACACGATCCCCAGGCCGCGCGCGTTGGCCTTTGCGCGGGTGATGTCCTTGCCGTCCAGCTCGATCGAGCCCTCGGTCACCTCCGCGAAGCCCGCAATCATCTGCAGCGTCGTCGTCTTGCCGCAGCCCGACGGGCCCAGCAGCGAGACGAATTCGCCCTTGTGCACGTTCAGGTTGAAGTCCTGGACGACCCGGAGGTCGCCGTACTGCTTGGAGACATGGTTCAGGCGCAGAAAACTCATCGGTCATCCCTTGCGACTGGGGGCGTCGCCAGACTCTTCCAATTGAACAATATGGATATGCTATTGCAACAGGTGTGCCAAAACATCGATTTCGCCTAGGTGTATACGCTGTAATTGGAATTTTTCTCGTATTTATTCCGATCACCGGAATACAATCGATCAACCAAATTCAGTCCATTCCAGCTTTATGTCCGTAGATTCCGACGACGACGCGCATCAGCGCAGCGCCATGCACCGCACCTTCCAGATCCTGCGCACCATGGCGGAGCAGCAGCACCAAGGTGTGCGCGTCACCTACCTGGCCAAGACGCTGGGAATGACGCCTGCCACCACGCACCGCCTGCTGCAGGGGCTGACGCAGGAGGGCATGGTCGAGCAGGATCAGCAGAACAAGCTGTACCGGCTGAGCCTGGATCTCTTCTGCCTGGCGGCCCAGGCGGGCGCGGTGAACGACTTGCGCTCCGTCGCCCGGCCGGCCCTGCTGCGGCTGAATGCCAGCCTGGGCGACACGGTGCTGCTGCTGGTGCGCTCGGGTTTCGATGCGGTGTGCCTGGATCGCGTGGAGGGCCAATACCCGATTCGCACGTTCACCGGCGATGTGGGCGGACGCATCGAACTCGGTGTGGGCCAGGGCGCGCTGGTGATCCTCGCGCACCTGCCCGACGCCGAGCAGGAGGAGGTGCTGCGCTACAACCTGCCGCGCATCCGGCACTACAGCGTCTACGACGAGGTCTATCTGCGCTCCGAGGTCAGGAAGGCACGCGAGCGCGGCTACAGCGCCAAGACGGACGGGCTGCTCGAAGGCATGGCCGGTATTGCCGTGCCCGTATTCGATCGCAACGGCAACGTCGTCGCCGCGCTTTCCGTGGGTACGCTCGCCAACCGCCTGAGCGCAGAGCGCCTGCCCATCGTCTACGACATGCTGCTGCGCGAGGCCAATCGCCTGACCACGCAGATCAATCCATTCGATCCGACGCTGCGCCGCCCGATGCAATCGATGGCCGTGAGCGATACCTATCGCGCCATCTGACCCGGCCGCCGTTCGAGCACGCGCCCCGGGTTCAGCAGGCATTGCGGGTCGAGCGCCTGCTTGATGGTTTGCATCAACTGCAGGGCGACCGGCGCCTTGTAGTGCGGAAGGTGGTCGCGCTTGAGCGCGCCGATGCCGTGCTCGGCCGAGATCGAACCGCCAAAGTGGTGGACGGACTGGTACACCGCATCGCCAATCGCAGCCTCATGCGCGGCGACGAACGCCGCAGCGTCCGCCCCGGCCGGCGGCTGCACGTTGTAGTGCAGGTTTCCGTCGCCCAGGTGCCCGAAGTTGATGAGCCGCAGCCCGGGCGCGAGCGCTTGCAGCTGCGCATCGGTTTGCGCCACAAACTCGGGAATGCGCGAGATCGGCACCGAGACATCGTGTTTGATGTTGGGCCCTTCGGCTGCCTGGGCCAGGGTGATGCTCTCGCGGATGTGCCACAGGTCGTGCGCCTGCCGGATGTTTTCGGCAATGATTGCGTCGGTCACGATGCCGTCTTCCATCGCGGTTTCGAGCAGGCGTTCGAACTGCGCGCGGGCATGCGCCTCGGATTCACTGTCGGACGCTTCCAGCAGCACGCACCACATCGTTTCGCGCCACATCGGCACGCGCAGATGGGGATAGTGCGCATCGACCAACCTGAGCCCTTCCTGGCTCATCACCTCAAAACCCGTGAGCGCCGCAGACAGATGCCGGTGCGATAACGCCAGCAATGCCGTGGCGGCTTGCAGTGACGGCACGGCGGCCCACGCCGTCAATTGCGCGGCCGGTTGCGGATACAGCCGCAGCGTGGCCGCCGTGATGATGCCCAGCGTGCCCTCGCTGCCGATGAACAGAGTGCGCAGGTCATAGCCGGTGTTGTCCTTGCGCAGGCCTTGCAGGTTTTCCCAGACCTGGCCGTCCGCCAGCACGACTTCCAGCCCCAGGCACAGCTCGCGCGCATTGCCATAGCGCAGCACCTGCGTGCCGCCCGCATTGGTCGCCAGGTTGCCGCCGATGGTGCAACTGCCTTCCGCACCCAGGCTCAGCGGGAACAGCATGCCGGCCCCGCTTGCCACGTCCTGCAGCGACTGGAGCACGCAACCGGCGTCCACCGTCATCGTCATGTTGGCGGCGTCGATGGCGCGCACGGTTTGCATGCGGCGCAGGCTCAGGATGATTTGCTCGCCGCTGGCATCCGGCACCGAGCCTTCCACCAGCCCTGTATTGCCACCTTGCGGCACGATGGACACACCGGCTTGTGCGCATGCGCGCACGACCGCAGCCACGTCGGCCGTGCAGCCGGGCCGCACCACGCACAGCGCCTTGCCGCGCACGCGCTGGCGCCAATCGGATTCGTATTCGGCGCAGTCGTCGCCGGTCAGAACATTGGCGGCGCCCACGATGTTGCGCAAGGCCGGAATCAGGTTGTCGGGTGTCATGACTACGCGATGAAGGTGGTCTCTGTCTGAGCAGGCGTCAACGCATGGCCAGCGCCACGGCGGCCGCCAGCCGCTGCACGGCCTGTTCGATCTGCGGCACCTCGGGCGCGGCAAACGACAGGCGCATGGTGTTGAGCTGCGCGTTGTCCGGGTAGAACGCCTTGCCGGGCACATACAGCACCTGCTGCGACACGGCGGCATCGAAGAGCGCCTGCGGGTCGATCGACGGCGCGAACGTGGCCCAGACAAACATGCCGCCCGCCGGCGCGGCGCACTGCATACGGCCATCCAGCTGCGTGGCGATGCCTTGCACCAGCGCCTGCATGCGCCGCTGATATTCGACGCGTGCGCGCTGCACCGTGGCCGGATAGCGGCCACTTTCCAGATAGCGCGCCGCCACCATCTGCGCCAGCGGAGACGTACACAGATCCACCGTCTGCTTGGCGATGGCGCAGCGGCGCAGCAGGCTGGCATCGGCCAGCATCCAGCCGATCCGCAGCGCAGGTGCGACGGTTTTGGAAAGGCTGGAGAGATACACCACCGGGTTCGTGCCGCCCACGGCCAGCCGATCGCCCACCGCGCGCAGCGTGGGTGGCATGGCAGCGGCGTCGCCGTCTGCCGTATCAAAGCGCAGCTCGCCGTAGGGATCGTCTTCCACCACCCAGAAGCCGTGCGTGCAGGCCAGCTGCACCAGGGTTTCGCGCCGCTGGGCAGCGAGCAGCGTGCCGCGCGGGTTGGAAAAATTCGGCACGGTGTAGAGCAGCTTGGGGCGCTGCGTGGCAGGCAGTTGATGGAGGAGGTCGGCCAGTGCATCGGTCTGCAGGCCATATTCGTCCATCGGCACGGGCACGATGCGGGCCTGCGCCAGACGCAAGGCTTGCAGCGTGGCAGGGTAGGCGGGCACTTCCACCAACACCGTATCCCCCGGTTCAATCAACACTCGCACCAGCAAGTCGAAGGCTTGCTGCGAGCCCGTGGTGACCATCATTTGTTCGCCGCTGGCCTGGACGCCGCGCGCTTCCATCAATGCGGCGAGGGCTGCGCGGAGGACGGGCAGCCCTTCAGTCGCGCCGTACTGCAAGGCCTGCGCATCGCCCGTCATGGCTCGGCCGGCGGCCTGTGCCAGCCCTTCGGCATCGAACAGGCTGGGCGACGGATAGCCGCCCGCCAGCGAGATCATCCCCGGCTGGCTGAGGTACGGAAACAGTTCACGGATGGGCGAGCCGGCGGGGTTTGCAAACGGGGCCGCAAAGCCGGGCATGGCGGCTGGGGCATGCGAGCTTGTCATGCAGCATCCATCACGGGCGTGCCGCGCAGCACGGCGCGCACCTGATCGATGGAGCGCTGCTGCGCGGCTTCGTACAGCGCGATTTCGTCATGCACGCGTGCGCCCAGCGCGGCCTCGAAGGCCTGCTGCGCGGCGTGGGCCTGATACTGCTTCTGTTCTTCGCCGCCCAGGTTGGACTGGAAGATGCCGGCCGCGCTGACCGGCAGGAAATCTTCATACGTGATGGGGTCGGCCTGCACCCAACCCTTGGCCAGGAGTTCGTCCAACGATGCATCGGGTGCCGTGCCTGCGTCGGTCTGTGCATGGCCCGACGGCGTGAGCGTGTAGCGATAGAACGCCAGCCCTTGCGCACGCAGCGCGTCATGGCTATCGGGAAAGGCGCGGAACGCCTGGGCCAATCGGTTTCCGTAGTTGGGTGCGGCACTGCCGGCGTTGCCCATGCTGCGCACCTCGGCCAGCAGTTGGTCATACAGCGCGCGGCCCGTGCGCGTGAGGGCCACGCCGCGCTGCTCGATTTCGCCAAAGCGCGCCGTGTGGGCGCCTGCATCGTCAGTAAAGCGTACGGCTTCCTGCAGCGCCTTGAAGCTGGTCTGGCGCAGGAGGATGGGGCAGTCGCGGCGCGGCGGGCCTTCCACCACATCCTTGGCATCCATGCCGCGTGTGGGCATGGCGGCCTGGGCGGCGTCGATGTCGAGCGTGCGCGGTGTCAGGTGGTTGATGTGCGGGCCGCGGAAGCACACCACGTCGGCCACCAAACGGTGAGCGGCTTGCAGCGCGCGATACGTCTGGGCGTCGACCGTGGCGGTGCTGTGCCAGCGGAAGGTCTCCAGCGCCTCGCGCACAAACGCGTCGGCATCCGCATCGGCCAGACCGCCGTCGGCTTCGCATTGGGCGATCAATTCGAGCACGCGCGGGGTAAAGATCTGCCGGCGCGCCAGGATGGCGGCGGCCTTGTCGCGCAGGGCGGCGTCGGCAATCAACTCAAGCCGCAGCAGCGAGGTGAACACGCGAAACGGGTTGGCCAACAACGCGGCGTCGGTCACTGGGCGGAACGCCGTCGAATGCACGGGCACGCCCGCCACCGACAGATCGTAGTAACCCACCGGTTCCATCCCCATGACGGCAAACAGCCGGCGCAGCGTGGCCAGCTCGGCGGCCGTGCCGACGCGGATGGCGCCGTGGCGCTCGATATCCAGCCGCTCCAGTTCGCCCGACTGCGCCATCTGCGCGCGCAGCGCGGGCTGGGCGTCCAGCGTGCGCGCGTTGATGTCTGCCACCAACTCGACCAGCATGCCGTATTGCGGCACCTCCTCCCGGTACATGGCCGACATGGCGCGCGAAAAGCGCGAGCGGATTTCGTTTGCGTCGATGAAGTTCGACGCGGGAAGTTGATGCGCAGTGCTCATGACTGAGTGGGATTGGGCAGTGGTGAAGCGATGCTAGGTTGGGCAAGGAGCGGCGGTCAAACGATAATCCGGCCTAAGGTCATTCCAAATTAGAATGACTGGGCCACTTTCGCACCGCACAACTTCTGCGCTTCCATGTTCCTGTCTCGCCGCTTTCTGCCGCCGATGTCCCTGCTTTGCGCGTTCGAGGCCGCCGCGCGCCACCAGAGCTTCACGGCGGCCGCCGCCGAGCTGCACCTCACGCAAAGTGCCGTCAGCCGCCAGATCCGCGCGCTGGAAGAGCGCCTGTGCGCCGAACTGTTCGTGCGGGAACGCCAGACCGTGCGGCTGAGCGCGGCGGGCCAGGCGTATGCAGAGGAAATCCGCGGCGCGTTGATGCGCATCTCCAGCGCCACGGTGGGGTTTCGTACCAATCCGCAGGGCGGCAGCTTGAATCTGGCCATCCTCCCGACCTTCGGCACCCGTTGGCTGGCGCCGCGCCTGCCGGCGTTTTTTGACGAGCACCCCGGCATCACCATCAATCTGACGACGCGGTTGTCGCAGTTCGACTTTCAACTGGAGGCGGTGGATGCGGCCATTCATTTCGGTACGCCGCACTGGCCGGGGGCGGAGCTGGCCTTGCTGATGAGCGAAACCGTCGTGCCCGCCTGCAGCCCGACGTTGCTCGCCCGCTACGGCTTTGCGCAGCCGCGCGATCTGCTGCATGCGCCGCTGTTGCATCTGGCCTCACGCCCCGATGCCTGGCCGCGTTGGCTGGCGAGCCATCAGGTGGCGGGTGCGGAACCCCAAGGCATGCTGTTCGACCAATTTGCCACCGCCGCGCAAGCTGCAGTGGCGGGACTGGGCGTGGCGTTGCTGCCGCGTTTCCTGATCGCCCACGAGCTGCAGCAGGGCGACCTGGTGCGAGCGTTGCCGCATGTGCCCGAGATGGAAAGTACCGAGCGCTATTACCTCGCCTGGCCCACGAGCCGCGCAGGCTATCCGCCGCTGCAGGCCCTGCGGACTTGGCTCGTGAAGGTGGCCCAAGACTTCATGCAAACGCCGGCTGCCGGGTAAGGCGCAGCGTTGCCGGAAAGCGCTGAAGTGCACGCGTTCGGCACTACACCAACCGTGGCCGGACAGTCAGCTCGACACGAAATGAAAAACCCGCCGAGTTTGGCGGGTTGGCAACGGTTGGGCTGGCCACGCGGCGGTCTGCGGCGGCTATACGCGTGTCGTGGCGTCGGGGTCGAAGTCGATCTCTTCGTCGGCAACGTCGTCAGCAAATTCGTAACGCCCTTTGCCCCGGTTTTTCGCGCGGTATAAGGCGTCGTCTGCAGCGGCGACCAACGCAGCGCGGTCGACGTCGTGACGCAGGCGGGCCACGCCGATGCTGCAACCGAGCCCGATGGTGACCTCGCCGAATTTGTACGGCCTCGCGCCGACCGAGATCAGACGTGCGGCAAGGCGATGCAGCGTGTCGTCATTCACCGGCCCGACGATGACGGCAAACTCGTCGCCGCCAAAGCGGGCGACAAAGTCTGTCGGTCGCATGACGGTGCGTAGCCGATCGGCAAAGCTGCGCAGCACTTCGTCGCCCGTTGCGTGGCCATAGGTGTCGTTGACGCGTTTGAACCCATCCAGGTCGATCAGCAGCAGCGCGCCCAACGCACGGCGGTTGTCAGAGGAAACAGCCTTTGCCAGCTGCTCTTCGAAGCCCGCCCGATTGAGCAAGCCCGTCAGATGGTCGGTTTCTGACAAGGACTTCAGTCGGACTTCCTTCTCTTTGCGCGCCGTAATGTCCGTGATCAGGACGTGCACACCAATGACAGAGCCGTCCGGTCGGAACTGCGGAACGTACTGCACTTCCTTGCAGGCGAGCGACGTGCCATTGGGTTCTTCCCGCTCGAACCGTTGAGCGCTGCCTGCCAGGGCCTTCTCGAATGGCTCGCGTATCCGCTCATATGCGGCAATGCCGAACACTTCCTGGACGGTCTTGCCGATGAGTTTGCCGTGCGGCATGTCGACCTTTTTGGCATAGGCCGCGTTGGCAAATTCATATCGGCCGTCGGCGCCGACAAAACACACTTCGGCTGGCATGGCATCCGTCACCGTTCGCAAGGTTTCGGCGTTGCGTTCCATGACCTCCTTGGCGGCTTTCTCCTGACTGATGTCCCGCATGATCGAGGAGTAATGGTCGAGCCGGCCTGCAGCGTCGCGGTGGACGATGACGGTGTGGGCCACCGGCACCGCTTCATGCTTGGCGTTGTACGCGAGCGATTCCCCGACCCAGACACCAGACCTCAGCGCAGTCGGTACCGCGACCTCTCTTATGGCCTGGACCGTTTCAGGCGGGTGATAGTCCGCAAGTGTTGTCTCGTTGATTGCCTTGTCGGCCGGAAGTCCGGCGAACGCGCGTCCGGCCGGATTGATGTAGGTGAGCTTGCCATAGCGATCCGTCTGGGCAATGAAATCGGGCGTGGCTTCCAGAACCGACATCAGTGCCGCCACCGATTGTTCCGCCCGGACACGTTGCGTGATGTCTTCGACAACGCCGACATATCCGCGCGCCTTCCCGTCAACAACGACGGGTGCCGCGGTGACGGAGATCTGGCGTACCGGCTCCCCCGGAACGCAGATGCGCTGATTGTCTCGGAAGACAACGCGGCGTTCTCTGGCCGAATCCCACGCGTCCTCCGCACGTGCCCGATCGTCCGGGTCGAGTCTTTCGCGCCACTGGTTTGCGAGCGCTGCTTCTTTGGACAGGCCGAGAATCCGGCAATACGACTCGTTGATGTAGGTGGTTTGCCCGTCGTTACGCGTTCTGAAGAAGCCGAGCGGCGATGCGTCGTTCACCGCTTCCAGTTCTGCCCGCTGCCGTACGACCTCTCCCATGAGCGCGCGCAGGTTGCGGACGATGGCTTCGATTTCCGGTGATGCCGGGCCGACATCGAGCTTGGTCAAGCGGCCCCATTCACCGCGATCCGGATTACGCAGCGCCGCATGCAGGCGGCCCAGCGGGCGCAGCAGAAGATGCATTGCGCCCCACACAGAGCACGCCACCAGCACGATGAGAAAGCCCCCGGCCCAACCGAACCGGTTCCGCATGGTCGCAAACGGAGCATCGACTTCGTCTCTCGGAATGACCGAGCCCACGGTCCACCCGACGGCAATGACGTTTTCCATGCTGACCATGGGCTCGGTTTCACCATTGAGGGGCTGTCCGGCCACGGCGCGTGCAATGGCGGGGTCCGTGCTGGTGTTGGCCAGCAGCTTGGCGTCATCGGGGTGGATGACGAACACCGGGTCGTTGCCGCGTTGCACCACGAACAGGTAGCCATGTGTGCCGATGCGGGCGTTGCGCATGTCGCCCAGGAAGTTCGGCCGCAGCAGCCCCAGGGAGGCACAGAAGACGCCGACCATGTGGCCCGTCTCATCAAAGACAGGCGCGGCCAGTACGATATTCGGCGCACCACCGATGCGGTTCCGTAGCGGGGCCGAGATGGTGGGCTGGCCAACGACAACGACTTGCTTGAAATAGTCCCGGTCGCGGACGTCCAGGCCGATGACGCGCTGCGCATGCGGAGAAATGGCGCTGACCTTGCCGTCCATCCCGACGAGAAAGATGCTATCGAAAAGGCCGGCTACCGGAGCGATGGATTCGAAGTAACTGCGAGCGTCTTCAGAAGACCGAAATTGAACGGAGTGCGTTTGCCTGGCAGTGCGCTGGACAATATCGAGATACTCGTCCAGCCGCTGGCGCAGGTCTGCGGCGACGTCCTTCACGAGTGCTTGCTGATGCTCCTGGACCAGTGCCTGGACTTCCTGGCGAAACTTGTTCTTTTGGCTGACGAAAAAGCCGGCCAGCAGCACGGCCACAATGATGGTGGCAAAGAAAGCCGCCTGGAATTTGAGGGTTGGCCGGATCATGCGTCGTTCTTTTCGCTTATGCGGTTTCACCCGTGGCGGGTTTTACCGTGTCCCCGTTTGCGCATCTGGTGCCGGCGGGCTAGGCCGTTGATGCGAGCTGGTGATGATGTGTAGGTCCGGCTTACACACGCTCGCACTGCAAACGCCTTCGTTCTGCAGAAGGGGAATTCAGCGCGTAGACCTGGTGGCCGGGAGGTTGCTCGTTGCCAGGTGGTGCCTAGCACGGCAACTCGTATCTTTTCTGCACCGTTCGTCTAATCGGCACGTCCGGGGAAAACCTGAGAAGGCAACGCGCCGGCTTACTTCATCTGCACCGGCACGCTGAGCGGGATGCAGGGGAATTGAGCTGTTTGCCGGGAGGGGAGCGCGCGCTTGAGGCGGCTGGGGGATTGGGTTCGCCCGTGAAGTCAGGGGGCCAATGTCGGCCGAGTGCAAAGGCTCATGCGCTTCTTCACTCGGCCCTGGAAGGCGCTCCTTCCGTTCAAGCCTGTTCTTGCGGTACAGCGAGGTCGAGGAGAAGCTCGTCGAGACGTTCGAGCGTGGACGTCATGCCCGCCTTCAATCCCATGTCGATCACCTTCTGCACATCCTCCGCGGAGTTGTACGAGACAACGGTCGTCACGAGTGTCTGGCCGGTTGCATCAGCAAAGCCGACGTTCCAGCGTGAGCGCGGCATATCCGGATTGACGACACCTGCTTCGTCAGCGAAGCCATCCAGGGCGGTATAGCCGTCGATCGGGTTGATCTCCTGATAGTCAACGCGGCTCCAGAAGGCGTCACCATCGGGGGTGATCATGGCGTAGTGCCAGTAGCCGCCCGCCTGGAAGTCCATGTGTTTCGTCTTGGTGGTCAGCGGTTTTGGCGCGAACCATCGATCCAGCAGTTCTGCCTTCGTGTGGCAGTCCCACACCAGCTGGCGCTTTGCCGCGAATTCTCGCCGGACGGTGATGGTGTTCTTTTGCATGTCGACGACGAAATCGAATCGAAGGTCAGGCTTCATTGTCTTCTCCTTGGAGCTTCTCTAAGAGGTTGTCCAGATTGCTGTATCGGCTTGCCCAAATGGCGTGCTGCTGCTCAAACCAACGCTCCGCTGCGGCCAGGGTCTTGCGCTCGAGCGTGCATGTACGGATTCGCCCGGTCTTCTCCGAGCGAACCAACCCGACACCTTCCAGCACCCGCATGTGTTTCATGAACGAGGGCAGGGCCATGGCGAATGGCTCGGCCAACTCACTCACTGTCGCAGGGCCGCTGCCGAGCCGATGAATAACAGCCCTGCGCGTCGGGTCTGCAAGCGCGTGAAATACCGCGTCCAGCGCGTTCTGATTGTTATCCATATGGCTAACTATATACGTGAATCTTCGGTGCTGCAACGAGAGCTTGAGCATCGTGTTCGCGCTCATACCCCCCCGGAAGTGGGGTGTGCTTCCTTCGCTTTCGCTCGATAAACGAGAAGGACAAAAACCCGTACGGGACGATGGTTTTTGGGTGCCGATCGGGGTCGCGGGGCGTTTTGCCGTGCTCGCATTCTCAGTGGGCATCGTGTGGTTTGCGCCGCTGCGACAAATCGACCTTCTGCGCGTGAAATCGCCCGACGAAACATCGCCAAAACGAAAGCACACCCGCCGGTCCCGGTGTGGACACATGGAACGGAAGACATGCAATTCATCAGCAACATGAGAATCGGCAAGCGCCTCGCCTTGGGCTTTGCCGTCGTCCTCGCTTTTTCCATCGTCATCACCGCGATCGCCATCTGGCGCCTTGACAGCGCGTCGACGGCAACGCGAGAAATGATGAGCGAGCCGCTGCTCAAGGAGCGTCTGATGGGCGACTGGTATGCCAACCTCGTCGCTGGCATCCGTCGCACCATTGCCGTTGCGAAAAGTTCGGACCCCTCTTTGGGACCGTATTTCGCGGCGGAGGTCGCTGCTTCGTCAAAGAGCTCGGGCGAGTACCAGAAGAAGGTGGAAGCGCTGTTGTCCAGCGATGAAGAGAAAAAGCTGTTTGCCCGCATCGGCGAACTGCGAAAGGTCTACCTGAGCGCTCGCGACGCCATCAACAAAGCCAAAGCCGCAGGCGATACGGCAGAGGCGCAACGCATCCTCGATCAAGTCTTCGTGCCAGGTGCCAATGCGTATCAAGACACCATGCGCCAGCTTGTTGAAGTGCAGCGGCGCACGATCGACGACGCGGCGAAGGAGGTCGACGCAAACTCCGCAAAGAGCCGGACCCTGCTGCTGGTGCTGGAAGGATTGATCCTGATGATTGGCGTCGCCTTTGCGTACTTCCTGACCGTCAGCATCACACGGCCGTTGCATGCAGCGGTCGGTATCGCCAGCCGTGTTGCCGAAGGCGATCTCTCGACTGTGGTCGCCTCCAAATCGACGGATGAGACCGGTAGGCTGCTCCAGGCCCTGGCGGACATGACGTCGCAGCTTGTCGGCACGGTCGGCAGTATCCGTGTGGCGACCGAGTCGGTTGCAGGTGCTGCTGGCCAGATAGCAGCGGGCAATCTGGATCTGTCCAGCCGCACTGAGGAGCAGGCTGCTTCGATTGAAGAGACTGCTGCCAGCACGACGGAACTGACTGAGGCAGTCAAGCGGAATGCCGACAACGCGCGTGAAGCCACGTCGCTTGCTGCGAGCGCAAGAGGCATGACGGAATCCGGACGCGCCGAAGTGGCTGCGATGGTGAAAACCGTCGAAGAGGTCAGCGCCGCCTCAAAGAAGATTGCGGAGATCACCGGCTTGATCGAGGGCATTGCATTCCAGACGAATATCCTCGCACTCAACGCAGCCGTGGAGGCAGCGCGCGCCGGCGAACAGGGCCGGGGGTTCGCGGTGGTGGCGGGCGAGGTTCGCTCGCTCGCGCAGCGGTCGTCAGGCGCGGCGAAGGAGGTCAAGGAGTTGATCGAGGCATCGACGAGCAAAGTCGAACTCAGTGCAGAGCAAGCCGCCGGCGTGAATGCCGCGATGACCCGCGTCAGCACCGCGATCGAAGGCGTGTCGAGCATCATTGCCGAGATCGCCGTGGCGTCCGACGAGCAGAGCAGAAACCTTGAGCAGGTCAGTCAGGCCATCAGCCAGATCGATCAGGTGACTCAGCAGAATGCTGCGCTGGTGGAAGAGTCGGCGGCCGCCGCACAGGCGATGCAGGAACAGTCCGGCAACCTGCGGCGTGCGGTGAGCGTATTCAGGCTGGGCGCTGGTCAGGGCTGAGCGCGGCGAACGCGCCACTCGGCAGTGTTTCTGCTGGAAGCCGGCGTGCGTACCAACGGGGCGCCGCGGTTCGATAGAAATGCCGCGGTCGCCCGTCGTCTTCGATCGGGGGAATAGCGCATCCCCCCGCTCCCTTCCTTGCTACTTCGTCGAGCCGTTCGAAGCTGTGGCAGCCACGATGCCCAGGCCAATGTAGATGGCCCCGGTCACATACTTCCCAACGCTGCGCGTCCTGCGGGTGTTGGCCACCATCTTCCCGATCTTGCTGGCCGCAGCGGCATAAAGGATGTCGCTGATGCCGCCAATCACGATCAGGATGACGCCCAGCAAGAAGATCTGAAGTGGAATGTTCTGGGAGGCCGGGTCAACAAACTGGGGCAGGAAGGCCGCGATGAACAGGGCAGTCTTTGGGTTCAGCAAATTGACGAGGAAGCCCTTCTTGATGGATTCGCCCAGGCCCAGAGAGGCTTGACGCACGGTGTCGGTGTCGACCACCGTTTTGGTAATCGACTTGACCCCCAGATAGACAAGGTAGGAGGCGCCGAGCAATTTGGTCGCGCCTAAAAGAGCGGGCGATGCCATCAGCAGCGCAGTGATGCCCATGGCGGCAAAGGACACGTGAACAAGTGTTCCGAGCATGATGCCGAAGCACGACGCTAGACCAAACTTGAAGCCCTGGCTGGCGCTGGCCGTCGACACGTAGATGGTGTTCGGGCCCGGTATGGCGACAACGAGCGCCACCGTTAACAAGAAGTAGGGCAAGACGGCGAAGTTGATCATTGCAGGGCTCCTGTGGCACGGCTGGGCGTCTTCACGATGCCCGCGTGCCGTCTCTGAATTTCGGGAACGCGCGGGCAGCGTCGTGCATTGAAGCACAGAGATGTGCGGTTTGGCAGTCCGCCTCCGCGCCTGCGTTTTACACGTCTGCGGTGACACAATCACCCCGTGCCTGGACGACGCGTACCCGCGCAAAACCGCTCCATTGCAGTTCAAAACGACATGCCAGGCCCTTGAATCCCTTGCCAAGGAACACCTTGATCTCGTGGGAAAAAATCTTCCACGAGGCGGGTATTCTGCATTTAGAATCAACGGCTTACATAAAGAACGCCATCATGTCGATCCAACACGCACTGCTGACCTCCCTGCTGGAGAAGCCCTCGTCGGGCTATGAGCTTGCCCGACGCTTTGACAAGTCGATGGGCTATTTCTGGAGCGCCACGCATCAGCAGATCTACCGAGAGCTCGGCCGCATGGCCGAAGCGGGCTGGGTGAGCGTGGAAGAAGAGGACGACAGCCGCAAGAAGACGTACACCGTCCTGCCGCCGGGCCGGGACGAACTTGCACGCTGGGTGCTGGAGCCGACCGTGTCGTCGGACAATCGTGAGGAAGTGCTGGTGAAGCTGCGCGCCGAGGCCGTGATCGGCCCGCTCGGTTTTGCCGAGGAGATGCAGCGCCTGATCGAGCAGCACCGCGCGCGCCTGAACACCTTCCGCGAGATCGAGCAACGTGATTTTGCGCGGCCCGATCTTACACGTGCCCAGCAGTTGCAGCACGCGGTGCTTCAGCGCGGCATCGTTTACGAAGAAGGCTGGCTCGCGTGGGCAGACGATGTGCTGCCGTTGCTGGAGCCAGCCTCAGTTGCCGCTTAAGAATTAAGCCGTTGCCTTGCTGCCGGTCGGGGCGCGCAGCGCTTCGATGTTGTTCAGGCGACGGCGCGCTACTTCGAACTCCTCGGCAAAGCGTTTGACGAGTTCTGCCGCCGGCACCACGCGCTTGACCGCGCCCACGCCCTGGCCGGCGCCCCAGATGTCCTTCCACGCCTTGGCCTTCGCGCCGCCGCCCGAACCGAAGTTCATCTTGCTCGGGTCCGATTCCGGCAATGCGTTCGGGTCCAGCCCGGCGCTCTCGATGCTCTTGCGCAGGTAGTTGCCGTGCACGCCCGTGAAGAGGTTCGTGTAGACGATGTCGGTGGCGTTGGATTCCACGATGGCCTGCTTGTAGCCTTCCACCGCGTTGGCTTCTTCCGTGGCGATGAAGGCCGAGCCGACGTAGGCCAAATCTGCGCCGGCCGCCAGTGCCGCCAGGATGGCGTTGCCGTTGGCGATGGCGCCCGACAGCAGCAGCGGGCCATCGAACCACTCGCGAATTTCATGGATCAGCGCAAACGGCGAGGTCGTGCCCGCATGACCGCCCGCGCCCGCCGCCACCGCGATCAGGCCATCCGCGCCCTTGTCGATCGCCTTCTTCGCGAACGTGTTGTTGATCACGTCGTGCAGCACGATGCCGCCGTAGCTGTGCACCGCGCGGTTCACGTCTTCACGCGCGCCCAGCGACGTGATGACGATGGGCACCTTGTACTTCACGCACAGCTCCAGGTCGTGCTCCAGGCGGTCGTTCGACTTGTGCACGATCTGGTTGACGGCAAACGGCGCCGACGGCTTGTCGGGGTGCTGCGCGTCATATTCGGCCAGCTCCGTGGTGATGCGCTCAAGCCACGTGTCCAGCAGTTCGGCGGGCCGCGCGTTGAGCGCCGGGAACGAGCCAACCACGCCCGCCTTGCACTGCGCGATCACGAGGTCTGGGTTGGAAATGATGAACAGCGGCGAGCCCACCACGGGCACGGACAGACGGTTTTGCAGGATCGGCGGCAGCGACATGGCAGTCTCCGTTGGAATCGTTATGGAAGAGGGAAAAGGGGCGAGCGGGTCTCAGGCTTCGGCCTTGAGCAGTGCGAGCTTGTCGCCCAGCTTGGCGCCCATGGCCGCGCCAAGCGCCTGAAGGCCAGTGGCCGGGCGCACCATGACTTCAAACTCGACGATCTTGCCGTCGGCATTGAAGCGGACCATGTCGATGCCCTTGAGGGCCTTGCCGCTCACGTTCGCGCTGAATTCGAGCACCACGCTTAAGCCCTCGTCGGTGGCGAAGCTGCGGTGGTATTTGAAGTCTTCAAAGACGGTGTTGACAGTGCGCAGGACCAGTGTGGTGGCCGTGCGCCCCGGGTAAGGCGTGTGCGCCACGGGCGAGCGGAAAACCACTTCGTCGGCAAACAACCGGTCGAGATCGTCCATGTTGCCGCTCTCGATCATGGCGTGCCAAGCCTCGAGCGTGGCTTGTGCGGGGGCGTTCAGTGTCTGGGGAATCGGCTGCGGCATGCTGGCTCCTGGGCAGAAAGTGCAACGGATTGCATCAACGTGGCATGCAACATAGCACAGCCAACTTTCTCTATGCAACAAGTTGCATAGTGGAGCCCTTCGAGTTCAATCGATGTCAGCCGGCAGCGTTCTCGGGGTGCTGTGCACGTACCACGATGACGGTGCGATGCGACAGGCGCGCCGTGCGCTCGGCCACACTTCCGAGCAGAAGGCGCGCGAGCCCGTGCCTGCCGTGCGAGCCCACCACGATGGTGTCGGCCTGCCACCGCTCGGCTTCGTGCTCGAGTGCGTGGCCGATGTCGTCGTCGGTGGAGTCGAGCATCAGGATGCCCGTTTCAGCAGCGGTGCCGTCAACGTCGAACAGGCGCTGCAATTCGACCAGCGAAGCGCTCGCCGTCCGGTGCGCTTCTTCGCGCAACTTGTCGACGCTGTAGATTTCCCGCGACTCCGGCATGGCCGGCGAGCCGATCGCCCAGACGACGCGGACCCGGCCGTTGAATGCGCGGGCCAGGGCAGCCGCTTCCTCCACCGCGAGGTGGGACTCATGGGTGCCGTCGAAGGCGGCAAGAATGCGTTGATGCATGGGGCGCTCCGCAGAATCGGAATGGGAATGCCTCACTGTAGCAGCGCAGGTGGGCGATGCTGCACCCGGATGTGCCCGGGTTGCGCCGCGTCAAACGGGCACCGTCGTGCGCGCGGGATGTGCCAGCAGCAAGTCGAACAGCGCTTGCGCCGCCACCGACAGACTGCGCCCGTCGCGGCGGATCACATAAAGCGTACGCACCAGCCCCGGCAGGGCAAGCGGCCGCACCACCAGCTCGGGCAGGCGGAACTGGAACAGCGCCAACGCCGGAATGACGGTAATGCCCAGGCTGGCTGCCACCAGCGCGGCCGCCGTGGCCAGGTGCTCGACGTCCATGCCGCTGCGCAGCTTGGTCGGGTGCAGCGCCGCATCCAGGTATTGGCGGATGCTGGTGTTGCGGGCCAGGTGGATGAACGGCGTATCGACGAGATCGCCAGCGGCCAGCGCCGGCTTGCGCGCGAGCGGGTGATCCTGGTGGCAGACGAGGTGGAAGTCGTCGGTGCAGAACGGTTGCGCGGCCAGGCCCGCCATGTCGGCGCCCATGGCCGCGATGGCGAAGTCCGCTGCCCCGCGCCGGACCATGTCGATGCACGGATCGGACAATTGATCGTGCAGCGCCAGCTGAATGCCCGGATGCTGCGCGGAGAACGCGGCCAGCACACCCGGCAGAATGCCCGCGGCAATCGACGGCAGCGCGGCCACCGTCACGCGCCCGGTGCGGGCCGCGGCGCGATCGCGCAGCTCGGAGAACGTCGCCTCGAAATCGGCCAGCAGGCGCAGGGCCGATTCGGCAAAGGCTTCGCCCTCCGGGGTCAGTTCGACGTGGCGCGTATTGCGGTCGAACAGGCGTACGCCGGCATCGGCCTCCAGGTTCTGAATGAGCGCGCTGAAGGCCGATTGCGACAAGTGGCACGTCTGTGCCGCCTGCGTGAAGTTCTTGTGCTCGCGCAGTGCGGCAAAGGCGCGGAGCTGCTTGACGGAGAGGTTCATGGCGATGCCGGGCGTGGTGCGCCAGCTTAGCCTGGAATCTCCAGCGTGAGCAGCGCGCTCGATAGCGACTTGCCATGCGCGTCCAGCGCCAGCGAGCGCGTCACGCCGCCGGCCAGCGCACCGTGCAGCACGAAGTTCAGTGCGCCCAGCTGTGGCAGCACGTAGCGCTCGACCTCGCCGTGGACGAGTTCAGCGAAATGCGCGCGCACGCGCTCGGCCGTGACGTGTTGTTCGAGCAGGGCAAAGTCTTCGGCGCGGTCCGGACGAAGGGCGATCACGGAGATGCACGAGATGTCGCCCTTGTCGCCGGCGCGGGTGTGGGCGAGGTCGCGGAGGGTGCGGGGCATGTCAGCTCTCCAGGATGTGCACGGCGTGCGGGGCCAGTTCTGCGGGAATCAACGTCGATGCCACGGCGATGATTTCGCGCGCGCTCTTCGTTGCGCCGCCGCCGCCGGACGGGCCGCAGGTCAGCAGTGTTTCGACTTCGTTCCCGATGCGGACGGCTTCGGCCATCGATTCAGTGCGCGCGGCCACGCGCACGCGCACTTCGTACGGTTCGGCATCGATGCGGGAGAGGGCTGCGCCATGCAGCGCATCCACGCCAATCAGCTCGAAGCGCGTTTCCGTCATCTGCACGCCGGTGAGTGCCAATCGCTCGCGCACGATGTCGAGCGCCAGCTTGCCGCGCGCCACCGCGTTCGGGCCGGCATAGCTGATCTGGCCTTCGCCGATATAGCTGTCGAGATAGCCGATGGAGACCTTCAACTGCTCCGTGCGCGGTGTGCCGGTGGCGCCTTCGATGACGACGCTGTCTTTGCCGTCGGCGTGCATGCGCACGTTGGAGAAGTCCGCCACCACATCGGGCGTGAGGTAGCGCGCCGGGTCATGGATTTCGTACAGCAACTGCTCCTTGCACGTGGCTTCGGTGACGAGTCCGCCGGCCGTGGCGACTTTGGTGATGCGCACCGAGCCGTCTTCACCGACTTCGCCAATGGGGAAGCCCAGACGAGCGAGGTCGGGTACGTCCTTGATGCCGGGGTCGGCAAAGTAGCCGCCCGTGATTTGCCCGGCGCATTCAAGCAGATGGCCGGCCAGCGTGCCGCAGCCCAGGCGGTGCCAGTCGTCCATGCGCCATCCGAAGGCATGGACCAGCGGCCCAAGCGCCAGCGCCGGATCGGCCACGCGCCCCGTGATGACGACATCCGCGCCCTGCGCCAGCGCATCGACAATGCCTTGCGCGCCGAGGTACGCATTGGCTGACACCATGCGCGCGTGCAATGACGCGACCGGTGCGCCGCCACCCATCAGCGTGAAGTCTTGGCCGCGGGTTTGCAGCAGGTCGAGCACGTCGTCGCCCGTCACAGCCGCCACGCGCAGCTTGAGGCCCAGCTCGCGGGCGATGTCACGCGTGCGCTCCGCCGCTGCCTGCGGGTTGGCCGCGCCCATGTTGGTGACGATGCGGATGCCGCGTGCCGCGCACGCCGGCAGCACGGCACGCATGCGCGCTTCGAGCAGCGGGTCGTAGCCGTGCGAGGGGTCTTTGCGACGCACCTGCTGCGCGAGCGCGATGGTGCGCTCGGCCAGGCATTCGAACATCAGCACGTCGATGTCGCCGTGCTCTGCAAGTTCCAGCGCCGGTTCGATGCGGTCGCCTGAATAACCCGCGCCGCCGCCGATGCGGAGTCTTTTCAACTCGGTGTTCATGCCATCACCACGGAAGCACGCCCAGCACCACGGCAACTGCGGTCATCAGCAGCGAGGCACCGAACAGGAAAGGGATCGAGAATTTCTGATGGTCGGCCAGCTCGATGCCGCACAGGCCCACCACGAGGAAGGTCGCCGGTGTGAGCGGGCTGACCGGGAAGCCGGTAGTCATTTGGCCAAGCACGGCGGCCTGCGCGACATGCACCGGCGCCACCCCCAGCATCTTCGACGCTTCGGCCACGACGGGCAGCACACCGAAGTAGAAAGAATCCGGATCGAACAGCAGCGACAGCGGCATCGACAGCACGCCCAGCACCACCGGAATGTGGTGCGCCATGGCGGGCGGAATGAAATCGACCGCCGTCTTCGCCATCGCCGTGAGCATGCCGGACTTGCTCATGATGCCGGTGAACACGCCGGCGGCCAGCAGAATGCTCGCCATCATCAACGCGGCCTTGGCGTGGGCGTCCACGCGCTGGCGTTGCTGATCGACGTTCGGGTAGTTGATCAGCAGCGCGGCCACCACGCCCAGCATGAACATCACCACCGGGTCGACCTTGCCGCTCACCATCACGCCCATCACGACGACGGTGAGGATGAGGTTGATCCAGAAATTGCGCGGGCGGCGCAGCGCCTGTTCCGCATCTGAGAGCGGACGCGCGACGACCTGCGCGCCACCGGCGTGGTGGGCGAGGCCCAGGCGTTTTTCTTCCCGCTTGCCCAGCAGCCATGCGCATGCAAACACGAAAGCGAGCCCCGCAATCTGCACCGGGATCAGGGGGTTGAAGATGTCTGTCACGGGCATGTGCAGCGAGGCGGATGCGCGGATCATCGGCCCCGTCCACGGCAGGAAGTTCACGCCGCACGCCATCGACGTCACGCACGCCAGGATGCGGCGGTCCATGCCCAGCCGGTCGTACAGCGGCAGCATGGCCGGAATGGTGATCAGGAACGCCACCGCCCCCGAGCCGTCCAGGTGAATCAGCAGCGCCAGCAGCGCCGACCCGACCACGATGCGCGGCGGCCGGCTGCCCACGGTGCGCAGGATGCGGTCGATGATCGGGTCGAGCATGCCGGCGTCGGTGACGATGCCGAAGTACAGGATGGCGAAGATGAACATCCCCGCCACGGGCGCGACGTCCTTGATGCCGCCGATGATGAACTTGCTGGTGTTCAGCCCGAAGCCGCCCACGAGCGCGGCGATGACGGGAATGGCGATGAGCGCGACCAGCGGCGACATGCGTTTCGTCAGGATGACGACAAACAGCGCGACGATGGTCAGCAGCCCGAGCAGTGCGAGCATGGTCTCCTCCGAGCTTTTTGGATTCGGAACCCCTGTTGGCGGGATTTAAAGCGACTCTAGAAGCTGGCGATCTGCCTGTGAAACGGAATATTTGGATCGATTGAACTGTCTTGTCGATGAGTGACGCCAACGCCGCCCGCCAAATCGCGGCAGAATGTTCTGCATTCCCATCCAACCTTCCATTGACGGAGCCAACGTGAGCGCTACCCCCACCGTCCTCATCCTGCCGGGCTGGCAGAACTCCGGCCCGGCGCATTGGCAATCGCGCTGGGAGCGCGCACACGGGGACCGCCGTGTCGAACAGCGCGACTGGTTTGCCCCGAAGCGTGCTGACTGGGTGGCTGCGCTGGAAGCCGAAGTGAGCGCTGCGCCGGGCGATGTCGTCTTGGTGGCGCACAGCCTCGGCTGCGTGCTGACGGCACATTGGGCGGCCACTTCCGCCCGTGCGGTACGTGTGCGCGGCGCCTTGCTGGTCGCGCCGCCGCAGCTCGACCGTGGCGACATGCCGCCGGAGCTGGCGGATTTTCGGCCCATTCCGCAGCAGCGTCTGCCATTTCCCGCCGTGCTCGTTTTCAGCACCGACGATCCGTTCAGCGACGCTGCCTGGAGCCACGGCCAAGCCGAAGCGTGGGGAGCGGAACCGGTCGACATGGGTGCACGCGGCCATATCAATGCCGAATCGGGCCTGGGCGACTGGCCGGAAGCTCGCGCCATCGTCGCCAAGTGGATGAAAGACCTCATTTGAGTGGCCGGAATGCGGGGCTTGACCCTGAAGCTTCTTCAGGGTTTTGAATGGAGGCATGAAACCCGATCTCGCCTCCACCCTGCCTGTCCACGACCACGCCAAGCCGGAAACTTCCGGTTGCGGCGGTTGCTGCGGTCATGCGCAACCGGTCGCCAGTGACGTCGCTGAACACGCCCATGACCACCACGATCATGGTCACGGCCACGCGCCGGTAGCGGCTGCCCCCGTTGACGCCGCCGCACGCGCAGCCGCCACCGGCCGCACCGTCGTGCGCATCGAACAGATGGATTGCCCGACTGAAGAGCGCATGATCCGCGCCAAGCTGGGCAGTGCGGATGGCGTCGTCGCGCTGGATTTCAATTTGCTCGAGCGTCATCTCACCATCCACCACACCGTTGACGATGTGGCGCCCTTCCTGGAAGCGTTGCGCGCCATCGGCATGGACGGCGAGGTGCTCGAGCAGCGCGATCGCCTGGCCGCCACACCCGCTGAGCCGACCCGCATCTCGCGCCGCACGTGGCTGCTCGGCATCGGTGGCGTGACCGCATTCGGTGCCGAGGCCATCGCCTGGTCGCTTGGCGATCATGCGTGGCCGGTGCTGGCGCTGGCGTTAGCTTCCATTGCATTGGCCGGCGGCCCGACGCTGCGCAAGGGCTGGATTGCCGTGCGCGCGCTCACGTTCAACATCAACTTCCTGATGGCGGTGGCCGTCATCGGCGCGCTGCTGATCGGCAAGTGGGCCGAAGCGGCCATGGTGATCTTCCTGTTTGCAGTGGCAGAAGCCATCGAGGCCCGCGCGCTGGTGCGGGCCCGCGATGCTGTGCGCGCGCTGACGGCCATCGCGCCGGACACCGCAGAGTTGGCCGATGGCGCAGGCGGTTGGCGCGATGTGGCGGTCGACAGCGTTGCCGTCGGCGCGCGCGGTGGAAAAAACCGCTGGCGACTCTATCCTCGCCGGCACGATCGTCACCGACGGCATGGTCGAGGCGCAAGCCACGGCGCTGGCTGCGGACAGCACGCTCGCGCGTATCGCCGGGGCCATCCAGCAAGCGCAGTCGCAGCGCGCGCCCACGCAGCGCTTTGTCGACAAGTTCTCTTCCATCTACACGCCCGCGATGATGCTGCTGGCGTTGGCGGTGGCCGTCATCGGCCCGCTCGTCACGGCCGACGGCTGGCTCGCGTGGACCTATCGCGCGCTCGTGCTGCTGGTGATCGCGTGCCCGTGCGCGCTGGTCATTTCCACGCCGGTTACGGTCGTCAGCGGCCTGGCCGCCGCCGCACGCCGCGGCATCGTCGTCAAGGGCGGCGTGTATCTGGAAAGCGGCCGGCGCCTGCGCGCGCTGGCGCTGGACAAGACCGGCACGCTCACCGCCGGCCGCCCGGTGCTGGATGCGGTGATGTTGCCCGGCGGCACACGCCGCGCCGTCGCGGATCTGACCGCCGCGACCGACGCGACGCCGTTGCATGCGCTGGCAGTTGCCGCAGCGCTCGATGCCAACACCACGCACCCGATTGCCGTGGCCATCGTGAAGGCCGCTGCGGCGCATGGGGCAGTCGATGCGAATTCGGTGGAAGACCTGTCGGTGCTGCCGGGCCGTGGCGTGGCCGGCACGCTGGGCGGCGTGCGTTGGCATCTGGGCAACGCCGCGCTCGTCGCCGAGCGTGGCTTCGATACCGCCGCCTGGCGTGCCGCTGCCGAGTCGCTGCAAGCCGAAGGCATGTCTGCCGTCACGCTGAGCGATGCGAACGGTGCCGTGGCGCTGTTTGGCGTGCGCGACCGCGAGCGCGCCGAAAGCGCCGAGGCCATCGCCGCATTGCGCGCGCTCGACGTAACGCCCGTCATGCTCACCGGCGACGACCGCCGCGCCGCACAGGCCATCGCCAAGACGGTCGGCATCGACACCGTGCATGCGGAGCAGTTGCCTGCCGACAAGCAACGGGTGGTCGGTGAGCTGGCCGCGCAACACGGCTTCGTCGGCATGGTCGGCGACGGCATCAACGACGCCCCGGCGCTGGCCCGCGCCGATATCGGTTTCGCCATGGGCGCCGCCGGTACGGCCACCGCGCTGGAAGCTGCCGACGTGGCCATCATGGACGACGACCCGCGCAAGCTCGCCAGCTTCATCCGCATCAGCCGTCGCACGGTGGCCGTGCTGCGTCAGAACATCGTGCTGGCGCTGGGCATCAAGGCGGTATTCCTGGCCTTGGCCGTGATGGGCGACGCAACGCTGTGGATGGCCATCTTTGCCGATGTGGGCGCGAGCCTGCTGGTGGTGTTCAACGGGCTGCGGGTGATGCGCACGCGCGCCTGATCTGTCGGCGCGCGTGCGGGAACGACGCGATCAGCGCAGGCCGGTGATGCGCGCGTCTTTCGGATAGGTGATGAGGTAGTCAGCCGAGAAGCGCGCGCTCTCGCCAGCCGGGATCGTCTGCTCCCACGCGATCACGCCGGCGCGGCGTTCCCAGTTGCGCTTGGCGGGTTCCGGCGTGAAGGTCGAGCGCACCTTGATATCGTCGGACTGGCTGACCGGCGTGGCCTCCAAAATCTGCACGTCGATGGCGTCGCGGTGGCGGTTGCGCACCGTGTAGAGCGCCGCCAACTGGCGCTCGTTGCGGTTGTCCAGCAGGCCCACGCTGCGCTGGAAGGTCTTCGGCGTTTCCACCACCACGGTCACGAGGTCGTCGCGGCCAAAGGGCAGCGTGACCTTCTGGTCTTCGCCGGCCGGATTCCACTGTGTGCTGCCAACCACCGCGCCATCGCGGCGCAACTGCATGTTGCCGGCGGGCCAGATGCCTTGCGGGCGGTCTACCGTAGCGACCAGGTAGGCGGTGGCGTCCATACGCGGCGTGCTCCGCGCGGCAAGCTTTGCGGGCAGCGTTTCGCTCGCCAACGTGAGGGTGACCTTCTGCGCTTCGGAGGGCAGTTCGGTCGCGCCTTGCACGTCGAACTCCGTGGCAAACGCGGTCTGGACGGCGTTCACTTCAAAAAGCGGTTCGCCATCGGCCTCACGTTGCTCATTGTTCCGGCCGAATCTAGCCTTGGGCGCTGGCGCCATCGCCGCTGCGGGTGCGGCGGGGTAGGGCATGGCCTGCGGCGGCGGTTGAATATCCAGTTGCCACGCATATGGTTCCGGCCCGCGTGGCGTGTTGCGCGGCTGGCCGGTCGACAGGTGCAGATGCACGCCGCGCCAGTCCTCGCCGGTGGATTGCGCAAGCGTGGCTTGCCGTTCGAGCACGACGTTCGAACGCACCGAATCCACGCTCGCCTGATACGCCGGCCGCCAGCCCGCACGCGATGTCTGATAGCTGACGCGCAATTCACCGCCGCGCGGTGCCGCCACGGCAATGCGCACGGTGCGCAGCGTGCTGGACGCCGAGCCGTGCGTGCGTTGCAGCGCGTCGAGCTGCGCCTTCAATTCAGCGTCGCGCTTCTTCAGTTGTTCCTGGCGGGTAAAGACGTCTTGTGCGTTGCGGGCCAGCGCATCGGTGGCGCGGCCCAGCGTTGAAAAATCGGTGGCTGGCGCGCGGCCATCGCCGCCCGTGCGTTCACTCACGGCCTTCAGGTAGCTGGCCGACAGCGCATTCGCCTGGATCTGCACGCCAAGCGCGGCGCGCTGGTCTTCCAGTGCGCGGATTTGTGTGTCCAGTGCCGTTCTGGCGCAGCCGCTGCCCTCGCTGGGAACGCTTTCCACGCGCACATCGCCCACGCGGATGCTGCTGTCGCCTTCCACGCGGAGGCTGTCTGCATCGAACGTCATTGGGAGGCAGGCCAGCTCTACGCTGCGGGCGCCCGGCGCGACCGTGGCCGTGCGCACGACGGTGGCGCTATCCGGATACAACGTGACATCGGTGATGCGCGAAGGCGTCGCTGCCTGCGCCATGACAGCCGCGGCAGACGCGATGGCGCCAAGCGCTGCGCATGCCATGCGTTGTCGATGCTGGAATCGTGCTGCTGCAGCCGGTTTCGTCTTCATCCGCCCCACCCACGTGTCGTGAAATGCGGCGAGTATCGCACGTCAAAGCGCACGTCAAAGTGACGTGCCCCGCAGGGAAAAGACCGTTCAGCGATGCACGCCGCGAATATGCCGGTGCGCGTGTTCGCCTTCGCCATGATCGTGGCTGTGGCCCTGATGCGTGGCGGCGACGGGTTCCTCGTGCAGCGATTGCAGCACGCCGCATTCGGCCACGGACGCGGCCGTCGTGCAGCGTTGCCCGATCGCCTCGATCTGGCCTTTGAGATCGGTCAGCTCGGCGATGCGCGCTTCAACGTGGCGCAGGTGCTCGTCCAGCAGGTTGTTGATTTCTTCGCAGGAGGCCTGCGGATTGGCCTGCAGTTCAAGCAGCCGGCGGATTTCAGTGTGCGCCATGTCGAGCGACCGGCACTTCGCAATGAAGGCCAACTGCTCGACATGCTCAGGCGTGTAGACGCGGTAGTTGTTGGCGGCGCGCGCAGCTGGGGGCAGCAGGCCCTGCGCTTCATAGAAGCGGATGGTCTCGATGCTGATGCCCGTGCGCTGGGCGAGTTCGCCAATTTTCATACGCGTTGAAAAAGAGTCAGAAGACAGTCGGCTCGGCGGTGACGGCTTCGACGCCGGCGACTTTCAGGCAGGCGTCCAAGCAGGCGCGGCAGGCCGTTGCACAGGCGCTGCAATGGCCTTGGCCGTGATGATCGCATTCTTCGGCACACTGGGAGCAGATCTCGGCGCAGTCTTCCAGGAGCAGTTCTGCAAATTCGCTGTTGCGCTCGAGGAATTTGCGCGTCAGGGCGCAGTATTCCGCGCAGTCCGTGCACACGCCGATGCAGCGCGCCATGGCTTCGGCGTGGCCGTTCTTGCCGGATTCCGTCGCGCAGTGAGTGCAAGCGGCCTCGCATGCCTGCAGCGCCTGGATCACACTGGCAAAACGCTTGGCATTCTCTTTCGCGGTCGGACGAGTGGTCATGTCGGTTCTCCTGTGGCAGTGGATGTGCACGCGCGCGCGCTTGGGAAGGGATGCGCCCGGGCGTGGCCCGAGCGTCATCTCTCCAATTTAGCAACTCGCGCTCCACTGCGTGAGCCCGACTTGTGCTTTACACCGCTTGTGCCTCGCTCTTGCCGCTGCGCAGCATGCCGTTGCCGGCGCGTGCGATGAGGCGATTGACGCCGCCCACCACGGCGCGGATCGACGCCGTTGTCAGGTTGGCATCCACGCCCACGCCGAACACGCTGCCCGCCACGCCGGGCGCGGCCATTTCGGCAAACGCGATGGCATCGGCATTGGCGCCCTGGCCCAACGCACGCTCTTCGTAGTGATGGATCGACACGGGCGCTGCCAGCACGTGCGACAGCGCATGCACCAGCGCATCGAGCGGCCCGTTGCCGGTGCCTTCGCAGATGTGCTCGCGGTCTGCAATGTTGACCACCAGGCGGATGTGCTGGCTGCCATCATCGCGCTCGGTCAGGCGGTGCGATACGTAGCCGATCGCGCCATCGCCGCGCAGATAGGTCTGCTGGAAGAGCGCCCAGATGTCGGCGCCCGTCGCTTCGCGGCCGCTCTCGTCGGTCAGTTGCTGCACGGTGCTGCTGAACTCCACCTGCAGGCGGCGCGGCATGGCCACGCCATAGCCGGATTCCAGCAGATAGGCGATGCCGCCTTTGCCCGACTGGCTGTTCACGCGAATGATCGAGTCATACGTGCGGCCCACGTCGGCGGGGTCGATCGGCAGGTAGGGCATTTCCCACAGCGCATCGGGCTTCTGCACGGCAAAGCCCTTCTTGATCGCATCCTGGTGCGAGCCCGAGAACGCCGTGAACACCAGGTCGCCCACGTACGGATGGCGCGGATGCACGGGCAGTTGCGTGCAGTCTTCACAGGTCCGTGCCACGTCATTGATGTGCGAGAAATCGAGCTCTGGATCCACGCCCTGCGAATACAGGTTCAACGCAAGCGTGACGAGATCCACGTTGCCGGTGCGCTCGCCATTGCCGAACAGGCAGCCTTCCACGCGATCGGCGCCGGCCATCACGGCCAGTTCAGCCGCTGCCACGGCAGTGCCGCGGTCATTGTGCGGATGCACGGAGAGGATGATCGAATCGCGGCGCGCCAGGTTGCGATGCATCCATTCGATCTGGTCGGCGTAGATGTTTGGCGTGGCCATCTCCACCGTGGCAGGCAGGTTGAAGATGATCTTGTGCTCGGGCGTGGGCTCCCAGACTTCGGTCACGGCGTTGCAGACCTCCAGCGCAAAGTCCAACTCAGTGCCGCTGAAGACTTCGGGGCTGTACTGATACGTCCACTGCGTCTCGGGCATCGTCTGCGCAATCTCGCGGATCAGCTTGGCGCTCTGCACGGCAATGCGCTTGACGCCTTCGCGGTCGGTGTTGAACACAGTGCGGCGGAACACCGGCGCGGTCGCGTTGTAGACGTGGATGATGGCGCGTTTGGCGCCGCGCAGCGATTCCATCGTGCGGCGGATCAGGTCTTCGCGCGCCTGCGTGAGCACTTCGATGGCCACGCCGTCGGGGATGTGTCCGCCCTCGATCAGCTCGCGCACAAAATCAAAATCGGTCTGGGAGGCAGCGGGGAAAGCGGCTTCGATTTCCTTGAAGCCGATCTGCACGAGCATCTTGAACATGCGCATCTTGCGCTCGGCGTTCATGGGCTCGAACAGCGCCTGGTTGCCGTCGCGCAGGTCCGTGCTCATCCAGATCGGGGCACGGGTGATCGTCTTGTTGGGCCAGGTGCGATCGGCGAGGGCGATGGCGGGGAAGGGGCGGTACTTGGTGGCGGGGTTCTTCAACATGGTGAGTGCGTCCTGTGAGATCGAGATCGGTTTCGTACAGCGGGGACGGCCGCGCGGGCGGCGTCCGGGGTGGCCGGAATCGGGGTCGGGAGGTGGCGGCCAGACAGCCACGGGCGCGTGGTCTGGCAACCGGTCGGTAGTCGTAGCGAAAGCGGGATCGAGGCGGGCATGAGAAAGCTCCAACGATTCGGCGCACGGACTGCGCCACACACAAGGCCCGTCGCCGCTCAGGGCACGGACCGGTCAAACACCGGAACGAGGGGGAAAGAGAGGTCTACGCGCTTACACGCGTAGTAGAGAAGCGGATAGCAGACCGCGCACGCACGAGAGGGTGCGGGCAGGAGCGGTACGGAGGGTGGTCTGCTGAGAATGCATTTGGCGATAGTGATGGTGACGGCGGGGTGTTGTCAAGCTGACTGGCTGATTCCGGGCGGTTTTTTTGGGGCAGATGAAACACGAGATTCAGAGCCCACGAAAACGTGTGCTGCCCGCAGGAAACCGTGTGACGTGGGCGCCAGCAGAACCCATCCGAACCTGCTTTAATACACCCCGTCCATGCCGCCAGGCCGCTATATCAAAGGGTCTATAACGGCAAGACTCCCTCACGCCCCACAAGGAGAATCCCCCAATGGTCACGTTGAACATCAACGGCAAACCGGTGGAAGTCGATGCTGATCCGGCCACGCCGCTGCTCTGGGCGCTGCGCGACAACCTCGGTCTGACCGGCACGAAATTCGGTTGCGGCGTCGCATCGTGCGGCGCCTGCACGGTGCACCTGAACGGCCAGCCCACGCGCAGCTGTGTGCTGCCGATCTCTGCGGTGGCCGGCCAGCAGATCACCACGTCCGAACACATCGCCGATGACAAGGTCGGCAAGGCCGTGCTCGACGCCTGGGTCAAGCACGACGTGGCGCAATGCGGCTACTGCCAGAGCGGCCAGATGATGAGCGCGGTGGGTTTGCTGCGCACCAAGAAGAAGCCGACCGACGCCGATATCGACAGCGCGATGGCCGGCAACCTGTGCCGTTGCGCGACGTACCAACGCATTCGCGCGGCCATTCACGACGCAGCGAAATCGCTGGCCTGAGCCCCACCGGAGAATTCACGATGCGTATTCGAAATCTTGAAGCGCTGGCCGGTGGCGGCGCGCAACATCAACCGGTGTCTGCGGAGGCTGGGCCGGCCACGTTTGATCGACGTAGCTTTCTGAAGCTGACGACGCTGGCCGGCGGCGGGCTGGCGCTTGGCGTGGCCCCGGTGTTGGCGGGCGCGCAGGACGCGAAGGCCAAGCCGCCATCGCCGCCGCAGGCATTCATCATCATTGCGCCGGACAACACCGTCACCGTGGCGGTGAACCGGCTCGAGTTCGGTCAGGGCGTACACACGGCATTGCCGATGGCGCTGGCTGAAGAACTCGACGTGGATTGGCGCAACGTGCGCGGCATGTTGGCGCCGCGGGCGATCCGTACAAGGACCCGGGCTTCGGCATCCAGATGACGGGCGGCTCGACGGCGCTGAACCACTCGTTCCAACAATACCGCGAGCTGGGCGGCCGGGCGCGTGCCATGCTGATCTCGGCCGCGGCCGAGCGCTGGAAGGTCGATCCGTCGACATGCCGCACAGCCAATGGCGTGGTTACGTCGGGCAGCCACCGTGCTACGTATGGCGAGCTTGCTCAGGCCGCGATGGCGCTGCCGGTGCCGGCGCAGGTCACGCTGAAGAACCCGTCGCAGTTCCGCATTGTCGGCAAGCCGACGCCGCGCCTCGATGCGCGCGCAAAGCTCGACAGCTCGCTCAAGTTTGGCCTGGACACGCGCCTGCCTAACATGAAGGTGGCCGTGCTGGCCCGCCCGCCGCGCTTTGGCGGCAAGGTGGCCAAGTACGACGCAGCAGCGGCCAAGGCGGTGAAGGGCGTGGTCGATGTGCTGCAGATCCCGACCGACCGGGGCGGCACGGGTGTCGCCGTCATCGCCGACGGATACTGGCCGGCCAAGCAGGGCCGCGACGCGTTGCAGGTCACGTGGGAAGACGCCGGCTCGACGGTGTCCACGCCGGCGTTGATGGCGGAGTACAAGAAGCTCGCCGGCCAGCCCGGCACCGTGGCCAAGGCTGCGGACATGAGCGCCATCCAATCCGCCGCAACGCGCATCCAGGCGGACTACGAATTTCCGTATCTCGCGCACGCGCCAATGGAGCCGCTGAACTGCACGATCGATCTGCAGAAAGACGGCGGCAAGACCACGGGCGCGAAGGTGTGGGTGGGCTCGCAGTTCCAGACCATCGATCAGGGCGCGATTGCCAAGGTGCTCGGCGTATCGCCCGAGAAGATCGAGCTGAACACGATGATGGCGGGCGGTGGCTTTGGCCGGCGCGCGATCACCACGTCGGACTACGTGGTGGAAGCCGCCAACGTGGCGAAGGCCTATGCGGCCGCCGGACACAACGGCCCCGTCAAGGTGATCTGGAGCCGCGAAGACGACATCCGCGGCGGCTATTACCGCCCGATGCATCTGCACCGCGTCAATGTGGGCGTGGACAACAGCGGCAAGGTCGTCGGCTGGGACCACGTGATCGTCGGTCAGTCGATTCTCAAGGGCACGCCGTTCGAAGCCTTCATGGTCAAGAACGGGGTGGACGAGACCATGGTCGAGGGCGTGATCGAAAACGACTACGGCTTCCCGATGCAGCTGACGGTGCACCATCCGGACGTGAACGTGCCGGTGCTGTGGTGGCGTTCCGTGGGCCACACGCATACGGCCTACGTGATGGAAACGATGGTCGACGAGGTGGCGCATGCGGCCAAGCAAGACCCGGTCGCTTTCCGTCTCGCGCGCTTTACCGGCAAGGAGCATGAACGCCATCGCGCGGCGCTGCAGCTGGCTGTCGACAAGTCCGGCTACGGCAAGCGCAAGCTGCCCAAGGGCCAGGCCTGGGGCGTGGCGGTGCATGCGTCGTTCGAGTCGGTGGTGGCGTATGTGGTGGAGGTGTCGGTCGACCAGGGCAAGCCGCGCGTGCATCGTGTCACCGCAGGCGTGCATGCCAACCGCGTGGTCAACCCGATGGGCGCGGAAGCGCAGATCCAGGGTGCCTGCGTGTTTGGCCTGGCGATGATCCAGCCGGGCTTTGCCATCGACATCGAAAACGGCGCCACCAAGAACAGCAACTTCACCGACTTCCCGCCCGTGCGCATGCCGGACGCGCCGCCGGTCAACGTGTTCTTCGTGCCGTCGGAAGACAACCCGACCGGCCTGGGCGAACCCGGCACGCCGCCGATTGCACCGGCGGTGGCCAACGCGTTGTTCGCCCTGACCGGCAAGCGTCAGCGCAAGCTGCCGTTCGACACGGTGTAGTTGTCATCATCGCGTGATGAAATTGAAGCCGGCATGCAGTGATGTGTGCCGGCTTTCTTGTTCGTGGAGCGTCGTCACCGTCCCGTTTTGCGGACCGATTCTTGCGTCCGCGAGTGCGTTGTTTACCCCCCGGAGGAGCATGTCATGGCATTGAATATCCTGTACACCGCCCACGCCAAGGCCACAGGCGGCCGCAACGGCCACACCCAGACCGAAGACGGCCAGGTCTCGCACGACTTGTCAGTGCCGAAGGCCATGGGCGGGCCCGGCAAGCCCAACACCACCACGCCCGAAGACCTGTTCGCCGCCGGCTATGCCGCGTGCTTCGGCTCGGCGTGCGACTTTGTCGCCAAGAGCATGCTCAAGCTCAATCCCAGCAACATCGAGATCCACTGCGATGTGGGGATCGGCACGCGCGATGAAGGCGGTTTCGGCCTGAAGGTGGGGCTGACGGCGCGGATCAGCGGGCTGTCGCAAGCCGATGCGGAGAAGCTGGTGGCGCAGGCGCATCAGGTGTGCCCGTATTCGAACGCCACGCGCAACAACGTGGAAGTCACCCTCAAGACCGAGGTGGTCTGATGCGGCAGCGGCCTGTTGTTGGCGTGTTGCTGGCCGCGGGCCGTGGCAGCCGGTTTGATGCGGCGGGCGTGGCCAACAAGCTGCTCGCCCCGCTGCCCGATGGAACGCCCGTGGCGGTGCAGGCCGCGCGGCACCTGAAGCAGGCACTGGGCGACGTGGTGGCAGTGGTGCCCGCCGCTGCCACGCATGGTGCGCAGGTCGATCAACTGGCCGCGCTGTTGGCCGAGGCCGGTTGCGAAGTCTTGCGCTGCCCCGACGCCGCACGCGGCATGGGCGCCAGCCTGGCTGGCGGCGTGGCCGCGCGCCCGCAAGCCGGCGGGTGGATCATCGCCCTGGCCGACATGCCGTGGATTGCCTCTGACACCATCAGCCAAATCGCCAACGCAGTGGACCCGCACCGTTGCGTTGCGCCCTTTCATGCCGGGCAGCGGGGCCATCCCATCGGCTTCGGCGCCGATTTTTTCGCGGGGCTGACTTCGCTCGACGGCGACGAGGGCGCGCGGCGGCTGATCGATCCCGCCAAGCTCACCCGCATCGACACCGAAGACGCCGGCATCCTGCGCGATGTCGACACGCCGGCCGATCTGGCCTGGTGATCTCACTGGGTTGTTTCCAAACGAAGCGCCGTGCTGGTCCGCCAGACATGCTCGAAAGCGTGAGCACGCACGGCGCATGTCGGCCCGACGCATGCGGCGATCGACGCTCAGGCACGCAGATTTGGTGCTGCGCGTCTCGCAGGTTGCCTGCAGTTTGCTGAGCGCCGCAGTGTTGGGTCGGTGCCCCGACCTCAAACATTCGATTTCGACCGTCCGACACCCGCACGTCACCGTCAAACAGTGGCGTACGGCCCTCAGAGGCCCGAGCTCGCCCAAAAACATCCGACCCATCGGAGCTTTAAGGGCCGAGCGTCGCCGTCAAAGACTCAACGTTCACCCGTTGAGGCTGAAGCGCGACCGTCCGAGGCTCGAAGCCGGTTGTCGGAGGTCGAAAATTTCGAGGTCTGATAGCCGAAGGCGACTGTTTGAGGCTCGTATTCCGCCCGCTGAGGGTGGACGCCGACCATCGGCAGCGCATGGTCGAGCGTCAAACGTCCATGTGCGGGCGTTTTAGGCCCGATGCTCGCCTGTGGGCGTCGGCTTCGGCGATGGTTGGCCAACAATCCCCGCGCTTCCCCGGCACAACTTGTCCACAGCAGCGCGCACACCGCTTGCAGAATCCCCCGCAAGCGGTTGACGGAAAAGGGTTTGTTGCACGATGTAACAGCCTTCATCGATGTGGATAACTCGGGCCGCGCGCACACGTTTTACGTGATCTGCACGTTTGTCGAAACCCGTCAAGCCCTTTTGTGACTTGGGTCTGCGCCGATGACGCAGGTTATGCACAGAACATGTGGATAAGTCTGTGGGAAACACCATCCGAGCCGCGTGGCGACGGCTTTTGATCGGCGTTGCTCGGGAATGTGGCAAGGGCTCGCGGGTGAGGGGCCCCTGCACATTGCAACGATTGATTACAACTTGAAACAGCAAGTCGCGGGCCCCTTCGCCAGACTTTCGATACGCGATGGCTTGATCGCGACCGACGCATTCAAGGAGAAGAACATGGTTCGGGTACTGACGATTCTGCTGGCCGGTGCCACGCTGCTGACGGCAACCGGCTGTGCCGACATGACGGCACGTCAACGCAATACCGCCATTGGGGCGGGTGTGGGAGGGTTGGCCGGCGCTGCTTTGATTGGCGGCCCGGGCGCCACGCTGGGCGGTGCCGCATTGGGCGGCCTGGTCGGCAACGTATCGACGCGTTGATATTCGGTCGGCCTGCGGGTCGACCCCGAGAACAACGGACCCGAGGTCAAATCTTCGGGTCCGTTTTTTTATGCCTGTGCGCGGCTTCGGGTGCGCAGCAAGTCTTCCAGTGCCGACACTTCCAGCGGTCGCCCAAACAGGAAGCCTTGCACTTCGTCGCAAGCATGCGCAGACAAAAAGGCCGATTGCTCGGGGGTCTCGACACCTTCGGCTGTGACGGTCATGTTCAACGCGCGGGCCATTGCGATGATCGTCTTGGTGAGCGCCACGCAGTCGGGCACCCCAGGCACGCCGCTGATGAACGAACGATCGATCTTGATGTTGTGGATCGGCAAGCTGCGCAGATACGACAGCGATGAAAAGCCGATGCCGAAATCATCGAGCGAGATGCGCACGCCCCGCGCGGCCAGGCTCATCAGCAGACGCTGTGTCGATTGCCGGTCGGCCAGCAGCACGCTTTCCGTCAACTCCAGCTCCAGCCGGCTCGGCGTCATGCCGGACGCCTTGAGCGCCTCGTCGACGTCGCGCTCGATCACGCCCGCATCGCATTGCCGCGCCGACACGTTCACCGCCATGCGGCCGGTGAAGCCGAACTTGCGCGCCCATGCCTCGCCCTGCGTGCAGGCCTGCATAAGCGCCCAGCGGCCGAGTTCAAGGATGTAGCCCGACTCCTCCGCCACGTCGATGAACTCGGTGGGCGACACCGCGCCAAGCTCGGGGTCGGACCACCGCATCAGGGCTTCAACGGCCACCAGTTCGCCTGAGTCCAGTGCGTACTTCGGCTGATACACCAGCCGCACCTGGCCGCGCCCGAGCGCGCGCCGCATGCGCTCGTTGAGTGTGAAGCGGCGCAGCATCTGCGTTTCGAGCGCGCGGGAATACCGGGTGATGCGGTTCCGGCCGTTTTCCTTGGCGCGGTACATGGCGGCTTCTGCATGACTGACGAGCGTGGCCGCATCGCCCCCGTCTTCCGGGTAGGCTGCCACGCCGATGCTGGCTGACAGATGTACCTCGCGTTCGCCGCCCGTAAAGGGGCGGGCCAGCGCGTCGAGCACCTGTTGCGCGAGTCCGTCGGCGGTGTTCGGGTCGTCGATGGCCACGCAGAACTGGTCGCCGCCCAGGCGCCAGCAGCGCGCGCTGGCCCGCCTGGGCGCGGATGCGTTGCGCCGCCATGTTCAGCACCTGGTTCCCCATGTGGTGCCCCATCGCCTCGTTCACGGTCTTGAAGTGGTCCAGCCCGATATACAAGAGGGCCGATTCCCCCGTTGAAGGCAGCGAAAGCCGCGCATCGAGCCGCTCGATGAACGCCGCGCGATTGGGCAGGCCGGTGAGCGAATCCTTGGTCTCTAGCAGGCGCAGTTGCTCGTAGGCGGAACGCTCTGCCGTGATGTCGGTAAAGATGACCAGCACCGCGTGCGGCGACGCGCTGTCCGGCGAAAACATCGGCAGCACCGATTCGCGCAGCCACACGATCTGCCCGTTGCCTGCCGGCACGCCTACGACGACGTTGCTGATGGCGCGGCCCGTGCGCGCCGCCAGCGTCGAGGGCCATGCCGCGCGCGGCAGGATGGCGCCGTCTTCGCCCAACATCATGTCGTTCAGCGCCACACGCGGGCGGCCTTTCCATGACGCGCCCGACATGCGCAGGATCTCGGCCGCGCTGCGGTTGTACGACAGCACACGGCCATCGGTGGACAGCGTCAGCACGCCCTCGCTCAGATGGTTGACGACCAGCCGATACTGATCGCGCAACTCGCGGGTCTGGCGATATTCGTTCTCCAGGCGCAGCAGCTTGACCAGCGCGGCGATGTAGCGGCCGCACTCCGCGCGCAACGCTGCGTCGTCAGGCGGGGTGGCAGTGGGGAAGAAGAGGCACAGCAGATCGTCGGCGACGGCCATGCCGCCATGCTGGGCCGGGATGCGGCACAGCCATGTCGGCTGCGCGGTATCCAGCACGCGGACGATTGCTTCGCGCAAAGGCGCTGGCGCATTGGCCTCGCGCACCAGTTCGATGGGTGCCAGCTCGTCGAGCAGCGGCGCGATGCGTGCGAGTTCGATATCGAACTCACCATGTGTTCCCGTAGGCAAGTGCGTCGCATGGTCGTCGCGCAATGCCAGCTTCGCCCTGGCGCGCTGCGTGCCATAGAGCCTCGCCCGCCCGGAGACAACCCGCACCACCACGCACAGCGTCGAAGGCAAGGCTGCTTCCAGCGCCCGCAGCGCAGCATGCAGCCGCTCGCCGAGCGAGGCGGCGGACGGCAGCGTGGAAAGCAGATGATCGAGATGCTCGTGCGGCAGCGCTGCGCCAATCGCTTCGGCGCTCAGCACGCGTTCGCCGGCCTTGCCGGGCAATTGCGCATCGAGCGGCAGCGGCAATCCGTGCACGACCACCTGCTGCGCCGGCAGCCCATCAAAGCGGGTCGGCGTGACTGTCAACCGGACGCTGACCACCTCGTTGGAATCGCCAGCGGAAAGGGCGGAGATGAGTTGTGCCGCCGGAACGGGCTGACCCTCGGATTGCGTTGCATCGGCGTCTTCCCCGGGACGGGTCTCCAGCCATGCGGGAACGTCCTGGAAGAAGCGCGAGAAGGGCTCGCCGAGCAGTTGGTCGGACGAAAGTGCCCGCACCATGCAAACGCCGGCCGCATTGGCAAAGACGATGCGGCCTTCGAGGACCACATAGAGCGGAACCGGAAGGCTTTGCGCCGACAGCGGGTAGGAAATTTCGTCTGGCATCCCACGCTCCAACCTGAGGTCTTGCCCGACATCTCACTCAGCATCGACTTCACGCCACGCTGGCCGCGAGAACGCCGGCTACCGGAGGTCGGGGGCAATGCTCTTCATGATGCGCAAAAGTCGTGCGCGGCGCAAAGCCTAGTTTGTGGCCGATACAACACATCGGGAATCGGTTTTGTCGGTTCCATTGTTGCCGGGATCGGTTGCGGATTTCACGGTTTGCGGAGGCTCGGACGCGCGCGCAGGTTCCATTTGAGCATCCGCACCATTCTCACTTTCCTGCACGGCGAAATGCTGATCGATCCAGCGATGCGTCAGTGCCAACCCGATTGCACACATCAAAACGCATGTTCCCATTGTCAGGATGAAATACGCACTGATCCGCTCGACCGAGCGTTCGGGAAAGAAAAAGGTCGCGGCGACAAACAAGATGCCAACCAGTACACCAAAGACCAAAAGCAGATAGTAAAAGCGACGCGGCAAGGGCGAATTCATCGTTGTCTCATCCAACTGCAACCAGGCGGGTGGCGCTTTGAATCGTTTTACCGCCGCACCAAATGGGCTGGCCATGGCAGATGCCATCGCGGTGCAGTGGCATGCCGGGCCGGCGGCTTATGTATGAATTGATGTTGCGTTGCTGTACTGCTGCGATGCTGCAGATTGCCGCTTGCGGCAAAAACCGGAATTGCGGGACCCGGCGGCGCTTGCTATGGTGGTGGCACTGAAATGCAGCGCGATACCAGTTTGCGGCCCTGCATGATCGCGTACGCTAATCCCATGCGTCAATCCGACTTTCCGGTTGAAACTGAGCATCGGGTGTGCCAAGAGTTGATTGCTGGCTTAGGGGCGGTTTGAAGGGGAATGATCAAAAACGTTGAAATTTGATTTCAGTTATGAATACAATTGATCTAATATCTGATCCACACCAGACTTCACACCAGAATTTATTGGGAGCGCATATGGCGACATACAAGGAATTGATTGCACAAAAGGCCAAACTGGAAGAACAGATCGAAACTGCGCGCGCCAAGGAACTGGAAGCGGTGATCCAGCAAGTGCGCCAGACGGTTGCCGAATATGGCCTGACGGCTGAAGACCTGGGCCTGGCTCAGCGTCGCGGTCGTCGTGCCGGTGCGAAAGCGCCGGTGCCGGCCAAGTACCGTGATCCGAAGACGGGTGCAACGTGGTCCGGCCGCGGCCGCGCTCCGGCCTGGATCGGCAAGAACCGCGATAAATTCCTGATCGCCTGATCTTTCAGGCCCTGCCTGACGCGCGCGCAAGCGTGCAACGCAAATGGCCCACCCGCCCCGGTGGGCCATTTGCGTTGCTGCGCGCGATGATCGTTCCTGTATAACGACGGCATGACGCCCCGCCTGCCCAAATACCTTGAACTGGCCGACCGCATTCGGCTCGACATCCTGCACGGAACCTTGCCGGCCGGCAGCATCGCGCCCAGCGAGAATGAAGTCGCCCAGCGCTACGGCGTCTCCCGTTTGACGGCGCGCCGCACGCTGAATGAGCTGGCGGCGCGCGGGCTGCTCAAGCGCTCGCGCGGGCAGCGCAGCGTCGTGCTCGATCGCGTGGGGCCGCATCGGCCGGTGCTGTACGCGCCGGGCCAGTCCGACGCCGCGCTGGAATACGTCCCGGGCGCCGTCTATACGGTCAGTGCATTTCAACTGGAGGTGGCCGACGAGACCGTGGCTGCCGCGCTTGACCTGGCGGTGGGCGCGCAGGTGGCGTTTGTCGAGCGCCGCGCCCAGGTGGATGGGCAGTCCATCATGCTGCTGCGTACGTGGCTCACGTCCCGGCTTGCGGCGATGCTCGAGGCGCGCGACTTTGAAGATCGCCTGTTCGTGCAAGTCTTTCAGCGCGCCAACCTGACCATTGCGCGCTCTCGCGAGGCCCCGCTGGCCTGCGTGGCCGATGCTCACCAGGCCGCGCAGCTCGGCGTGGAGGCCGGCGTGCCGCTGGTCCGTGTGCGTCGTATCGGCTACAGCGTGGCTGATGTGCCGATCTCCCTCACGTACTGCGATTTTTCCCCCGAGCGCTACACGCGCGAAGTCGACATCCGCGTGCTCCAAAACGACTGAAAGCGCACTGCGCCAGACCGGTGCAGAAACGGCGCCACACACCCCGCGACGGGGACTTGTCCGCCTGGGGTATTCAAGCTAGTCTGCGCCCCTTCCCGGGAAAACACATTCATTTGTGAAGCGACGCTTTGCCGACAACGTATTGGCACGGCAGTTGCATTCACGGCGCCATCTCAGCGGCGGCGGGTTGAGCCACCTGCCGCCTCAACGCTGATTCAGTCGATTCAACACACCGGAACCACAAGAGGGAGAAATCAATAATGCAATTCAAGCGACGTTTTTCGCTGGCCGTGCTGGCTGCCGCTGCGGGGCTGGCCGCAGGCGCGGCACAGGCCCAATCGTCCGTGACGCTGTACGGCCAGGTGGATGCTTGGGCGGGTGCCACCAAGAACCTCGGCCAGGATCGCGCCTGGGGTGTCAACTCGGGCGGCATGTCGACGTCGTACTGGGGCATGAAGGGCAGCGAAGATCTGGGCAACGGCCTGAAGGCGATCTTCACGCTGGAAGCGTTCTTCCGCCCAGATACGGGCAAGTCCGGCCGCTTTGATGGCGACCATTTCTTCGCACGTAATTCGTTTGTCGGTCTGCAGTCGAACAGCTGGGGCTCGATCAAGCTCGGTCGTAACACCCCGCCGTACTTCGTTTCGACGATCCTGTTTAACCCGTTCATCGATTCGTACACGTTCTCGCCGATGGTGTTCCACACCTACCTCGGCAACGGCCGTTCGGGCGCCGCAGGTATCTCGGGCCTGGTGGGGGATTCGGGCTGGGACAACTCGATCATGTATTCCACCCCGGACATGGGCGGCCTGACGGCTAACCTGATCTACGGCGCGGGTGAGCAAGCCGGCCACAACGGTCAGAACAAGTGGGGCGGCAGCCTGCTGTACTTCCGCGGCAATTTTGCGGCCACGGCGGCGTTCCAGCAGGTGCGCTACGACGGCGCGGCGGGCGACCTGAACAGCCTCGTGGCTGGCTTTGCGCGCCAGACGGCGGCCCAGCTGGGCGCGACGTATGACTTTGGCGTGGTCAAGCTGTACGGCCAGTACCAGTACATCAAGAACACGATCAGCACCGGCGACGCCAAGAGCAACGGCGGTCAGCTGGGTGTGTCGATTCCGGTGGGCCCGGGCAGCGTTCTGGCGTCGTACGCGTACACGAAGACTTCGGGTGCGGCCGACGTGAAGCGCAACACCTGGGCGGTCGGTTACGACTATTCGCTGTCCAAGCGCACCGATGTGTATGCGGCGTACTTCCGCGACAAGGTGTCGGACCTGTCGACGGCTGACACCTTCGGTGTAGGCATCCGCGCAAAGTTCTAAGCCTTTCGCGTTCTGCTTTCCTTATCACCGCCCGCGTCTCGACAGCGTGGGCGGACATTTGCAACGCGTCCGGATTCGGGCGCCGTTTTTTGTTATGCGCAGAAGCTGGAAGAGCGGAGCGTCAGCCGGTGCGCGCCAGGCGCAGCGGCGCTGAGACGGGCGACGAGGGCTCCGCTCCAATGTTCGGCTGATTCAGCAGCATGGCGCCGCGCTGCGTGGCCACGAAGACGGCCTCGGTACGGCTGCGCACTTCCAGCCGGCGATACAGCGCGTTGATATGCGCCTTCGTTGTCGCCTCGGAAATACTGAGCATGCGGCTGATCGTTTTGACCGGATGCCCGCGCGAGAGCAAGACGAGAATCTCATATTGACGCTGCGTCAGGCCGAGCAACGCACCATCGTCATTACCATTGGCCGAACCTGCCGCAATGGCTTCAGGCCGTGTCAGTACGATGGATGCCGGTACATAACGGCCGCCCGCGAGCACCAATTCCAATGCTGCTGCAATCAATTTGCCGGAATAGCTTTTCAGCAAATAGGCAGAGACATTCAATTGCATCAGCGTACGCACGTGCGCTGCGGAATCGGTTTCGCCCAGTACGGCGACATGTCGGGGATGCGGCTGTTGCAACAGCCGGGAGAGGGCCGGCAGATCGTCGATGCCCGGCAGGGGCAGGCCGATCAGGGCCAGTTCGGCGTCCGCATGCGCCGCGAGGTTTTCAAAGAGGGCTTCGTCCGGCTCGACGCTGACCACTTCGGTGATGGCCGGCAAGGATTGCAACACATGGGTCGCGCCGGCACGCACCAAAGGGTGTGCCTCCACTACGATTGATTTCACTGCGCCGCCTGTCTGGTTATGGTTTGTTTGCCCATTTCCGGAATCAGCGTGTTGCCCCGTCTATTTGGACCAGCCGGTCCAAAATCAATGTGGCCGTGCTTGTGGAAATGCTTCTGGCGTGCGGTCTCGGTATATTTCCCCGTTCAACCGGCGGTCACCACAATGCAGTGCCACCGGGCCGAAACCTTGCACGCCATTTCAGACGCAATTTCCTTCCGGTTTTTCTTGTTTATGTCGCCAGGCGCGGAGGATTAACCCCGCCAAAATCGCAGAATAAATCCCCAGCATGCATGTTGCACCCATCAATGGGATGTAAACCTTTTTGTTTACCCCGATCGGTGGTGTGCTAGACCCCCTATAGATAGCAGGATCGGGCAGCAGCAGCTAGCCCCACTTCACGCCCATTGACGTGAGCGTAAAGCGGGGCTTTTGTACCCAAAAGACGTGTTGTGGTGGCTTATTGCGCGACGACCGAGAAGCGCGGCATCGACAGCGGCTGTTTGCCGTCGCGGCCGTACGGTGTGCCGCCGCCGTTGTTGGCGGCGTGCAGGACCGACAGCGCGTTCTGCGTGGCGCGCAGGCGCAGGTCGATCAGGGTGCCGTTGTCGATGTTGCGTTGGCGCAGCAGGCGGGCCAGGGCCAGGTTCTCGTCGAACAGGCGGCTGGCGGTTTCGTCGGTGCGCAGGTATTTGACCAGCCCGTACGGATCGGCGCCGCCGTGCTGGGCCCACCAAAGGCGGCGTTCCCGGTCGGCCTCGCCCAAGGCGGTAAGCTGTTTCTGCTTGGTCTGGGTGATGCGCTCGAGCTCGGCCATGTCGCCATCGCGCAACGCCTGCGCTTCGGCATCCAGGGTGTGGGTGGCTGCGCGCAGCAGTTCCTGCTCGTCGGCAAGGGTGCGGATCAGCAGTGTGTTGTCCATGGTGGCTACCTCAGGCTCAGGCTTGGAAGCTTGGGCAGCCGCCGGCCGGCACGCCGCCCCGCCGCGATCAGTCGAGGGTCGGAAACCCTCGGACCGGCGGCGTCAGAAAATACAGGGGACGGACGACGGCAACCCCGCGTCAGACCTTCTTGGAGCGCGTGGAGAGCAGCGATTGCGCGTCGGAAAGCGCCGCATCGGCGATCTTGCCGGCGTCCATCTTGAGCGTGCCGTTCTGGATGGCACTGCGGATCTGCTCGACGCGTGCGGCGTCGAAGTCGCCGCTGCCCACTTGGCGCGAGACTTGTTGGACCGACAGCGACGGTGCATCGCCGGTGTGGCGCGTGGTGCCCGAAGCCGTCGTAGCGGCCGGGGACGAGCCGGTCGCGCGCGTCGACCCGGACGCAGCGTCCTTGGTCGGCGCAACGGCCGGCGTGTTGTTCACGATATGGTTGATTTTCACGGGTGTCTCCGAAGAGCGCGTTCATCCTAACACCCATATCGGCCAACCCCGGCCCAAACTTTAGCGGCAGGTATCGATCACGCATCACAGTAGCAAAGTGATCTGCCGTTATCAATTTGGTCTTAAAACTGGATTGCCACGACGCCGGCGGACTGCGCAATGCCGGAGACGACATTGCCGTTGGCGGTGCGTACCTGCGCGACTTGGCCCACGGCCGCCTGGTTCATGGCCCGGCCGTCGCTGCTGACCTGGAAGCCGCCGCCCTCGGCGATGAGCTTGACGGTCTGGCCGGCTTGCACGGCGATCGGCAGGCGCAGGCTCTCGGCGCGCAGCGGCTGGTTGGCGGCCACGCTCGTGAGCAGTACACGCCCCACCACATCGGCCGGTTGCTGCACGACCGAGGCCGGCAGCATCGACAGATCCCCCGTGCGGGCTTCCAGATCGCCCATGTCGAGCGTCTTGCCCGGCGGCAGCGGGTGTGAGGCGACGTAATACGTCCCCGTGATTTGGATCGTGGCCGGCACCCAGGCCGCCCAGGCATGCGGCGAGCGGCAGCGCACGCCTACTTGTATACGGCCGCGCAGGCGGTTGGCCGCCGGCAGCATCAGGTCGATCTGGTCGCAGGGCTGGTTGGCCACGCGTGCATCAACGGGGCCAACTTCCACCGACGCGCGTGGCGCGCCCGTCTCATTCGTGCCGCCCAGGATGTCCAGTTGCGACTGCAGCTGTTGCTGGATCTGCATCTGGATGGCGTTGGGCCCCTGGATGGTGGTGGGCTGCGCGGGCTGTTGTACGGCTTGGGCCGGCGGATAGCCCACCCGCACCATGCCTTGTGCATGCGCCAGGATCGGGTGCACCAGGCTGGCCAGCAGGCCCAACGCCAGCATCAGCAACAGCTTGCGCTGGCGCCCGGCCAGCGGCAGTGCCGTCGCGGCGGGTCGGATCGGGTGGTGCGCGCTGCGTGCAAACCGCGTGGACATGGAAAGCCCCTTCATCAAAAGTCCGGTGAAGTGTAGCCACGCGTGCGCGAACGCCAAATGCGGAAATGTCGGCCAATCCCCCCCTTATTCCAACGAATGGTCTTGCACACCGGCCCCTAGACTTTGCAACGTGGTGAAGTCCCTGGCGTTGTGCGGTTCCTGGCCGTACAGCCTGCCCCGGTAAATGGTTTCCCGGCCGGATATCGGTTCGCAGACAGGCCTTTTCCACTGAGGTTGCATGACGGCAACTCAGCAAGACAAGCGGTTCAGCGGTTTTGGAGACGGCATCGGCGGTTTTGAAGGGGCCGCTGATGCCGAGTTCTCCAGCCGAGGGGAACGCGCAATACGCAAACGCAAGACAGAACGCAACCCCGGCGGGTGGCAGCAATCACCAGGACGCCACACGCAAGGAATGACAGACATGGTCGACAAGCTGGATCAGTTGTTCGGTTTTCAGGAGCAGGCGCTGCACTTGCGCTCGCAGCGCCACCAGATCCTGGCCTCGAACATCGCCAACGCCGATACGCCCAACTACAAGGCGCGCGACTTCGATTTTCAGTCGGCGCTGCAGAAGGCGGTCGGCCAGCAGAGCGGCAACAGCCTGCCGATGACGGCAACGGCTTCAGGCCACCTGACGGTCGATGGCGCGCCGGCCGGCGATGTATCGCTGATGCAGGCATCGCTGTCGCAGCAGACCAAGGCGCTGCAGGGCGAGATGCAGTACCGCACGTCGCAGCAGCCGTCCATCGACGGCAACACGGTGGACATGGACGGCGAGCGCATGCGCTTTGCCGATAACACCGTGCGTTACGAGGCCGATCTGAGCATCGTGACGCAGAAGATCAAGTCGATGCTGGCGGCCATTCAGAACAGCTAGCGCGCGATGTAGCACCAGCAGCACAACAGCAGCAAGAGCAGCAGACAGGCATTAAGACGACCGCGCAGCAATCACGCGCGGCGAAAGAGGGGCGGGAACTGTGTGGCGCTCCGGGCCGGGAAAGATCGGTCCGGAGCAAGCCGCCATACAGAACACCGGATCGGTCCGGCAGCAGTGCCGGCAACAGTGTTTGAAGACATCGGAATCAACATGTCGCTATTCAAGGTGATGGATGTAGCTGGCAGCGCGCTCACCGCGCAGTCCAAGCGCATGAACGTGGTCGCCTCCAACCTGGCCAACGCCGAAAGCGTGACGGGCCCGGACGGCAAGGCGTATCGCGCCAAGCAGGTGGTGTTCTCGCCCGCGCAGGAGTCTGACGACTACGCCACCGGCGTGTCGGTCGACCGCGTGGTGGAAGACACCGTCACCCCCATGAAGCGCATGCACCAGCCGGGCAACCCGCTGGCCGATGCCGACGGCTACGTGACCATGCCGAACGTCGATGTGGTGGACGAAATGGTCAACATGATTTCTGCGTCGCGCTCGTACCAGGCCAACGTGGAAGTCGCCAACACCACCAAGACGATGGCCTCCAAGGCTCTGACCCTGGGCCAGTAAGCGGCACATTCCTAGCGAGACACGAACATGACCGTCAGCTCAACAACCAATACGACCAGCACCGCGGGCACGACCTCGGGCAACCAGCTGGCTATCACCACCGGCAACGACCTGCAGAACACGTTCATGCAACTGCTCGTGGCGCAGTTGAAGAACCAGGATCCGCTCAACCCGATGGACAACTCGCAGATGACCTCGCAGCTTGCGCAGATCAACACTGTGAACGGTATCCAGCAGCTGAACACCACGATGTCGAGCATGCTGACGCAGAACGCGACCACGCAGGCGTCGTCGATGATCGGCCGCACGGTGCAGGTGCCGACCAACAACCTGACGCTGGCTTCGGGCGCCGCCAACTTTGGTGTCTCGGTGCCCAACGGCGCCGACGACGTTGTCGTCACGATCACGAACGCCGCCGGCGTTGCCGTGCGCACCGTCGACCTCGGCCAGATGACGGCCGGCAGCGGCAACTACACCTGGAACGGCAAGGACGACAAGGGCAACCAGCTTGCCGACGGTGCCTACTCCATCAAGGTGACGGCCACGCAGGGCGGAAAGGTCGTTACGGGTAACGCGCTGGGCATCGACAAGGTGGCCGGCGTCACGATCAACAACGGCACGATGCAGCTGGTGTTGGCGTCTGGCGGAACCGCCAAGCTGTCCGACGTTGCATCGATTCAGTAATCACCGGTCAACTGCGGGCAGACCCCGCGCTTTTATCTTCTACGGGAGAACTTTATGGGATTCCAGCAAGGCCTGAGCGGTCTCGACGCCGCCGCTGCCAACCTCGACGTGATCGGCAGCAACGTGGCAAACGCCAACACTGTCGGCTACAAGAAATCGACCGCCGAATTTGGCGACGTGTACGCACGTTCGCTGGTCGGTGCATCCGACAACCAGATCGGCCAGGGCGTGAGCGTGACCAAGGTGTCGCAGTCGTTCACGCAGGGCAATGTGACCAACACCGGCAACCCGCTGGACATCGCCATCAACGGCACGGGCTTCTACCGTATGGTGGATGCGTCCAGCGGCCAGGTGTCGTACACGCGTAACGGTCAGTTCCAGACCGACAAGAACGGTTTCATCATCTCGGCCACGGGCCAGAACCTGACCGGCTACGGCGTGGATTCCACCGGCAAGGTCAACACCGCCGTGCTGACCAACCTGAAGATTCCCGTCAACGACCTGGCGCCGCTGGCCACCACCAACACCGCGTTCGGTGTGAACCTGGATGCCGCGGCTACGGTGCCGACCACCACGCCGTTCTCGGCCACCAACTCGGCCACGTTCAACCACTCCGTTTCGGAGCAGGTGTACGACGGCACGGGCACGGCCCACATGCTGACCAACTACTACGTGCGCACCGCCGCTGGCTGGGACGTGTATTCGCAGGTGGACGGCAACAACCCGACGGGCGGCAACCCCGTGACGTCGCTCACGTTCAACAGCAGCGGCCAGCTCACCTCGTCGCCCAGCAAGGTCAACGTGGCCTTTGGCGGCATGAGCATCGCCACCATGGATTTCACGGGCACCACGCAGTACGGCGGCGGCTACAACGACACCGCCCCGGGCGTGACGCAAGACGGTTACGCCACCGGCCGCCTGGCCAGCTACGCGGTCGGTACCGATGGCACCGTCACCGCGCGCTACTCCAACGGCCGCACGGCAACGCTGGGCCAGATCGCCATGGCCAACTTCAAGGCGCCGGAAGGTCTGCAGAACATCGGCGGCAACCAGTGGGTGGAAACGTCCAACTCGGGCGCCCCGAACCTGGGCACGCCGGGCATGGGGTCGTTCGGCCTGCTGCAGTCGTCGGCGGTGGAGCAATCCAACGTGGACCTGTCTGCCGAGCTGGTCAACATGATCATTGCCCAGCGCTCGTATCAAGCCAACGCGCAGACCATCAAGACGCAGGACACCATCCTGCAGACCCTGGTGACGATGTAATCGTCGTTGCCTGAAGCTGACTGACCGCACACCAAGGACACTCGCATGGACCGCTCGATCTACGTGTCGATGACTGGCGTAAAGCACCTGTTCGACCAACAGGCTGCCAGCGCCAACAACCTCGCCAACGCCAGCACCACCGGCTTCAAGGCGCAGATCGACGCGTTCCATACGGTGGGTGTGCAAGGCGATGGCTCGCCCACGCGCAGCTACGTGATGGCCTCGGCCATCGGGACGGACCTCGCGCCCGGCCCGATCGAGACCACCGGCCGCAGCCTGGACGTGGCCATCGACGGACAAGGCTTCTTTGCCGTGCAGACGCCGGAGGGCGGTGAGGCTTACACCCGCGCCGGCGCCTTCCAGCTCGGCCCGGACGGCACGATCCAGACGCTCTCCGGCCAGCCCGTTCTGGGCGACGGTGGCCCGATCACGCTGCCGCCCGACACCACGGTGCAGTTCGCCAAGGACGGTACGGTCAACGCGATCAGCGCCGACAGCCGTACGCCGCCTGTGTCGCTCGGCCGCCTGAAACTGGTGAGCATCGACCCGTCGAACATCGATCGCGGCGCCGACGGCCTGTTCCGCCAGCGCGACGGTCAGGACGCCGACGTGGATGAGAAAGTCCGCATCACCGGCGGGGCGCTGGAGGGCAGCAACGTCAACCTGACCGACTCGTTGGTCAACATGATCGAAATCTCGCGCCAACTGGAAATGCAGATGAAGTCGCTGCACACGAGCGACACGAACGCCCAGTCGGCCAATGAACTGCTGCGCCACGCCTGAACGGCCGGCGCATTGAATTGAATCAACCAAGGACTCGAACATGATTCGCTCCCTGTGGATTTCCAAAACCGGGATGGACGCCCAGCAATCGCAGCTGGATGTCATCTCGAACAACCTGGCGAACGTCAACACGACGGGCTTCAAGCGCTCGCGCGCCGTGTTCGAAGACTTGCTGTACCAGAACGTGCGCGAGCCGGGTGCGCAGTCGTCGCAACAGACCACGCTGCCTTCGGGCATGCAGATCGGTACCGGTACGCGCATCGTCGCCACCGAGCGTCTGCACACGCAAGGCAACCTGCAGCAGACCGGCAATTCGACCGACGTGGCCATCAACGGCAACGGCTTCTTCCAGGTGCAGATGCCCGACGGCACGCTGGCCTACACGCGTGACGGCAGCTTCCAGATCAACGCGCAGGGTCAGCTGGTGACTTCCAGCGGCTACCCGGTGCAGCCGGCCGTGACGGTGCCGCAGAACGCCACCAGCCTGACCATCGGCAAGGACGGCGTTGTGACGGTCACCACGCCCGGCACGGTCAACAACACGCAGGTGGGCACGTTCCAGCTGGCCAACTTCATCAACCCGGCCGGCCTGCGCAGCATGGGCGAAAACCTGTACGCCGAAACCGAAGCGTCGGGCACGGCCAACCTGGCCAACCCGGGCTCGAACGGCGTGGGCGCGCTCAACCAGAACTACGTTGAAACGTCGAACGTGAACGTGGTGGAAGAAATGGTCAACATGATCCAGACGCAGCGCGCGTACGAGATCAACAGCAAGTCGGTCCAGACCTCGGACCAGATGCTGGAGAAGCTGTCGCAGCTCTAAGCTGGGCGGCGTTGTTTTTAAGGAAGTTTTGCGATGCATACCCCCCCGGTTTACTCGCTCACGCACAGCGGCCGCGCCGTGCGTATCGTTCGATTGGCCGTGCTCGGCACGGCCGCCTTGCTCGCTACGGCGTGCGGCATGCTGCCGCCGCCGGCCCCGATCGTGCAGGGTCCGACAACCGCGCGCCCGCCGATGCCGGTGATGGCGCCGCGTCAGAACGGGGCGATTTACCAGGAAGTGGCATCGGGCAGCGGTGGTTTTCGCGGCATGTTCGAAGACCGCCGCGCGCACATGGTGGGCGACACGATCACCATCGTGATCACCGAAAACACGGCCGCCAGCAAGCAGACGTCCGGCAGCGTCAACCGCACGGGCAGCATGAGCGCTTCCGTGCCGACGTTCGCCGGCATGAACCCGGGCGTGCTGTCGCTGCTGGGTGTGTCGGCCAGCGACGCCAACAAGTTCGACAGCAAGGGCGCCAACGGTGCGCAGAACAACTTCACGGCCACGATTACGGTGACGGTGGTGGAGGTGCTGGGCAACGGCAACCTCGTCGTCAGTGGCGAGAAGCAGATGGCCGTGGGCCAGGGCACCGAGTCGATCAAGTTCTCTGGCGTGGTCAACCCCACGACCGTCAACAATCAAAACACCGTGCTGTCCACCCAGGTGGCGGACGCACGCATGGAATACCGCGGCACGGGCTATGTGGCCGAAGCGCAGCAGATGGGCTGGCTGTCGCGGTTCTTCCTGACCGTGTCACCGTTCTGAGGGATCTGCCATGACTTTGCATCGAATCATCGGCGCGGCCCTGGTGGCACTGAGCGCAATTTCAGCGGTTGTTCCGACCACGGCACACGCTGATCGCATCAAGGATCTGACCACCGTTGCCGGCGTGCGCGACAACGCGCTGATCGGCTACGGCCTTGTCGTCGGCCTGGATGGCAGCGGCGACCAGACCACGCAAACGCCGTTCACGGTCCAGAGCTTCAACAACATGCTCACGCAGTTCGGCATCAATGTGCCGGCCGGCGCCAGCATCCAGCTCAAGAACACCGCCGCCGTGGTGGTGACGGCCACGCTGCCTGCCTTTGTGCGGCCGGGCCAGACCATCGACGTGACGGTGTCGTCCATCGGTAATGCCAAGAGCCTGCGCGGCGGCACGCTGCTGCTCACGCCGCTCAAGGGCGTGGACGGCCAGCTCTACGCATTGGCGCAGGGCAACGTGGTGATTGGCGGTGCAGGCGCATCGGCCAATGGCAGCAAGGTGCAGATCAACCAGCTCGGCGCCGGCCGTATCGCCAACGGCGCCACGGTGGAGCGCGCCGTGCAGGCCACGGTGGGCGAGGCCGGCAGCATCCAGCTCGATACCGGCACGACCGATTTCGGCACCGTGCAGAACATCGTCACCGCCATCAACAAGCAGTTCGGCACGGATACCGCGCAAGCCGCCGACGGCCGCACGATCAACGTGCGCGCGCCGGCCCTGGCGTCGGATCGCGTCGGCTTCCTGGCCAAGCTGCAGAACATCGACGTGACCCCGGCGCTTGCCGCGGCACGCGTGGTGGTCAACGCCCGCACGGGCTCGGTGGTGATGAACCAGCTCGTCAAGCTCGAGCCGTGCGCGGTGGCACACGGCAGCCTGTCGGTCACCATCAGCACAGACCCGGTCGTGAGCCAGCCGGCGCCGTTCTCGCAAGGGCAGACGGTCGCCGCAGCGCGCTCGAATATCGAGGTCAAGCAGCAAGGCGGCAGCCTCATCAACGTGAAGGGCGGCACCAACCTGGCGGACGTGGTCAAGGCCATCAACGCGATTGGCGCCAACCCGCAAGACCTGATCTCGATCCTGCAGGCGATGAAGGCGGCCAACGCGCTGCGCGCCGACCTGGAAATCATCTGACGCTGCGGAGGCCACGATGAACCAAACCGACCTCACCAGCCGCCTGGCGCTCGATTCCCGAGGGTTCGAGTCGCTCAAGCAAACGGCGCGTACGGACCCGACCGGCGCCGCCAAGACCGTCGCCAAGCAGTTCGACGCGATCTTCGTGAACATGATGCTCAAGCAGATGCGCGATGCATCGCCGCAGAACGGGCCGCTCGATTCGTCGTCGAGCAAGATGTACACGTCGATGCTCGACCAGCAGCTTTCGCAGACCATGGCCTCGCGCGGCGTGGGCGTGGCAGACCAGCTTCTGAAGCAGATGCTGCGTCAGGCCAACCATGTGAACCCGGATGCGGGTGGCAAGGTGAATACCGCGCTGTCCAACACGACGGCCACGAATACCGCGCTGCCGGGCGCTGCCGGTGCCACGAACGATGCCGCCAAGGCCATCGCCCGTTCGTCGCTCAACAGCATGGCCGCAGCCGTTGCGCCGGGCACGGAAGACGACGGCTCGGGCATCAGCACCGTGCCACGCCCGGGCCTGGAGGAGCGCGTGCAACGTGCACTGGCCGCCCTGCGCAAGCAGGCGGATGCCCAGGCGCAGACCCCGAGCGCGCCGCCCGAGGTCGACTTGTCGACGGTGGCATCGGAGCCGCGCGGCGAGCGCATGAGCAGCTTCTACAACAAGCTGATCGGCCACGCATCGCAGGCCGCGCAGGAAACCGGCATTCCGGCCAACTTCATGATCGGCCATGCCGCGCTGGAGTCCGGCTGGGGCCGCCGCGAGATCAAGGCAAAAGATGGCTCGAACACGCACAACCTGTTCGGCATCAAGGCCGGCAGCTCGTGGTCCGGCAAGACCGCCACGGTGACGACCACCGAATACATCGGCGGCGTCGCCCACAAGGTGCAGGAGAAATTCCGCGCCTACAGCTCGTACGCCGAGGCGTTCAAGGACTACGCCAACCTGCTGGCCAACAACCCGCGCTACAGCAATGTCGTGGCAGCCGGCAACGGCAACGACGCGGCATCGTTCGCCAAGGGTTTGCAGCGCGCGGGCTACGCCACCGATCCGAACTACGCCCACAAGATCATGGCGGTGCTCAAGCAGATCGTTTGAGTGATTTAAAAAGCATATTTTGACGACGACGGCCGGCTCAAGTTTGTTCTGAGTCGGCGATGTTGTTTCTAGAGCTTATTTCGGCGGCTTCGTGCTGCCCGCACCGAGACAACTATGAGCAGCTCCCTTCTGAATATTGGCGCGTCCGGCCTGCGGGTTGCCGATATCAACCTGCAAGTGACCGGCAACAACATTGCCAACGCCAGCACGCCCGGCTATTCGCGCCAGGAAGCCGTACAGACGGAGAACATTCCGCTGTACGCCGGCGTGGGCTATCTCGGCCAGGGCGCCAACGTCACGACCGTCAAGCGCATCTACGACCAGTTCCTGACGGCGCAGGTGCAGAGCGGCCAGGCGTCGACCAGCGCGGCAGACCAGCTCAACAGCCTGGTGTCGGGCCTGAGCAAGTATCTGTCGGACAGCAACAGCGGTCTGAGCTCGTCGCTCACCAGCTTCTTCAACGCCGCCGATGGCCTGGCCTCCAAGCCGTCGGACACCACCGCGCGCCAGGTTTTCCTGAACGCTGCGGCGGGCCTGCAAAGCCGCTTCAATTCGATTGCCGGCCAGCTGAGTTCGCTCAACAACCAGGTTAATACGCAGGTGCAGACGCAGATCAGCTCGGTCAACGGCACCGCGCAGCAGATCGCCTCGTTGAACGACCAGATTTCCAAGGCGGAAGCGTCGACCGGCCAGCCGGCGAATGACCTGCGTGACCAGCGCGACCAGCTCGTCCAGACGCTCAATCAGTCGATCAAGGCGAGCGTGGTGCAGACCGGCGACGGCCAGTTCAACATCTATGTAGGCAACGGCCAGGCGCTGGTGCAAGGCAACCAGAGCTACCAGCTGACGGCAGTGCCGTCGCAGTACGACCCGACGCAACTGTCGGTCGGCTACAAGAGCCCGGGCGGCACGGTCAATATTGACGACAGCCAGCTCGGCGGCGGTGCGCTGGGCGGCCTGATGGACTTCCGCAACAACACGCTCATCCCGGCCCAGAACAGCCTGGGCCGCCTGGCCACGGCCGTGGCGGCCGACGTGAATGCGCAGAACAAGCTCGGCATGGATGCCAACGGCAAGATGGGCACGGATCTCTTCTCCGTGGCCAGCCCGAGCGTCGCGCCCAGCACGAACAACACCGGCACCGGCTCGCTGACAGCCAGCATCACCAACGCCAATGCGGGGCAGGGCTACGACTACCAGGTCAAGTACCAGGGCGGCGCCTACACCGTTTCGCACTATCCGGACGGCTCCGCCTCCGTGACGGTGACGAGCTGGCCGACCACGATCGACGGCGTCACGCTCAACCTGTCGGGCACGATGAACAGCGGTGACTCCTTCCTGGTGCGCCCGACCGCCAACGCGGCCGCCACCATGCAGACGCTCACCACCGACTATCACAACGTGGCCGCGGCCTCGCCCGTGGTGCTCAACCAGGGCAGCAACAACACGGGCAGCGCCACGGTGTCGTCGCTGGGCGTGGACAGCACGTATGCCGGCTCGCCGCTCACCTCGCCGATCAACCTGACGTACAGCTCGGCCGTCGGCGGCTCGCTGTCGGGGTTCCCGGGCAGCGTCACCGTGACGGTGGGCGGCACGTCGACCACGTACACGGGCGGCACGGCGCCGTACACGCAGGGCGCGACGTACGCCTTCAACGGCGTGCAGATGACGCTCTCGGGTTCGCCCGGCAACGGTGACACGTTCACCATTTCGGCCAACACCGCCAACAGCACCGACAACGGCAACGCCAGCGCGCTGGCCAAGCTGCGCAACAGCAATCTGCTGGACGGCGGCACGACCTCGATCGGCTCGGCGTGGAACAACCTCGTCACCCAGGTGGGTGTGCAGGCCAACCGCGCCAGCACCAACCTGACCTCGCAGAAGGCGCTGCTGGCCAGTTCCACGCAACAGCAGCAGTCGGTGTCGGGCGTGAACCTCGATGACGAGGCGATGAACCTGATGAAGTACCAGCAGGCCTACCAGGCCTCCGCCAAGGTGATGCAGACGGCCAATTCGCTGTTCGACAGCCTGCTGTCGATTGCCGGCTGATCGGGCGACTGAAGAAAACGTCCCGCCTGCCGATAACGTCCTAAAGCCCTTCGTCCGGACCGATCATGCGAGTCAGTAGCGCCCAATTCTTTGCCGCGTCTTCCGCTTCGATGCAGAACACGCAATCGAACCTGCTCACATTGCAGCAGCAGATTGCGAGCGGCATCGCGCTCAACAGCGCGGGCGACAACCCCAGCGCGTTTGGCCAGATGGCGCAACTGCAACAGACGCAGGACGCCAACGACCAATACCAAGCCAACCGCGACACCACAGACGCGCGCCTGACCAGCGTGTCTTCGGCGCTGACCAACCTCGTGACCACGCTGCAGCAGGGCAAGCAGACGTTGGTGGGCGCCAACACCTCGCTGATGACGGATTCGCAGCGCATTGGCGTGCTGGCGCAGGTCAAGCAGCAGTATCAGCAGCTGCTGTCGACCGCCAACCAGCGCGATGCTTCGGGCGTGGCCCTGTTTGGCGGCGCCAACGGCACGACCGATCCGTTCACCAGCACCAGCGGTTCGGTGCAGTACGTCGGCAGCGGCCAGCCGCCGGTGGTGCAGGTTTCGCAGAACATTTCGATGCCGAATTCGGTGTCGGGCGATTCGGTGTTCGTACGCATCCCCAACAAGGATCCGTCCAACCCGAACGCCAACCAGAGCATCTTCAAGACGTACGAGAACCTGATCACCGCGCTGTCGACCCCGATCAATGCGGCCACGCAGGCCACCGACGTCGCGAACCTGCAAAAGGCCGTGCAGACGGCGCAGGGCAATCTGGACAACGCCTATCAGGTCGCCCTGCAAGCGCAGGTGACGGTGGGCACGCAGCAAGCGCAGATCACCACGCTCAACAGCAGCGGCTCGAACTACGGCGAGCAGTTGAAGGAGCAGATCTCGAAGCTGCAATCGGTGGATTACACCAGCGCCATCTCGCAGTTCTCGCAGCAGCAGGTGTCGCTGCAGGCCGCGCAGAAGACGTTCACGGCCATGCAGGGCATGTCGCTGTTCCAGTACATCAATCCTTGATGCGGCGCGGGCCGGCGGTCGGAGGGCGCGGCGTATCATGTCGGCTCACCTACCGTCAGGACTGGTCATGCCCATCCAGTATCTTCGCCGCCTGACCAGCCCGGAACGCTCGGAAGACGCCAACCGGCGCCTCGGTCAGTCACTGGCCTTTGTGGCGGGCGCCGCCAACGCGGGCGGATTCCTCGCCGTCAAGCAATACACCTCGCACATGTCCGGCATCGTCTCGGCGATCGCCGACGACCTCGTGCTGGGCGACGTAGTCCTTGTGTTGGCGGGTTTTGCTTCGCTGCTGGCGTTTCTGTGCGGCGCGGCGTGTACCGCGGTGCTCGTCAACTGGGGGCGCCGCCGCAGCACGCAGAGCGAATTCGCGCTGCCGCTCATGCTGGAGGCCGCGCTGCTGCTGCTCTTCGGCCTGATGGGCACAACGCTCGGGCAATACCGCGTCGTGTTCGTGCCGGCCACCGTCGCGCTGCTGTGCTTCCTGATGGGGCTGCAGAACGCCATCATCACCAAGATCTCGAAGGCGGAAATCCGCACCACACACGTGACCGGTCTGGCCACCGACATCGGCATCGAAATCGGCAAGGCGCTGTATTGGAACCATGGGCATCACAATCTGCCCGCCGTGGTGGCCAACCGGCCCAAGCTGCGTCTGCTGGCGTCCTTGCTCGGGATGTTCTTCGTGGGCGGCGTGGTCGGTGCGTTGGGCTTCCGGCACCTCGGCTACACGGCCACGATTCCGCTGGCGTCGATTCTGATGCTGCTGGCGCTGGTGCCGGTGGTGGATGATCTGCTGGCGCGACGTCGGTAGCGAACAGGCGCCCGTCAGCGCAGCAGCAGGCCGATCGCAATCGCGCAGCCCAGCACGATCAGCCACGGCACTGCCGTTCGGACGACCACGGTGCGCAGCCAGTCTGCGTCATTCGCGCGGCGCGCGGAGCGGATGAGCCCGCCCGCCAGCAAGACTTCGAACGCTGCTTCCGACAACAGCATGGGCCCTTGCGTGTAGAAGTACGTGAGCACGCCAAGCGATGCGGCCACCACCGCCACAACCACCGCAATCACGATCGCCAGCGGCAGGAACTCGTCGGCCGATGCCAGGCCTTCGGCCACGGTGTCCGCGCCGCCCCCGCCACCGCTCGGCAGCGGAAAATCGAACGCCAGGTCCACCGCCGCATCGGCGGTGTCGGCGGCCCACTCGCTGTGCTCGCGCGGTACCTGGCGCTGTTGCGTAAAGCCGGCATAGGCGAGCCAAAGCTTGAAGGCGGCGAGCATGGCCAGCCAGGCGGCCACCGTTGCCACGCCGTACCGCACCGGCGGCGCATCGAGCCCCGCCATGCGCAGCAGCTTGTTGCACGCCACACCCCACGCCAGCGACCACAGCACGATCAGGGCGACATGCATGCGCAACGCGAAGCGGCTCGCCAGTCGGCGCGTGAAGTGATGCTTGAGCGTGGGCGCGGCGCCCAGTGGGGCAGCCTTGCGCATCACACCATCCCGCCATTCACGCCGATCACCTGCCGCGTGACGTACGACGCCGCATCCGACATCAAAAAGCCCACCACCGCAGCCACCTCCGCAGGCTGTCCGACGCGCTGCATCGGGACGGCCTGCAGGGCCTGGTCCACGTGTTCAATGTGGGCGAGCATGTCCGTTTCGACCAGCCCGGGCGCCACACAGTTGACGGTGATCTTGCGCGACGCGAGCTCGACGGCCAGCGCCTTGGTCGCACCGATCAGCCCGGCCTTGGCGGCGCTGTAGTTGACCTGCCCGCGATTGCCCATCACCCCGGAGACGGACGCGATGGTGACGATGCGCCCGCCCTTGCGCGCACGCACCATGGCATCGTGAGCGGGTGGACGACGTTGTAGAAGCCATCGAGGCCGGTCTCGAGAACGATGTCCCAGTCTTCGTCGGTCAGGGCAGGGAAGGCAGCGTCACGCGTGACGCCTGCACACAGGACGATGCCGTAGTAGGCGCCGTGGGCTTCAACGTCGGCGTCGAGCTGCGTGCGGCAGGCGGCGCGGTCGCGCACGTCGAACTGCAGAACGCGGGCGCTGCCCTTGTTTGCTTGGATGTCTGCGACGATGGCGTCGGCCTCGGCACGGCCGCTGCGGCAATGCACGGACACGTCAAACCCGTCGGAGGCCAATTGGTAGGCGATGGCGCGGCCAATGCCGCGGCTGGCACCCGTCACAAGAACGCGGCGGCTCATGTGGTGAGACTCCCTTGAAGATCGGTCGGCGGAATACCGCGATCATCGCACGCGCGGCAGGCGTTGCTGCGGCGGCGCGCGCTGCCTATCGGGGCAGGGTGCTGAACTGGCTGAACGCCCGCCCACCCAAGTCCAGCGCGTCCATCACGGACCGCTCCACCACGGGCGCTAGCGAGGTCATCATCACCATGACCAGCATCAGCCCCACCACCAGCGTGGCGGCGATGCCGACCGCAAACGGGTTGAGCGCCTGCGCCGTGCGCGAGAGCACTGCAAAGCCGAGGTTGACGATCATCATGATTGCGATGATGGGCAGGGCGATGCGCAGGGCCAAAGCAAAGACGATCGTGCCGCCGCCGGCCAGCGTCTGCCAGCCCGGATTGCCCAGCGGCGCCGCCGAGACGGGCAGGGCGGTAAAGCTGTCGAACAAGGCGTGCAGCAGCACGAGATGCCCGTCGCCGGCAATGAAGGCGGTGACGGCCGTGAGGCTGAGGAAGCGCCCGAGCAGCATGCTGCTCTCGGTCTGTGTCGGGTCGAGCAGCGAGGCGAAGCCCAGACCCATCTGCACCGACATCACCTCGCCCGCGCCGCTGACGGCGGAGAACACGAGCTGCACGCAAAAGCCCAGCGCCAGCCCGATCAACACCTGCACCAGCGTGATCCACAGCCCTTCGTATGAGCCTACTGACACGCCTGCGGGCACGGGCAGCATGGGCGCCAGCGCCACCGTGATGACCACGCCGAACGCCACCTTGATCGACGTCGGGATCTCGGTATTGGCAAACGGCGGTGCAATGGCGATGAATGCCAGCACGCGCACCAGCGGCCACCAATACATGGCGATCCAGCCGTTGAGCTGTGTGGCGGTGAATTGGATCATCGTGGATTGCGCGACTGCGTCAGCTGGGTGACGTCAATTCACGTAGTTGGGGATGTTGGTCAGCACCCCGCGCGTGTAGTCGACGATCACGGCGACGATCCACGGGCCGGCCAGCACCATCGTGGCAGCCACGGCCAGCAGCTTGGGGATGAACGACAACGTCTGCTCGTTGAGCTGCGTAGCGGCCTGGAACACCGCCACCAGCAGGCCGACCACGAGCGACACCAGCAACATCGGCGCGCCCACCATCATGGCGACCTGCATGGCCTGACGGGCCATATCGAGAACGTATTCGGGTGTCATGTCGGCTTCCTATCGACGCTCATTGCACAAAGCTCTGGGCCAGCGAGCCCAGCAGCAGGTGCCAGCCATCCACCAGCACGAACAGCATGATCTTGAACGGCAGCGAGAAGATCGACGGCGTGACCATCATCATCCCCATCGACATCAGCACGGCCGCCACCACGATGTCGATCACCAGGAACGGGATGAAGATGGCAAACCCGATCTGGAACGCGCTTTTCAGCTCGCTGGTGACGAACGCCGGGATGAGCGCGCGCATGGGCGTTTGCTCGGGCGAGGCGATGGCCGGCATGTTGCCCATCTTGACGAACAGGGCGAGATCGGGCTCGCGCGTCTGCTTGAGCATGAACTGGCGCAGCGGCGTGGCGGCCGTGTCCATGGCCTGCTCGACGGTGATCTTGTTGTCACGCAGCGGCACGTAGGCGTCGGTGTACACCTTGTCGAGCACCGGCGACATGACGAAGAACGTGAGAAACAGCGCCAGCCCGATCAGCACCTGGTTGGGCGGCGTGGTCTGCGTGCCGAGCGCATGGCGCAGCAGTGACAGCACGATGATGATGCGCGTGAAGCTGCTCATCATCAGGATGATGGCCGGCAGAAACCCGAGCGACGTCAGGAACACCAGCGTCTGGACGGGCAGCGAATAGCTCTGGCCACCGGCGGTGCCCGTGAGCAGCGGCAGGCCGGGTTGCGCCTGTGCGAACACGGCGGGCGCAGCGCCCAGCAGCGTCAGTGCAATCAGGCAGCGAAGGAAGGTGCGCGCGTTCATTCCGACTTCCCCGTCAGGTGACGCTTGAGCTGGATGGACAGCGCGTCGGCAAAGCGGGGCGGCTTGCCGGGGCCGGAAGTGCCGTCGCCGGATGGGTCGTCCGGCGAGGAGGCGGCTTCTGCGGGGCGCGGCAGCGTGTGCAGCGTCTGCACGTGCTGCTGCGTGACGCCCAGCACGAGCCATGTGCCTTCCACATCCACGACGACGACCTTCTCGCGGGCGCCCAGCATCTGCTGCGCGACCACGGTGATCACCTGACCGCGGCGCCGGCCCAAACCTGCGGGGCCCATGCCCGCGCGCTGCTGCAGGCGGCGCAGCAGCCAGCCGGCCGCCACGATCATCGCCAACACTACAAACAGCCCGCCTAGCGTGCGGGCCCAATCGACTGCATGGTTCATTTCAACACCTTGCCCGGGGGGAGCACTGGTTGCTGTCAGGGTGCCGATGGACGGCGGAATTGCGTGGTTTAACGGTTCAACTTACGGATACGTTCCGACGGCGTGATGATGTCGGTCAGGCGGATACCGAACTTCTCGTTGACGACCACCACTTCACCTTGGGCGATCAGGTAGCCGTTGACAAGTACATCCATCGGCTCACCGGCCAATGCGTCGAGTTCCACCACCGAACCTTGCGCCAGCTGCAGCAGATTCTTGATGGGCACCTTGGTGCGGCCCAGCTCCACCGTCAACTGCACGGGGATGTCCAGGATCATGTCGATGTCGTTGCGCTGCGCGCTACCCAGGCCGTCGGCCGTCAGGGGCTTGAACACCGGGCTGGATTCAGCAGCGGCGGGCGCGGCGGCCGGCGGGTTGGCCGCAGCACGTTGCGCGGCTTCCAGGGCCATGGCCTCTTCCATCGTCATCTCGACATCGATGTCGTCGGCGTTGGCTTCGGGGTTCATGGTCGGTTCAGTTGTCATCGTCAGACTCCGTGGCAGCCTCGCTGCCGCTCATATTCAGCATGCGGTTGACCCGCAGCGCGTATTGGCCGTTGAACGTGCCGTAGTTGCATTCCATGACGGGCACGCCGTCTACCTTGGCGGTCACGCTGTCATCCAGCTCCAGCGGAATGACATCGCCCACCTTCATGTTCAGGATGTCGGACACCTGCACCTTGGCCGTGGCGAGGTCGGCAATCAGCTCGACCTCGGCGGTCTGCACCTGTTGCGACAGCAGCCGCAGCCAGCGCTTGTCCACTTCCAGCGCTTCGCCCTGGATGGCCGATGTGAGCCGGTCGCGGATCGGCTCGATCATCGTGTAGGGCATGCAGATGTGCACGTCGCCGCCGTTGTTGCCGAGCTCGATGCTGAAGCTGGTGGTGACCACCACTTCATTGGGCGTGGCCACGTTGGCGAACTCGGTGTGCATTTCCATGCGCAGGAATTCGAAATCGATCGGGTAGACCGGCTGCCAAGCCTTGGCGTAATGCTCGAACACGAGCTGCAGCATGCGCTGGATGATGCGCTGTTCCACGTCGGTAAAGTCGCGGCCTTCCACGCGCATGTGGAAGCGGCCGTCGCCGCCGAACAGGTTGTCGACCACCAGGAAGATCAGGTTGGGGTCGAACACGAACAGCGCCGTGCCGCGCAGCGGCTTGACGTGCACGAGGTTGAGCGAGGTCGGCACCACGAGGTTGCGGATGAACTCGCTGTACTTCTGCACCTTCACCGGCCCGACGGAGATTTCCGCGTTGCGCCGCATGAAGTTGAACAGCCCGATACGCCAGTTGCGCGCGAACCGCTCGTTGATGATTTCCAGCGTGGGCATGCGCCCACGGACGATGCGCTCCTGCGAGCCCAGGTTGTACGAGCGTATGCCCGAGGGGTCGGCGGCTTCGACGGGGTCGTCGTCCGCGTCATCGGACACGCCCTTCAGGAGCGCGTCGATTTCCTCCTGGGAAAGAAACTCTTCCTTGAGCATGTCACTGGATCACAAAGTTGGTGAACAAGACGTCTGCCACCGGCGATTCCTTGCCGACAGCCTTGAAGACGTGTTCGCAGAGTTCAACGATTTCCTTGGCGAGCTTGACCTTGCCGTCCGCCGGGTACAGCTCCGTGGGCGTCTTGCTGGCCAGCAGCATCAGGACCTTGCTGCGCAGCTCGGGCGTATAGGTCTTGATCTCTTCTTCGGCATGTTTGTCGAAGCTCTTGAACGTGATGCCGATCTGCAGATAGCGGTCGTTGCCTTCTTCGGGCTGCAGATTGACGGTCAGGGTTTCCATGGCCACGAACACCGGCTGTTTCGGCTTGGGCGGTGCGGCGGGGCCGGATGCGGCGTGATTGCCGCCTCCGAGGAAGAACCAGGCGGCGGCGCCGCCCATGCCGACGAGCAGGAGCACGATCAGGATGATCAGCAGCAGCTTGGTGGAGCCGCCCTTTGCTGGGGCGGGGGCGGTAGTGGCGGCAGCGGCTTCGGCCATGGGGATCACTCGGGGACTAAGGGGGGGTGGGCTTTCCCGGCTCGGGTTGCGCAAGACACCGTAAAACAACGCAGTGCACAGAGTCGGGTTCTCGGATTGCATTCTTCCCCAGCTCTGTCCAGCTCATTCCAGCAAGAAACGCGGTCAATCCCGCTTATCTCGGGCGTTTGCGATGTGCGGCGCGGGGCGGCTCGGTTTCTATGGGTGATTAATAAGCCACTTATTGTGCTCATTGCGTTGCGCCAGGCGCTTGGCCGACCGCCCAGCCGACCGGCTCCCCGCAAAAGTGACGTTGGCCCGAAAGATTTGCCCGCGCCTGCCGTTGTAATGAAGGAACGCGCCGGCACGTCCCGGCCCTGCATACCTGCGTTGCCTTGCGGAAGCCGCCTTGAATTCCTTGCCCTTTTCCACCCGTATTGACCTTGCGCTTGTCGATGCCGATGGCTTGCCGGCCGACTGTCCTGCGCGCGGCGAGCCCCCGGGCTTCTGCCCGAAGCTGGATCTGCTGTCGATGGTCAACGCGTTGACCGAGGGGATCCTTGTGTGCGGGGCAGACCGCCGGGTGACCTATGCCAATCCGAGCGCCGCGCGGCTCCTCGGTTTGCCGGTGGAAGACCTTGTGGGACGGTTGCTGCCCACGGTGGTGAACGCTGCCGTTGATGAATTTGATGCGTCCATTCATGAAGCCGGCTGGCCGGACCAGGAAGTGATCGCGGAAGGCCAGCCGCAGTTGAACCAGATTTTCGGATTGCACTGCGTGGATGGCCGCACGGTGTGGGTTTCGAGCAACTGGACGCCGCTGTATGCCGATGGCGGTCATTCGATGACGGCCTCTCCGCGGGCTTCGGAGGCCGGTGCAACGCCATATTCGGTGCTGGTGTCGCTTGTCGACATCACGCAGATCCGCGAAGCGCAGCAGCGCATCCGGCATCTGGCCACGCACGACACGCTGACGGGGTTGCTGAACCGCTCCGCGCTGGAAGATCGCCTGGAGCATGCTTTGGCGATTGCCCGCCGCAACCGCTCGCGCGTCTCGGTCATGTTCCTCGACCTCGATCGTTTCAAGAACGTCAACGACACGCTGGGCCACCAGTTTGGCGACATGCTGTTGCGCGAAGTGGCGGCCCGCCTGCAGGCATGCGCGCGCGAAGCCGACACCGTGGCGCGCTTGGGCGGCGACGAATTTGTCGTCATGCTCGAAGCGCTTGATGGCCTGGGCACGCGGCGCGTGGCCGAGCGCATTCTCTCGGCCATCAGCGCGCCGTTCCATATCGAGGGGCAGGAGCTGTACCTGGGTGTGTCGATCGGGATTGCCGTGGCGCCGCACGACGGCGACGACCCAAACACGCTGCTGCGCAAGGCCGATGCCGCCATGTACCTGGCAAAGGAGCGCGGCCGCAACAACTTCCAAACCTTTACGAGCGACCTGGACGATCGCGTCTCGCGCCGCTTCCGCATTGAATCGGGCCTGCGGCGTGCGAGCGACCGCAACGAGTTCTACGCCGACTACCAGCCGCGCGTGGATGTGCGCAGCGGCCGCATCGTCGGCGTGGAAGCGCTCATCCGCTGGAACTCGGCCGATTTCGGCCGCATGATGCCCGGCCAGTTCATCCAGGACGCCGAAGAAACCGGCCTGATCGTCGAGATCGACCGCTGGATTCTGCGCGCCGCCTGCGACCAGCTTGCGCGCTGGCGCCGCATCGGGCTGCCAGACCTGCGCATGTCGATCAACCTTTCGGGCCAGGCGTTCAGCTCGGGGCAGTTGAGTGCGATGGTGCGTGGTGCGCTATCGACCAGCGGCTTGCCGGGTAACGCGGTGGAACTGGAGATGACCGAAGGCATCCTGATTCGCGACGATCCGTCATTGCATGCGCTGCTGACCGAGCTGCGCGCGATGGGCGTATCGCTGGCGCTGGACGATTTCGGTACCGGATATTCATCGCTGTCGTACCTGCACCGCTTCCCGATCGATACGTTGAAGATCGACCGTTCGTTCGTGCAAGACCTGCCGCACGTGGCCGAACGCGCGGCCATCACGCGGGCCATCATCATGATGGCGCAGGCCATGGGCATGAAGACCGTGGCCGAAGGCGTGGAGACCACCGGCCAGCTTGAATTCCTGCGCGAAGTCGGCTGCGACGAGTTTCAGGGCTATCTGCTCACGCGGCCGCTGGAGCCGGCAGCCGTGCAGGACCTCGTGCGCGAAAACGCCCGCCGCTACGGCGAGCGCGTCCCCCGGTTTCTATAAATATCGAGTCCATTTAGGGTGCCCCGGAAAGCGTAGCGAGCGCCCCGAGGTTGGCGTGAGAAGCGCAGCCGTACACGTGTACGGCGAGCATCGCAATGCCAAGATCGGGCCGCGCA
>NZ_VOSS01000059.1 GCF_007997035.1 Ralstonia sp. TCR112 | reverse complement strand
ATGCGCATGCCGATCTTCACCTGGACCGCCCTCTGCGCCAACATCCTGATCGTGGCTGCCTTCCCGGTGCTGACCGTGGCGCTGGCGCTGCTGGGTGCTGATCGCTACCTGGACATGCACTTCTTCACGAACGATGGCGGCGGTAACGCCATGCTGTACGTGAACCTGATCTGGATCTGGGGCCACCCCGAGGTGTACATCCTGATCCTGCCGGCGTTCGGCATGTTCTCGGAAATCGTCTCGACGTTCTCGCGCAAGAAGCTGTTCGGCTACACGTCGATGGTGTGGGCGACCGCTGGCATCACCGTGCTGTCGTTCCTGGTGTGGCTGCACCACTTCTTCACCATGGGCTCCGGTGCGAACGTCAACGCGTTCTTCGGTATCGCGACGATGATCATCTCGATCCCGACGGGCGTGAAGATCTTCAACTGGCTGTTCACGATGTACCGCGGCCGCGTCGAGCTGAACTCGATGATGCTGTGGACGATCGGCTTCATGATCACCTTCGTGATCGGCGGCATGACGGGCGTGCTGCTGGCTGTGCCGGGCGCCGACTTCCTGCTGCACAACAGCCTGTTCCTGATCGCTCACTTCCACAACACCATCATCGGTGGCGTGGTGTTCGGTTACCTGGCCGGTATCACCTACTGGTTCCCGAAGGCCTTCGGCTTCAAGCTGGACGAGAAGTGGGGCAAGCGCGCCTTCTGGTGCTGGTTCGTGGGCTTCTACACCGCCTTCATGCCGCTGTACGTGCTCGGCTTCATGGGCATGACGCGTCGTCTGAACCATACCGACAATCCGGCATGGCAGCCGTGGCTGATCGTCGCCGTGATCGGCGCCGCGATCATCGCCTGCGGTATTGCTTCGCAGCTCATCCAGATCTTCGTGAGCATCCGCAACCGTCATGCGCTGGCTGATCTGACCGGTGACCCGTGGGGCGGCCGTACGCTGGAGTGGGCGACGTCGTCGCCGCCGGCACACTACAACTTCGCCCGCGTGCCGGTCATCCGTGACATCGATGCCTTTGCCGACATGAAGGCGCGCGGCGAGGTGCTGAAGCAGGTCGCACCGAGCTACGAGAAGATCCACATGCCGAAGAACACCGGCGCCGGCTTCTTCATCGGCATGTTCTCGATCGTGATGGGCTTCGCGCTGATCTGGCACATCTGGTGGATGGCCGTGCTGGGTCTGGTCGGCATGATCGGCAGCTTCATCCTCCGCAGCAACAACGACGACATCGATTACTACGTGCCCGCTCACGAGGTTCACGAGACCGAGTCGGCCTACTTCCAACGTATCGGTTCGCAGGCTTAAACGGACTTAAACCCCCATGGCTACCAATGTTCTAGACGGTCACGCCGCGCACGGTCACGCGCACGGCCACGACCACGCGCATGACCATGCGCACCACCACGATGCCGCAGACACCAAGGTCTTCGGCTTCTGGGTGTACCTGATGAGCGACTTGATCATCTTCGCGTCGCTGTTTGCCACGTTCTGCGTCCTGCGCGGTGCGACGGCCGGCGGCCCGACGGGCAAGGAGCTTTTTGACCTGTCGTACGTGGCGATCGAAACCGGCATCCTGCTGGTGTCGTCCATCACCTACGGCATGGTGATGATCAGCCTGCAGAACGGCCGCAAGGATCAGGTGATGCTGTGGCTCGGCATCACCCTGCTGCTGGGCGCCGCGTTCGTCGGCATGGAAATCAACGAGTTCCATCACCTGATCGCAGAAGGTGCGGGCCCGAGCCGCAGCGCATTCCTGTCGTCGTTCTTCCTGCTGGTCGGCACGCACGGCCTGCACGTGGCGAGCGGCATGCTGTGGATCATCGTCCTGATGTGGCAAATCAGCCGCAAAGGCCTGACCCCGACGCAATCGACGCGCCTGTCGTGCCTGAGCCTGTTCTGGCACTTCTTGGACGTGGTGTGGATCGGCGTGTTTACCGTCGTCTATCTGCTGGGAGCGATGTAAATGGAACAGACCAACGCAACGACCGCTATCGCCCACGATGATGCGCACGGTCATTCGGCCGGCGGCGCCGGTCATGCCACCGTCAAGGGCTACCTGATCGGCTTCGTGCTGGCGGTGATCCTCACGGCCATCCCGTTCAAGATGGTCATGGACGGCGGCTACTCGCACCAGACGGTGCTGGTGACGGTGATGGCCCTGGCGGTTGTCCAGATCGTCGTGCACCTGATCTATTTCCTGCACCTGGACGGCTCGTCCGCCCAGCGCTGGAACGTGATGGCCTTCCTGTTCACGCTGCTGATCCTGGCGATCGTCGTTGTCGGCTCGCTGTGGGTCATGCATAACATGAACGCCAACATGATGACGATGTAACGAGGCCTGGCCCGCTGCATCGGAAGGGCGCCCCTGGTGGGCGCCTTTTCTTTTGCTCGCGCGGCCGAGAGCCCTGGGCTTGCCGCGCCCCGGCTTTGTTAAACTCGCCGGATTCCCCATTTCTGCGTTTCCCCCCGCAATTCCGCCATGTCACAGTACGTTTTCACCATGAACCGCGTGGGCAAGATCGTTCCGCCCAAGCGCCAGATCCTCAAGGACATCTCGCTGTCGTTTTTCCCGGGCGCCAAGATCGGTGTGCTGGGCCTGAACGGCTCGGGCAAGTCGACCGTGCTGAAGATCATGGCCGGCCTCGACAAGGACATCGAAGGCGAAGCCACGCCGATGCCCAACCTGAACATCGGCTACCTGCCGCAGGAGCCGCAGCTCGATCCCGCCAAGACGGTGCGTGAAGAGGTCGAGAGCGGCCTCGGTGAAGTGATGGATGCGCAAAAGCAGCTCGAAGCCATCTACGCGGCATACGCCGAGGAAGGTGCCGACTTCGACAAGCTCGCCGAAGAACAGGCGCGGCTGGAAGCCATCATCGCCGCCGGCTCCGGTGACAACGTCGAACTGCAGCTCGAAATCGCCGCCGACGCGCTGCGCCTGCCGCCATGGGATGCCAAGATCGAGCACCTCTCGGGCGGTGAAAAGCGCCGCGTGGCGCTCTGCAAGCTGCTGCTCTCGCGCCCCGACATGCTGCTGCTGGACGAGCCGACCAACCACCTGGATGCGGAATCGGTGGACTGGCTTGAACAGTTCCTCACGCGCTTTCCTGGCACCGTTGTGGCCGTCACCCACGACCGCTACTTCCTCGACAACGCCGCCGAGTGGATTCTCGAACTCGACCGCGGCCACGGCATCCCCTGGAAGGGCAATTACAGCTCCTGGCTCGATCAGAAAGAGACGCGCCTGAAGCAAGAAGAGTCCAGCGAATCGGCGCGCCAAAAGGCGCTGAAGAAAGAACTGGAATGGGTGCGCCAGAACCCGAAGGGCCGCCAGGCCAAGTCGAAGGCGCGTCTGGCCCGCTTTGACGAGCTGAACAGCCAGGAATACCAGAAGCGCAACGAAACGCAGGAAATCTTCATCCCGGCCGGCGAGCGTCTGGGCAATGAAGTGATCGAGTTCCAGAACGTCAGCAAGAGCTATGGCGATCGCCTGCTGATCGACAACCTGAGCTTCACGATTCCGCCGGGCGCGATCGTCGGCATCATTGGCCCGAACGGCGCCGGCAAGTCGACGCTGTTCCGCATGATTACAGGCAAGGAGCAGCCGGATTCGGGCACCATCAAGATCGGCCCGACGGTCAAGCTGGCGTACGTTGACCAGAGCCGCGATGCGCTTTCCGCAGACAAGACCGTCTTCGAAGAGATCTCGAACGGCTCAGACATCCTCACGGTGGGCCGCTATGAAACGCCGTCGCGCGCCTACATCGGCCGCTTCAACTTCAAGGGTGGCGATCAGCAGAAGCACGTCGGCACGTTGTCAGGCGGTGAGCGCGGCCGCCTGCATCTGGCCAAGACGCTCATTTCTGGCGGCAACGTGCTGCTGCTCGATGAGCCGTCGAACGACCTCGACGTCGAAACGCTGCGTGCGCTGGAAGATGCGCTGCTCGAGTTCGCCGGCTGCGTGATGGTGATCTCGCACGATCGCTGGTTCCTCGACCGCATTGCCACGCACATCATCGCGTTCGAAGGCGACTCGCACGTCGAATTCTTCCCGGGCAACTACCAGGAATACGAAGCCGACAAGAAGAAGCGACTGGGCGAAGAAGGCGCCAAGCCCAAGCGTATCCGCTACAAGCCCGTTACGCGTTAAGCAGGCGCATCGGGCGCAGGCGCGTCGAGGTTGCTGTCAAACTCGACGCGCTTGTGCGAGCCGTCACAGAACGGCTTGTTCAACGAGTGCCCGCAGCGGCACAACCAAGCTTGGCCTTCTTCTACGGTCAACTCGCGCCCGCTCTGGGTGGCGATCCAGAAGCTTCCCTTGAGGTGACACGGCCCGTTGTTGCGGACCGTGACGACAACGTCCTCGGCCACGATGCGCCCTCAGAAGAGGATGCCCTGCATGCGATATGCGAAGTGGGCGGGCTTGGCGTCGCGCATCAGGGCCATGAACTGATCCATGTCCATATGCACCACGTTTTCGTGGTCGCCGGCTTCGAAGTAGACGTCGCCGTGGGTCATCAGGCTGCTGTCGATGTAGGTCGGCATGCCGTACGCCATGCCCACGGGCGGGACAGCGCCGACATCGCAGTCGCGGAAGACTTCGCGCAACTCGGATTCATCGGCCAGCGTCAGGTCCATGCGGCCCGATTCCTTTTGCAACTCGGACAGATGCAGGTGGTACGTCGACGGCAACACGGCGGCGACATAGCCGAGCTTGTCTTCAAGAAGCAGTGTCTTGGCCAGCCGGTCGCCCGGGACATGCGCAGATTGCGCGGTCTCAGTGCTGGTGTGGGTATGCGGATGGCGAATCACCTCGTACAGGCAGCCCTTGCTGCGCAGGCAGCCGTCGAGTGTGCTGGAGATCGACATGGCATCCTCCCTTGTGCTGTGCGGCCGGCGGCGGGATTGCAGGGGCCGCTACGTCAGCATAGGTCGGTTTGCAGATTGCGCAGGCATTCGAGCGCGCAAAAGCAACGGGCCGCTCAGTGAGCGGCCCGTGTGCCAATCAATCGCTGTTTTTGTCTGTTCGCGCTAGGCGTTAGCGGTCCCAGCCGCGGTGCCAGCCGTGATCGTGGCGCCATTCGCGCTCACGCCACTCACGACGGCGCCATTCACGCTCACGCCAGTAGTCACGATCGCGGTAATAGCCGCCATAAACGACAGGCGCGGGAGCATAGACCGGGGCCGGGCGATACACCACCGGCGGCGGTGCATAGACAGGTGCCGGGGCCACATATACCGGTGCGGGCACGCCGATCGCCACGCCGACATCCACATGCGCCAGCGCCGCCGTCGAGGCGCACAGCGCGGCGCCACCCAGAACGAATGCGAGCAGTGTGCGTTTCATGATGCTTCTCCTTACGGTTGCGAGGCCGGGGCAGCGGTGCCGTCGACTTCGTGTATCAAGTTCGTGATGCCATTCTATGAACCGCCGGGCGCTTCAGGTGATACGTAAATCCTACGGATGTAACGGGAAGTAAAACGCCCCACCGGCAAGATGCGGGTGGGGCGCGGTATTTCTGTCGGGCGGCGTTGTTCAGCTTTCTGCTGCCGCCCAGGCCGCACGCTGTTCCGAGGACGACCACACCGCCAGGTGCAGCGCCGACAGCGAGAACGGATCCGACAGCAACACCAGCTTTTGCTTGCCGGTGAGTTTGTCGGGGCCGACCTCCAGCGCGTGGCGCACATGGGCTTCGCGCACGGCGACGAGGCGCTTGTCCTGCGGAAAGCGCGCCGTACCAACGGCGCACATCAGCGCGTTGGTGACGGGATCGACCACGGCTTGGCGGAAGTCCGGCATCGGCGGGGCATTGCGAAGGTGCTTGCGCGTGGCACGCAGCTCGCGCGGCGGGCGCACTTCCTCGGGGATCATGAACAGGCGCAGGCGTCGCATGCGGCGGCCCAGGCTCACGCGGCTGGAGAACACCGAGAGCGGGATCGACACGATCAGCGCACCCACGACCGGCGACAGCCACCACAGGAAGCTCGGGTTCAGCCAATACACGATCGCAGCCCAGACGATGCCGATGACGGTGTGCAGGCCGTGGCGGCGCACGGCGTCGCCCCAGTGCGTCTGTGCGTCTTCGCGCGGGGGCGATTTCCAGTGCACCTTCCAGCCGAGGAACGCGGCGGTCACAAAGCGCGTGTGGAACAGCATGCGCACCGGTGCGGCCAGCACCGAGAACGCTGCCTCAATGGCCATCGACAACGCCAGGTGGATCGCCCCGCCAAAGCGCTTCGGCCCCTGAGCCCACAGCACAAGCACGCTGAGGATCTTCGGCAGGAACAGCACGGTGGCCGTGGCGGAGAACAGCGCGGCGGCTTTCTCCGGATGCCACTCCGGCCAGATCGGGAAGAGCTGGCGGGGCTGCGTGAAGTATTCCGGCGCGATCAGCGTGTGCTTGGCCAGCAAGGCCGTCGACAAAAGCAGGAACAGGAACCACAGCGGCGCCGACAGATACGCCATCACCCCGGTAATGAACACCGCGCGGTGCACACGGTGGAAACCCGGCGCGCCGAATAAGCGGAAGTTCATCAGGTTGCCGTGGCACCAGCGGCGGTCGCGGCCCAGCTCGTCGAGCAGGTTGGGCGGCATTTCTTCGTAGCTGCCGTCGAGGTCGTAGGCGATCCACACGGCCCAGCCGGCGCGGCGCATCAGCGCGGCTTCAACAAAATCGTGCGACATGATCTCGCCGGAAAGCGAGCCCTTGCCCGGAATCGGAGCGAGTGCGCAGTGCTTGATGAACGGGTCCAGCCGGATGATGGCGTTGTGGCCCCAGTAGTGCGATTCGCCGAGTTGCCAGTAGTGCAGGCCGGCGGTGAACAGCGGCCCGTACACACGCGTGGCGAACTGCTGGATACGCGCATACAGCGTGTCGCGACCGGCCGCGCGCGGGGCGGTCTGGATGATGCCCGCGCTGGGCGCACCCTCCATCAACTGCACGAGGCGCGTCAGGCAATCGCCGCTCATCACGCTGTCGGCGTCGAGCACGATCATGTAGCGGTACTTGCCGCCCCAGCGTCGGCAGAAATCGTCGATGTTGCCGCTCTTGCGCTTCACGCGGTGGCGGCGCCAGCGGTAGAAGATGCGGCCGAAACCGTCGAGCGCGCGGCAGATGTGCAGCCAGGCGTCGGCTTCTGCGGTGCGGATATCCGGGTCGCCGGAGTCCGACAGCACGAAGAAGTCGAAATGCTCCAGATGCCCCGTGCGCTGCAACGATTCGTACGTCGCCCGCAGCCCCGCGAAGACGCGCTGCACATCTTCATTGCAGATCGGCATGACGATGGCCGTACGGGCGTCGTCCGGAATCGTGGCGTCGGGCGTGGCGCGGCGCGAGATGACGAAGCGGTCGCCGTGGAAGGCCAGCAGCAGGAAGCCCGTGATGGCTGTCCAGAAGCCCGCCGACACCCAGCAGAACAGCACCGCAAACAGGACGATGATGATGGCTTCGAGCCAGTCGGCACCGTGATACGGCAGCACCGTGCTCATCGCCCAGGTGGCGGCGACGGTCTGCGCGATCATCAGCGCGAGCAGCGTCAGGCGGCGGCGTGCGCCGACGAAGCGCCAGATGCCTTTCGGGTCCGGCGAGTCGGGCGCTTCATACGGCACCGGCTTCTTGCCGCCATGCATCCAGCGGTCGATGGCCTTGCGCGCGCGCCAGATCGGGCCGAGCACCCATGGCCACGGCACCATCGAACGGCGAGCGGGCGTGGGGCCGGTATCCAGGTGGATGCGGCCCTGGCTGTCGTGCTCAACGGGTGGCGCAGGTTGGGCGGAGGGCTCCGTCGATGCGGCCTCGGCGCGCGTGGCGCCATACGCAGCATCCAGGCGCGAGCCTACGGACGCGTAAGCCGGCGCGTCGGCGTCGAGCGACGTCGTCTGTGCGGGGTCGAGCCTGGCCAGCGCACGATGCAGCTTGGCGAGCGCCGCTGCATCGTCGTCCGTGGCTGTGATCCCCGCGTTGCGCAGCAGCGCAGCGCGCGCGTCGGCCGCCAGCGGCAGCGCCTCAAGGTAATGGTCAGCCACAGACTGCGCTGTGGCTGGGCTGGTGGAGGGGGCTGTGCCGGCAGCACCGGCAGTCTGGGCTGTCGTCACGTTCAGCCCGGAGGTAACAGGTAGCTCCACGTCTCGGAGAGTCCGGTGCCGCCGCTGCGCAGGTAGCCACGCAGTTCAACGGGTTTATCGTCGTCGACCCGCTTGAGGCGCACGGTCACGCGCCAGCCGCCGGTCGCGGTGTTGGGTTGGCCGAAGATCGATTCGATCTTGCCGTTGGCATCTGCCGAAAACACCGGCTCAACCGGAGCGTTCGGCGCCAGCTTGGCCAGCGCCGGCCCTTCAAAGTCGACCACGAAGGCGATCGTATCGTCGGGCTTGCGCTCGTCGGGGCGCTTGGTCGTCCAGCCGTGCGAGCGGCGCGTCTGCGCAACCCACGCCAGCGCCGGCTTCTTGTCGGCGTCCTTCTGCCACAGCAAGCGGTATTCGAGATTGAACGGCTGCTGCGGCTTGGGCGGGTTTTCGGGCACCCAGTAGGCGACCACGTTGTCGTTTGTCTCGTCGGGTGTCGGAATCTGCACAAGCTCCACGCGGCCTGCGCCCCATTTGCCGACGGGCTCGACCCACGCGCTCGGGCGCAGTTCGTAGCGGTCGCCGATTTCCTGGTAGCTGGAGAACGCGCGGTCACGCTGCATGAGGCCGAAGCCGCCCGGGTTCGTCGTCCCGAACGAGCTGACCAGCAGGCGCTTGGGGTTCGTCAGCGGACGCCAGATCCATTCGCCCGTGCCGGACAGCACCGACAGGCCGTCGGAGTCGTGCACCTCGGGGCGGAAATCCAGCGCAGGCGCCGGCTGGTTCTCGCCAAAGAAGAACATGCTGGTAAGCGGCGCGATGGCCAGCTTGCTCACGTTCTCGCGCATGTACAGCTGCGCCTTCACGTCGACTGCCGTGTCGCTGCCCGGCTTGATGACGAAGCGGTAGGCGCCCGTGGCGCGGCGCGAATTGAGCAGCGCGTAGATCGTCAGCTCTTTCGCATTGGCGGCGGGCCGTTCGATCCAGAAATCGGTGAAGCGGGGGAATTCCTCGCCCGAATTGAGCGCGGTGTCGATGGCCAGCCCGCGCGCGGAGAGGCCGTAAACCTGCCCCTTGCCGATGCCGCGGAAGTACGACGCGCCCAGGAACACGATGACCTCGTCCTTGTACTTGGGCGTGTTCATCGGATAGTGCACGCGGAAACCGGCAAAGCCGAGCTTCTGCAACTGCTTCGGGTCGAGCTTGACCGGGCCGTAGTCGAACAGGCGCGGATCGAAACGGATTTCGCGCACACCGGCCGGCGACACCTCGTTGATCTTCACGGGCTGGTCGTAGTACGAACCCTCGTGGAAGAAGCCGAGTTCGAACGGCAGCTTGTCGCGGCGCCAGTACGCCTGGTCGGACTTGAAGCGGATTTCGCGGTACTGGTCGTAGCGCAGCTCGCGCAATTCGCGCGGCAAGGTGTCGGCGGGCGCCTGGTACGGCTTCGCGGCCAGTTGCTTGGCGCGTACGGCCACATCGTTGAAGCCAAAGGCCAGCGCAGCATGCGCGGAAGCCAGCGCCAGCACGCCCACGGCGAGCCGCGCATAGCCGGCTACCGAACGGGTGCGTGCCGCGCGCGCGGCCCCGGGCATGCGGGAGGAAACAGCGGAGGGAATGTTCAAAATGAGATCGCGTCTATGCGGCGGGCCGAGGAACGTGACGCTTCGGTCCTGCCGGTCATTCGTCTGTGCCGCCGAGATTTTACCCGCCGTACCTTTGCGAGATCAAAACCGGCAACATTTTGATAATGTTTCCCGCCCGCATCGGGCCGACATCCGCGTCAAATGGCGTGTAACGAGCCGGTCTCGGTGGGTTCAACCGTTCGGTTGAGGGGAACGCACGCTGCCCGGCGCCGGTCACAACCGCTTTGCCGCGTGCCGGAATTCCCGCATGGCACACTCTCGGCTCTTTCTTTCATGGAGTTCGCATGACCTGTTGGACGCGACGCGCCACGGCAACCGCCGCCCTTGCCATCTCGACCTCGTTGCTCGCGCCCGTGGCGTTTGCCGCATCGGCATCGAAGGCCGCTCCTGCTTCGAAGGCTCCCGCACCGGCCAAGGCGGTGCGCGACCCCGGCGACGTGGCGGTGCTGCTGGACGCCTTTCCGCTCGGCAAGCCGCTGCGCAAGCTGCCCTCATGCGAAGACGTACGCGCCAATGGTGGCAAGGACGTCGCCGAATACTGCTCCGACGCGCTGGAATCGCATGGCCGCACGCGGTCTCTGGGCGTGCCGCAGGCATCGCGGCCGGAGTTGATGGACGGCCCGCAGGCCGTGGTGCTGATCGACCAGGATGGCAACATCGCCGGCATGTTCGTGCCCACGCGCGGCGTGGATACCGAGCAGCGCGTCTTCCAGGCCCTGTCCGATCGCTACGGCAAGCCGGCGCAGGAAGGCAAGGCGCCCCTCAAGCTGAAGTCTGGCAAGACGGTCGATTCGCTGCGCGCACGCTGGGCGGGCCATCAGACGGTCATCACGATGTACGCGATTCCTGAAGAGCCGCAGAACGGCACGGTGGAATTCCTTTGGGCACCGCGCGCCGGGGCGGTCATGGATCAGATGCGTGCGGAAGTCGATCCGAATGCACCCAAACCGGCTGCTGCGTCAGGTGTGACGGCCTCGGCGCCCGCCGCGACGGCCACGCCCTCTGCAGGCAAACCGGCGCCTAAGCAGTGAACTTACGAACGCACGTTCGTAGTTTTCAGTTACACGGCTTACACGCGCATGACGCCGGCGCCGCTCGCGTCGGCTTATAACGTCCACGTGGCTCCACTAGCGGGGCCGAAGGACGCTAAATCATGAAAATCGTGGCTCTGGCCTTGTTGGCCGCGACGCTTGGGGGTTGTGCCGTTTATCCCGCACCGGTGGCTGTGGCACCGGCGCCGGTCTATGTGGCACCCGCTTATCCCGCTTACTACGGCGGCTATTGGGGTGGGCCGTCGGTGTACTTCAATTACCGCCACCGCTAATCTGCGGTCGGCTGATCGGCGCCTAGTCCGTTGACCGCAGGCCCGGCCAGCCCGGCGCCAATGTCTGTGGCAGGCCGAGCAGGTCCAGCACGCGCCCGACAGTGTGGTCGACCAGGTCGTCGATCGTCTTGGGGCGCTGGTAAAAGCCCGGCACGGGCGGGAACACGATTCCGCCCATCTCCGTGACCGCCGTCATGTTGCGCAGGTGCGCCAGATTCAACGGCGTTTCGCGCACCATCAGGATGAGGCGGCGGCGCTCCTTGAGCGTGACGTCGGCCGCGCGGGCGATGAGGTTGTCCGACAGGCCGTGCGCGACGGCCGCCAGCGTCTTCATCGAGCAGGGCGCCACCACCATCGCTTCGGCAGCAAAGGAGCCGCTCGCGATGGTCGCGCCGATATCGCGCACGTTATGCACGACGTGCGCCAGCGTTTCCACTTCTTCGCGTGCCATGTGCAGCTCGTGCTGCACGTTCATCAACCCTGCGGGCGACATCAGCAGGTGCGATTCCACGCCCGCTGAGTCACGCAGGCCCTGCAGAACCTGCAGCAGCCGCACCCCGTAAATCGCGCCCGACGCGCCCGTGATCGCCACGATGATGCGGCGCACGGCTGGCGTTTGAGCGGTGGCGTCCGGGGTTTGGGTCACGCTGAAACGAGAACGCAGCTCAAGCAGCCAGCAGCGGTTGCAGTTCGCCGCTCTGGTACATCTCCATCATGATGTCCGAGCCGCCAATGAACTCGCCCTTGATATAGAGCTGCGGAATGGTCGGCCAGTTGGCGTAGTCCTTGATGCCCTGGCGGATTTCGTCGTCTTCCAGCACGTTGACGGTGTGCGGACGGTCCACGCCGCAGGCCTTCAGGATCTGGATGGCGCGGCCCGAAAAACCGCACATCGGGAATTGCGCGGTGCCCTTCATGAAGAGGACGACGGGGTGGCCTTTGACGATCTGGTCGATCTTTTCGTGCGTGGTGCTCATGGGGAGACTCGATTGGGTGAGGGGCGGCAGCGGCTTCTCAACTGCCATCCACATTGGAAAACCCGTCTATTTTAGCGAGGAACGCGCACCGGCGTTTTGATCCGGCCACTGCCCGCCGCTGCAGCGGTCGTGGCCGGCCAGGTCTTGGGCGGTGAAGACGTTGGCGAAGCCGGCGCCCCCCAGCAGCGCACGCACGGGTTCGCCCTGGTCGTAGCCGTGCTCGAGCAGCAGCCAGCCGCCGGCGGCCAGCCGCGCAGGCGCCCCGGAGACGATGCTGCGCAGGTGGCGCAGGCCATCATCGTGGTCGGTGAGGGCGCTGGCGGGTTCGAAACGCAGGTCGCCCTGGTCGAGGTGCGCGTCGGTGGCGGCAATGTAAGGCGGGTTGCTGGCGATGAGATCGAAAGCGGGAGGCGCGTCGGCATCGGCCAGCGCGCCATACCAGTCGCCCAGCGCAGTCCGGACGTTGGTCGCGCCGAGCGCCTTGGCGTTGTCGATCGCCACGCCCAGTGCATCGGCGGAGGCATCGGTGGCCCATACGCGCGCGTCGCGCCGCGCCAGCGCGATCGTGATGGCGATGATGCCACTGCCCGTGCCCATGTCGAGCACGGCTGGCGCATCGCGTTCTTCCAGGCGGTCCAGCGCTTGTTCGACCAGCAATTCGGTATCGGGGCGCGGGATCAACACTGCGGGCGTCACTCTGAACGTGCGGCCGAAGAATTCACGTTCGCCGAGCAGATACGCCATCGGCTCGCCGGCCAGGCGGCGCGCAGCAAGTTCGCTGATGCGCGCGCGCGCGGCCACGTCGATAGCGCAGGTGTCTTGCGTGATGAGCCGCACGCGCGACAGGCCCGTCACGTGCGAAACCAGCATGCGTGCTTCCAGCGCGGGCAGGCCGGCACGGGCCAGCGCTGTCAGCGCATCGGCCACGCGAGCAAGGGTTTCGGGCGAAATGACAGGGGAAGACGACACGGCAACAGACCAGCAGCGAAGAACGGGCGCACAAAATAACACGGGCCCGGCCGATGTGGCGCGGGCCCGCGAGCGGGTCGGAGGGTGGAGCGGCGCTTATTGCTTGGTCGCGTCCTTGACCTTGTTGGCTGCTTCCTTGGTGGCGTCGGCGGTCTTGTCTGCAGCAACCTTGGCTGCATCGGCCGTCTTGTCGGCCGCGGTCTTGGCGGCCTCCTTGGCCTGCGCCAGCGCGCCCGACGCGGAGACCTGCGCGTCCGAAGCCGCTTGCGACAGTTCCACCTTGGCGGCATCCGCAGCCTTGGTCACGGCGGTGCCGGCGTTGTCGAGCGCCTGCTTGGCGGCGTCCTTCGATTGTTCCATCGCGCTCTTGGCGGCTTGGTCGGTGGCGTCGTCCTTCTTGCCGCAGGCGGCCAGGCCGAGTGCGAGGGTGGTGGCGACGGTAATGGCCAGCAGTTGGGTACGCATTGCGATTCTCCTAATCGTGATGTTGCCGCGCTTGTTGGTGAGTGCGCCGGATGCGACCGGCGATGCACTCGGCGTGATCGAGATCGATTATAGGAACGCGAGGCCGCCCCGCCATCGCGCAAAGCTGTATCAAACGCAAGCGGATGTTACGGGGAGGGCGCTTTTTAACGATTGAGCGCTCAGGCGTCTTCGCCGAGCGCCGCAAGTTGTTCGGCTTGGTGCTCAGCGGCCAACGCACCGACGAGTTCATCGATGTCGCCGTCCATGATCGCGTCGATCTTGTACAGCGTCAGGTTGATGCGGTGATCCGTCACGCGGCCTTGCGGGAAGTTGTACGTGCGGATGCGGTCGGAGCGGTCGCCCGAGCCGATCAGGCTCTTGCGTGCGCTGGCTTCCTTGGCTTGCGCCTCGCGCTCCTGGCGATCCTTCAGGCGCGCGGCCAGGACTTGCATGGCGCGGTCCTTGTTGCGGTGCTGGCTGCGGTCGTCCTGGCACTCCACCACAAGGCCAGTCGGCAGATGCGTGATGCGCACCGCCGAATCCGTCTTGTTGATGTGCTGGCCGCCCGCGCCGGATGCGCGGAACGTATCGATGCGCAGATCGGCCGGATTGATCTGAATGTCGGCCAGCGCATCGGCCTCGGGCATGACGGCCACGGTGCAGGCCGACGTGTGGATGCGTCCCTGCGCCTCCGTGGCCGGCACGCGCTGCACGCGGTGGCCGCCCGATTCGAACTTCAGGCGCGAGTACGCACCTTCGCCCACCAGCCGCGCAATCACTTCCTTGTAGCCGCCGAGGTCCGATGGCGATTCGCTCACGATCTCCACCTGCCAGCGCTGCCGTTCGGCGTAGCGCGTATACATGCGCAGCAAGTCGCCGGCAAAGAGCGCGGATTCGTCGCCGCCTGTGCCGGCGCGGATTTCCACGAAGATGTTGCGATGGTCGTTCGGGTCTTTGGGCAACAGCAGGCGTTGCAGCGCGCCTTCGAGGGATTCCATCCGCTCACGCGCGGCACGGAGTTCGTCCTCTGCAAACGCCTTCATGTCCGGATCGGCCGCCAGCTCCTGCGCGGTGGCGATGTCTTCCTCGGCCTGCTTCCACGCGGCAAATTGCGCGACCACGGGCTCCAGCTCGGCATGTTCGCGCGTGAGCTTGCGGTATTGGTCGAGGTTGGCGGTGGCGTCTTCACGCGCAAGCAGCGCGTTGATTTCGACGATGCGCTCGGCCAGTTGGTCGAGCTTGGACAGCATGCTGGGCTTCATTCGGGCAGTCGCGGAGGGAAACGCTGGAAGCGAAGGCGGCGCATGATACCGCGCCAGAACGTGCGCGCCCGTCGTGCAAACATGCGGCGCGCGTGCGATGCGCCGGCCGCTAGCGCTCGGAGTGGCTGGACTGGCGGAACAGCGCCGGCAGCAGGTCGATGAGTTGTTCGCGGCCTTCGCCCTGCGCGTGGTTGAGCGCATGCGTCGGGCCGTGGAGGAATTTCTTGGTCAGCGCCTGAGACAGCGCTTCGAGTACCAGCGCCGGATCGTCGCCGCGGGCGAGCATGCGCTGGGCGCGTTCCAGTTCACCCTGGCGCAGCGTTTCAGCCTGCGCGTGCAGATCCCGGATGACGGGCACCACGCTGCGCGCATCGAGCCAGTGCATGAAGTTCAGCACGCGCGTTTCGATGATGGCCTCGGCCTGCGCCACGGCGGCCTGCCGTAGCGCGTTGCCTTCGCGCACGATGGCGCCCAGGTCGTCGACGGTGTAGAGGAATACGTCGGACAGGCGCGCAACTTCGGGTTCGATGTCGCGCGGCACGGCCAGGTCGACCATGAACATCGGGCGGTGGCGGCGCTGCTTGATGGCGCGCTCCACGGCGCCCAGGCCGATGATGGGCAGCGTGCTGGCGGTGCACGAAACGACGATGTCGAAGTCGGCGAGCTTGGTCGCAGTTCAGCCAGGCGCACGGCGCGGGCATTCAGGCCCTGGTTCGACAGCGATTCGGCGAGCTTCTCGCCGCGTTCCAGCGTGCGGTTGGCGATTACCACCTCGCGCGGCGTCTGCGCGGCAAAGTGCGTGGCGCACAGCTCGATCATCTCGCCGGCGCCGATGAACAGGACGCGCTGATCCGCAATCGATTCGAAGATGCGCTGCGCCAGGCGCACGGCGGCAGCGGCCATTGACACGGAATGCGCGCCGATCTCTGTCGTGCCGCGCACTTCCTTGGCCACCGCAAAGGTGCGCTGGAACAGCTGATTCAGGTACGTGCCCAGGGCGCCCGCCTCGGTGGCGGTGCGCACGGCGTCTTTCATCTGGCCGAGGATCTGCGTCTCGCCCAGCACCATCGAATCGAGTCCGCTGGCCACGCGGAAGGCGTGGCGTACCGCCAGCGACTGGCCGAGCGAATACACATGGGGCGCGAGTTCGCCGGCGTCGATGTTGTGGTGCTGTGCCAGCCAGCGAATCGCATGCTCGTGCGCGGTTTGCTCGGGCAGGTTGCCGTCGGTGGCGCAGTAGATTTCGGTGCGATTGCAGGTGGAAAGAATGGCGGCTTCCGCCGTGCTTCTGAGCTGCGGCAGATGCTGGCGCAGCGTGCCCAGTGCGGGCTTGAGCTGCTCGAGCGGAAACGCCACCTTCTCGCGCAGGGAAAGCGGCGCAGTGTGGTGGTTGATTCCGAGCGTCAGCAACTGCATGTGGGGCGGCCGGTTAAGGGAACGGCACGAATTTTGAGCACTCTGGATTATAACGCCCGCCCCCCGTATCAGCAGGACGCAGGTCAAATCTGGTGACGTGTATGGATGAATGTCGATTATTCGTCACGCGTCATGCGGGTGTGCCGACGTAGTCTTCGGCCGCGTCCTGCGCTAAGGTACGCGTCCAGTTGAATCGCTCAAGGCAATACGGAGAACAGGCATGGGGTGGATGGGGCCGCTGTGGATCGGGCTGGCGGTGGGCGTGGCGGCGCGTTGGCTGCATCCGGTAGGCAAGCGCCTCGGTTGGCCGGCGGCGCTGGTGACGGGCGGGATGGGTGCGTTGCTTGGTTACTACAGCGGCCAGTTCGCCCACCTGTATGCCGACGGGCAAATCATGGCGTGGACCGCCGCCGTGGTGGGCGCCATGCTGCTGCCTGCTGCTTGGGGCCTGCTGCGCCGCTAGGGCGACTGCGGCTGCAGCATTCTGGCGCGGCTCAGCTTGCGCCCACGCCCGCGGTGCGCGCGTCGCGCGCAGCCAGATAGCCGGCCATCAGCGCTTCCAGTCGCTTGAAATCCACCGGTTTGGTCAGGTGATCCGTAAAGCCCGCGTCGCGGCACCGGGCGATGTCGTCTTCCATGCCATAACCGGTGATGGCGATCGACGGGGCGCCTTGCCGCTCGGCAAATACGCGCACCACGTCGAGGCCGCTGCCGTCCGGCAAGCCAATGTCGCTGATCAGCAGATCGAACGCGCCCGATTCAGCGGCCTGCATGGCCGTGCGGGCGCTGTTGGCAACGGCCACGCTGTGGCCGAGGATTTCCAGCATCTGCGCCATCGCCTCGGCCGTATCGGCGTTGTCTTCCACCAGCAGCACGTGCAGGCCGCGCGTCGGTTGGGCGCGGGGCGCGGGCGGCGAGGGCGGCGTCTCGGGCTGCACCATCTCGGTGGCCAGCGGCAGGGTGAGCGTGAAGGTGGCCCCCTCGTGGCGGCCGGCGCTCTCGGCAATCAATGAACCCTCGTGCTTCTGCACCAGCGCGTAGGCAATCGCCAGGCCCAGGCCGAGCCCGCCAAAACGCTGCGTGATCGATGCATCGGCCTGTTCGAACGCCGAGAAGATGCGCGGCAGTGCTTCGGGTTCGATGCCGATGCCGTTGTCCTTCACGGCGACGGCCACCGTAGACGGCGAAGGGTTCCAGACGCGGACCTCGATGGCGCCGCCTTCGGGCGTGAACTTGACGGCGTTGCGCACAAGGTTCCAGATGACTTGCTGGATGCGCGCCCCGTCGGCATACAGCCGGCTGCGGCCCGCCTCGAAGCGCGTCTTGAGCGACAGCCGCTTGGCCTGCATGTCGTTGCGCGACATCTCCAGCGTGCTTTCCAGCAGCGGATACAGGTCGACCAGCGCAAAGCTGACCGCAAGCTTGCCGCGCGCAATGCCCGTGATGTCGAGCAGGTCGTCGATCAGGCGTGCTTCCAGCTCGGCATTGCGGCGCACGACTTCGAGCTGCGCGACCACATACGCCGGCAGATCCTGGCGCATTTCCAGCAGATGCACGGCGGTCAGGATGGGGGTGAGCGGCGTGCGCAACTCGTGCGACAGCACGGCCAGGAAGTGGTCCTTGGCGTGGTTGGCGGTCTCGGCTTCTTCCTTCGCGCGGCGCAGGGCGTCGGCCGCGATGCGCTCTTCCGTGGAGTCGCGGATGATCTTCGAGAAGCCGACCAGCTGCCCCGTCTCGTTGTGGATGGCCGTGACCACGCTCGATGCGTAGAACGGCGTGCCGTCCTTGCGCAGCATCCAGCGGTCGTCGGTGAGGCTGCCTTCGCGGCGCACACGTTCGAGCTTGCGCTGGAATTCGCCCGCCTCGCGCGCGGCCTGCGGATACAGAATCTCCGCCGATTTGCCGAGGATGTCTTCACGCGCATACCCGAGAATGCTGCGCGACGCCGCGTTCCACGTGCGCACGATGCCCTGCGGGTCGAGCGAGAGTACGGCGTGTTCCTTGAGCGCGTTGATCAGCAGGCGGAAGTGCGTTTCCGCTTCGCGCAGCGCGGCTTCGGCGGCGATGCGCTGGCGGCGTTCGGCCGCTTCGGCCAGCGCCCGCAGCAGCACCACGGGCAGGCGCTGCAGGCGCTGCTTGATGACGTAATCGGTGGCGCCGCGCTTGAGCATGTCGACCGCGTGCTCCTCGCCGAGCGCACCGGATACGAAGATGAACGGCGTTTGCGGCGCCATGCGGCGTGCAATATCCAGCGCTTCCGCCCCTGTGAACTGCGGCAGCATGTAGTCGGCCAAGATGGCGTCGAAGGTTCGTGCGCTGAGCTCGGCGATGAAGTCCGTCTCGTTGTCGACCAGCGTGGTGTCGGCTTGCAGATTGGCGGTTTCCAGCCGCGCGCGCGTGAGCTCCGCATCGAGCGGGTTGTCTTCGACCAGCAGCAGTTGCAGATTCGGCATGGGGGCGAATGCTCCGGATGGGGCGGCTAGCTCGCCGGCAGCGACGTGCGCCGTGCCCGGGTCGAGCCGGGCGGCGGTTCGTTGAGCACCGCCCAGAATACGCCCAGGTCGGCAATCGCATCGACAAACGCGCGGAACTCCACTGGCTTGACCACGTAGGCGTTGACGCCCAACTCATAGCTGCGCAGCAGGTCGGTTTCTTCGCGCGACGAAGTGAGCATGACCACCGGCAGGCTCTTGAGCGCGGGCGTTGCGCGGATCTCGGCCAGCACTTCCAGCCCGTCGATCTTTGGCAGCTTCAGGTCGAGCAGCACCACGGCGGGGTTGCCCGGCACGCGCTGCGCGTACAGGTTGCGCGCGTGCAGGTAATCCAGCGCCTCGGCGCCGTCCCGGGTGACGACCACGTCGTTGGCAAGCTGGCTGCGCTCCAGCGCCAGCAGGGTCAGCTCGAGGTCGTTCGGGTTGTCTTCAACGAGCAGGATGGGTTTGAGCATGGTGACAATGAGCGTGGAAAAGAACGATCAGGCATCGGGCGTCATCGTGCGAAGGCTCGCTCGGATGCCGCTTGCGGGTCGGGCGTGCGCGGCAGGGCGAAGTAGAACGTCGCGCCGCGGTTCAGCTCGCCCTCGGCCCAGGTGCGGCCGCCGTGGCGATCGATGATGCGCCGCACATTGGCCAGGCCGATGCCGGTGCCCTCGAACTCGTCCATGCGGTGCAGCCGCTGGAACACGCCGAACAGCTTGGCCACGTATTCCATCGAGAAGCCCACGCCGTTGTCGGCAATGCGCACGATGGTTTCGGCGTCGGTCTGTTCGGCGTCGATTTGGATGCGCGCCGGATCGCGGTCACGCGTGTATTTGACGGCGTTGGAGAGCAGGTTGCGCATGGCCAGTTGCAGGAATGCCGGATCGGCGCGCACCACCGGCAGGGCCGCGATGTTCCATTCGATATGGCGACGCCCCTGGTCGAGCGTCAGATCGCGCACGACGCCGCGCACGAGCTGCGTGAGGTCGACATCGGTCAGGTGAAGTGCGCCGCGTCCCATCTGCGAGAAGGTGAGCAGATCGTCGACCAGCTTGCCCGCGAAGCGCGACGACTCGGAGATCGTCTGCAGGAAGTGCCGCCCACGCTCCGAGACGTGCTGCCCCTCCATCTCGTCGAGCAGTTCGGCATAGCCGGCGATATGGCGCAGCGGCGCGCGCAAGTCGTGCGATACGGAATACGAAAACGCTTCGAGTTCGTGGTTGGCGCGGCGCAGTTCGCTGGTCAACTCCGCGGCTTCTTCGGCGCGGCGCAGCACGATGTTCAGGACGGCGTAGCGGAACTCCGCTGCGGTTTCCACTTCGCTCGTGCGCCAGGGGCGCGAGGTGTGGACGATGTGCTCCTGCCAATGGCGCGTGCGGCCAAGCATGTGCGCGGTATCGCTGTCGGCGGCCTTGTCCGGCGCGTCGCCTGCCCAGCGTACGGTGTGCGGGCTTTCGGGGCGAAACCACAGCACGTAGTGCCGATGCAGTTGCGAAACCTGCACGGCCAGTACGCCGCTGGCCTGGGGCAGGAGCGCGGCGCCATCCGGATAAGTGGCGGCCAGGCGGTCGGTGTGGAAGACCTCGCCGGGGTGCGCCTCGGCCAGCCATTCGGTCAGGCGCAGAATGCTGTCTTCGTCCGGCGCGGCACCGATGCGCATGCACTCGCCCTGGCGCACGATGGCGGCGCCGCTGGCCGAGGCAAAGCGCAGCAGATCTGCCGGATGCTCGAGCAGCCCGTCTTCGAAATGGTCGCGGTCTGCCATCGCGGCCAGCAGGCGCACGAGGATGCGTCGAAGTTCCAGCCGGTGCGCGATCTCGGCGCGGTCTTCTTTCGCCTCGATCTGAAGCGACAGAATCTGCGCGAGGTGTTCGCATGCCGTGCGCACTTCAAACGACAGTGAGCAGGGCGTCGCGTGGTGGCAGGCGATCAAGCCCCAGAGACTGCCGCGCACCGTAAGCGCCAGCGTGAACGAGGCCTTCGCCCCCATGCCGCGCATGGTTTCGCGCTGCGCTCCGGAAGCGGCGCGCAGGGCGGCGTATGTCAGGTCGGTCGTCCGGCCGGTGGACGGATGCAGCGGTGGCACCAGCCCCACCGCGATGTCGTCCACGTCTGCCACGAGCCGCAGCGGATTGTGGCTGTACAGGGTACGCAGTTCGGGCGTGATGCCCGCCCCAGACAGGTGTGTGCCGACCAGCGTGTCGTAGGCCTCGTCGCGCGCTTCGGCCAACGCCTGCAAGGAGCCATCGCGCTCAATGCGGTAGATCGTGACGCGGCCAAAGTGGGTGAGACGGCGGACTTCGCGGGCGGCAAGGTCCGTGAGTGCATCGACGGTGCCAACGGCTTGCAGGCTGCCGACAAACGTGCGCATCAGCGGATACATCGACGCAAACGCGCCGTCGGCTGCATGCACGGCCGGTTCCAGTTCCAGGATCAGCGCGCGCTTGTGCCGGTGCATGACCGCGTCGAGCGCGTGGCCGTGCGGTGTCTGCAGCGTGCCGATATATAACGGGTGGCCGTCGATGCTGTGCGTGGCCAGGGCGCGCTCCAGCACCTCGCGGCCGGCGCTGCCCACCACACGGTCGACGCTTGCCCCCAGCGCGCTAGCCAGCGGCGTCCCCAGCGCGGTCTCCAGGTTTTCGCTCACCTGCTGGATGCGCAACTCGGGTTCGGACAGGCACAGCAGCACCCCGCGCGACTGGATGGCAGCGCTGCTGCCAATACCCGGCGTGGCGTCGATGTCGTCGACTACGGACAAGGGCGGGGGCGATTGCGAACTCATGGCGTTGGGCGAGTGCGCCGACCGGCAGGCGTTGGTTGAATGCGGTGGCGGCGAGCTGCCCCGGGCGAGAGGCCTACCGGGGTTCAGCGTATCTGCGGTGCGCCACGCAAGTCACGTGCCCGAGACGCGAAAATGGCGCAGCAAAGCGCTCCGAAGGCCATCGCAACGGCCTTATCGGCACTACGTGTATGTAAAAAGTGATGCCGGGCCACCTCAACGTTACAAGGCCCGGCAGCACGCACCTCGCCCAGGCACGGTGTTGCCGCGCTCGCGTTGTCCATGAAAAAAGCCCTGCAGTGATTGCAGGGCTTTTCGTTGTGCTTGCGCCGATCAGACGTTGAACAGGAAGTGCAGCACATCGCCGTCCTTGACGATGTATTCCTTGCCTTCTGCGCGCATCTTGCCGGCTTCCTTGGCACCTTGTTCGCCCTTGTACTGGATGAAATCCTCGTACGAAATCGTCTGGGCGCGGATGAAGCCGCGTTCGAAGTCGGTGTGGATGGCCGCGGCGGCGCGCGGGGCCGTGTCGCCGATGTGGATCGTCCAGGCGCGCACTTCCTTCACGCCGGCGGTGAAGTAGGTTTGCAGGCCGAGCAGCTTGAAGGCCGCACGGATCACGCGGTTCAGGCCGGGCTCTTCCATGCCGATGTCGGCCAGGAATTCGGCCTTGTCGGCGTCATCCAGATCGGCGATTTCGGCTTCGATGGCGGCGCACACGGCCACCACGGGCGAGTTCGTCTGCGCGGCGTAGTTGCGCACGGCGTCCAGGTGCGGGTTGTTCTCGAAACCGTCTTCGCGCACGTTGGCAACGTACATGGTCGGCTTGGCGGTGATCAGGCACAGCGGCTTGAGCGTCGCCCACTCGTCGTCGGTCAGGTTCAGGCCACGCACGGGCTTGGCTTCGTCCAGCACCTTCTGGGCTTTTTCCAGCACGGCGACCAGCTTGGCGGCTTCCTTGTCGTTGCCCGACTTGGCGGCCTTGGTGTAGCGCTGCAGCGCTTTTTCGACCGTACCCAGGTCAGCGAGGGCGAGTTCGGTGTTGATGACTTCGATGTCGGCGATCGGGTCGACCTTGCCGGCGACGTGGATCACGTTTTCATCTTCGAAACAGCGCACCACGTGCGTGATGGCATCCGTCTCGCGGATGTTGGCGAGGAACTGGTTGCCCAGGCCTTCACCCTTGGACGCGCCCGCCACCAGGCCCGCAATGTCGACGAACTCGACCACCGCCGGCAGCACGCGCTCGGGCTTGACGATCTCGGCCAGCGCCTGCAGGCGGGCGTCCGGCACTTCCACCACGCCGACGTTGGGCTCGATCGTGCAGAACGGGTAGTTCTCGGCGGCGATGCCGGCTTTGGTCAGGGCATTGAACAGGGTCGACTTGCCGACGTTCGGCAGACCGACGATGCCGCATTGGAGGCTCATGGTGAAAAAGGCTCTGAATCAAGGGGTTGCGTGACGCGGGGGAGGCGGCAGCACAGCGGAATCGGGGCTGTGCGCGTCGTTCACGGAAAGGCGTGATTGTAACCGCTCCGGATGCGTTCTCGCCCCGGAATGAAAGCGCATTCGGTCGGGCGGGGCGCTCGGCGGCTCGCGGTGTGAAGGCGTTACGGCCCCGTTACGCGTTACGTTCCAGAAACGTAACAACTTCGGTTGAAGCGGCTGTTTTTCGGGGCTGGGTCGCTTGGGGCCGGACCCCCTCCGTATCCTTCCGAGCCAAGCCGGCAAAGGCTTGAGCGCCGTTTGCGCGCGAGTCTGAGACGGCTGCGGCCCGCCGGGCATGCCTATTGCACTGGCTTCCCGCAAACAACACGTTTGATTCTGGAGCACAGCATGTCCTGGACCGTCGCCACCGCTGCCCGCCCGATCCATACGGTTTCCGACAGCGCCGGCCTGTTCGCCTGCTACGAGGCCATCGCGAACTTGTCCGAGGACATGGTGGACGCCGCCGAACGCGGCGATTGGGATGAGGTCAGCCAGCTGGAGCGCGAATGCGCGGCACACATGGAGCGCCTGGGGCATGGTGTGCGCCCGGCCCTGTCGCACGAAGAAGTGCAGCGCAAGCGCGACCTGATGATGCGCATCCTGGCCAACGACGCCCGTGTGCGCGCGCTGGTCTGCCCGCGTCAGGATGAACTGATGCGCCTGGTCAGCGGCGAGCGCCGCGCCATCGGCGCACGTCAGGCCTACGCCGCCGTCTCGTACTACTGAGCGGCAGCCCGGGGCCGGACCCGATTCAGCGGTCGGCCCGCAATTCCCCCCACGACATCAGCACCCGCTGGATGCTCCGCGCATAGGCGTCGCGGTGGACGGGCGTCTCGGAGTGATACGCGCCGATGGCCCGCCACGTGTTTCCATGGCGAACCATTTTTTGCTTGAGCAGCCAGGCCGCCACGAACACGTTGACGCAGGCGTCGGTCAGCGCATGGCGCGGTACGCCGTAGCGCGCCAGCGTGCCGAAGTGGATCGAGTTGATCTGCGCCTGGCCAATGTCGACCGAGCCATCGGCGTTGCGGTGGATGGCGGCCGGGTCGCCCTTCGATTCAAACCACACGATCGCGCGCAGCACCGTCGGGTTGACGCCCTGATAGGCACCGGCCTGTTCGAAGCAATCGCCTGACGCCGCGTGCGCCGCCACGCTGGAACCCGCCAGCAAGAATGCCGCGGCAAGGCGGCGCCAGTTCAAGCAAAGAAGGCGGGCGAGGGGCATGACGGCTCCGGCGGCAATCGTTGATTACTTCTGCAGGGCCACTTCAAGCTGACGCTCGATGCCGGCCAGATACGTGTGCGATGCCTCCGACACCACCATGCGGGGCACCGGCTCGGTCGCCTTGCGCGACTGCGTGGCCGCGACCTTGCGCTTGCCGCCGCGCGCGTGTGCCACGGGCGCCGGTTCCATTTCGGCGCCGCCGCCGGGCGGCAGCATCGCCAGCGAAGGCAGGGGCGGATAGACACGGTCGGGCGCCGCGGCCGTCGCCGGCATCAGTGCATCGGGCGGGGCGGCAAAAGCCGAAGCGGTCGAGACGCTCAGCAGGCCGACGGTGAGCGGGAAAAGCAGATGGGTCATGCGCATGGCGTTCCTCTTAATCCTGCGTGCGGATCGTCACGCTGTAGGGCTGGCTGGCGCTGACGGTCAAATTTTCCAGCCGCACGTAGCTGGCACGCTGGGCCGGCACGCCATTCCACAACGCCTGGTTCAGATAGCGGAAATCCTGGGCCAGCGCAGCCACCTGGATCGTCGCCGGCCGTTTTTGCGCAGCGGCGAGCGCGCCGGCCTTGGTCAGCACTGCGGTCAGTTGCGGGTCATGCGCGCCCAGTGCGTCGGGCGGGATGGCGAAGGTCATGACTTCGCCCGGGGGCGCGGTGCGGGCCACGGGGGCGGGCGTCTGGGCAGGCATTTGCGCACAGCCGGCCAGTGCCAGCAATGCGGCTAGCGTCAGCGAGACGGCGGAGCGTTTGGAGAAAGTCCACATGGCGATGAGGAATGCGTGGATCGGACCCGAACTGTATCGGCGGGTCGCGCGTGTCAAAACGTCGAATTACCGGGCTTTTATCGCCCATCCCGACCGATGGCTTGAGCGGCTGAAGTCGGGTGGAAACGGCATCACATCGCGGGTCTGCGGGTGGGCGGAGCATCTTCCACATATGTGGCAGAGGCGGCATCTGCGCCCCAAAACGTGCGTACCCCGCTGCACTAGGTTCGGGGGACGAAAACGTCCTGCGCGGCAGGGGTAGGCGTAAACACTGAGCCGACACGAGCGGACGCCATGTGTCGGTCGCGACACATTTGCGCGACCACAAGGCTGCCGCACCCCCCGCCGCTATAATCGGCCCACCATGAATACACCCGCGTTTTCCTCTTCCAAGGCGGCTTCCCGGGAGGCTGCGCCCTACCACTTGGCCGTGGTGGGCGGCGGCATCGTCGGGCGTGCCTGCGCCCTGCGGCTCGCGCAGATCGGCTTGCGCATCGCGCATATCGCACCGCCCGCGCCAGCCGCCGCGCCCGCCGGGCCGGACGCCTGGGACGCGCGTGTCTACGCGTTCTCGTCCAGCTCCCAGGCGCTGCTGGAGCAGTTGCGCATCTGGCCGGCGCTCGACATGACGCGCGTGCAGCCGGTGCACGACATGCGCATCTTCGGCGATGACGCCGCCGCGCGCGGCGAGCACGCCCACCCCGACCTGCACTTTTCCGCCTACGCCGCCGGCACGCCGCAATTGGCGTGGATTGCCGAATCGTCGCTGGTCGAGCGCGCGCTGGAAACGGCGCTGCGCTTCGCTCACACGGTGCAGACCTTCCCGCACGCCGCCACCGGTTTCGAAATGCAAGCCGACGCCGTGCGGCTGACGCTGGCTGACGGGCAGACGATCCGCGCGGAATGCGTGATCGGCGCCGACGGCAAGCATTCGTGGGTGCGCGAGCAGGCCGGTATCCAGGCCGAAGCGAAGCCGTATCGGCAGCTTGGCGTGGTCGCCAACTTCCAGGCCGAGCACTGGCATCAGGACACCGCGTGGCAATGGTTCCTCGGCGCATCGGCCGAGCAGGCCGCCGCCACGGATGACGCCGCCCCGGTACGCGGAGAGATTCTCGCGATGCTGCCGCTGCCCGATCGGCGCGTGTCGATGGTCTGGTCCGCCAGCGAGGACCACGCCCGCGAATTGCTCGCGCTGTCGCCCGAGGCGTTGTGCCGCGCAGTGGAAGCTGCGGCGGGTGGCGCCATCGCCGCTCGCTTCGGGCGCTTGTCGAACATCACGCCTGCGCAGGGTTTCCCGCTCGTGCTGCAACACGCCAGCCGGGCGGTCGCGCCGCGCGTGGCGCTGGTAGGCGATGCGGCCCATGTGATCCATCCGCTGGCCGGGCAGGGCATGAACCTCGGGCTGCGGGATGTGTCCGAAATCGGTCGCGTGATGGCGGAACGTGAAACCATGCGCGATCATGGCGATCTGAGGTTGCTGCGCCGTTACGAACGTGCCCGCCGCGAAGATCTGCTTTCGCTCACGGCCGCCACGGACGGTCTGCACAAACTGTTCGCCCTGCCGGGCGCGCTGCCACGCACGGTACGCAACGCGGGGATGCGCATGGTGGGCATGACGCCATTTATCAAACGCTTGTTGATCAAGCACGCACTCGGCTGAGGCCATCTCAGCGGATTTGTGGTTTTTCGGGGTTCCAGGAGTCGTTATGTCGTTTCGTATTCGGGTGGCGGCCATCGCCTCTGCGGTGGCAGTGGCAGCCATTGGCGCTGGCTATGTGTTGAGCGCCGGCGCCGCCGAGCCCGCCTTGGACAAGGTCAAGGCCACCGTGCAGAAGGCCCTGGGCCCGAACGTGGAGATCAAGAGCGTCACCAAGTCGCCGCTGGCCGGCCTGTACGAGATCAACCTCGGCAGCCAGGTCGTCTACAGCGATGCCACCGGCCGCTACGTGCTCAACGGCGACCTGCTCGACACGCAGACCGCCACCAACCTCACGCAAGAGCGCCTGGCCGAGCTGAACCGCGTGAAGTGGTCCGACCTGCCGCTGGACCGCGCCGTGAAGTGGGTCAAGGGCAACGGCGCACGCAAGATCGCCGTGTTCTCCGATCCGAACTGCCCGTACTGCCACAAGCTGGAGCAGATGCTCACGCAAGTCGACAACGTCACCGTCTACACCTTCCTGTTCCCGATCCTGTCCGAAGACTCCAACACCAAGGCCAAGCAGATCTGGTGCTCGGCCGACCGCGCCAAGGCCTGGCGTGACTGGATGACCGCCAAGACAGCCCCGGGCGGCGCCGGCACCTGCGACACGCCGCTGGAGGCCAACCTGAAGCTCGGCCAGCAGCTGAACGTGACCGGCACGCCGGCCATCATCTTCCCGGACGGAACCCGGGCGCCGGGCCTGATCGATGCGGCCACGCTGGAGCGCAAGTTCGCCGCGCTCAAGAAGTCGTAATTCGCACGAAGGAAGCGCCGGTCGATCCGGCGCTTTTTCTTTTGGCGCTCGCATTCACCTCATCTTCGGAGACTTGGCATGTCGTTTCGCGCGCTGATGCTGGAAAAGCAGGATGGCGGGCGCCTGGCCCACATCGTCGACCTCGATGACGCAGCGTTGTCCACACCCGAAGCGCTGGCCAACGACGTGACCGCCGGCGACGTGCTGATCCGCGTGGACTGGTCGACCATCAATTACAAGGACGGCCTGGCCATCACCGGCAAGGGCCCCGTCGTGCGCAAGTGGCCGATGGTGGCCGGTATCGACGGCGCGGGTGTCGTGCTCGATTCATCGCATCCGGATTGGCGGACCGGCGATGCGGTGGTGCTCAACGGCTGGGGCGTCGGCGAGACGCACTGGGGTTGTCTTGCCCAGCAGGCGCGGCTTTCCGGCGATTGGCTCGTGGCATTGCCGGCGGGGCTCGACGCGCGGCAGGCCATGGCGATCGGCACGGCCGGCTACACGGCGATGCTCTCCGTGCTGGCGCTGGAGCGCGCCGGCGTGAAACCCGGCGACGGCGAGGTCCTGGTGACGGGCGCGTCGGGCGGCGTGGGCTCGATCGCCATCGCGCTGCTCGGCAAGCTGGGCTACCGCGTGGTGGCATCCACGGGCAAGACGAATGAGGCCGATTTCCTGCAGGCGCTGGGCGCGACGGATGTCATGGATCGCGCCGAGCTTGCCGCCCCGGGCAAGCCATTGCAGAAAGAGCGCTGGGCGGCGGTGGTCGATTCGGTGGGCTCGCACACGCTGGTCAACGCCTGCGCACAGGTCCGCTACGGCGGCGTGGTCACGGCGTGCGGGCTGGCGCAGGGCATGGATTTTCCGGCCACGGTCGCGCCGTTCATCCTGCGCGGCGTGACGCTGTGCGGCATCGACAGCGTGATGGCGCCGCGCGCGCTGCGACAGACCGCGTGGCAGCGCCTGGCTGCCGATCTGCTGCCCGATCGCCTCGCCGCCATCACGCGCGAGGTGACGCTGTCCGAGGCCATCGACGCCGCCCACGGCATCATGGCCGGCAAGATGCGCGGGCGCGTCGTGGTCGACGTCAACCGATAGGCTGGCAGGCCGGTTTGCGGACGATTTGCCTTCGGCAGCGTGGGACGGCAACGCTACAATGTCCGCCATGAAGCCGATCCGCTACACCATCGCCCCCGCCGCGCCCGAGGCGCACGTTTTCACCGTCACCGTCACGGTTGATGCGCCCGACGCCCAGGGCCAGCGCTTTTCGCTGCCGGCGTGGATTCCGGGCAGCTACATGATCCGCGAGTTCGCGCGCAACATCGTGCGGATCGAGGCGTCGTCCGCCCACAGGCCGGTGCGCCTGACCAAGGTCGACAAGCACACGTGGTGGGCCGCGCCGTGCACCGGGCCGCTGACGATTTCCTACGACGTCTATGCGTGGGACTTGTCGGTGCGCGCCGCGCATCTGGACGCCACGCACGGCTTCTTCAACGGCACGTCGGTATTCCTGCGCGTGGAAGGCGCGGATGACCAGCGCTGCCTCGTTGACATCCAGCCGCCCGCCGGAGAGGCCTACCGCGGCTGGCGTGTCGCCACCGCGCTGCGCGAAGCGACCGGCCGCGTCCAGGGCAAGGCCGGCGCCAAGCGCTACGGCTTTGGCTGGTACGAAGCGGCCAATTACGACGAGCTGATCGACCACCCCGTCGAGATGGGCACGTTCGAGCTGGTGTCGTTCGAGGCCTGCGGTGCGCAGCACGACGCCGTCTTTACCGGCCGTGTGCCGAACCTCGATCTGGAACGCATCGCCCGCGATTTCAAGCGCATCTGCGAAGCGCAGATCCGCCTGTTCGAGCCGCAGACCGCCACGGCGCCGTTCCTCGACAGCAACCGCCGCTACGTCTTCATGACGATGGTCACCACCGACGGCTACGGCGGCCTGGAACACCGCGCCAGCACTGCGTTGATGTGCGCGCGCAATGACCTGCCCGTGACCGGCCGCGATGAAACCACCGAGGGCTATCGCACCTTCCTCGGCCTCGTCAGCCACGAGTATTTCCACACCTGGAACGTCAAGCGCATCAAGCCGGCCACCTTCGTGCCGTACGCGCTCGACCGCGAGGTCCACACGCCGCTGCTGTGGCTGTTTGAAGGGTTCACGAGCTACTACGACGACCTGATGCTGGTGCGCTCGGGCCTGATCTCCGAAGCGCAGTATCTGGAGATGCTCGGCAAGACGTGGAACGGCGTGCTGCGCGGCAGCGGCCGCCTCAAGCAGAGCGTGGCCGAAAGCTCGTTCGACGCCTGGACGAAGTACTACCGCCAGGACGAAAACGCGCCCAACGCCATCGTCAGCTACTACACCAAGGGCTCGCTGGTGGCGCTGGCGCTGGACCTGACGATCCGCACGCAGACCCACGGCGAACGTTCGCTCGACGACGTGATGCGTGCCCTGTGGGTCACGTACGGCCGCGACTTCTACGCCGCCGGCCACACGCAGCGCGGCGTGACCGAAGCCGGGCTCATCACGCTGATGGAAGAAACCACCGGTGTGCGCCTGCGCACCCTCGTGCGCCAGTTGAGCGAAGGCCGCGACGACCCGCCGCTGCCCGCGCTCTTCAAGGCGATGGGCGTGAGCGCCACGCGCAAGGCCGCCGACACGGCGCTCGCGCTGGGCGTCAAGACGGCCGCCGAAAACGGCTTCGTCAAGCTGCAGCAGGTCTTCGACGATAGCCCGGCGCAGCGCGCTGGTTTGTCCGCCGGCGACCTGATCGTTGCAGTGGACGGCCTGCGCGTGCCGGCCGGCCAGCTCGACAAGATGCTCACGCGCCATCGCGCCGGCGATACGGTGCCGGTGCACGTGTTCCGCCGCGACGAACTGATGACGCTGAACGTGACGCTCGCCACCGATGCGACGCCGCAGTTCACGCTGGCGCTGGCGACGGAGCCCTCGCCGCTGCGCTCGGCGTGGCTGGGCAAGCGGTCGTCAGCGCGCAAGGTGACGCGCGGCAAGTCGGCCTGACGCGTCGCCTGATCCGATGGATTACGTCCACGATCCGCGCACGTTTCTCTACAGCCATTACGTCTCGCGGGGCATCCGTACTGCCACCGGCGTGATCGGCCTGACGCTGCTCGCGCTGCTGGTGATGGACCTGCAGGGCGCGATGGTGGTGTCGATCGGCGCGCTGTGCACCAGCCTCATGGATTTGCCCAGCCCGCTGCGGCACAAGTTCAACGAGATGATGGCGTGCGTGCTGCTGACCACGGCTGTCACGTTCCTCGTGGCGGTCGTGACGCCATACGCGATCCTGCCGGCAGTGATTGTGGTGGTGAGCTTCCTGGCGGGGCTCATGGTGGCGTACGGCAACAAGACGATGCCGCTGCAGTTTGCGGCGCTCTTCGTCATGACGCTCACGTTTACCGAGGAATTCGCCTTCCGCGAAGCCGTGGAGCACACGCTGCAGTTCTTCCTCGGCGCGATCGGCTACATGGCGTTTGCGATGGCGGTGGCGTGGGGCCAGCGCCGCCGCATCAAAGAGCAGGTGTTGGCCGAATGCCTGTACGAACTGGCCGTCTACGTGGAACGCAAGGCCGGCTTCTACGACGCATCCAAGGATTTCGACGAGCAGTTCAATGCGCTCGTGCGCCAGCAGATTTCGGTGGCCGACAAGCAGCAGGTGGCGCGCGATTTCGTCTTCCGCGATAACCGCACCGCCAGCGATGGGCGCCTCGTGCAGATCCACATGCGGATGCTCGACATCTACGAGTACCTGCTGTCGTCCAATACCGATTACCCGCTGCTGCGCCAGTGGCTGGCCGACGCCGAGGTGATGCGTCTGCTGCGCGACGTGATCGAACGCATGCGCCTGGACATCGAAGGCGTGGCCTATGCCGTTGGCCGCGACAGGCCGTCGCCCACGCCGATGTCGTATGACCAGGAGATGGCCGCCATTGAAGGCGCGTTGCACGAACTGCAGCACAACCACCATGGCGTGCCCATCGAAGCCATCGCGGCGCTGGAGGAATCGGTGGCCACGGTGCGCGGTGCAATCCGCCTGATGGCGCAGCTGCACGCCGCCACCGCCACACCGGTCGAACTGTCGCAGGTGCTGCTGCGCCCGGACATGACGCCGTTTCTCACGCGGCAGAAATACGAGCTGCGGCTGGTGCTGGAAGAGCTGACGTGGCGTTCGCCGGTGCTGCGCTTTGCGCTGCGCATCTCGATGGCCGTGGCTGCCGGTTTGTGGATTGCCGACCACCTGCCATATGCGTCGCATGGCTACTGGGTGTTGCTGACCATCGTCGTCATCCTCAAGCCGACCTTCAGCATGACGCGCCAGCGCAACTTCGACCGGGTGCTCGGCACGCTGATCGGCTGCGTGATTGCGGCGGTGATTCTGCGCTTCACCCATTCGACGTGGGTCCTGATGGGCGTGCTGTACCTGTCGACGGCGGCAAGCGCGGCCTTCGTCACCGTGCGCTACCGCTACACGGCCATCGCGGCGTGCGTGCAGGTGCTCATCCAGATCAACCTGCTGCTGCCCGGCAGCAAGGACGCCATTGGAGAACGGCTCGTCGATACGCTGATCGGCGCGGCCATCGCCACCGCCTTCAGCTATGTGCTGCCTGCCTGGGAATACCGCAACCTGCCCAAGCTGGTGGACGACGTGCTGCGCACCAACCGCCGCTTTATCGAAGCCGCGCGCGACTTGCTGCTCGGCACGCTCAAGGACGACTTCGCCTACCGCGTGCAGCGCAAGCAGTTCATGGAATCGCTGACCGGGCTCATCGCTGCCTTCGCGCGCATGCTCGACGAGCCCAAAAGCCGGCACCGCGCCGTCGACAACCTGAACCGCTTCATCGTGCAGAACTACCTCGTGGCGGCGCACGTCGCGGCGGTGCGCATTCTTGTGCGGCAACGCGCGCAGGAACTGGATGAGGCCGATACGCGGGCGCTGGTCGAGCAGACGGCAGAAGCCGCGCTCGAAAGCCTGACGCGCGCCAAGGAGCGCTTCGACCAGGCCGTCCATGAAGGTGGGTGGGGCGTGCGCCCGCGCGACACGCAGGAGCTGGGCGCAGCCGACTTCGCCGATCAGTCGGCACGCTCGCGCATGGTCGACGCTGCGGCCGAATCCGAATCGCTGTCGGCGATGCACCTGCTGGAGCGCCGCCTGCAGGCGCTGCGGGCCGACACGTCCAAGATCGCATTGCGCTGCGGTGCGCTCGGGCGCGCGCTGCGTATTTCGAAGGACTAGCGCAGCCGGGCTGAGCCTCGGACCGTCGACGACGGCGCTCAAAGAGCCGAAGTCCAGCGACAGACAGTCGAAATCCAGCGTTTAAGCGTCAATGGTCAGCCTCAGAGGGCCGAGGTCGAGTCTCGGAGGGCCGACCACGGACCCTGAAGACTCAAACTGGGGTCGGAAAAAAGTCGAATTTGGGCCTCGGAGAGTCGAGCGCGACCCTCAGACAGTCAAAGACGACCTTCAGAGCGTGAACGTTGGGCCTCGGAGGGTCAAAGTGTCGGACCTCAGAGAGTCGAAGCCGGGCCTCGGAGAGTCGAAGTCGAATCTCGGAGGCTCGAAGTCGGTCCCCCGGGAGTCAAAGTCGAACCTTGGAGAGCCGACCTTGGCCCTTAGACGTTCAACGCCGGCCCCCAGACGGTCAAAGCCGACGCTCGGTGGCTCGTCGATGGGGCTGCATGGCCGGCGCGGTTCAGGCGGCCTGCGGTTTCAGCCAGTCGATGGTCGGCTGGTGCTGCGCCGCCAGCCAATCATTGGCCGTCTTGAAATGCCCGCACCCCAGGAATCCGCGATGCGCTGACAACGGCGACGGGTGCGGCGCCTCCAGCACCAGGTGCCCGTCCGAGAGCAGCGCCCGTTTGGCCTGTGCGTGGCTGCCCCACAGCATGAACACGCGCTTGTGGCCGACGCGCGCGAGTTGCTCCAGCAGGCAATCGGTGATGCGTTCCCACCCGCGCTTGGCGTGGCTCGCCGCCTGGCCTTGCTCGACGGTGAGCACCGTGTTCAGTAGCAGCACGCCTTGCTGTGCCCAGCCCTCCAGGTTGCCCGAGGTGCTCGGCAGCTTGCAGCCGAATTCCGCTTCGATTTCCTTGTAGATATTGCGCAGGCTGGGCGGCACGCGCACACCGGCCGGCACCGAGAACGCCAAGCCGTGCGCCTGCGGAATCTCGCGGCCATCGACGGTGCCCGTGCCGTGGTACGGATCCTGGCCGAGGATGACGACGCGCACATCGTTCACCGCCGTCAGGTGCAGGGCACGGAAAACGTCCGTCGGAAAGATCGGCTTGCCGGCTGCGCGCTCGCCATCGACAAAGGCGCATAGCTCCGGCCAGTTGGTCTGCGCGATACACGGCGTGAGGATTGCCTTCCAGTCGGCGGGCAGGGCGTCGAACTGCTGGGCCAGCGGGGTGAAACCTACGGCGGTCGTGTATGCGGCGGGTTCGTCGAAGAGGGCGGCTTGCGCCGGATTGGCGCGTCGCGTCACGGCTGCCCTCCCGTGGCTTTCGCGCGCAGCTGGTAGCCGCGTTGCGCCTTGCTGATGTCGAGCGGCGTGAGGCCGGCCACGGCGGCGCGCAGCTTCTGCGTCCAGGCGTGCAGGCGTTCGGCAACTGCGTCTTCGGTGAGCGTGCTGCCCGCGGCGGGCTTCCACTCCAGTTCCAGTTCGTCGATCGGCTCGCGTGCCTGGGTGCCGGGGATGAGGATGGCGCCGGCATCCAGCGCGATCTCGATCTCACCGCCATCCGCTGCGACATGCCACAGGCGGCGCGTGAAGTCGGTGCGGAACAGCGGGGCGAGCGCAGCCGCATGCGGGCGGACATAGTCGGCGGCTTCGGCGGCGTTGTTGGCAGCGAAGGCATCGACGGACAGTGCGTCGTTCTGCAGCGGCACCTCCCATTCGTGGCGGGCGCTCAGACCGGACGTACTCACGGCTGCGGTTTTCAGCGTTTGCAGCCATTGGCTGCCCTGACGACGCACGCGCAACGCGGCGCGGTTGCGTGCCAGCGCCTGGTCGGGTGTGTCGTAGTAGACGTTCGCCAATTCCACCGAGCCGGCCGCCTGCGCATTGGCGTCCAGCCAGCCGACCAGCGCGTCGTGGGTGCCGGCCGATACGGCCAGCTTCAGTTCAATCTCGCGGGCCATTGTGTGGCGCTCAGGCGAACAGGCGGGCCAGTTCGGCGCCCGGGTCGTCTGCACGCATGAAGGCTTCGCCGACGAGGAACGCGTTGACGGCGGCGGCGCGCATCTTGCGCACGTCGTCCGGCGTGAGGATGCCGGATTCCGTGACGACGATGCGATCGTCCGGCATGTGCTTGAGCAGGCCGAGCGTGTTGTCGAGCGACGTCTCGAACGTGCGCAGGTTGCGGTTGTTCACGCCCACCAGCGGCGTTTGCAGACGCAGCGCGCGGTCCAGCTCGTGGCCGTCGTGCACTTCCACCAGCACGTCCATGCCGAGTTCCAGCGCGCACGCTTCGAGTTCTTCCATCAGGCCCTGGTCCAGCGCGGCGACGATCAGCAGGATGCAGTCCGCGCCCCACGAGCGGGCTTCGTACACCTGGTACAGATCCACCATGAAGTCCTTGCGCAGCACCGGCAGCGCGCAGGCGGCGCGCGCCTCGCGCAGGTAATCGGCGTGGCCTTGGAAGAACTGCTCGTCGGTCAGCACCGACAGGCACGCGGCGCCGTGCTCCGCATAGCTGCGGGCGATGTCGGCGGGCTTGAAGTTCGGGCGCAGCACGCCCTTGGACGGCGACGCCTTTTTCACCTCGGCGATGACCGCCGCGTTGCCGGCGGCGATCTTGTCGCGCATCGCCTTGGCAAAGCCGCGGGCGCCGAGCGTGCTGTCGGTGCGGTTGGCTTCGGCTTCGGCGCGTACGCTGGCGAGGTCGCGGTGCTTGCGCGCGGCGGTCACTTCTTCGGCCTTCACGGCCAGGATTTTCTGCAGGATGTCGGACATATCAGGCTTTGAACTGGTTGGTGACGCGCACGAGTTCGTCAAGCTTGGCACGTGCCGCGCCCGAGGCGATGGCTTCGCGGGCCAGCTTCATGCCGTCGCCGATCGAGCCGGCGATGTTGGCTGCGTACAGTGCAGCACCCGCGTTGAGCGAGACGATCTCGCGCGGCGTGCCGGGCTTGTTCTCGAGGGCGTCGATCAGCATGGCTTTGGACTCGTCGGCGTCGGCCACCTTCAGGCTGCGGTTGGAGACCATCTGCAGCCCGAAGTCTTCCGGGTGGATTTCGTATTCGGTGACGACGCCGTCCTTGAGTTCCCCGACCAGCGTGGCAGCGCCGAGCGACACCTCGTCCATGCCGTCCTTGCCGTAGACGACCACCGCGTGCTTGGCGCCCAGGCGTTGCATCACGCGCACCTGAATGCCGACCAGGTCCGGATGGAACACGCCCATCAAGATGTTCGGCGCGCGGCCGGGTTGGTCAGCGGCCCCAGGATGTTGAAGATCGTGCGCACGCCCAGTTCCTTGCGGATCGGGGCGACGTTCTTCATGGCCGGGTGGTGGTTGGGCGCGAACATGAAACCGATGCCCGCCGTCTCGATCGATTCGGCCACCTGCTCGGGCGTCAGCATGATGTTCACGCCCAGCGCTTCCAGCACATCGGCGCTGCCGGATTTGGAGCTGACGCCGCGTCCGCCATGCTTGGCGATGCGCGCGCCGGCCGCTGCCGCCACGAACATCGAGGCGGTGGAGATGTTGAAGGTGTTGGCGCCGTCGCCGCCCGTGCCGACGATGTCGACAAAGTGATCGGACACCTCAGCGGGTACATCAACCTTGGTGGCGAATTCGCGCATGACGGTGGCAGCGGCCGCGATTTCGCCGATGGTCTCTTTTTTGACGCGCAGCCCCATGGTGAGGGCGGCTGCCATGACGGGCGACATCTCGCCGCGCATGATGAGCCGCATCAGGTGCAGCATTTCGTCGTGGAAGATTTCCCGATGTTCGATACAGCGGACGAGCGCTTCTTGCGGAGTGATGGACATGGTCGTTCCGTATTCAGTTGGGCGCTGCCGGAGCCGCAGCCGGGGTGACCGGCTGTGCGGCGTCGCGCAAGGCGCCGATGCGCTCACGCGAGAGATCGGCCTCGCATGCGGCTTCTGCCAGGTCGGCATCGGGCGCATTGCGGGCCAGGCGGCGTTGCAGGTCGCATTCGGCCTGCCGGTAGAGTTGGTGTGCGCGCACGGTGCGGTCGAATGCCATGGCGGCGCCAGGGTCCGTGCCTTTGTTGGCAGCCATGCGGGCGCGCAGCGCGGTGCGGCGTGTCGATTCGGCCGACGCCAGTTCCGTTTGTGCCGCCTTGCGTGCGGTCTGCACGCATTGGGCGACGTTGCCGGCCTCGGGCTGGGCCGCGCGGCAGGCGTCCAGCGTACCGGCCATCGCCGGCAGGCTCGCCATCATCGCCAGCGCGACCGTGCATGAGCGGCGCATCAGACGCGTTCCTTCAGGAAATTGCCGAGCAGCGCGTGGCCGTGTTCCGACAGGATCGATTCCGGGTGGAACTGCACGCCTTCCACCGGCAGCGTCTTGTGGCGCACGCCCATGATTTCGCCGTCTTCGGTCCAGGCCGTTACTTCTAGGCAGTCCGGCAGCGTTTCACGCTCGATCGCGAGCGAGTGATAGCGCGTCACCTTGAAATGCCGCGGCAGGTTGGCGAATACGCCCACGCCGGTGTTTTCGATGGTGCTGACCTTGCCGTGCATCACCTTCTGCGCGCGGATCACGCGGCCGCCAAACGCATCGGCAATCGCCTGGTGCCCGAGGCACACGCCCAGGATGGGCACGCGCCCCGCAAAGTGCTTGAGCGCCGGAACCAGGATGCCGGCTTCGGTCGGCGTGCATGGGCCGGGCGACAGGCAGATGCGCTCCGGGTTCAGCTTTTCGATCTCTTCGATGGTGATCTCGTCGTTGCGATAGGTGCGTACGTCCTGGCCGAGTTCGCCAAAGTACTGGACGATGTTGTAGGTAAAGGAGTCGTAGTTATCGAGCATCAACAGCATGGTGGTCTCCTTTAACCTCAGAAATCGGCGTCGAGGCCGTCTTGCACTTGCTCGGCCGCACGCAGCACGGCGCGCGCCTTGTGTTCGGTCTCTCTCCATTCGGCATCGGGGTCCGAATCGGCGACCACGCCGGCGGCGGCCTGCACATAGAGATTGCCGTCCTTGATGATGCCGGTGCGGATGGCAATGGCCAGATCCATCTCGCCCGAGAAGGAGAGATAGCCCACCGCGCCGCCGTAGATGCCGCGCTTGACCGGCTCCAGCTCGTCGATGATCTCCATCGCGCGCACCTTGGGCGCGCCCGACAGCGTGCCCGCCGGGAAGGTTGCGCGCAGCACGTCCATGTTCGTCATGCCCGGTTTCAGGCGGCCCTCGACGGAGCTGACGATGTGCTGCACGTGCGAATACTTCTCGATGACCATCTGGTCCGTCACCTTGACCGAGCCGATCTCGGCAATGCGGCCGATGTCGTTGCGCGCCAGGTCGATCAGCATGACGTGCTCGGCGATTTCCTTCGGGTCGTTGAGCAGCTCGGTGGCGAGTTCAGCGTCGCGCTCGGGCGTGTTGCCGCGCGGGCGCGTGCCGGCCAGCGGGCGGATCGTCACGATGCGGGCGGATTCGTCCGCGCCGTTGCTGCTGTTTTCAGCAGCCGGCACACGGCGCTCTTCCTGGCGCACCAGGATTTCCGGCGACGCCCCGACGATCTGCATGTCGCCGAAGTTGTAGAAGTACATGTACGGCGACGGGTTCAGCGAGCGCAGCGCGCGGTACAGCGACAGCGGCGCATCGCGGAACGGCTTGACCAGGCGCTGGCCGATCTGCACCTGCATCATGTCGCCGGCAGCGATGTATTCCTTGGCCTTGAGCACGGCGGTGATGTAGTCCGCCTTGTCGAACTCGCGGATGGTGTCGTGCGCACCGACGCCGACGTCACCGGCACATCGACCGGCTGGTGCAGCTTCGTACGCAACGCGCGCAGCCGCTGCTTGGCGCGCGAATAGGCTTCGGGTTTCGACGGGTCGGCGTAGACGATGAGGTAGAGCTTGCCCGACAGGTTGTCGATCACGGCCAGCTCTTCGCAGAGCATGAGCTGGATGTCGGGCAGTTGCAGATCGTCGGGCGGGGCGGTCTCGGCCAGGCGCGGTTCGATGAAGCGCACGGCGTCGTAGCCGAAATAGCCGGCCAGGCCGCCGCAGAATCGCGGCAGGCCCGGGCGCAGCGCCACTTTCTGGCGGCGCTCGAAGGCGGCGATGAAGTCCAGCGGGTTACCTTCGTTCGTCTCCACCACCTTGCCGTCGGTCACCACTTCCGTGCGGTTGCCCTTGGCGCGCAGCAGCGTGTGCGCATGCAGGCCGATGAAGGAGTAACGCCCGAAGCGCTCGCCGCCTACCACCGATTCCAGCAGGAACGTATGCGTGCCCCGGTCGTGCGATTGCGCCAGCTTCAGATACAGCGACAGCGGCGTCTCCAGGTCGGCCAGTGCCTCGGCAATCAGCGGAATGCGGTTGTAGCCCTGGTCGGCCAGCGATTTGAATTCGAGTTCGGTCATGAGCGGTCAGGTCGATTCGCCGGGCGGGCAGGTGCTCGCCCGCCGGCATGCGTTCGGTCCACGGCAAACGCAAGAGCGTCGATGATGCCGTCGGAACGTTAGCAGAACATCAGGGATGGGAACGCGCGAACGTCGTAAAAGCGACCGTGCGATCCCGCAAGGGTCGTCCGCAGCCGATAGCGGGCAGGCGGAAGACCGGCGGGCGGTCAGCGTTTGGGGCAGGAGACGCGAGGGTGGCTTGGGCGGCGCGCTCATGACGCGCCAGAATGCCGAAACCGGGGAAGAACGATCAGCAGCCGTGCAAACGCTTACGCCCGGACGAGGGCGTGCCAGGGCCGCCAGGGCCAGGCCCCCCGGTCACCACCAGCGTCGACGCGTTTGCGATTCAGGAACATGGATCGTCAGTTGGAAGCGGCAGAGGCTGTGTTGTGTGGCTCTGCATAGGGCCGGATCAACTCGGCTGCCGCAAAAAGTGTGTCGACTATAGCATCGGCTCCGGCGTCCTGTATAGGCTGGCCGTGGTTGTAGCCATACGGCACCGCAAGCACCCGCATGCCGGCCGCGCGGGCCGCCCGGGCGTCGTTTTCCGAGTCGCCGATGGCCACGATTTCAGCCGGCGTCAGGCCAAACGCCTCCGCCACGCGCAGCATCGGATAAGGGTCGGGTTTGCGGTACGGGAACGCATCGCCGGGGTAGACCAGGTCGAAGCTGGCATCCAGCCCCAGTTGCGCGAGCAGCGGCTGCGTGAAATCGTGTGGCTTGTTGGTCACGCATGCAAGCGCCAGACCAAGGTCTCGCAATGCGGCCAGCCCTTCGCGCACGCCGTCGTAAACACTTACGTACTGGCCGTTGATGGCGATGTACGCGCGCTGGTAGGCCTCGAGAGCCTCCGCAAAGCGGCTGTTGGCCTGGGCAGGCGGCAGGCGTGCGTCGAGCACGCGCCGCACCAGGTTTTCCGACCCCTTGCCGACATAGCCCACCACTTCCTCGGCCGACATGTCCGGCGTGGCGCCCAGCGCCTTGAGCATGGCGTTGATGGCGGCGTGGAAGTCGCCGGCCGTGTCGACCATCGTCCCGTCCAGATCGATGATGACGCCTCGGACTGCTCCGGCCGGCAGCGTGCCCGTCATGCCGTAACGCCAGCCAGGGCCTGGCGCAGCGCGCCAACGGTGCCGCGGTAGCCGCCATCCGCATCCGGCTTGCCGAACACGGCCGAACCCGCGACGAAGGTGTCGGCGCCGGCCTTGGCGAGTCAGGAATGATGCGATTCGACCGGGCTGACCATCAGATGCAGCGTCGACTCGGGCATCCCGGCTTGCCATCTTTTGTGCGTGCGGCCGAATCGCCTCGCAGCCA
>NZ_VOSS01000058.1 GCF_007997035.1 Ralstonia sp. TCR112 | reverse complement strand
AAAAAAAAAGCCGCCCGATACTCTCGCGCGGCTTTTTCTCGGTACGACTGAAACTCAGCGCACGCAGTCGACGAAATACCCCATCTTGCCGTCGACCTCTTCCTCGACCAGGCCGTGAATGTCGGTCTCGAAGCCCGGGAACAGCTTGTTGAACTGACGTGCGAATTGCAGGTACTGCACGATCGTCTTGTTGAAGCGTTCGCCCGGAATCAGCAGCGGAATGCCCGGGGGATACGGCGTCAGCAGGATAGCCGTGATGCGGCCTTCCAGATCGTCGATTGCCACGCGCTCGGTTTCACGGTGAGCCATCTTGGCCCAGGCGTCCGACGGCTTCATCGCCGGTTCCATGTTCGACAGGTACATCTCCGTCGTCACACGGGCCACATCATTGGCCTGGTAGACGCTGTGGATGCTGTCGCACAGCTCGCGCAGCCCGATGCGCTCGTACTGCGGATACTGGCGCACGAACTCCGGCAGCACGCGCCACAGCGGCTGGTTGTTGTCGTAATCGTCCTTGAACTGCTGCAGCTCGGTCACCATCGAGTTCCAGCGGCCCTTGGTGATGCCGATGGTGAACATGATGAAGAACGAGTACAAACCCGTCTTCTCGACGATGATGCCGTGCTCGGCCAGGTAGCGCGTCACGATGGCGGCCGGGATGCCCGAGTCGCTGAACTTGCCGTCCACGTCCAGGCCCGGGGTGATGATGGTGGCCTTGATCGGGTCAAGCAGGTTGAAGTCTTCGGCCAGGTTGCCGAAGCCGTGCCAGCGCTCGTTGGCCTTGAGCATCCACGCTTCGCGGTCCTCGATGCCTTCGTCGGACAAGTCGTTCGGGCCCCAGACCTTGAACCACCAGTCGTCGCCGCGTCCATTGCCGCCGTTCGTGCCGACGTATTCCTGCTCCACCTTGCGCATGGCGCGGCGAAAGTCCAGCGCCTCGGCAATGCTCTCCTCCACCAGCGCAGTACCGCCCGGCGCTTCCATCATCGCCGCGGCGACGTCGCACGACGCAATGATCGAGTACTGCGGGCTCGTCGACGTGTGCATCAGATACGCCTCGTTGAAGCGGTACGTATCGAGCTTGCGCGTTTCCGAATCCTGCACGAGGATCTGCGAGGCCTGCGACAGGCCGGCCAGCAGCTTGTGCGTGCTCTGCGTGGCGAACACCAGCGCGTCCTTGCTGCGCGGGCGGCCGTGGCCAATGGCGTGCATGTCCTCGTAGAACGGGTGGAACGACGCATGCGGCAGCCACGCTTCATCAAAGTGCAGCGTGTCGATCTCGGTCGACAGCATGTTCTTGATCATCTCGGCGTTGTAGAGCACGCCGTCGTACGTGCCCTGCGTGATGGTCAGAATGCGCGGCTTCTTGTTCTTGGCTTGGCTGGCAAACGGGTGATCGGCGATCTTCTTGGCGATCGTTTCCGGCTCGAACTCGCTCTTCGGGATCGGCCCGATGATGCCGAAATGGTTGCGCGTCGGCATCAGGAACACGGGGATCGCGCCCGTCATCATGATCGCGTGCAGGATGGACTTGTGGCAGTTGCGGTCCACCACGACGATGTCGCCGGGGGCCACGTTGGCGTGCCACACCATCTTGTTCGACGTCGACGTGCCGTTGGTCACGAAGAACATGTGGTCGGAGCCGAAGATACGCGCAGCGTTGCGCTCCGATGCGGCGACCGGGCCGGTGTGGTCCAGCAGCTGGCCGAGTTCTTCCACGGCGTTGCAGACGTCGGCACGCAGCATGTTCTCGCCGAAGAACTGGTGGAACACCTGCCCCACCGGGCTCTTGAGGAACGCCACGCCGCCCGAATGCCCCGGGCAATGCCACGAATACGAGCTGTCCTGCGCGTAGTCGATCAGGGCTTTGAAAAACGGCGGCGGCAACGAATCCAGGTAATTGCGCGCTTCACGGATGATGTGTCGGGCCACGAACTCGGGCGTGTCCTCGAACATGTGGATGAAGCCGTGCAGCTCGCGCAGCACGTCATTCGGCAGATGGCGCGAGGTGCGCGTTTCGCCGTACAGGAAGATGGGGATGTCGGCGTTGCGGCGACGCACCTCGGCCACGAAGGCGCGCAGGTTTTCGACCGCTTCGGGTTCCGGCTTGTCGTTGTCCGGGTTGATGAACTCGTCGTCGTCGATCGAGACGATGAAGGTGGACGCGCGGCTCGACTGCTGAGCGAACGACGTCAGGTCGCCATAACTGGTGAGGCCGATGACCTCCATGCCTTCGGTCTCGATGGCCTGGGCCAGCGCGCGAATGCCCGACCCGGAGATGTTCTCGGAGCGGAAGTCCTCGTCAATGATGATGACGGGAAAGCGGAATTTCATCGTGGTTCCTTATGGATGAAGCTAAAGGCCCCGCTCCGGATACGCCTGAACGCGCGGAAACGGACTACAAAAACTAGGTCTTGGGCAGCGTGACACCGTGCTGGCCCTGGTACTTGCCACCACGATCCTTGTACGAGGTTTCGCATTCCTCGTCGCTCTCGAAGAACAGCACCTGCGCGCAGCCTTCGCCGGCGTAGATCTTGGCGGGCAGCGGCGTGGTGTTGGAGAACTCCAGCGTCACGTAGCCTTCCCACTCGGGCTCGAACGGCGTGACGTTGACGATGATCCCGCAGCGCGCGTACGTGCTCTTGCCCAGACACACCGTCAGCACGGTGCGCGGGATGCGGAAGTACTCCATCGTGCGGGCCAGCGCGAACGAGTTCGGCGGGATGATGCACACATCGCCCTTGAAGTCGACAAACGACTTCTCGTCGAAGTTCTTCGGATCGACGATGGTGCTGTTGATGTTGGTGAAGATCTTGAATTCGTCGGCGCAGCGGATGTCGTAGCCGTAGCTCGACGTGCCGTAGGAAACGATGCGGCGGCCTTCGGATTCGCGCACCTGACCGGGCTCGAACGGCTCGATCATGCCGTGCTGCTCGGCCATGCGGCGGATCCACTTGTCAGATTTGATGCTCATGGAGCGTCCAGATACCTTGGATGAACAAATGGGGGCAGGCTTCGCGGTGCGAAAACTGTCCCCATTTGGTCATGCCAGCCAGGCCGTCGATCTTTGGCCCGGTTTTGGAACGCGGATTGTACTCCCAAACTTGTGACGGAAAACCCCGTGGCAGCCGATGGCTTGCGCTGGCCTTATCGAACCCGCCGAGCGGATCAGCGCCCGGATTCCGCCGCCTGGGGTAACTCTCCGCGCGGCCCTACCGTGCTTGCCACGTCCGGCTCGGCCACGAACCGGTCGCGCCCCGTGTAGAGCAGAAAGTGCCGCCCAGTGCACCGCGCAAACAGTGTCAGATTGACGCGCTGTGCCATCTGATGGCCCATCTGCGTGACGCCCGAGCGCGACAGGAGGAACGGAATGCCCATTTGCGCGCCCTTGATGACCATCTCGGAGGTGAGACGGCCGGTGGTGTAGAAGATTTTGTCGCCGCCATCCATGCCCGCCAGCCACATGAGGCCGGCGATAGCATCCACGGCATTGTGGCGGCCCACGTCTTCGATGAAGTGCAGCAGCCCGCCGTGCGCATCGAACAGCGCGCAGCCATGCACCGAGCCCGCTTGCTTGTAGATCGACTGCTGCAAGCGGATGGTGTCGACCACACGGTACAGCGTGGTCTGCGTCATGCGCGCGTCGGGCGGCAGGTGGATGGCGTCGATCTCGTCCATCAGCGAGCCGAACACGGTGCCCTGCCCGCAGCCGGTGGTCACGGTGCGGCGGGCGGTCTTCTCGTCCAGGTCGGCAATGCCGGCGCGCGTGGTGACGGCAGCCGATTCGGTTTCCCAGTCGACCTGGATGGAGGCGATGTCTTCGATGCTGCCGATCAAGCGCTGGTTACGCAGATAGCCCAGCACGAGCGCTTCGGGCGCGCCGCCCAGCGTCATCAGCGTGACGAGTTCGCGCTTGTCGAGGTACACCGTGAGCGGGCGCTCACCGGGAATGTAGACATGGCGTGCGCGGCCCAGCTCGTCGAGCACTTCAACCTCGTCGAGCAGTGGAACGGAAGCGTTGGTCAGTTCGGGGCGCAGCGGCATCAATGTCTTCGTTCAAATAAAAATGCGCACGGCAAGCGTGCGCATGGTGCGGCTGGTACCTGCGCGAGAGCAGGTACCGCGTGCGGGCGATCAGTTCGCCACGATCACGCCGCAGGCGATGCGCCCGCCGGAATTGCCGGTGGGCTGGGTCGTGTAGTCGTCCTTGCCTGCGTGGACGATCAGCGCGCGGCCGACCAGGCTCGTGGGCCCCGGCGACAGCGTCACGCCGGAAAGAACGATCGAGCCGACGGCCTTGCCGTTGGCATCGGATTGCAGCATCGGAATGTCGCCGGCGTGGTGCGCGCCATGACGCGGGTCACCATGCTGCTGGCCCGTCGGGTTGAAGTGGCCGCCAGCGCTGTTGCCATCCGCCGACGAGCAATCGCCCTTCTCATGCACGTGGAAACCGAACATGCCGTTGGCGGGCAGACCCGAAATATCCACGGCGATGGCAACCCGATTGTCGCCTTGCTGCGCGAGCTTCACGCTGCCTTGCACGGTGCTGCCGCTCTTGGGTGCCAGCACGGCCGAGGCCGCCATGGCGCCGTCACCGGCATTCGCCGCCTTGGCCGTCGACGCTGAGTTCGATGCGCAGCCGGCCATCAGGCCGATCGCGGCGAGTGCAATCACGAGTTGCTTCATGTGTCACCTCCAGTCAGGGTTCACTCGGGGAGCGGACGATTGTACTGCCGGATGATGAACACGCAACATTAGCAACAACGGTTCACCCTTTGGCCGCCGGTGCAGATGCTGGTGGCACGGGCGCGACAAAGGGCCCCGGATCAACGCACGGCGCGCCCGGCTGCGTATGCGCAGCCTTGCCACCGGCCTGGTATGACGCCGCCACCTTGTCCTGGGCCTTGCACGTCTGGAACGCGGCTACCTTGTCGCCCCAGGCTGCTTTGGCCTTCGCCAGGTCCGCCTGTGCCTTCTGTTCTTCCGTCGGTGCCGGCAGCTTGGCGCCGGCCAGTCCGCTTGTCAGGCTCAGCATGGCGACAGCAAGTGCCATACCTGCGGCGCGGCGCAGAGCGGATGCGTGCATGGTGAGATTCCTTGAATCGGTGGGCGTCGATGGCGTCATGGCTTGGCGGGCTGCTCGCTGGGCGACGGCGGTGCTGGCGGCTGGGAACGTTGCGCGGGGATCTTGCCGGCCTTGATGTCGTCGTACCAAAGCTCGTGGTGCTCTTTCGCCCAGGCCTCGTCGACATAACCATCGCGCATCGCGCGGTACGCCCCTTCCATGCCGATGGTGCCCATGTAGATGTGCCCGAGCGACATGCAGATCATGCCCACTGCGGCAATCGCGTGAATGACTTCAGCGAGTTGCATCGTGCTGCGGTAGTAATCCACGCCGGGGACGATGCGATCGAGCGTCCAGCCCGACGCCGACAGGATCAGTCCGAACACGACCAGCCCGCCCCAGAACCAGAGTTTCTCGCCAGCGTTGAAACGGTGCGATGGCACTTCGGCGCCGTGCTCTCCGGAAAACAAGCCGCCAAGCTTCAGCAGCCAGTTCATGTCGCCACTGCGAGGCAGGTTGTCCCGCACCCACATCACGAAGGCCACGATGATGCTGACCGTGAACAGCGGCCCCACCAAGTTGTGGAGATTCTTCAAGATGTACGTCAGCCAGCCGAACAACTGGTGGCCGAGGATCGGCAGCAGGAAATGCTTGCCCCACAGCATGACGATGCCCGACACGCCGAGCGTGACAAAGGAGATCGCCATCGTCCAATGCACATAGCGTTCGGTGGGCGTGAACCGCTCGATCTTGCGGCCGGTGGGCGCTTCCTTCAGGGGAATCGTGCCGCGCCACAGGAAAAAACCCAGGATGAGCAGCGGCACCAGCACCATGAGCCAACCGCCCCACACGGTGATCACGCCATTGCGGAACAGCCGCCATTTTTGCCCGGTACGCTGAATCAGCACACCGGCCTCCAGCCCCGGAATGCTTGCGTAATGCGCCTGGTCTGAGTTCACTTCACGCCAGACGGGCGCATTGTTGCCCGGCTGCGTGGCACGGCGTGCGGCCTGGTCGTGCGCCTCTTTGGAAAGATCGCGCTTCTGCAGATCAAACACATTCTCCGAGACGATGTTGGAGAACGGCTGTGCCGGCTGCACGGCCGGATTGACCGGGGCGGCGCCGGCCGCGGGCGCACTGGCCGGCTGCTGCGCGCTCGCCAACGCTGCTGCGCCGCCCAGCAACACGGCCATCACAAGATGTTTCCAGGAAGTGCCCATGGACGAACCTCCGCTTGCGCGCGTCATGGCGTCTTGTTGTACTCGTTCTGGTATTGGCCGCGCGCGCGGATCTGGTTCTGCCAGCTCGTGCGGTCACCGGGTGTCCAGTTCTTTGCCATGAACGGATCGCCTTCCGCTCCCTTGTATGCGGGCGCGTCGTCCTTGCGGTGCGAAGCGAACGCGGTTTGCGGGCGCTCGCCGCAGGCGCCCAGCAGCAGCACGGCGCCAAGCGCGACCAGCAGGCCGGTCGATCGTGCCCGGGCGATCATGATTGCGCTCCCGGCGCAGAAGCCGGCGTGGCCGGTGCGGCCGGGGCGGCCGGTGCCGCCTGACCGCCCTTGCCCTGCGCGCCGCCGTAGGCCGTGCCCCATCCGAACAGCTCCGCGCCCTTCCCGCGTTTCATGACGCGGTTACGCAGGATGTCGGAAATCACGTCGCCATCGCCGCCGAGCAGCGCCTTGGTCGAGCACATTTCCGCGCACAGCGGCAGCTTGCCTTCGGCCAGGCGGTTGCGGCCGTACTTTTCGAATTCTTCCTCGCTGCCGTTCTTCTCGGGGCCGCCCGCGCAGAACGTGCACTTGTCCATCTTGCCGCGCACGCCAAACGTGCCCTGGCTCGGGAACTGCGGCGCGCCGAACGGGCACGCATACGAGCAATAGCCGCAGCCAATGCAGACGTCCTTGTCGTGCAGCACCACACCGTCTTCAGTACGGTAGAAGCAGTCGACCGGGCAGACCGCCATGCACGGCGCATCGGAGCAATGCATGCACGCCACGGAGATGGACTTCTCGGCGCCGATCATGCCGTCGTTGATGGTGACCACCCGGCGACGATTCACGCCCCAGGGCACCTCGTGTTCGTTCTTGCAGGCCGTGGCGCAGGCGTTGCATTCGATGCAGCGCTCGCTGTCACAGATGAATTTCATGCGTGCCATGTTGATCTCCCCGTCCTTATGCGAACCGCTCGATCTGGCAGACCGTCGTTTTCGTTTCCTGCATCATCGTCACCGAGTCGTAGCCGTAGGTGGTGGCCGTGTTGACGGCCTCGCCACGCACGATCGGGTGGGCGCCTTCCGGGTAGTAATCGAGCAGGTCCTTGCCCTGCCACCAGCCCGAGAAGTGGAACGGGATGAAGGCGTGGTCGACCCCCACACGCTCCGTCACCAGCGCGCGCACCTTGATCTGGGCGCCAGTCGGCGTCTTGACCCAGACGAAATCGTTGTGTCGGATGCCGCGGTCAGATGCGGCCTTCGGGTTGATCTCGACAAAGTTCTCCTGCTGCAACTCGGCAAGCCACGGGTTGGAGCGCGTCTCCTCGCCGCCGCCCTCGTATTCGACAAGGCGGCCGGACGTGAGGATGATCGGGAATTTCTCGTAGACCTTGTTCTCGATATTGCGCTGCTGCACCGTCTTGTACAGCGTCGGCAGGCGCCAGAAGGCTTTCTTGTCGTCGTGCGTCGGGTACTTGGCGACCATGTCGGGCCGCGTGGAATACAGCGGCTCCCGGTGCTGCGGAATGCCGTCGGGGAAGTTCCACACAATGGCGCGCGCCTTGGCGTTGCCGAACGGATGGCAGCCATGCTTCATCGCCACGCGCTGGATCCCGCCGGACAGATCGGTCTTCCAGTTCTTGCCTTCGGCGGCCTTCTTCTCGGCGTCGGTGAGGTCGTCCCACCAGCCGAGTTTCTTGAGGAAGACGTGGTCGAACTCGGGGTAGCCGGTCGTCAGCTCCGAGCCGAGCGAGAACGAGCCATCCTCGGCCAGCAGGTTGACGCCGTCGCGCTCCACGCCAAAGTTGGCGCGGAAGTTGCCGCCGCCGTCCATCACGTGCTTGCTGGTGTCGTACAGGTTGGGCGAGCCGGGGTGCTTGAGTTCCGGCGTGCCGTAACACGGCCACGGCAGGCCGAAGTAATCGCCGGTGAGGTCGTAGCCGGTTTCGGCATCCTTGCCGCCCTTGCAGCGCAGCGTGCGCACATCAAACAGGTGCATGTTGCGCATGTGAGCCTTCAGGCGTTCCGGCGATTGGCCCGTGTAGCCGATCGTCCAGTTGCCGCGATTGATCTCGCGCAGGATCGATTCGATCTCGGGCTCGCGCCATGTCATGCCGGCACGCTTGTATTCCGTGATCTTGTAGTTCTTCGACAGCTCCTTGCCGAAGCCCAGGCGATCGGCAAAGGCCTGCATGATCACGTGGTCGGGCTGCGACTCGAACAGCGGGTCGATGACCTTCTCGCGCCATTGCAGCGAGCGGTTCGATGCGGTGCACGAGCCGGACGTTTCGAACTGCGTGGCCGCCGGCAGCAGATAGACGGCGCGATTCGGATTCGGAGGCGTGCCATCGGCGGCGGGCATGTTGGCCATCGCCGCGGTGGCTGACGGATACGGATCCACCACGACCAGCAAGTCGAGCTTGTCCAGCGCGCGCTTGATATCCATGCCGCGCGTCTGCGAATTGGGCGCGTGGCCCCAGTAGAAAACGGCGCGGACGTTGTTGTCCTGGTCGATCAGCTCGTTCTTTTCCAGTACCGCATCGGCCCAGCGCGAGACGGTGGTGCCCGACTTTTCCATCATCGCCTGCGAGGCGAAGCGGCCCTTGATCCAGTCGTAATCCACGCCCCAGACGTTGGCGAAGTGCTTCCACGCCCCGGCAGCCAACCCGTAGTAGCCAGGCAACGAATCGGGGTTCGGGCCGACGTCCGTCGCGCCCTGCACGTTATCGTGGCCGCGGAAGATATTGGCGCCGCCGCCCGACTTGCCGATATTGCCGAGCGCGAGCTGCACGATGCACGACGCCCGTACGATGGCGTTGCCGATGGTGTGCTGCGTCTGGCCCATGCACCACACCAGCGTGCTGGGGCGGTTCATCGCCATCATTTCGGCGACCTTGTGCACCTGCGCTTCCGGCACGCCGCACACCTCTTCGACCTTGTCCGGCGTCCACTTGGCGAGGACTTCTTCGCGCACCTTGTCCATGCCGTAGACGCGGTCGTGGATGTACTGCTTGTCTTCCCAGCCGTTCTTGAAGATGTGATACAGCACGCCGAAAAGAAACGCGATGTCCGTGCCCGAGCGGATGCGCACGTATTCATCGGACTTGGCGGCCGTGCGCGTGTAGCGCGGGTCGACGACGATGACCTTGCAGCCCGTTTCCTTGGCGTGCAGCAGATGCAGCATCGACACCGGATGCGCTTCAGCCGCGTTCGAGCCGATGTACAACGCGCATTTGGCGTTCTGCATGTCGTTGTACGAGTTGGTCATCGCACCGTAGCCCCACGTGTTGGCCACGCCGGCCACAGTGGTGCTGTGGCAGATGCGCGCCTGATGGTCGCAGTTGTTGGTGCCGAAGAACGACACCCACTTGCGCATCAGGTACGCCTGCTCGTTGCTGTGCTTGGACGACCCCACGAAGAAGAACGAATCCGGTCCGGTCTCCTGGCGGATGGTCTGCATCTTGGCGACGATCTCGTTGAGCGCCTGCTCCCAGCTGATGCGCTGGTAACGGCCGTCGACTAGCTTCATCGGCGTCTTCAGGCGGTATTCACCGTGACCATGCTCGCGCAGGGCGGCGCCTTTGGCGCAGTGCGCACCCAGGTTGATCGGCGAGTCGAATACCGGTTCCTGGCGCACCCACACGCCGTTCTGCACGACGGCGTCCACCGAGCACCCGACCGAGCAGTGCGAGCACACCGTGCGGCGCACGACGATGTCCCCCTTCCCTTCGGCGGCCTGGGCCTCACCTACCACCGATTTCTTCACCAGCGAAAGCTGCGTCGCCGCCAACCCCGCGCCGACGCCTATGCCGGAGCGTTTGAGGAAGGTGCGGCGGTCCATGGTCGGCAGTGCGCCGGCCAGGCTGCGCGCCAGACTGCCAGCGAGCGACGAAGCGCCCTGGCCGCTTGAACGTCGGGCCGAAGCGGCTTTGGTGTCCTGTACCGCCGGTTTGCGGGTCAGAAGCATGAGGTCACCTGAGGATGTGGGGTGCGTGCAATAACGATGAAGCGGAAGCGGCGCGCATGCGGCCGCGTCAGATCCACGTCGTCTTGTAGTACTTGCGGATGTGTTCGCTCAGCCGGTAGCCGGTGGTGCCGTCATCCGTGGAGTCAGCTGCGGGTGTGGCCGGCGCAGTGGGCGCTTGCACCAGATGGCCGGCTGTGGCGGCAGTGCCCGCAGCGGCGGCTGCAACCGCCGCGCCCATCAGAAAGCGGCGGCGAGTGGGCGCAGCATCAGCGGAATCCGCTTCTGGGCGCGCGTGAGGGACGGTGTTCGGACTTGGCATTTCGATGCTCCCCGGCTCAATCAAACCGATGACCGAATGTAATAGGAATTTTTGAACACATTTTAGGAGTAACGGCATGGGAAAACCATGCCCAAAACCCCTCACCGAGGGATTTTTCTGACGATTTACCGATGAATTTTTTCAATGAGTGCGGTTTGAACCGGTCCGCCGTGACGTGGGCGGGGCGCGGCTCTTGCCCGCCCGCTTAATTTTTGGGCAGAGAGCCGGCGCGCCGTCACGCTAATTCAAGCGCGAGCCTCTCGACGTCAAAAAAGGCTTTGGCCAAACCCGCCACGTCGGCATAAAACGTGGCGCGCGGATGCTGCAATACAGCATCACAAGCCGTATCGACCCACGGCGCCAGATGGCGCTGGAAAAATGCGCGCTGCTCTTCGATCTGCGTAACGGCAAGATCGTCCCCGGCGATGAGGTAACGCATGACTTCACACAGGGTGGCGAGGTGGTCTTCGGTTTCCGTGACACCCTCGGCACGCTCCAGGCCGAAGCGACGCAGATCGTCCCGCAGCACGACGAGCGGCTTTTCGTTCATGAACCCGGCCTGGTAGTACGAGCCGTACAGGAATACCTCGGGCTTGCCGACGCCGATGAACAGTTCGGTGTATTCGTCGTCGGCCTGCGCGGCGGTCGTCTTGCCGGCGCGGGCGACGAGCCTCCGCCATGCCTGAGTGAGTGCGCTGCTGGCGGCAGCTTCCGCGTCGGCCGGGGCGGTATCGTCATCGCCTGTTGGGTCCAGCGGCGCGGCGGCGATGCGCTGCAGCAAATCGGCGTCCGCCGCGCGGAAGAACAGCGTGGCCAGCAGGCCGTAGAGGTCCGCACGGGCGAGATCCTCGGCGCTGTCGGCAGGCGTGGCGGCGGGCTGGAATTGCAGGGGCTGGGCGTCGGTCATGGGATCGGGATCGGCTTCAATACGCGGTTTTCAGTGCGGGGCGCCCGGGCGTTCGCCGTGCTGCATCATGTCGATCACGCGGCAGTCGCTGCACATCTTGAGGCGCTCGGCAGCGGCGCCGGAGAACGCCGGATGCGCGCCGAGCTTGGCCAGCATCGTCGTGACCATCTGCGCGGTGCCGAACGGCTTGTTGCAGCGGACGCAGTGGAACGGCTGCGCCTCGTTGAGCGTGACCGGCTGGCGCGCTTCGGCCGACAGATTCAGCCGCGGCACGAGCGCGATGGCGCTTTCGGGGCACGTCGTTTCGCACAGGCCGCATTGGACGCAGTTGTGCTCGATCATCGCCAGCACGGGCCGCTCGGCCTGATCGCGCAACGCCTGCGACGGGCACGCGCCAACGCAGGCCATGCACAGCGTGCAGCGTTCGCGGTTCACGGTGATGGCGCCAAACGGTGCGCCGGCCGGCAGCGGGATGGCGGCCTCGGTGGCCTTGGCGTGGCGCGCGAGGTGGTCGAGGGCGAAATCGAGCGTTTCGCGCTTGGCGGCGGCCACGGCAAAGGTGGCGGCAGGCATGTCACGGCGAAAGCCGCGCAGCGGGCCCGACACGTCAGCGCGGCTCAGGCGCGCGTCGAGCGCGGCTGCATCCGCCACGTCGATCAACACCACGCCCGGCACGTCGGCCGGTTCGCCAAGCCCCTGCAGCATGGCCTGCGCCACGGCAACCTGTTCAGCGAGCATCGCGCGGTACTGCGGCGCGTCGTCTTCGGTCAGGAGAATGGCGATGCGCGCGGCGCCGTAAGCCAACGCTGCAAGCCACAGATCCAACCCCGTCGATGCCGCATGGAAGACTTCAACCGGCAGCACATTCACCGGCACGCCCTGGGCCTTGCCGATGCGGGCAGCGCGGCCCAACTGCTCGATCAGCGTGCGGCCGCGCTTACCGTTATGCAGCAGCACCACGGCATCACGCCCACCCGCCGATGCATATGTGCTCAGCAGCGTCTTGAGCTTGCGCCCCTGGTAGGGCGCATTGGGATAGGCATACGTAAGCGCGCCGGTCGGGCACGCCGTCGTACACGCACCGCAGCCAACGCACAGATTGGGCGTGAGGTGCACGCTGCCGCGCCCGTCCTTCCACTGCGGCGCGATGGCCGACGCAGAACACACTTGCACGCAAGCGTCGCAGCCCACCTGTCCATTACGCCCATGCGCGCAGATCGATTCCTTGTATTGGAAGAACTTGGGCTTTTCGAACTCGCCGACCATCTGCAGCAGCGCCAGCGATGCCGTCAATTGGCGGCCCGCGTCCGCGCCTGCATGAAAGTAGCCCTGCGGCGGCTGGTGCTGAGCAAACGCCGGCGCATCGTTCAAATCAAAAATCAGGTCGAATTGGCCCGATAGCGCCTGGGGTGCCTCCACGCGGCTGAAATCGATCGCCATTGCATCGCCGCATGCCTTGACGCACGCGCGGTGGTCGCGGCATGCATCCAGATCGATCTGGTAGAGCGCATCGATGGCGCCTTCCGGGCAGACATCGATGCAAGCGTTGCAGCGCGTGCAGCGGTCCAAGTCAATCGGATTACGGCTGTGCCATTGCACCTCGAACGCGCCAAGCCAGCCCTTCACCTCCTGCAACTCGCCCGCATGGACGGGCCAGCGACGCTCCATCGGCGGCGCCAGCAGACCGTTTGCGCGGTCGCGCCCCGTGGCGAGCACCGTCACGCTCAGTTGGTCGGCAAGGCGCTCCGCCCACGGCATCGCACGCGCGGCAGGACCGACGATCAGCACGTTGCCGTCGGAGCGATAGTCGACCACCGGCACCGGGTCCGGCGCTGGCAACCCGCCGACCGCCAGCAGCGCCGCTGTCTTGGCATGCAAAGCGCGCGCATCGCGTTTGGCTCCCGACGACCACCCGCCTGTTTCCCGAACGTTGACGAAATGGATCGGGGCGGTCACGCCCTCATGCTGCGCGGCCACCTCAGCAAACAGCGCCTTTTCCTGCGTGCAGGCGACGATGACGTCTCCGGTGCCGCCCAGCGCTTCTGTAAACGCGCCGATCTCGCGGCGGCACAGCAGGTGGTGCGTCTTGCCGGGCGCATCGATGGCGGTGTCGGACGCGCGCAAGGCGTCGCCCACCGCTTCGGCGTCGAGCGGCATGGTGTGATTGCAACTGCAGAGCAGCGTTGGCATGGATGTGTGCGTGAACGACCGCGTGCATGGCGCGGGCTGTAGGGACATGGCCGCACGGTCGTTGCCGGGCGGCACTCTTTTTTATTCTACGGACGGCGGCTTAACGTCGCCATGCGGGGTTGCCTCGGGGTTGTCAGCGGGCGACTCGGCATCGGCCGCTTCACGCGGCGTCTCGCCGGTCACAGCAGGCGAAGCGTCCGCGACCGGTTCGATTCCTGTCGGCGGCGCCACATCGTCGTCAAGCGGCTCGAACAACCGCAATTCCGCCGTATGCCGCAGCTCGCGCAACATCTCGGGCGGGATGGGGTCAGGCTGCGAATAGTCGTCGATGTAGGTATCGAGGCCGTCCATCACGTTGAAGTGCGGATCGGCAAAGAGCTTCTTGAGCGCGGCACGCTTGACGGCTTCGTCCACCCCGCGCGCGACGAAGGGGGAGAAATCGTCGGAGGACGTCAGCTTGGCGGCGTCTGCCAGCGTCAGCGGCGGCGCCTCCGGCGCAGGCTCGGCCACCGACGCTTCAGACACGACAACCGGCGCGGGCTCGGCAGACGGAGCCGCTTGCGGTTCCGGTTCGGGTTCGCCCCGCCGCTCGGCAGCCTTGCGGCGCGACCAGCGCGAGAGGAAAGTTTCTTCGCTCACGGCAGTTTCACTCAGAACTTCGCGCGGTCTTCCGGCGGCAGAAACGACTCCGGGCGGCGCCGCTTCTTCGGCTCGGGCCGGTAGTTTTCAGCCACGTACGCCTGCAGCCACTCCAGCGCAGCGGCATCCAACGGCACGTTTTCGACCGTCTCGCCGCCGTCCAGCCAGCGCCCGGCCTCGTTGTAGCTCAGCGAAACCGTATGCGGAATCGCGCGGCCTTCGTCGGCCGTGCCCGGCTCGCCAAGGCGCCACAGCACAAACCAGCAGGGCGCGGCGGAGGTCACGTTCAGGTAATAGCCCTCGGCCTCGTCGCGAAACAGCGTGACGGAGAAGCCGGGCGTCAGCCAGCGCTCGTCGCCCTTCTCATCGTCAGCGCGATCGAGGCAGCGCGGCGCCGTGCCGTATTCGCCCAGGTCGGGCACGACCGCTTCCAGCCGCCACTGATACGGCTGCCAGCGGTTGGCCGTCGGGCGGCGGCACAGCACCACCGCCACCCGTACGGACGGGCGGTCGGCGGGCAGCGGCGACGTGGATTCCATGGCGTCAGGTGTTCTGCACGACGATCGACGGGAACTTGCTCGTCATGTCCTTCGCCTTCTCGGCCACGGCGATGGCGACGCGGCGCGCGATCTGCTTGTAGACGCCGGCAATCGCGCCGTCGGGGTCGGCCACCACGGTGGGGCGACCCGAATCGGCCTGCTCGCGAATCGACAAGTTCAGCGGCAGGCTGCCCAGGAACGGCACGCCGTATTGTTCGCACATCTTCTCGCCGCCGCCGGCACCGAAAATGTGTTCGGTGTGGCCGCAGTTCGGGCAGCAGTAGACCGCCATGTTCTCGACCACGCCAATGATGGGAATCCCCACCTTCTCGAACATCTTCAGGCCCTTCTTGGCGTCGAGCAGCGCGATGTCCTGCGGCGTGGTGACGATCACCGCGCCCGTCACAGGCACCTTCTGCGACAGCGTGAGCTGGATGTCGCCCGTGCCCGGCGGCATGTCGACGATGAGGTAATCCAGGTCGCGCCAGTTCGTCTGCTTGAGCAGTTGCTCCAGCGCCGAGGTCACCATCGGGCCGCGCCAGACCATCGGGTTGTCCTGCTCGATCAGGAAACCGATCGAATTGGCCTGCAGGCCGTGGCCCTCCATCGGCTCCATCGTCTTGCCGTCGGCCGACTCCGGCTGGCCCTGGATGCCCAGCATCATCGGCTGGCTCGGGCCGTAGATATCGGCGTCGAGAATGCCGACGTTGGCACCTTCCGCGGCCAGCGCCAGCGCCAGGTTCACGGCGGTCGTCGATTTACCCACCCCGCCCTTGCCCGACGCCACAGCGATGATGTTCTTCACATTCGGCATCAGGTGCACGCCGCGCTGCACCGCGTGCGCGACGATCTTCATCGACACCTGCACGCTCACATTTTCGACACCTTGCACCTGGCGCAGCGCCCCGATCACGAGCTTGCGGATCGGCTCGAACTGGCTCTTGGCCGGATAGCCCAGCTCCACGTCAAGCGACACCTCGCCGCCATCGACCCGGATGTTGCGCGCCGATTTGGACGACACGAGGTCGCGCCCGGTATTGGGATCCACCACGCCGCGCAGGGCTTCGGTGATCTGTTCGATGGTTACGCTCAACATGTGCTCCACAAATCTAATGCGAATGGGGGACGGGCCAACGGTGACGCGGCATGAACTTTGCGGCGCCCTGGCCACTCTATCTACTGTTTTGCTATTGTATTTTGCCGGCGCGTCGTTCGTCCGATTCCTCCCCCAATATCCCTCTGATGCGCCGGATATCGGCAAACTCACAAGAACCGATCCCGTTACCCGTAGGAGAAACCATGAAAGCCAAGCTTATTTCCGTCTCGCTGATCGCCCTGCTGGCCGCCGGCTGTGCGACCGAACAGCAGAACCAGACCGCCATGGGCACCGGCGTTGGTGCGGCCGTGGGCGCTGGCATCGGCGCGCTGGTCGGCAACGGCAAGGGCGCTGCCATTGGCGGTGCGCTGGGCGCGGCGACCGGTGCAGCCGTCGGCTACAACTGGGGCGCCATCAAGTCCAAGCTGGCTGGCGATACCGCTGGCACCGGCACGCAAATTTCAGAGCAACCTGACGGCTCGCTTAAGTTGAACATTCCGAGCCAGGTTTCGTTCGACACCGACAGCGCGGTGATCAAGCCGTCGTTCCGCGGCCCGTTGGATAGCGTGGCACAAACGCTCACGCAGCATCCGGAACTGGCAGCCAATGTGGTCGGCCACACGGACAGCACCGGCAACCCCAACTACAACATGACGCTGTCGCAAAAGCGGGCGCAGAGCGTGGCGAGCTACCTGACTGACCGAGGCGTGGCGCGCAATCGTCTCTCCGCCGAAGCCGCGGCCAAACCAGCCTGTCGCTGACAACGCCACGGAGGCCGGCCGCGCGCAAAATCGCCGCGTCGAAATTTATTTGAAACCAATTCAGGGGTAACCCAGTCATAGAAAACAGGTGCCGCTTGCCACACGTTGCTGGCTCGCGATGCGTGGCTGACCTCCCGGGCGGTACCTGATTTCTCCTCCTTTTCCGTTGTGGAAAGCTGCGCCGGCTCTGACCGGCGCTTTTTTTTGGGGTCACACGGTGCGCGGCATCGTGACGCATGGGCCAAACTCCACGATCACACCCAGGTTCCGCAGATTCGTCGGGGAACGGCCTGAGACCGCCGGGCGCGCTAAAATACGCGTTTTTCCGCGCGCCGCGCCCTGTTCGCGGCCCGCCCGCTCCTTTCTGGCCTGCCCATGTCCGAACGTCGCATCCTCGTCACTTCCGCCCTGCCCTATGCCAACGGGCCGATTCACATCGGCCACCTGGTCGAGTACATCCAGACCGATATCTGGGTGCGCTTCCAACGCATGCGCGGCCACGAGACCTATTACGTGGGCGCCGACGACACGCACGGCACGCCCGTCATGCTGCGCGCCGAGAAGGAAGGCCTGACGCCGCGCCAGCTGATCGAACGCGTCTGGACGGAGCACAAACGCGACTTCGACAACTTCCTGGTCTCGTTCGACAACTACTACAGCACCGACTCCGACGAAAACAAGGAGCTGTGCCAGAACGTCTACCTCAGGCTCAAGGAAGCCGGCCTGATCGACGTCCGCGAGGTCGAGCAGTTTTACGACCCGGTCAAGGAGATGTTCCTGCCGGACCGCTTCATCAAGGGCGAATGCCCGAAATGCGGCGCGAAAGACCAATACGGCGATTCATGTGAAGTCTGCGGCGCGACGTACCAGCCGACCGACCTGAAGAACCCGTATTCCGTGGTGTCGGGCGCGACACCGGTGCGCAAGTCGTCGGAGCACTACTTCTTCAAGCTGTCCGACCCGCGCTGCGAGAATTTCCTGCGCGACTGGGTGGCCGACCTGGCGCAGCCCGAAGCCACCAACAAGATGCGCGAATGGCTCGGCGAAGAAGGCGAGGCCAAGCTCTCGGACTGGGACATCTCGCGGGACGCACCGTACTTCGGCTTCGAGATTCCGGCGCGCCGGGCAAATACTTCTATGTGTGGCTGGATGCGCCGGTCGGCTACTACGCCAGCTTCAAGAACCTGTGCGCCAAGCGGGGTCTCGATTTCGACGCGTGGATCAACGAACACTCGACCACCGAGCAGTACCACTTCATCGGCAAGGACATCCTGTATTTCCACACGTTGTTCTGGCCGGCGATGCTGAAGTTCTCGGGCCACCGCACGCCGACCAACGTGTTCGCCCACGGCTTCCTGACCGTGGACGGCGCCAAGATGAGCAAGTCGCGCGGCACGTTCATCACCGCACAGAGCTACATCGATACCGGCCTGAACCCGGAATGGCTGCGCTACTACTTCGCGGCCAAGCTGAACGCGACGATGGAAGATCTGGATCTGAACCTGGACGATTTCATCGCCCGCGTGAACAGTGATCTGGTCGGCAAGTTCGTCAACATCGCCAGCCGCTCGGCCGGCTTCCTGGTCAAGCGCTTCGAGGGCCGCGTGAGCGATGCCGCGCTGAGTCATCCGCTGATGGTGCAACTGCGCGAAGCCGCCCCGCAGATCGCCGATCTGTACGAAAAGCGCGAGTACAGCAAGGCGCTGCGCGCCGTGATGGAACTGGCCGACGCCGTCAACGCCTTCGTCGACACCGAGAAGCCGTGGGATCTGGCCAAGGACGAGGCCAACCGCGAAAAGCTGCACGCCGCGTGCTCGGTCGCGCTGGAAGCGTTCCGCCTGCTGGCCGTGTACCTCAAGCCGATTCTGCCGACCACGGTCGAGCGCATCGAAGCGTTCCTCAACGTTGAGCCGCTGACGTGGCGCTCGATCGATTCGCAACTTTCGTCGGACAAGCCGATCCAGCCGTACTCGCACCTGATGACGCGCGTGGACAAAAAGCAGGTGGATGCGCTGGTGGAGGCAAATCGTCAGTCCCTGCAGGCGACCGCCGATGCCCCGGCTGCTGCTGCCAACGGTGCTGCCGCCATCGAGCCGATCGCCGAGACCATCACCATCGACGACTTCGCCAAGATCGACCTGCGTGTCGCCAAGATCGTTGCCTGCCAGCGCGTGGAAGGATCGAACAAGCTGCTGCAGCTGACGCTGGATGTGGGTGAAGGCCAGACGCGGAATGTGTTTTCGGGCATCCAGTCGGCGTATGCGCCGGAAGATCTCGTTGGCAAGCTGACCGTGATGGTTGCAAACCTGGCACCGCGCAAGATGAAGTTTGGGATGTCGGAAGGGATGGTGTTGGCGGCTTCGGCGGCTGACGAAAAGGCTCAGCCTGGGCTTTATATTCTTGAGCCGCATTCTGGGGCGGTGCCGGGAATGCGGGTGCGTTGATTTGGTGATGGGGAGTTGGGCTCGGTGGTCCACCTCCCTTTCGTTCCCTGCCGGGACCGACTTACTTTTCTTTGTCTTGCCAAAGAAAAGTAAGCAA
>NZ_VOSS01000057.1 GCF_007997035.1 Ralstonia sp. TCR112 | reverse complement strand
GCGCCCGGCTGCGTGACATTGCCGTTCGTATCGACGCCCGCGCCGATCGTGCCGCTGTTGGCGATTTGCGGCCCGCTGATGGTTGCGTTGCCGCCGGCAACCACGGTGCCACTGTTGTTCGTGCTGCCGGACACCGTCACGTTGCCAGGGCTCGTGATGATGCCTTGGTTGCTGACATTGGGCGCAGAAATGCTGGCATCGGCCGCGCTCTGCACACGCCCCGTCGGCGTGATGGTGACATCGCCATTGGCTGCCAGGCTCAGGCTGCCGGTGAGTGCGGCCAAGTTGCCGCCGATGTTGACGCCCAGCCCTCGCTCGGTGCCAATCAACCGCGTGGCACCCCCGCCGTACATGCTGCCCAGTTGGCCGACGTCGATGGCGACCTGCGGTGCCGGGCCCACGCCCGCAATCGCGGTCGGCGTGACGCTGCCGTAGTCGACGCTATTGGCACCCGCTACCGCATTGAGACGTTCCGCCCACACCTGGCCATTGATGGCCATCGCACGGGACAGCAAGTCGAGTTGTGCGCCGCGTG
>NZ_VOSS01000056.1 GCF_007997035.1 Ralstonia sp. TCR112 | reverse complement strand
CACCACCGGGTGGGGACCGGGAACATTGCGGTCCGGCGTTAGCGATTGCGCGTTCAGGCCAGGTGCCGCCAGCGCGGCCACCGCACTGATCGTCAGCGCAGATGCCCGGCGGCTGGCACGGCCTCCCGTGTCACGCCCCTTGCCTGTGCTCCTGGCCGTTTCCTCCACGGCAACCAGCATGCCGCGCACGGCGTTGAAGACAGTTCGATAACACTTGGCGTTCATGATGTTTTTCTACTGACACGGCAGACGGCAACAGCGCGCTAGCGCACGATTGAACGTGCGCAAAGCAGGCTGGGAATGGGGCGACGACTGACAGCAGGCGCGCGCTTGTTACAGCGTGGGCTGTTCCGATTCAGGCCAGGGGGCGGGCAGCGCGTGGCGCTGACCAGAAGGAGCGCTGGGACGAATGCCCAACAAGGTGACGACGCGCGACAGCACGCCTGAGATCTCGTCTCATGCGAAAGCACTCCCTGCCCCGTTTTGAACGGGAACGAAACCCCGACCGGCCTCACTCTGTCTGTTGCAGAGCGATTGCCTTTTTGCTGTTTGCGCGGATGATAAACGAAACGACTCTATCGAAAATCAATAACTGCAACTTCGATGCAAATGCGCGACGTTGTATGTAATTTAGATCTGAATTCAGCGATATTGAATTCAGATTAATTGAGATTTCAGAACATGATTCCGGGAGGGTCCGGAAGCACTTTTCGTCCTTCCGTGGCACACATGACCCCGCATCAGCGCGCAGCCATGACACGCGCAGCGACAGCACTGCGCGATTCAATCCCAAGCTTGTCCAGCACACGCCCAACGTGGCTGCGCACCGTCCAGTAGCTGATGTTGAGCGCCTTGGAGATCTGCTTATCCGACAGGCCCTTGAGCAGCAGTTCGCACACCTCGCCTTCACGCCGTGTCACCTTGAACGTCTGCTGGAACCACGCCCCTGAGCCCACGGTATCGGCCGTCAGATACAGGCGGTGAACGATGCGGCCATCTGCGGCGTGTTCGAACTTTGTGCAGAGGTCGAACCCCGCCCATTGCATCGGCTCGCTCGCGCCTAGGGCGATCCGGTTCAACAGCTGCAGCAACCCTTCGCGCTCGATG
>NZ_VOSS01000055.1 GCF_007997035.1 Ralstonia sp. TCR112 | reverse complement strand
GGCGCGTTGCCGGTGGGCGTTGATGAGGTGTGGACGCAGCAGATCGAGAATACGCAGCTCGCGCTCGCCAAAGACGCGGCCAACTTCACTCGTGCCCAGGCGGTAGTCGAGCAAGGTTCCGCCGCCGGCATCCAGGCACAGGCTCATGCCTGGGTAGACCTTGTACCGCGTGAGGAAATCGGTGAAGTATTCCGTGCGCTGCAGGCTGCGCCGGCCGATGATGCCCTCCACGAGCAGCGGATCTGCGCGACGGTGCAACAGCGGCGAGATCGGGTCGACCGCATGAAAGTACTGCTTGTAGTCCGCATTCAATTGGTGATCGCGGCCCCACGTGGAGGTGTGGATGGGAACGGGGTTGGCCTCGTGCCGGACGATATGCGACATGACATCAATGCCGAGCAATGACTCGAGCTTGCGTGCCACCGCAGGGCGCTCCGCCACGCTATCGGGCGATGCCTCGTGCAGGCTGCCGACGAGCGCCGTCAGCAATTGAAGATCGTTCAGCGAAAGCGTCATTGCCACCCTACTGCACCTGAGAATGCTGGACCGACCCGGCAGGGCGAGACATCAAGCGGCGTGCTCATGGCACACCGCAGGGGGCGCTCGCGCTCTGCACCAGCGCTGTGGATGCGTGCATGCCGATACGGCGCACGGCCGGGACCTTGTCGACCTCGTCGACCTTGTGGAACGTTGCGGAATCAAGCCCAGACGTGGGGCACAGACAGCGCACAGGCGAAAGGCCCCAGTTGCTGTCGCTACTCGTCACTGGCCGGCGCGCCCGTGCAGCCAGCGGCGTGCGCGTGACAGCC
>NZ_VOSS01000054.1 GCF_007997035.1 Ralstonia sp. TCR112 | reverse complement strand
TTGAAGCCGGCAATCAGCAGACTCTTACCCTCTTCGATCATCGCCTTGGTGACGATCGAGCGCTCCTGCACCACCGGCAGTTGCGAGACGCGGTCGTTGGTCAGGTTGCCGTCGTCGATGTCGATCGACATCATCACGCTCATCTGGCCGGCCTCGTTGACGATGAGCGGCGTGACCTTCACGCTCGTGCCTGTCGTGATGCCGTACAGCGACGCATCCTGGAAGCCCGACACCGGCACGTAGAAGTGGATGAGGTTTTCAAGAATGGCTTCGGTGTTGTCCAGTGCCAGCACCTTCGGCTTGGCCTGCAGTTGCGCGTTGCCGCTCTGCGTGAGTGCGTTGATGCGTGCCAGCAGGTAGTTGCGCAGGCTGCCGCCAATCGACGCGGTGAGTGCCATGCCAACCGGCGTGGTGGCGCCGGTCTGGCCGTCTTCCGTGGTGCCCACGTTGAAGGTGAGCGGCGGGTTGTTTCCGTTGCCGGATTGGAAATCGCCGTGCTTGGTGTGCAGGCGCCAATCCACGCCCAGGCTGTCGAGCGAATCGGTGCTGATGTCGATGATCGTGAGGTTGATCTCCACCAGCCGCGGCTTGGTATCGAGCGAGGCGATCAGGCGTTCGTACTGCGCCATGTGCTCGGGCACGTCGCGGATGAGCACGGCGTTGATGCCGGCGTCGGCTTCGATGCGCGGCAGGTCAGGCGGCGTACCACCGCCCGATGCCGCGGGCGCCTGCGCGCTGTAGCCGGAATCCCCTTGCGATCCGGCCAGCGGGATCTCGATGCGCGGCACGTTGATGCTGTCACCGGAGCTGAGCTTCATCTGCCGCGTCGGCCCGGTCAGCCGCATGGCGCGCGTGGGCGACATGCCGGGGCTGCTGGCTGCCGGATTGGGCGCGCCCAGCAGCCGACGCATCATGGTGGCAATGCCGGGAATCGTCACGGGCTTGCCGGACCGGTTGATCTCCACATCGCCCGCCCAGGCGTACTTGAGCGGGAAGGCACGAATCTCGGCGCGGTCCGCACCGCGTGACGGATCGGCAATCGATGCAATGGCCTGGCGCACGAGTTCCACATAGCGCTTCGGGCCTGACGCGTAGACGGTGTTTTCCTTGTCGCTCACGACGAGCGGGAAGCGCTGATCGGTGATCTGCATGGCACGCAGGATCTGCGCAAGCTCAGGGCCGCTGCCCTTCGGGATCGGGAAGACCTGCGTCTGTGAATCGTCGGCACGGTCCACGTAGATGAGCGAGCCGTCGTAGTACCAGGTGAGCCCGTAGGTGGCACACACGGTGTTGAGCGTGCTGGCCGGCGGGCCCGAGAACTTGCCGTTGATGGTGCCTTCCACCTTCGGGTCGACGACCGCCGTCACGCCCTGGGATGCCGCCAGCTCGCGGATGAAATCGCCCACCTTCTTGCCTTCGGCCACCAGCGTGTACGACCGGTTGCGCCAGCGCAGCTCGGCCGCCTCCACCACGGCCGCCGTCGTCAGCAGCCACAGGCACGCCGCTGATGCACTCCACTGCAGGAATCGATAGCGTTTGTTCACGCGTGTTCTCGCTCGGTTATGTTGTTGTTCGTTCGGCGCCATCTCGCGATCCCCCCGCTAGAAAGGCGCCACACCGCCGTAAAACACCTGATCGAGTGCCATGCGGGCAAAACGCAGCACCTCGCGTCCGCCCCACCCCGCCAGCACCACGATGGTCACCATCACCGCAATCAGCCGCACCGACAGGCCGATGCTCTGATCCTGGATCTGCGTCACTGCCTGCGCGATGGCAATCAGTAACGCCGATACCGTTGCCACCGCCACCACGGGCAACGAGACCAGCAGCACCAGCAGCAAGCCCTGGCGTGTGGCTTCGAGAATGGTGGCGCTCATGTTCATGGGCCCGTCTCCTTGTGCGTTCTGTGCGTTCCGTGCGTTTGTGTCTTCAGGCCGGGTTGGTCACCCAGCCCACGGTGTTGAGCTCGATCGCTTCGTCGATCTCCTGGTACGACAGCACCGGCAGATCGCCAAACACCGGCTGCAGCATCGTCTTGACGTAGCGCCGGCAGTTGAGCGACACCATCACCGCCAGCGGGCGGCCATGGCGGTCTTTCTCCAGCGGGCGGGTGCCGCCCAGGATCTTCACCACCTGGTCGGTGATCGCCTGCTTGGCGTCGCGCGTGAGGCTCAGCACGCTGCCCTGCTTGGTGTGCACGACGGCCTGCTCGATGCGCTCCTGCAAGGACTGCTCGAACAGCACCACGTCGAGCACGCGGCTGGTGCCGCAGAACTGCTCGGTGATCTGGCGGTGCAGGTCCACGCGCACCAGCTCCACGAGGCCGATCACGTCTTCGGGCTCTTTGGGCGACCACGTGATCAGGCTCTCGAAAATGGCGCGCAGGTTGCGGATCGACACGCCCTCCTGCACCAGCCGGCGCAGCACTTCGGTAATGCGCTGCGGCGGCACGAGGCGCGTGAGTTCGGCCACCAGCTCGCCGTGTTCACGGCGCATGATCTGGATGAGGTTCTGCGTTTCCTGAATGCCGATGAGCGAAGCGGCATTACGCTCGATGAGCGTTTCCACTTCGGCGGCAAGACGCTCTTCGGGCGGCACCGCGCCGTCGGAAATCGCATCGCGCTCAGGCAGCGTGCCTTCAGCGGCCAGCACGTCCTGCACAAGCAGCGCGTAGCCGTGGGCGGGCAACGTCGCGTCCCAGTTCAGTTGCACGCGCGGGAACACCGCACCGAGCCTGCGCTGCACGCGCGATTTGGCTTCGGCCAGGCGCGTCTGCAGGGCAACGAGTTCGATCTGGCCGCGCAGGTCTTCCGACAGGCGCACGGCGATGGGCGGCGCAATGCCTTCCGCCGGCGAGCCTGCCTCGGGCTCGGCCAGGCGCCGTGCATCGGGGCCGAGCACAAGCAGGTCGAGCGGCGGCGCCTGTCGGCGCTGGCGCATGCGCAGGAAGGCGGCCGCCGCGGTGCCGATCGCCAGCAGCAGGAACGACCACTTCGGAAACCCGGGCACGAGCAGGAACGCCAGCAGCACGCCGCTGGCCATCAGCATGCCGCGTGGGTGGGCGGTGATCTGCGCGCCGATCTGCTGGCCGAGGTGGCGCGCTTCACGGTCTCGCGTGGCCACACGGGTGGTGACGATGCCGGCAGCAATCGACACCAGCAGGGACGGAATCTGCGAGGCCATGCCGTCGCCCACCGTCAGGATCGCGTAACGGTGCAGCGCATCGCCGATCGACATGCCGTGCATCAGCGCGCCCACGGCAATGCCGGCCAGGATGTTGATGACCGCGATGATGATGCCGGCAATGGCGTCGCCCTTGACGAACTTCATCGCGCCGTCCATCGCGCCATGCAACTGAGATTCCTGCTCGAGCGCTTCACGGCGGCGCTTGGCTTCGTCCGACGTGATGATGCCGGCGCGCAGATCGGCGTCGATGCTCATCTGCTTGCCGGGCATCGCATCGAGCGAAAACCGCGCACCGACCTCCGCCACGCGCTCCGAACCCTTGGCGATCACGATGAACTGCACCACCGCGATCACCAGGAACACGACGCCGCCGACCACGAAGTTGTTGCCGACCACGAGCTTGCCGAAGGTGTCGATCACGTGGCCCGCATTGGCCTGCAGCAGGATCAGCTTGCACGAGGCGATGTTCAGCGACAGCCGGAACAGCGTCGTGAACAGCAGCACCGCCGGAAACGACGAGAACGCGAGCGCCGACGGCAGATAGATCGACACGCACAGCAGCACGATGCTGGCCGCCAGGTTGAGCGAGATGAGCCCGTCCAACACCACGGTCGGCAACGGCAGCACAAAGAGCGCGACCACCGCGACCACGAACACGGCAATCGCAATGTCGTAGTTCACCAGCCGCGCCCAGCGCATGCCGGAGAGCGGAACATCCAACGCTGCAGCAAGATTCCGAGGCTTTGCCATGGAGCGCCTTTGGGCCCGTTTTGGACTGTTGGGACTGTTTTGGGGCCGCGTGGGCCCACGAATCTCCGTAGAAGACAGGCGCTGTTGAGCATCTGCTTCTCTTGCGAAAGTGTAGAAGTGAGGGGCCTCTGCGCTCAACGCGAAAACTCGTAGTCACGCGGACAATCTCTGACGAAGATTCGGGGTCGACTACGCTTTTCGGTAGTTCATCGCGGCGTGTGCGCGCCACTACAGTGAGTGCATTCACTTGCCACGCGAGAGGCCACGGTTGACTGCTTCGAATGTGGGTGCCGGCGATGTCCGCGCGCCGATCCTGTTTGGCGAAGAACACATCGTGGTCGATGCCGAATCGATCCGCCTGGGCGCAATGGCACGCGCCGAGTCCTTCTCCGAGACCGCGCAGGACCTGCGGGCCGCGCACGGGGCGCAGGAACGGCAGTTGCTACTGCGCGCCGTCTTGCGCAGCATCGGTTTCGACTGGCTCTGCTACTACCGGCTGACACGCATTGGCGAATCGATTACGCGGGTGCTGTACTTCCGCGCGTATTCGCCTCCCAACTGGCCAAAGCGTTACGTCGACGAACGCTACTTTGAAGTCGACCCGCGCCTGGCCTTCGCGTTGCGCTACGAGTGGCCGCTGGTATGGGACCTCGCGGATCTGGGCGCCACGCTCACCGCGCCATCGGATGCCGATCGTCTGCACCGCCTGCTGCAAGACGCAGAACGCTCTGGCCTGCGCAGCGGCATCAGCTTCGGGGTCGTGAGCCCCCGCAGCCTGGAACACAGTGTCATCTGCTTCGGATCGGGCAACAACGCCAAGGGCTGGATTGCCGACAACGTAGTCGGCCAGGCCTATGCCGTGGGGCTTGGCGTGCATGAATTCCTGATGCAGCACGCCAAGCCGTTGCATGAAGACGCGCATGCGCGGGCGCTCTCCCAGGTGCAACGGCAGATTCTGGAATTCATCACCAGCGGGTTGTCGGACAAGGCCATCGCCGAGCAGCTCAACATGTCGCCGCACAACGTCGACTATCACCTGCGCCAGCTCAAGAAGAAGTACGGCGCGCAGAACCGCGTGCAGCTCGCCTACATGGCCGGGCGGATGTTGATGACATGAACACGCTCGACGCCCGCATGCTGTCGGCAGTGGATCCGGCGCTGGCACGCACGCTGTCGCGCCTCTATCTCGCGCGCGCGACACTACCGTTTTCCGTAGGGGAGACACCCTACGAGGTGCGTTGCGAGGCCCATGCCGTGCAAGCTGCGGCGCAAGCCCACCGATTCACGCTGGGCGATGCGCCGGGCTGGCTGCTGCTCGATGCGGCCGCCGAACGCGCATGGCTGGCCGACGCCGCGGATGTGCACGTACCGCAAGCCTTGCGCTGCGCCGTGCTGGCCGACGCGCTGGCGCCGCTCGCACGTGGCATCGAACAACGCAGCGGACGCGCGCTTGCATGGTTGCCGGAGGCCGCCTCGCCCGACATACGGCTGGACCGGCCCGACGTCCTGCAAATGCTGGTCACACGCCGCGATGAAACACCTGCCGAAGACGGTGCCGCACCGTGGCAGGCACGCGCAGGGCTGCTGTTCGACGCGCCGCAGGCACTGCCTGAACTGTGCCCGGCCGAGTTGGCTGCGGAGCCCATCCCGCTGGCGGCCTTCATGGGTACGCAGGTGCCGCTGCGCTTCGAGCTGGGCGCCACGTTCCTGTCGCGCCGCGACTTTGCCGGCATTGCGCTCGGCGACATCGTGCGCATCGAAAAATGGCTGCCGGCCGGCAACGCCCTGCGCTGCGTGGCCCGTGTGCGGGGGCGGCTGCACCTGCGTGTGTTCGGGCAGGTGCAAGGCAACCGCATCGTGGTGGAAAACATTGAGGAAAAACCGATGACAACCGAAAACGCAGCCCCCCTCAACGCTGCACCCGGCACAGAGGCCCCAGCGAGGCCGCTTCCGACCGACAGCCTGGACGACATCGAACTGGTCACCACCTTCGAGCTGGAAGAACGGCGCCTGTCGTTGGCCGAGCTGCGTGCGCTGCGGCCCGGCACGGTGATGGAGCTGGCGCAGCCGCTCAACCAGGCCGTCATCCGGATCCTCGCCAACGGCACGCCGGTGGGCGAAGGCCACCTGATCGCCGTCGGCAACCGGCTCGGCGTGCGTGTATCGCGCTTCATCGGCCAGGCGGCACCCGGGCAGGCATAACGCCCGGCCCGCTTCTCCCTCAACAAGAACAACGCATCGACACACTCGACACGCACATGGGAAACCTGCCCAATCCCGTAGCGATGATTGCCGTGGTGGCGGCACTGGGCATCGCACCCTTTGCCGCGCTCATGGTCACGAGCTACACCAAGCTGGTGGTGGTGTTTGGCCTGCTGCGCTCGGCGCTGGGCATCCAGCAGGTGCCGCCCAACATCGTGCTCAACGGGATCGCCCTGATCCTGACGGTGTTCATCATGGCGCCCGTCGGCATGGACATGGTCGACAACCTGCGCGGGCGCAATTTCAACCTGAGCAGCCAGATGAGCGTGGACGACGTGATCGCCATCCTCGATGCAGCACAGCCGCCGGTGAAGAAATTCCTGCAGACCCATACGCTGGAATCGGAGCGCAACTTCTTCGTCAAATCCGCCACGAGCATCTGGCCCAAGGAGCGCGCGGCCGGCCTCAAGAACGACGACCTGACCGTGCTCGTGCCGAGCTTCACCCTCACCGAGCTGATCAAGGCGTTCCAGGTGGGCTTTGTGCTCTACATCATCTTCGTGGTGGTCGACCTGATCGTGGCCAATCTGCTGCTGGCGTTGGGCATGCAGATGATTGCGCCGACCACCATCTCGGTGCCGTTCAAGCTGCTGCTGTT
>NZ_VOSS01000053.1 GCF_007997035.1 Ralstonia sp. TCR112 | reverse complement strand
GCAATGCCGTGGCCAGCGCCGCCAACACGCCCAGCACGATCAGCACGCCCACCAGCCAGACCAACGGATTGCGCGCATTGATCAGCAGATAGGGCGACGTGGCTGCGCGCGAGCGGCGTTCGTTGGCGCCCAGATCGGTACCTTGCAGCACGAGCGAGACGTTGTCGTAATTCAGCCCCTCGATGCTGTGCGCGACGAGGTCTTTGACCATCGGCGTCATGGCGCGCAGGTTCACGCCGTCGCGGTACTTGATGTAGACCGCCGCGGAGGAAGGCCGCACCTTGTCGGACAGCGGATCGTTCTCGGGAATCACCACGTGCACACGTGCGGTGACCACACCATCCATGGCCTGCAGCGTGCGCGAAAGCTCTTCCGACATGCCGTAGAGATAGCGCACGCGCTCCTCTGCCGGGGTCGCGACCAGACCCTGCTTGCGGAAGATCTCGCCCAGGCGTGCCAGCGGTTCGCGCGGCAGGCCTTGTGCACGCAGCACGTCCAGCGCCTGCCCCATGTCGGAGTCGTCGACCAGCACCTGCCAGCCGTGCTCGTCCACGGCTTCCTTGCGCGCGCCGATGCCGGCGTTGCTCAGGGCGGACAGCACTTCGTTGGCCTGCGGCTCGCCGAGGTTGGAGACGAGCTCCTTGTCGCAGCTGCAGAGGAGAAGGGCGGCGGCGCATGCCAGCCCAAAGCGCAGCCAGCGGGCCGAGCCGGTAGGGATTGCCATCATCATTGACTGGAGTTGTGCAGCAGCGATTTCAGGGTGCCGTTGGCGGCGTTGGCGAGGCCGTAGTTCATCTGCAGGTCGGCGGTGGTGGATGCGATCAGCAGGCTGGCCTCGGTATTCGCAGCGCTCATCTGCATGATGTCGCCGCTTTGCGAGGCGCGATGCACCTGCGTGATCTTGTCTTCCAGATCGGCGTAGCGGTTTGCCACGTCCTTGCCGTAACGACGCAGCTCGACCATCACGCCGGAGCTTGATACGGGCGCGCTGGCATGGGCGGAAGCGTTCGACATGGCCGCGTTGGCCATCATGGCGTCGAACTGCTGCACGTCGGCCGCCCGGTTGGGCGCGGTGTGTGCGGCGGCCTGCGCAGGTGGAGCAGGGGCATTGATGCTGGGCGCCATTGCCGCGGCCGCGATTTCAGTCGACATGGTGTTTTCTCCTGATGAGGAATGGGATGGCCCCCGGAAGAAAAAAGGGCGACGTCCCGAAACAAAGGGAGGACGCAGCAGTACGGTCCTCCCTTTGTGTGTTACTGGGGACGCGAGCCCTCGGACGCCAGTTGCTTGAGGTTTTCCGCGTTGTGCTCCTGCGTGGTGCACAGCATGGTGGTCAACTGTCCGTCGCTGCTCACCTTGGCGAGCTGCATCTGGATCTTGTTGTTCTCCTGCATCTGGTTGATGGTGTCCTGGCTCGAAGCCGCCGCGGTGTTGGTGGTGTTGCCGATGTTCACATCGAATGCCATGGTTTTCTCCAGGTCGGTCTAGGGGGAAAGGCGCCTCGTGAGAGGCAACGGTTGCTTGCCATGCCGGCGGGCCGGCACGAGCGCACAAAGGGTTCGAAAGGCGTTGGCGATTGGCGTCATGGTGTGGGGGCTACTGCCGGTGCTGAAGCAGACACCAGCCCGGGCGCGCCGGCTGTATTGACCGCACTGGCAGCAGCGTCCGACGCAGCCGGCGTGCTCGCCGCCTGCAAATCCACACCCCCGCCCTGGATCGGCCGCACAAACGCCGTACCGCCGTGGTCGAACGTCACCCCCGTGGTGGAGATCTGCCGGATCACGTCGCCGTCGGGCATGCGGGACCCCTCGAAGTAATGCTGCCCGTCGCGCGTGGTGACAAAGCGCATGCCGTCTTCATCGGCATACACGCCCACGATGCTGTTCTTGGCGATGTCCACGTTCTGGCCCACCTCGACGGGGCCGCCGTCCTTGTACTGCACGTTGTCCACGACCTCGATGGCGGGGCGTGCGTCCCGCGCAAACACGCGCAGGTGGTCGCGCACCCGGTAATCGTTTGTCTCGCCCGACACGACCACGCGGCCGTGTCCGGCGTATTCCACTTTGAGTCGGCCGTCGCTCACGAACTGCTGCGCCGTGGCCAGCAGATCGCCCACCACATAGATCTCGCCCAGCGTGAGCTTGGGGATACGCGCGGCGCGCTCGCCGATGGTCTTTCGGTCGGCCTGCGTTTCGACGTACCCACTTGCTTGATACGTGCCATCGCTCATCGGGGCCACTACGATTTCACGTGGATTGCCCAGCGCCTGCTGAATCTGCGCGATGCGATCGGTGGTGGATCCGCTGCGAAAGCGGAACTCGCCGCGAATGGCCAGCACCGCCGCCAGCAGCGTGATCATGGCCAGCACGCACCACAGCGCCACCAGCGCGGGCGCCGCGCGGGAACCACGTCCGCGCAGAAAGCGCCCCACACCCGCCATGTCGATCAGCCAGCGCACGCCCCGTTCGCGTGCGGGCGCAGGCGGTTCCGGCACCGCCGTTGCGGGGCGCCGATGCGCTCGACACCAAAGCGGATGGGCCCGAGGTCCACCGCATCGCTGGGTGACAGCGTGCGCCGCACGCCCTGCGGCAGCGGCGTGCCGCCCAGTTGCACGGGCGTGGCTTCCGCACCTGCCGGCGTGTCTGCCACATTGCGCACGGCCACGGCAATGTCGCCCACCTCCAGGCACAGGTGGCGGCCTGCCACGGCGCGGTCCGGCAGGATCACATCGCAATCGGCCGATGAGCCGACCCAGTTCTGCCCGCGCTTGAGCGGCATCGAGCGCCCATACAGCGGCCCGCTCAGGAAGCGCAGGCTCCACGGCGATTTAGGCAGCGAGGCGGTCGGTTGCATACGGCGTCTTCAGCAGAGTGGCGACGGGGCGCGGCGCCTGCGTGGCGGGTTGATCTGCCGCCGGCGATGTGGGTGACGGAGGCGCCGATGGGGCGGCTGGCGCATCGCTGCTCGGCACCGGCAGCGGGCGGGGCGCATTCGGGCCTTCCATCGGCTGCGGGAAGGCGGGCACATCCGCCTCCGCGAACGGCGTGGTGGCCAGCCGAGGCGTCAGCAGATAGAAGCGCTCCATGTGCTTGCCAGACTTGGTCGTGTACTTGAACAGGTTGCCCAGGATGGGGATGTCCGACAGCAGCGGCACACCGCTCTTGGTGAAGCGCTGCTCGTCGGCGTTGAAGCCGGCAATCAGCAGGCTCTTGCCTTCCTCCACCATGGCCTGCGTGACGATGGCGCGCTGCTGGATCACCGGCAGGTTCTGCACGGTGTCTTGCGTGACGTTGCCGTCGTCGATGCTGATGCTGAGCATCACGCTCTTGTTGCCGTTTTCATCCACCACCAGCGGTGTCACCTTCACGCTGGTGCCGGCCTGCACCGTATAGAGCGACGAATCCTGAAAGCCGCTGACCGGGATGTAGAACTGCGTGAGGTTTTCCAGAATGGCCTCGGTGTTGTCGAGCGCCAGCACCTTCGGTTTGGCCTGCGTCTGGGCGTTGCCGTTCTGCGTCAGGGCGTTGATGCGCGCGAGCAGGTAGTTGCGCAGGCTGCCGCCAATGGACGCGGTGAGCGCAATGCCGTTGGGCGTGCTTGGTCCGGTCGAGCCCTGCTCGGTGCTGCCCACGCTGAAGGTGAGCGGCGGGTTCTGCCCGTTGCCCGATTGGAAGTCGCCGTGCGTGGTGTGCAGGCGCCAATCCACACCGAGGCTGTCGAGCGAATCGGCGCTGATGTCGATGATGGTCAGGCTGATTTCCACCAGACGCGGGCGGATGTCGAGCGACGAGATCACCTTCTGATACTGCGCCAGCCGCTCGGGCAGGTCGCGAATCACTACCGAGTTGATGCCGGGGTCTGGTTCGATGCGCGGCAGGTCCGGCCCCGGGCCGTTCGACGCCAGCAGCGGCGGGCCGGAATCGGCAGGGGGCTCCGTGTAATTGCTGGTGTCGATGCGCGGGATGCTGAGCATGGCGCCCTGGCCGAGCTTGACCTGCCGCGTGGCACTGCCCAGGCGCGGCGCCGCGCTGGTGCTCGACGTGCTCGACCCTTGCCCGTAGAGGCGCCGCAGGATGGTGGCAATGCCAGGCACGGTCACCGAGCGGCCCGAGCGGTTGACCTGGAAGTCCGTCGCCCATGCGTATTTGAGCGGAAAGGCGCGAATCTCCGCGCGCTCGCCCGAATGCGCGCCATCGCCCACGCTGGAGATGGATTGCTTGACCAGTTCGACATAGCGGCGCGGGCCGGACACATACACCGTGCTGTCCTTGTCGCTTACCAGGAGCGGAAAACGTTTGTCCGTGATCTGCATCGACTGCAGCACCTGGCCGACCTGCTCGGCGCTGCCTTTCGGGATGGGAAAGACCTGCGTCTGTGCCTCTTCTGCGCGATCGATGTAGAGGAACGAGCCGTCGTAATACCAGGTGAGCCCGTAGGTGGCGCACACCGTGTTGAGCGTGCTGGCGGGCGAGCCGGAGAAGCGTCCGCTGATCGTCGCGTCAATCTTGCTGTCGACCACGGCCGTGACGCCCTGCGCGGCGGCCAGCTCGCGCAGGAAGTCCGTCAGCCGCTTGTTCTCGGCCACGATCTGGTAAGGGCGATTGCGCCAGTGCAGCTCGGCCGCAGCAGCCGAGGAGGACAAGTCGACGGTACAGCAGGCCAGCAGTGCGGCGAGGCACAGGAGACGGTGCGGGTTCACGAAGAGGTGCTCAAGAAAGGTGGATGAAGACTGCGTGCTCAAAGCAGGCCGGGACGGCCCGTCAAAACGAGTTCCAATGCACCGCCGGCATAGCGCAGCAGTTCCTGGCCGGCCCATCCGGCCATGAGCAGCACGGTCACCATCACGGCGATCATCCGCACCGTGAGGCCGATGCTCTGGTCCTGGATTTGCGTGACGGCCTGCAGCACAGCGATCAGCAACGCCGAGATGCCAGCCACCAGAATCACCGGCAGCGACAGCACCAGCACGAGCGTGAGCGCGTGGCGCGTGATCTCGATCACGGTGGCGGCGTTCATCATGCGGTGGCTCCCGCGGCGGCCGCAGGGTCGGCCTTGGGGCGATCCTCGGGCGGGTTGCGCACCCAGCCGACGGTGTGCAGCTGCACGTCGGCTTCGATTTCCTGCAGAGAGACGACCGGCAGGTCGGGCAGAGTCGCTTCGATCAGGCGGCGCACATAGGCGCGGCACGTCATCGCGACCATGATGGCGGTGCGCGGCTGGCCCGCCGTTGCCTCGCCGTGGCGCACCGCTTCGGTCACGTTCTGGACCTGGTCGGCAATGTTGGTGCGGACCTCGCGCGAGAGCCCGAGCAGGTTGCCCTGCTTGGTGCGCACCACCGCATCTTCAATGCGCTCCTGCAGGCTCTGCTCGAACAGCACGACGTGCAGCGAGCGGTCAGGCCCGCAGAAGTGATCGGTGATCTGCCGGCGCAGGTCCATGCGCACCAGTTCCACCAGCATGGTCACGTCGTCGGGCTCATGCGGCGAGCGGGCGATGAGGCTTTCGAGGATCGTGTTCAGGTTGCGGATGGGGATGCCTTCGTCCAGCAGGCGGCGCAGGACGTCGGTCACGCGCTGCAGCGGCACGAGGCGCGTCAGTTCGCCGACCAGCTCGGCGCGGTCGCGGCGCACGAGCTGCAGCATGTTCTGCACTTCCTGAATGCCGACCATCTGGGCAGCGTGGCGGCGGATCACGGCTTCCACGTGCCGCGCCACAACCTGCTCGGGCTCGAGCGCCTGGCCCCATGCAGCCTTGGCGGTCTCATCAGCCTGCGATGCCGGCATCGTCATCCACCACGCGTGGGTGAACGGACCGAACGCTGCGGTGCTTTCTGCGTCCACGCCGGCGGGCGGCGCGGCCTCCGTCCAGAGGCGATGCGCGACCTGCAGCGTGCCCTCTGAGGCAAACACGTCCTGCACGTAGATGCGGTAGTGATTGGGGAGCGTCTGCGCGCTGTAGGTCAGGTGCACGCGCGGAAACACCAGGCCGATGTCGTCTTCCACGGCCGCTTTGGAGCGGGCCAGCGCGTTCTGCAGCGGCACCAGCTTGATGTCCTTGCGCAGGTTCTCGGCAAGGCGCACGGCCACCGGCGCGGCAATGCCCGCCGCCGCAGACACTTCTTCGGGGCGGCCCGGCTGCGCGCCAACGCCCTCGGCGCCGACCGACAGCAAATTCAGCATCGGCGGCGCTTGGCGCTCGCGCAGGAAGTGGATCGCGCTTGCACCCGCCAGCAAGGCCAGCGACAGGAATGCCCACTTCGGCATGCCGGGCACGAGCACAAACGCAAACAGCACCAGGGCGCCCATCAGCAGGCCACGCGGGTGTGCGGCGATCTGCGCACCGATCAACTGCCCGAGGTGGCGGTCGTTCATCTCGCGCGACGACACGCGCGTGGTGACCACCCCCGCCGCAATCGACACCATCAGCGAGGGAATCTGCGAGGCCATGCCGTCGCCGACGGTGAGCACGGCATAGCGGTGCAGCGCATCGGCCACCGACATGTCATGCATGAGCGCGCCCACTGCAATGCCGGCCAGGATGTTGATCACGGCGATGAGGATGCCGGCAATGGCATCGCCCTTGACGAACTTCATCGCGCCGTCCATGGCGCCGTGCAATTGCGATTCCTGTTCGAGCAGTTCGCGGCGGTGCTTGGCCTGATCGGACGTGATGATGCCGGCGCGCAGGTCGGCGTCGATGCTCATCTGCTTGCCGGGCATGGCATCGAGCGTGAAGCGCGCGCCCACCTCCGCCACACGTTCCGAACCCTTGGCAATGACCACGAACTGCACGATCGCGATGACGGTGAACACCACGCCGCCCACCACAACGTTGCCGCCCACCACCAGCTTGCCGAACGTGTCGATCACGTGGCCGGCGTTGGCCTGCAGCAGGATCAGCTTGCACGAGGCGATGTTCAGCGAGAGCCGGAACAGCGTCGTAAACAGCAGCAGCGACGGAAAAGAAGAGAACGCCAGCGCCGAGGGCAGGTAGATCGAGATCGTCAGCAGGATCACGCTCGCCGCCAGGTTGAGCGAGATGAGCCCGTCGAGCACGACCGTGGGCAGCGGCAGCACGAACAGCGCCACCACGGAGCCGATGAACAGCGCGATGAGCAGGTCATAGCGCAGCAGGCCGCTGGCAAACGCAGCATGGCCCGGGTCGGACCGCAGTTTGGCGAGGGCTTCCTGCGCGTTGGGGATGCTCGGCATGGCCTTCCTAACCTTCCTTATCTGTTGGCGGCGTGCAGGGCACGACGGGGCAGCAGTGCTTTGAAGAACGCTGTCCCGCACATGCGGTGCGGGCGTGCTGCAAGGCGAGCCCAGTGTAAGAGCGGCCCTTCGCGGCGCCGCGTCCGAACTCACGTAACGGCAGCAGGTGGGATTTGCGACGGCTACGAGAACGAGTAGCGGGCGTGGGGGGGCATCGGCACTACAGTGGCTCCGTTTTCCAGCCACCCTCCCAACGAGCCGCGAGCCGCGAAAGAACGTGAAGCGAGAGATGCCCGTGTCGGTCACTGACCTCGCGCAGGCCGAAGGACTCCTGCGCCTGGACAGCGGCGTTGCGCGGGCCCAGTCGTGGGCGTACGTGCAGGCGCATGGCGACGTGCCGCTGCCGCTGGTGCAGGTTGGTACCGAGCGTTGGCGGTTGCGCTGGACGCCGCTGGGCGCGGATGCGGCAACGCAGCCGGATGCGCCGCTGCCGGGTTGGCATGCATTGCGTTTTGCGGTGGGCAAGCATGAAGGCTGGCTGCTGGCGGACGTGGCATTGGCCACGCGCCTGGCCGATGACGGCGTGCAGCCCGACGTGCCGCATGCCATCTTCTGCGCGCTGGCGGCCGATGCGCTGGGCAACGTGTCGCGCGCGGTCGAGACGCAGTTGCGCCAGCCGGTGCGCTGGCAGCCCGACGCCACCATGCGCCCGACCACTGCATGGCTCATGCAGCACGCCGTGGGCTTTACCGTCGGCACCGACGACGGCGCCACACGCGGCAGCGGCGCCATCGCCATGGATGACCTTGCCGGCTGGCAGCGTTGGCAGCAGGCATTGGAGGAAGTGACCAGTGCAGAAGCGCACCGCGACGCGCCTGCGAACACCGCGAACCGCGCCCCGCAATGGATGGAACGCCTGGCGATCGGTGTGCGTTTCTCGATCGGGCAGACGCAGCTGCGCGCCTCCGAACTGCGTGGCGTGGCCAAGGGCGACATCATCGCCATCGAGAAATGGACTTCGCGCGGTGCAGCGCTGGAGTGCGTCGGCACGGTGCCGGGCATTCCCACGCTGGGCATCGCCGCGCATGCCCTCGGCAAACAAATCATGGTGGACGCCGTCCGCCACACGGAGCGCGACATGCCCGATGACAGGAACCCCGCCAAACCGGTGCAGGCCAAGGGCTTGCCCGGTGCGGCCACAGCAGGCGCCCCGGTGGCCTCGTTTGACGACATCGAGGTGCTGACCACGTTCGAACTGGCCGAGCAGGCGCTGCCGCTGCACGTGCTGCGCAATCTGGCGCCAGGGCAGGTCATCGAGCTGGAGCAGCCGCTGAACCACACGACCGTGCAGATCCGCGCCAACGGCACCCTGGTCGGCAGCGGCCAACTGGTGGCCGTCGGCAACCGGCTCGCCGTGCGCGTCGCCGCCTTCGTGCACGACACGCCCGACCATGCCTAGCCTGCCGAATCCCGTACCGATGATCGCGATGATCGTCGCGATCGGGCTGATCCCGTTCGCGGCGCTCATGGTGACGTGCTACACCAAGCTGGTGATCGTCTTCGGGCTCACGCGCAATGCGCTGGGCATCCAGCAGGTGCCGCCCAACCTCGTGCTCAATGGCATTGCGCTGATCCTGACGCTGTTCATCATGGCCCCCGTGGGCGGCGACATGGTCAACAACCTGAAGGGCCGCAACTTCAATTCCGGCGCGCAGTTCAGCGTGGACGACGTCATGGCCATCGTTGACGCGGGTGTGCCGCCCATCAAGGCTTTCCTGCAGAAGCACACGCAGGAGCGCGAGCGCAATTTCTTCCTGAAATCCGCCACCAACATCTGGCCCAGCGGGCGTGCCCAGAACCTGCAGGCTGATGACCTGACGGTGCTGGTGCCGAGCTTCACGCTGACCGAACTCACCAAGGCGTTCCAGATCGGCTTTGTGGTCTACATCGTCTTCGTCATCGTCGATCTGCTGGTGGCCAACGTGCTGCTGGCGCTGGGCATGCAGATGATCTCACCGACGACGATTTCGGTGCCGTTCAAGCTGCTGCTGTTTGTCATGCTGGACGGCTGGGCCGTGCTGATCCACGGGCTGGTGCTGTCGTACCACTGAACCGTCAACACGGAAGGGGCAGCCATGCGGTTTCGTGTCTTTTTCGGCGTGCTGATGTCCGTGGTGGCGTTTGCCGCCGGCCCGGCACATGCGGGCCCCGCGCTTTCCGCCGCGGAGTTTGCACAGGTGGCACAGCAGTGCGCACCGCGCGTGGATGTGATGACGCTGGCGGCGCTCGTGCGAACCGAGTCCGGCTACAACCCCTACGCGATCGGCGTGGTGGGCGCGCGGCTCGCGCGGCAACCGGTGTCGATGGAAGAAGCGCAGGCGACCATTCAGATGCTTGAGCAGCGCGGCTACGACTTCAGCCTGGGCCTTGCGCAGATCAACCGGCGCAACCTTGCCCGCCTGGGCGAGACCACCGCCACGGTGCTCGACCCGTGCCGGAATCTGGCCGCCAGCCAGCGCATCCTGGGCGAGTGCTTCACGCGGGCCACGCGCAGCACGGCCATCGAACAGCAAGCCTTGCGGCATGCGCTGTCCTGCTACTACTCGGGAGGCTTCAGCGTGGGGTACCGAGAAGGCTACGTGAGCCGCGTGGTGGCCAACGCGCAAGCGGGCGTGCCGCCGATCGACGTTGCCCCCGCACGCGTGCAGCCGATCCCGCTGGCGGAGCCGTCGCGGCGCGTGCAGGCCGCTGCAGCGCCCATGCCAGCGCCCACGCCGTCGCCGTTGTCCACACGCCCGATGACATCGTCCGCAGGTTGCACCGCCGGGCGGCAGGTCATGCTCGTCAGTTGCGGACGCGGGACTTGCGTGCGCTGCCTTGGGCACTGAGCGGAACATCGGACCGCACGCGTCCGATCTCGTTCTCATTCGGCAATGGACAGCGGCATAGGCAACCACAAGACTACGCAGAGCCATTGCGGTTTTTCCGGGAACCCACCATGACGAGTGCCAGCGACAACGCCGGAGCTTCCTACTTCACGCCCCAGTCGGCCACCGCCGGGCTGCATGATGCCGTGCACATGCGCACGCTGGGCGGCGTTCTGTTGTTCGACGACCAGAAGATCATCACGCGCCAGCCGCCGCACACGCTGGCCGTCCATGCGCCGCAGCTCGCCGCGCAGCTGGCCGCCAGCATGCAGCCGTATCAGCGCCGCCAGAAGGTGCAGGAGGTGCTGACCAGCATCGGCTTCGACAGCTTCGAGTACAGCGTCGCGCGCATGATTTCCGGCACGGTGGAAGTGCTCTCCAGCCTCACCACGTACGGCAAGCCTGACTGGATCCATCGCTATTTCTCGCAGCGTTACCACGAGATCGATCCGTGCCTCAAGCGGTGCCTGGCCAGCGGCACACCGCTGGTGTGGGATGCCGATGACCTTGCTGCGTGGACGGATCGCACCCCGGGCCTCGCGCGCATGCAGGCGTATCTGCTGGACTGCGCGGCCTTTGGCGTGTCCAGCGGCGTGACGTATTGCTGGCCGGCCCCGGAGGGGCGGGCGCGTGTGGTGGTGCGCTTTCATTCCAGCAACCGCAACCGGCGCTGGATTTCTGACGCCGTGATCGGGCAGGCGCTGGCACTCGGCATGGCCGTCCATGAGTATCTGACCGCCTACGAGCTGGTGCCGAGTCGACCGCTGCCCGGCGATCCGCATCTCTCGCCGGTGCAGCAGCGCATCCTGGATTGCCTCATCAAGGGGATGACCGATCGCGAGATCGCCCAGCTGCTCGAACTCACCACGCACAACGTCGACTACCACCTGCGCCGCCTGCGCGCCTTGTTTGGCGTGACCACGCGCGTGCAACTGGTGAAGGCCGCCTGCTACGGATAGCGGGCACGGACAAGGTGCCGGCTCAGGCCAGCATGGAGTGCAGGAAGTTCAGGTGATCGTCGGGAAGCACGGTGCTTCCGCATGGCGTGTTCGAAGGAAGCTCGATACGGGCGGGCGCCGGCGGCACGGGCGTGCCCGTGTCCGTCAGCACACCGAGGCCCGGCACGGACAAGAGCTTCGACTGCGGGGCCGGTGCGCCGGGGCTGTGTGTGCCGCTCAGGGCTGACACCACGGCACTCACGACCGGATGGCAATCGGCCTTCGGGTACACGAGGGCGGTGTGGATCTGCGGCGCGTCCCACGCCAGTTGCACGCGCACCAGGTCGGGCGGCAGGGCGGTGTGTGCCTGGCCCACCTGCAGTGTCACGGCGATGCCGCTGGCAGCCAGGTCGCTGGCGCCGGCAGCGTCGGGGGTGATCAACAGCGGCCCCGGCGTGGCGCCATGCCGCCCGCACCAGTGAGTCAGTGCACCGAACAGGCCATCCTGCAACGCGGTGTCCAGCGCAATGGGCACGTTGTCCAGCTGCCAGGCGTCCACTACGTTCTGGCGGGCCAGCCAATGGTTGATCGAGACCACCAGCGTCACGCGCTCATAGGCGACCGACACCTGGTCCAGACCGTCATGCACGGGGACGTAGCCCGCGATCAGGCCGGCGTGCAACACGCCGCGCATGACGTTGGCGACGATACGCTCCGGGGCCATCACGAGCATGTCGGCACGCATGCCGGGGGCCGTTGTCGACAGGGCCCTCACCACGCGCTGCAGTGCCGCGGGCATGCCCGGCATAAGCGACGACTGCGTATAGGCGAATGTCATCGCCGTGCGGGCTTCGACTTGCGGGTCGGCCTGGGCCTGGCTGGTGTCGGGCTGGACGATGCGCCGTGCCAGCGTATCGGCCTGCTGAAGCAAAGCCCGGGCCTCGGTGAGCAGCCTGCGTCCCGCCTCCGTCAGCTTGAGGCGCTTGCGCTCGCGCTCGAACAGCACCACACCCAGCGCTTCCTCCAGGCGGATGATCTGCCGGCTCAGCGGTGAGGCTGAAATATGCAGGCGTTCAGACGCTTGAGCGATGTTCTCGGTCGTGGCAACCGTGACGAAATAGCGAAGCTGTCGCAGATCCATGCGCGTACACATCGTGGAAACAGAGGCGGTGATCCGCCTCGCTAGGGTATGTCTTCAAGACTTGGGCAGTTGTCCGGCTTTTCGTAGGGCGCCGCTGCTCAAGGGCCTGCGAAAACGATAGCGCGTTGGCTTATGGGGCGTGCGCGCTTTCTTGCGACGATTGTCGGGTTCCTGCCATTGGGCATGGCAAAAGCGTGGGCATGGGTTTGCGGCGCAATAGCCAAAACCGTAGTCCTTATGCTGAAAAGGCATGGGCGCCGGGGCTTACGTCATATGAGCGGGCGCCTTTGCCGGCGTGAAAGTGCGCGACGCGCTTCCCCCGCAGGCTCCCTGGCACGCTACGCCAGCCCTCCCGGGCCTACGGTGCGTGACGCATCGTTTGACAACAGCCGGACCAGCCGCACGATTTCTCGGAGGCACCGTGCGTGCGGGCCGCTGCCAGAATCGACGGATCGCTTTTCTTGCTGGTCAGGAGCCCGTCATGCAACGCGACGCTTCGAGCAAACCGCGCCGGAAGGCGTATATCGCCTTCATTGTGGTTGGCGGCGCTTTCCTGGTGGGCGTCGTCATCTGCTGGGCCATTGCGCTCCATATCCTGCGCACTCAAGTACGCGCATCGACGCCGCTGATGGCGGTGGTGGGCATGGGCTGGGCGGTGCTCACCATGACGCTGTCGATGGTGCTGACGATGCTCGGAGCGCGGGTGCGTGCGGCACGGCTGGGCGCGCGGCGCGGGCACGTCGTGATCAGCGGGTACGACCCCGCGTTGGCGCGGGACCGACTGATCGTGGAAGGCGAGGGCGTCGAGGCCGTCGGCGAGACTGATGTCGAAATCACCTCCGTGCTGCCGGCGGTCGTCACAGCCATCAGCACGCTCATGCTCGCGGTGGTCACCATCGGTTTGTTCTGGGTTGGCCGCACGACGCCCATGGGCGTGTTCATCGGCGGCCTGCTTTGCTACTTCATGTCGGACTGGGTGTACCGCATGTGGCCGCGCCGAAAGGCCGATGGCGGCACCGCAGCGTCGTCAGGGCGTCAGTAATCGATGCGTGCCTGGCCGCCGGCCAATTCCGGGTGGGCGGCCAGGATGGCGCGCGCATCGCCCATCGGCTTGCGCTTCGTGAGCGTGCTGGTGAGCGTGATGCGATAGATCTGCCCCGGCGCCACGGTGCTCAGGTCCTGCCCGGGCTCGTAGCGGACCACGCGGCCGTGACGGCCCACATAGACCTTGTCCGGCGTGTAGTAGCGATAGCCATGCGCCGCTGCATCCCACGCGCACCACACGGATTCGTAAGGCGTGTGCCGGGTGGTGCAGTGGTAAGGGAGGATTTCGATGCAGGAGCCAAGAGGAACCCACCAAAAGCGGAGACGTTGTGCTGGCTTCCGGTTTTCGCGCCGATCCCTGCATCTCTTATCGTCGGACTTATCAGCGCGACCACCGCAACGAAGGATCGCTGATAAGCGCTTCCAGTCCACTGCTCGAATAAATATCCGCTTGCAGCATTGCCTCGCCAGTTGGGTTAGTCACGCCTCCCAACACCTGTTGGATCGTGGTCACAGCGTTGGATGGGTCCATCACGCTCTTGTGTGCCGCCTCGACGTCATTCAGGGCCGCCAGAGCGTTGTCACGCAGGCCCGCCAGATTCGGCGTATGCGTGATCGCCACATCGATCACGCCCTGGCGCTGCACTTGAGTAGCGTCCCGCATGAGCGGCTCCAGTTGGTTCAACTGGTTGAATCCCCACGTCATGTGCTGCGTGGCCTGCGTTTGCAGGGCACCGCCGAGGTTCTGCATGTTGCCGGCGGCAGCGCCATCCTGCTGGAGCGTTTGCCGGGTGGTCTTCAGCACGTCCAGGTCATGCGTCAGGTTGATCAGCGCGGCGTTGTTCTCCGGACTGCCGGGCAGATGTTGCGCGACTGCCTGCATGTCGTGTCGGGTCTGGTCCAGCAGCGGCGCAACCGTGTTGTGCGCATAGCTGTCGGTGTCCATCACCGTGTAGGGGCTGCTGTTCTGTGCGCCGACGATGTTCCTGACGTCGTCCGCGCGTTGGGTCTCGACTTGGAAGTCGGCCAAGAAGTCTGCCGGCTTGCCGTCCGCCATGTAGTTGCGGACACTCGTCTTGATGGCTTCGCTGCCGCTGTTGGCCTCTGCGTTGACCACGTCCTGGAACTGCTGCGTCTGCGAGCGGACCTCGCGCAGCATGTCGGTGTCGAGCTTGCCGGCACGCGCCTGGGCGACCAGGGTGCGGCACGCATCCTCAGCGGCGCTGACCTGCTCGCGCTCACGGTTGACGGCCTCCATGGCCGCGCTGGCGCCAGGCTCGGACGTCTTCGTGGCGAGCAGGTTTGCGGTCGTGAGCACTTGCGAGGGCCCGCCGTTCAGCGGATGCGAGGCGTTGAAGGTCCTCAGCGTGTTCAGCGCGGCCGTGGTTTCCGGCGTCGGCGCGTGCGCTTTCCAGTAGCCGAGGCTGGCTCCGTCGATCATCGTCATGATGGGCTCGTGTAGAAAAATGACCGACCCAGTCTAGTCACGCTCCGGCGGCAGCAGGCCTACGAACATTCCGAGCCCGCGCAGCTGGATGCGTCGCGCGGCTGACCGGTTTGCTTTTTTGTTTTAGGGCGGAGCAGCGTTGGATGGTGTCCCAAGCGCACACGCGTTTCAGAACGCAAAATATGTACACAAAAAACGTATGTAATTGTTGACAGAAAAATGGCGCCCCTCCAAGATTCCGGCAAATACGCGGCATCACGCCGCATGAATGCTGGCGAATGGAACCCGCGCCATCCGCCTCAAGCACGCTCCCGGCATTGACACGGGGGCGGCCCCAGGAGACAGACAATGCGCCAATCCCCCGGCCAACCCTCGCCCTCTTCGTCGACAATCACCGGCGCCGTTGCCGATCCCGTCAACGAGTTTCTGCCCCTGCCGCGCCTGTTTGCGCTTGGCCTGCAGCACCTGCTGGTGATGTATGCCGGCGCGATTGCCGTGCCGCTGATTGTCGGCAATGCGCTCGGCCTGTCGAAGACCGATCTTTCGTATCTCGTCAATTGCGACCTGTTTGCGGCCGGGATCGGCACGTTGATCCAATCGCTCGGTTTCCTGATTTTCGGGATCCGCCTGCCGGTCATGATGGGCGTCACGTTTGCGGCGGTTGCGCCCATGATTGCCATCGGTGTGGAGCCCGGCATGGGGCTGCCCGGCATCTTCGGGGCGTCGATCGTTTCCGGCGTGTTCGGCATTGCCGTTGCGCCGCTGATGGGGCGGCTGCTCGGCCTGTTCCCGCGCGTGGTGACAGGCACGGTCATCATGCTGATCGGTTTTTCGCTGCTGAGCGTCGGCATCAACTGGGCCGCGGGCGGCCAGCAGACGATTCCGCAGGTGGTGGATGGGGTGACGCACATGGTGCCGAACCCGGCGTTTGGCGATCCGTTCGGCCTGGCCATTGCCGCGCTCGTGCTGGTGACGATCCTGCTGCTGACCAAGTTCGGCAACGCTCTGCTGTGCAACATCGCCGTGCTGCTGGGCATCGTGACGGGCACGCTTGTCGCGGCGGCGTTCGGCAAGGTGTCGCTGGCCGACGCCAGCGCCGCGCCGCTGATGACGCTGGTGACGCCGTTCTACTTCGGCATGCCGAAGTTCGAGCTGTCGGCGATCATCTCAATGTGCATCGTGATCGTGATCACGCTGGTGGAGTCGACCGGCATGTTCCTCGCGCTGGCGCACGTGGTCGGCAAGCCGATCTCGCGCAATGAACTGACCAACGGCTTGCGTGCCGATGGTCTGGCGACGGTGGTGGCGGGGGTGTTCAACACGTTCCCGCATACGTCGTTCTCGCAGAACATCGGGCTGGTGTCGATCACGGGCGTGCGCTCACGCTACGTGGCGGCCGCCGGCGGGGTGCTGCTGATCGTGCTGGGGCTGTTTCCGAAGCTGTCGTGTGTGGTGGCATCGGTGCCGCAGTACGTACTGGGCGGGGCGGGCATCGTGATGTTCGGCATGGTGGCCGCAGCCGGTATCCGCATGCTGGGCATGGTGGATTTCCAGCAGCAGCGCCATAACCTCCTGATCATCGCGGTGTCGGTCGGCTTCGGCATGATGCCGACGCTGGCGCCGGCCTTCTTCCATCACTTTCCGGACTGGATGCGCCCGATCACCCACAGCGGCATCGTGATGGGCACGCTGGTGGCCGTGGTGCTGAACGCCTGGTTCAACGGCATCCGCGGCTCGCACGAAGTCATGCACGGCGCGGCCGCAGCTGCGCATTGAACATCCAACGCCGCGCTTCAACGCGGTTCAGGTTTCTCCGGCAACCGAGACGCGGTATGCGGTGTGCTGCCGATAGACCTGGCCCGGGCGCAGCATGACTGCTTCCGCATCGGGCATGTTGACCTGGTTCGGGAACGCGCTCGCTTCCAGACATAAGCCACTGCGTTGCGCGTGCGTGCCCGACAGCATGTGCCCGGAATAGAACTGAAGGCCGCGCTGATCGGTCAGCACCGTCAACTCGCGGCCGCTGCCTGGGTCATACAGCCGCGCGACCGGGCGCACATGCGGGCGATCGTCCGGCGCCGTATTGCGCAGCACGAAGCAGTGGTCGAACCCGCCGGCCTGCGCCAACTGCGCGTTGGGCCAGTCCAGCCGCACGCCAATGGGCGCCCCTTGCCGAAAGTCGAATGCCGTTCCCGCGACACTCATTGTTCGCGTCGGGATCAGCTTGGCATCGACTTCCAGATAGGCATCGGCATCGATCGAGAGGATGTGGCCCCTGATGTCGGTGCCGGGTTTGCCGCTCAGGTTGAAATATCCGTGGCTGGTCAGGTTGACCGGCGTGGGCGCATCGGTGCGGGCTTCGTAATCAATCGACAGCGTGCCGTCATCGTCCAGCGCATAGCGAACCTGCACGGCGACATTGCCGGGGAATCCGGCATCGCCTTCGGCAGACGTGAGCCGCATGACCAAGGCGCCGTCCTGCTCTACGGTGTCCCACAGCGCCCGATGGAATCCACTCGCCCCACCATGGAGCAGGTTGTTGCCCTCATTGCGGTCGAGCGCGTAGTCGATGCCGTCGAGCGTAAAGCGCGCGCCTGCTATCCGGTTGGCCCAGCGTCCGATCAAACCGCCCAGATAGCCGCCCGATTCAAGGTAGGCGGCAGGCGTCGCATGGTTGAGAAGAATCTCGCCCAGACGCCCGCCGCGATCCGGCGCCTGCCAGGAGACGAGCGTCGCCCCTAGATCGCTGATGGAAACGCGCATGCCCGAGGCATTGCGCAGCGTGAACAGCTGAACCGGTTCACCGTCCGGCAAGTGCCCCCACCTTGCCGACGAGATGGCGCCGTCGAGCGGCGCGTGTGCGGAGAGCGCGGGCGCGATGCTCATGATTGGCCCTCTGCGATGGCGCGTTCCTGGTATTCGCGCGGCGTGCAATCCAGCTCACGGCGGAATACGGCATGCATGTATTGCGGGGAGGTAAAGCCGCAGCGCACCGCCACCTCGGCGGTAGCGACATCACGGCTGGCCAGCATGTGCTTGGCCGCGTCGAGCTTATGGCGAAGGATTTCCTGGTGCACGGTGCAATGCAATTCACGACGAAAGTGTTCTTCGAGCGATGACCGCGAGATACCGACGTAGTCCGCGACCTGCTCGGTCTTGATCCCTTGGCAGGCGTATTGCCGAATGAAGTGCCGCGCCCGCATGACATACGGGCTGGCAAGCGGCTGGTGCCGGGACGACGCCAGCACATTGATGCCCACGGGTGGCACGAGAATCTGCCGACCCGCCAGGCGCGCGCCGCCCAGCATCTGGTGCAGCAGATGTGCGGCGGTGCGGCCCATCTCCACGGTGCCCTGAATGACCGATGACAGCGGGATGCGGCTCAGCGTGCGCGTGAGCGGATCGTTGTCGATGCCGATGATGGCGATCTCTTCCGGCACGGCGAACCCTGCCGTCATGCACGCCTGCAGCAGATGCCGCGCCCGCGCATCCGTCACGGCAATGATGCCGATCGGCTTGGGCAAGCCGCGCAGCCATTCGATCAACTGGCTGATCGCCTGATGCCAGGTCGGTGCGCTGGTCGATAGGCCCCGGTAAATCTCCTGCTCAACGGGCGCGGCGGGATTGTCCTGCTGGCGCAAGCGCGTAAAGGCCAGTTCGCGCTGCTGTGCCCAGCGGTTCTCGGGCGCTTGGGGCAGGCTGTACAGCGCAAAGTGCTGCAGGCCCGCTTCGATCAGGTGTCGGTAGGCGAGCGAGACAAGCTTGCCGTTGTCCGTGGCGACATAAGGTTCCTTTGCCGGGTAGTGCGCCGGGTCTTCATACGAAGAGCCGACGGCCACGACCGGTAGCGGGCAACCACGTAGCGCCTCGGCGACGGCGGGGTCGTCGAAATCCGCAATGATGCCGTCGCCGTCAAAGCGCTCGATGCCGGGCAGGCGGCAGCGGAAATCCTCTTCCAGGAACAGATCCCATGTCACACGGGTGGAGCGCATGTAGTCGCCAATGCCCGCGATGATCTCGCGGTCGTACACCTTGTTGGCGTTGAACAGCAGCGCAATGCGATGAATCCGCGCGTGCTGCGATGGAACGGGCAATTGACGATGCATGGGCTGTTGGGCGCTCGCGGTGGCAGGGGTTTGCCATACGGCGGCGGTGCTGGGGCGTGCCGCTCGCCCGCACATTCTAGGGGCTGCATGCGGCGCTGTCAGACGATGCCCGCCCGGTGGCAAGAAATGTTAGGGCGGTTGGGCAATTTCGTAATTGCCGGTGCCAAGGCGGCACATGCACCATGCGACTGCCGTCGAGCCGGCCGAAATCTATTGCGGCGCAGCAGACGCCACGTCGGTACCCACCAACAAAAGAAGATGGAGTGAGACATGAAATCGAACCAACGCCGTTGTGTTCTGAGGGCCGCCTTTTGCGGTGCAGTGCTCGCCAGCCTGTCGATGGCCGCGCCGCTGGCGCACGCGAGCAAGGCGCATCCGGAAATCGGCTTCTGCATTGACGACCTGCGCGTGGAGCGCTGGTCGCGCGACCGCGATTACTTTGTCGCGGCGGCGGAAAAACTGGGTGCCAAGGTGTCGGTGCAATCGGCGGACGCCAGCGAGCAACGCCAGATTTCGCAGATCGAGAACCTGATCTCGCGCGGTGTCGACGTGATCGTTATCGTGCCGTTCAACTCCAAGGCGCTGACCAACGTGGTGGCCGAAGCGAAGAAGGCCGGCATCAAGGTGGTGTCGTATGACCGCCTGATTCTCGATGCCGACGTTGATGCCTACATTTCGTTCGACAACGAGAAGGTGGGCGAGCTGCAAGCGCAGGGCGTTTACAACGTGCGCCCGAAGGGCAATTACTTCCTGCTGGGCGGCGCGCGACGGACAACAACGCGAAGATGCTGCGGCAGGGCCAGTTGAAGGTGCTGCAGCCGGCCATCGACCGCGGCGACATCAAAGTGGTCGGCTCGCAATGGGTGCCGGAGTGGAGCGCCTCTGCAGCGCTGGGTATCGTTGAAAACGCGCTGACGGCGAACAACAACAAGATCGACGCCGTGGTCGCCTCCAACGACGGCACGGCCGGGGGCGCGATCCAGGCGCTGGCTGCGCAGAAGCTGGCCGGCAAGGTGCCGGTGTCGGGGCAGGATGCCGACCTTGCTGCCGTCAAGCGTGTGATTGCCGGCACGCAGACGATGACGGTCTACAAGCCGCTCAAGCTGATTGCCACCGAGGCCGCGCAGCTTTCGGTGGCGCTCGCCAAGGGCGACAAGCCCAAGTTCAATGCACAGTACGACAACGGCAAGAAGAAGGTCGACACGGTGCTGCTGCAGCCCACCCAGCTCACGAAGGACAACGTCAACCTGGTGGTGAAAGACGGCTTCTACACGCAGGCGCAGATCGGCGGCCAGTAAGGTCGAGCAGTCAGGGCCGCTTTGTGCCGGCGATGAGCCAACGCTGCATCGCCGGCCGCGTTCGTACCTCAAGGACGGGGCATGTCTGAACCACTGTTGCAGATGCGCGGCATCGTCAAGACGTTTGACGGTGTGAAGGCGCTTGACGGTATCAACCTGGTCGTGAGGCCGGGCGAGTGTGTGGGGCTGTGCGGCGAGAACGGCGCCGGAAAGTCAACGCTCATGAAGGTGCTCTCGGGTGTGTACCCGAGCGGTACCTGGGATGGAGAAATCCTTTGGGAAGGCCGGCCGCTCCAGGCCAGCGGTATTCGCGACACGGAGCGCGCCGGCATCGTCATCATCCATCAGGAACTGATGCTGGTGCCGGAGCTGTCGGTGGCCGAGAACATCTATCTCGGCAACGAAATCACGCTGCCCGGCGCGCATGAACTACGCGGCCATGTATCAGGGCGCCGACAAGCTGCTGCGCGACCTGAACATCCAGGGCATCAACGTGGCGTTGCCCGTGATGCACTACGGCGGCGGCCACCAGCAGCTGATCGAAATCGCCAAGGCGCTCAACAAGCGCGCCAAGCTGCTGATTCTTGACGAGCCATCGTCATCGCTCACGGCGGCGGAGACGCGCATCCTGCTCGATATCGTGCGTGACCTGAAGGCGCGCGGCATTGCGTGCGTCTATATCTCGCACAAGCTCGACGAGGTGGAGGCGGTGTGCGACACGGTCACCGTCATCCGTGACGGCCGCCATGTGTCCACCGCGCCGATGCGCGACCTGAGCACCGACCGCATCATCGCGCAGATGGTCGGGCGCGAGATTACACAGCTGTTTCCGCGTGAACCGCATCCCATCGGGGAGGTGGTTTTCGAGGCGCGCAATGTGACGTGCTACGACGTGAACAACCCGGGGCGCAAGCGTGTCGACGATGTGTCGTTCGCCGTGCGGCGTGGCGAAATTCTTGGCGTGGCGGGGCTGGTCGGGGCGGGGCGCACCGAGCTGATGCAGGCAGTGTTTGGCGCGTATGAAGGTGCCAGTGAAGTGGAGCTTGTACTTGACGGCAAACCGCTGAAAGTCCGCGCGCCGCTTGACGCCATTCGTGCGGGCATCGCGATGGTGCCTGAAGACCGCAAACGTCACGGCATCGTTTCGCTGATGAGCGTTGGGCACAACATCACGCTGGCCGTCCTTCAGCGTTTCTCGCGTCTCGGACGCATTGACGGCGCGGCCGAACTCGACACGATCCGCAAGGAGATGCGGCGGCTTGCCGTGCGTGCCGCGCATCCGATGCTTCCCATTGCCAGCCTGTCGGGCGGCAATCAGCAGAAGGCGGTCCTCACCCGAATGTTGCTCACGGAGCCGCGCGTCCTGATTCTGGATGAGCCAACCCGCGGCGTGGACGTCGGCGCCAAGTACGAGATCTACAAGCTGATCGGTGACTTGGCTAAGCGTGGCATGGCCATCATCGTGATTTCGTCGGAGCTGCCCGAAGTGCTTGGCATTTCAGACCGCGTGCTCGTGATCGGCGAGGGTGAACTGCGCGGCGATTTCGTGAACGACGGACTGACGCAGGAACACATTCTGACCGCCGCCATTCAGCCAGTCCGGCACACACCCAGGCACGCACCCACTTTCCATCAGGCAGGTCACGCATGACTTCTCAAACCAGCCCACAAGCCGCCGGCGGGGTCGGCGATTCGCGCAATACGTTCAAGGCAAGCCAGCGCCTGAGGCAACTGTTCGCACGCTACAAGATCCTGGCGTTGCTGATCGCCGTGGCCGCGATCTGGCTGTTCTTTTCGATGCTGACCAACGGCGCATTCACCTCGCCGCGCAATCTGTCCAACCTGCTGCGCCAGATGTCGATCACGGGGATGCTGGCCTGCGGGATGGTGTTCGTCATCATCGCGGGCGAGATCGATCTTTCCGTCGGATCGCTGCTCGGCTTGCTCGGCGGCGTGGCGGCCATTCTGGATCAAGGATTGGGCTGGCCGATCACGGCGACGGTGCCCGTGGTGCTGCTGCTCGGCGTGGGCATGGGCCTGTTCAACGGATGGTGGTCGACCTACCGCGGCGTGCCGTCATTCATCGTCGGCCTGGGCGGCATGCTCGCGTATCGCGGCATCCTGCTGGGCCTCACACATGGCTCAACCGTTGCGCCGGTCTCGGACAGCTTCGTGCTGATCGGGCAGGGCTACCTGCCGCGCCGCGTGGGCGACCTGATGGCGGTGCTGATCTTCTGCCTGTTGATCTTCGTGGTGATCCGGCAGCGGCGTGAGCATCGCCGTTATGAACTCGACGTTGCACCGCTCTGGCAGGACGTCGCCAAGCTTGTCGTGGCGGGTGCGGTCATCGTCGCGTTTGTCGCCACGCTCAATAGCTATGGCGGCATTCCGGTGCCCGTTCTGCTCGTGCTGGCGTTGCTCGGTATTTTTTCTTGGATCGCCAGCCAGACGGTGTTCGGCCGCCGTATCTATTCCGTGGGTTCAAACCTCGAGGCCACGCGCCTGTCGGGCATCAACACCGATCGCGTGAAGCTTGCCATCTTCGGGCTCATGGGCCTGATGTGTGCGTTTGCCGGCATCGTCAATACGGCGCGTCTTGCGGCGGGTTCACCGTCCGCCGGGACCATGGGCGAGCTGGATGCCATTGCGGCCTGCTTCATCGGCGGCACTTCCATGCGCGGCGGCGCAGGCACCGTGTACGGCGCGCTGGTCGGCGCGCTGGTCATGGCCAGCCTCGACAACGGCATGTCGATGCTCGACGTCGACGCCTACTGGCAGATGATCGTCAAGGGCGGGATTCTCGTGCTGGCCGTCTGGGTCGATGTCATCTCGCGCTCCGGCCGCCGCTGAGGTTGCGCTATCGGTTTTACCTCTTTTGCTGTAACTGGAATCTCCTATGTCTTATGCAATCTATCCGAGCCTCGTTAACAAGAACGTTGTGATTACCGGCGGCGGCAGCGGCATTGGCGCGGCCATCGTTGAAGGCTTCGCGAAACAGGGGGCGCGCGTGACGTTTCTGGATATCGCGCGGGCTGACTCCGAAGCGCTGGCGACATCGCTGGGCGAATGCGTGCATCCGCCGGTCTTCCGCCACTGCGACTTGCGCGATATCGACGCGCTCAACGCCACGTTCGCGGCCATCGAGGCCGACACCGGTGCCATCGACGTCCTGATCAACAACGCCGCGAACGATGACCGCCATCAGATCGGAACCGTGACGCCGGCGTATTGGGACAACCGCATCGAGGTGAACCTGCGCCATCAGTTTTTCTGCGCGCAAGCCGTGCTGCCCGGCATGAAGAAGCAAGGGCACGGCGTGATCCTGAACCTCGGGTCCATCTCGTGGCACCTGGCCCAGCCGGACCTCGCCATCTACATGACGGCCAAGGCCGGCATTGAGGGCCTGACGCGTGGTCTAGCGCGCGATCTGGGCGGGTTCGGCATTCGCGTCAATTGCATCGTGCCCGGCGCGGTGCGCACGCCGCGTCAGATGGCGCTCTGGCAATCGCCCGAAAGCGAAGCCAAGCTGCTGGGCGAACAATGCCTGCACGAACGCGTCGAGCCGGAACACGTGGCGCGCATGGCGCTGTTTCTTGCATCGGACGACGCTGCCCGCTGCACGGCGCGCGAATACTTTGTCGATGGCGGGTGGTACGGCGGATGATCGCGCCCATCAATCCGGAATGCGTCTGGCGCATCGGTGCCACGCTGGGGGAAGGCGCGGTGTGGCACGCCGCGTCGCGCTGCGTGGTCTTTGTCGATATCAAGGGCCGGCGGCTCTATCGCTATGACCCGGATACCGATGTGCGCCGCAGTTGGGTCGCGCCCGGCCAGATCGGCTTTGCGCTGCCCTGCGTTGACGGCAGCTGGGTCTGCGGCGTGCAGGGCGGTCTCTACCGGTTCGATTTCGCAAGCGGTACCTTCAGCCGCATGCTGCCCGTCGAAACCGATCGGCCGGGAAACCGCCTGAACGACGGCTATGTCGATCGCACCGGGGCGCTGTGGTTCGGCTCGATGGACGATGGGGAGCGCGAGGCGAGCGGGCAGCTCTACCGCGTCGGTCGGGATGGCCGGCTCAGCGTGCGCGATTCGGGCTACGTCATCACGAACGGCCCGACCGCGAGCCCGGACGGTCGCACGCTGTATCACACAGATACCTTGCAGCGCGTGGTTTACGCCTTCGACCTCGGGGACGACGGCAGCCTGGAACGCAAGCGCGTCTTCACCACAATCGAAGGCGCCGGCTACCCCGACGGCATGGCTGTCGATGAAGAAGGGTGCGTGTGGATCGCGTTGTTTGGCGGAGGCCGGATCGAGCGGTTCTCACCGGACGGCCGATGCGTCGGGCGCGTCGCCTTTCCGTGTTCCAACATCACCAAGCTCGCGTTCGGCGGCGACGACTTGCAGACCGTCTATGCAACCACCGCACGAAAGGGCCTGATGGAACAGGCGTTGGAGAAGGAGCCGCTTGCCGGCGGCTTGTTCGCGTTTCGCGCGCCGGTCAAGGGGCTCCCGTCCACGGAATGTGCCGTGGACTTTTCCGCAGCGAAGACCGATCAGTCCTGACGGACGAGCCCGCGTGCCGCCAGGTTGCGATACAGGGCGCGCACACCGAACGTCCACGGTGCGATCTCCGTCGACAGGCGGACCGTGTTGACCAGCGCGCCGAGGGGTGGGGCGCTGATCGTCACGCGGTCGCCGAGGTGGTGCGTAAAGCCGGCGCCCGGCGCGTCGCGGTCCTTGATCGGCGAGAACATCGTGCCGAGGAACAGCATGAAGCCGTCCGGATACTGATGGTGCGGCCCACAGGTCTGGGCGACGAGGTCGAGCGGGTCACGGCTGATCTCGCTCATATGGCTCACGCCGTCGAGCACGAAGCCGTCGTCGGCGCCCTCAACGCGCAGCGATACCTGCGTCGTGCGAATCGTGTCGATCGTGAAGTGCTCGTCAAACAGGCGCACGAACGGGCCGATGGCGCAGGAGCCGTTGTTGTCCTTGCATTTGCCCAGCAGCAGCGCCGAGCGCCCTTCGATGTCGCGCAGGTTCACGTCGTTGCCGAGCGCCGCTCCCACGACATGCCCGGCGCTGCTGACCGCCAGCACGATCTCGGGCTCCGGGTTGTTCCAGCGCGAGGCCGGATGCAGGCCCACATCGGCCCCGAACCCGACTGCGACATCGGCTGCGATTTGGAGAACACTTCCGCATCGGGGCCGATGCCGACTTCCATGTATTGCGACCACGCGCCCCGGCGCTGCAGTTCTTCCTTGAGCCGCATGGCGGCATCGGAGCCGGGCTTGATCTTCGAGAAATCGGAGCCCACCACGCCGACAATGGATTCGCGCACGTCGCGCGCCTTGGCCGGGTCGCCGCCGGCCTGTTCTTCGATCACACGTTCGATCAGGCTGACTGCGAACGTCACGCCGCAGGCCTTGATCGCCTGCAGATCATTCGGGGCGAGCAGGGTGGGCGCGTTGCTTGCACGATCGGCGGCCATGGAGCGCGCGATGAGTGCTTCGACGCGGCCCAGGTTTTCCCCGGGTGCCTGCCGGGCGACGGCCAGTGCGTCGGGATGCTCGAACAGGTCTGACACGGTCGGCACGGCTTCCGTGATGTCGAACACGACACCGTTGCGTACTACCACGACGGATGGCCCCCCGCCGTTGGCCGTTCTGCGCCATACCCGACCGACGAGCGTTGCATGCTCAAGATCGTGCGGCAAGTAGTTGGCGATGTCGGTCATGTGCGCTCCGTCAATTGGACACCCCTGTTGCCAGGGAATCCGCGTGATCGTAGAGAGGGCGACGCAGGGTGTCCAACAACGTGACGCAATTTCCAACCTGTTGGACAATCTAGCCACTCATGAACAGGGCAGGTTTTCAGTGAAGACAGACTATGAGGTGCCAGCGCTCAAGCGCATTCACGACGTGCTGGAGATACTCTGCGCGGCGACGTCTCCTGTGCGGCCAGCGGCGTTGGCGCAGGCGACGGGTATGTCCAGAAGCACGTTGTACCTGCTGCTGGAGTCGCTCGAAAAGCGCCGCTGGATCGAGAAGCGGGCCGAGGGCTACCTGATCGGCTTGACGTTGTTTGAGCTGGGCAACGCCTATTTCCGCCACGACAGCTTGCTGGCCGCGTTCCGGCGCGAATCCGCCGCCTTCGTGGCCACGCACAACGAAGTCGTGCAGCTTGCCGTGCTTGACGGCACGGAGGTCGTCTATATCGCCCGGGAGGATGCGCCGCGGCCGGTTCGCCTAGTATCGGACGTTGGCCTGCGCCTGCCGGCCCATTGCTGCGCGCTCGGCAAAGCGCTGCTGGCGAGCCTCGATGACGAAGCGGTGTGTGCGCTGCTGCCGGCGCGTCTTGCCGCCATGACGGAGCGCACCACCACGCGCCGCGCCGATTTGCTCGATGAGCTTGAGCGCATTCGCGTGCGGGGCCTGGCGACGGAGCGCGAGGAGGTGGTGGCGGGGCTGGCCTGCTTTGCGGCGTTTGTAGGTGTGACGCCGCTCGGCAAGCGCGTTGCGGTGAGTTCCAGCGTGCCGGTCAGCCGATTGGACGCCCGCCGGGAGAAGCGCCTCGTCGTTGGTGTTGCAGGCATGGCGGACCGCATCGGCCGCGCGCTCGCGCAGGCATAGCGGCGGGCTGCTGCGTGGCCGGTTCCGCTATGATCGCCACTCCTCTTTTTTGTTTCCTCCTTCCCTTGGCGCGTACGCGTTTCTCATGACCACCGGCACCACTCCTCCTCGCATGGCCGATGTTGCGCGCGTTGCCGGCGTGTCGAAGATGACCGTGTCACGGGTGCTGGCAGGCGGCAGCGTGTCGCCAGAAACCCGCGCGCGCGTGCAGGAGGCCATCGACGCGCTCGGCTACGTTGCCACGGCCGCGGCGGGATGCTGTCCAGCGGTCGATCGGAATTCGTCGCCGCCCTGGTGCCTTCGCTGGCCAGTTCCAACTTTGCCGATACCGTGCGCGGGCTCAGCGATGCGCTTGCGCCGCATGGTCTGCAACTGCTGCTGGGTGATACCGACTACCACCTCGATCAGGAGGAGGCGCTGGTGAAGTCGCTGCTGCGCCATCAGCCGCGTGGCATTGCCTTGACCGGACGCCACCACAGTGCAGGCACGCGCGCGCTGCTGGAGCGCGCCGGGATCCCGATCGTGGAGATGTGGGATCTGCCTGAGCGCCCGATCGACAGGGCGGTCGGGTTCTCGAACGCCAAGGCATCGCTCGCGATGGTGCATCACCTGCACAAACGGGGCTACCGGCGCATCGGCTTCCTGTGCGGCGCAAGCGAGCTGGACCGGCGCGGCACCGACCGCATGCGTGGATACGTCAGCGGAATCAAGGCGCTTGGCCTGGGCGAGCCGCGCGTGATCCGCCTGGGCGAATCACCCATCACCATGAGCCACGGCGGCCCCGCGATGGCCGCTTTGCTGGAAGCGTGGCCCGATACCGATGCCGTAATGTGCGTGAGCGACATGTCCGCATTCGGCGCCATCATGGAATGCCACCGGCGCGGCATGTCCGTGCCCGGCGACATTGCCGTTGCGGGCTTCGGCAACTTTGAAGTCGCGTGGTGCTGCCATCCGACCATCACGACGATTTCCGTCGATGCTTACGGCATCGGCCTGCGCACGGGCGAGGTCTTGCTCGATGCGCTGGGCGTTGGCGAGGCCACGGGCGCACCCAAGCTCTCGCGCATCGACTTCAGCGTGGTCGAACGCGAGAGCGCATAGCGGGCTGCTTCATGCGCGCCGTCAATGCGAGTGCCGCGGATTGCCGCGCGTCTCGATCACGTTCAGATACAGCGTTGCCGGCTCCAGGCATCCGCCCGTCGAAAGCTGCCCGACAAACTGCCGATAGATTTCCTGCCAAGGCGTTTGCGACTGCGGCACGCTGAACGTTGCGGTTTCACGCCGGCGCTCAAGCTCTTCCGCGTCGACCAATACGTCGACCTTGCGCGCGTTGAGGTCCACACGAATCCGATCGCCCGTGCGCAGTAGCGCCAGGCCGCCACCCGCCGCCGCCTCGGGCGACATGTTCAAAATGGAGGGGCTCGCCGATGTGCCGCTCTGCCGGCCATCGCCCATGCACGGCAGCGATTCGATCCCCTGCTTGACCAGTGCCGCCGGCGGCGCCATGTTGACAACCTCCGCGCTGCCCGGATAACCGACCGTTCCGCAGCCGCGGATGACGAGGATGCAGCGCTCGTCAATCGCCAGCGCCGGATCGTTGATGCGGGCGTGATAGTCCTCTGGGCCATCGAAGACGATTGCGCGCGTCTCGAAGACGTTTTCCGCGCCGGGCTCGCTCAGGTAGGTCTGCCGGAATGCCTCGCCTACCACTGACATTTTCATGATGGCGCTGTCAAAGAAATTGCCCGACAGGACGATGAAGCCCGCGCGATGCTTGAGCGGCGCGTCCACAGGGAAGATGACATCGCGGTCGGCGTCGGGCGCGGCATCGGCAATCGCGCCGATCGTGCGGCCAGACACGGTGCGGCAATCGCGCCGCAGCAACCCGCCCGCGTCCAACTGGCGCAACACGGCGGGCACGCCGCCGGAGCGGTGAAAGCTCTCCCCCAGATATTCGCCGGCCGGCATGCAGTTCACCAGCAGCGGCACCGATTCTCCGTGGCGTTGCCAGTCTTCAAGGCTCAGTTCCACGCCCATGTGGCGCGCGATTGCGATGAGGTGCGGCGGGCAGTTGGTCGACGCACCAAGCGCCGAAGCCACCATGATGGCGTTCTCGAATGCCGCGCGCGTCATGATCGTCGAGGGGCGGATGTCTTCACGCACGAGGTCGACGATGCGCTTGCCGGTGGCATAGGCCATCTGCCCGCGCTCGCGATACGCCGCCGGAATGCTGGCGCACCCTGGCAGCGACATGCCCAGCGCTTCGGCCAGGCTGTTCATCGACAGCGCCGTGCCCATCGTGTTGCAGTGGCCGATCGACGGCGACGACGCGGTGGTCAGCTCCATGAAGCCTTCGTAGTCGATGTCGCCGGCAGCCAGCCGGTTGCGCGCATGCCAGATGACGGTGCCGGAGCCGACCCGTTTGCCTTCGTGCCAGCCGTCAAGCATCGGCCCGCCAGACAGGACGATGGCCGGCAGGTCCACCGTGGCGGCGGCCATCAGGCAGGCGGGCGTGGTCTTGTCGCACCCGGTGGTCAGCACAACGCCGTCGAGCGGGAAGCCGTGCAGGATCTCGACCAGGCCGAGATAGGCCAGATTGCGATCGAGCGCGGCGGTCGGCCGGCGGCTCTGCTCGGCCAGCGGGTGAACCGGAAACTCCATCGGAATGCCGCCCGCGTCGCGTATGCCGGCCTTCACCCGCTGCGCCAGCTCAATGTGGTGCCGGTTGCATGGCGCCAGATCGCTTCCCGTCTGCGCGATCCCGATGATCGGCCGGCCCGACTGCAACTCTTCGCGCGTCAGGCCGTAGTTCATGAAGCGTTCGACGTAGAGGGCGGTCATGTCTGCGTGGCTCGGGTCGTCGAACCAGAGCTGGCTGCGCAGTCGGCGTGGAGGTTGGGCGGGCATGGTGTCTCGGTTGTTATGTGGAACAGGGTTCCCTCTGCGGGGAATCGGTGCGGCGCTTTCCGGAAGCCTGGGATGGAATTTTGGTACCGGTAACAACGCATGGTAGAGCCGGAAGAAGGCGCAGGCAATAGCGAGTGTTATCAGCCCTGCTTTCGGAAAGGGTGTTTGGAGTTGCTGACACTTGCCTGAGCGCAAGCGTTTGCCGCTCCCCCGGTTGGTGGGGGAGGGCTTGCGGTTTCACGATTCTGCAAACAACCCGCCCTATGTTGTGCCGATCTTCGGGGGAAGACGGGGGCTGCCATGCAGGGGTTGTCTGCACGATTCGAAAAGACTGACGCAGGGCGACGTGAAATCGCCACGCGCGGGGGCGCGCTCAGCCGTTCAAGCCGCGCGTTGCTCATCATGGTGGACGGGCAAGTCACGGGCGAGGACCTTGCCGTACGTGCCGGCCAGCTCGGCCTCGAAGCGCAGGCCGTGTTCGAGCTGATGCACGCAGGCTTCATTCAGCGCGCAACCGATGCAGCCGGTGAGCCCGTCTTCGTTCAAGTGGACGCGCCGCAGCCTGCGACACCCAAGCCGGCTGGACCGGCGCGCAAGCGTTCGCTGGCGGCGGCGCGCATGTATCTCATGGACATTGCGGCGCGCACATTCAGCTCGGCCGAGCATCCGATCCGCCAGCGCCTGGTGGAGGCCACCGACCGCGCCTCAGTGGAAAGCGCGTTCGATGCATTGCTGGCGGCCCTGCGCGAAGCCACATCGGCGTCGATGGTGGAGCAGGTGGAAGTGTCGTTCCGCGGGTTTCTGCCGGCCGACGAGGCCGCGGCCGGCTGAACGGTCACGCTGCCTGCTGTGCCACCTGGTCCTTGAGCAGCCCGCGCGCCCGTTGATTCGACTTGTAGATGTTGTCGCGCACCGGCGCCGCACCGGTCTTCACGCTGTGCACCCATTCCTGGGTCGACATCACCGCCGCAAAGCGCGATTGCAGCACCACGCTGAACACGCGGTGGATCTCTTCCGCGCTCGCAAAGCCGGCCTGGTTTTGATACGGCACCGCGCCCGACGCGTCATGCAGGAACTCCACCGCCGTGCCGTTGTGCAGGGCGTGATTGATCGTCGACGCATCGCAGTTGTGCGTCATGTAGCCGACCACGGTGAGCGTATCGATGCCACGCGCTTCCAGCCATTGCGCCAGGTCCGTCTCCGGATAGGCGCTGGGCAGCAGCTTGCGCAGATAGTGGTCATGCGGGCGTGATGCCACCACCGGGTGCAGTTGCCAGCCGTCGGTGTCGATGGCAAACAGCGGAGAACTAGCCGGCGAGGTCTGCTGCACGACGATCACCGGAATGCCCGCCTCGCGTGCCGCATCCATGGCGACACCGATGTTGGCGACGGTCTGCTGCGGGTCCGGATACTCGATCGGCAGGCCGCCGGTGAAATATTCGTTCTGGACATCGATGACGATCAAGGCGCGCTTCGGGGCGTTGTTCGTGGTCATGGCTGACTCCTCAAGGTCGGTTGGATCGGGCATTTGCGTGAGCCCGTGGACAGCATCTTGGCGGATGGCTATCCTTCCCGACAGTGGCCCGGAAGACGTTTATCGAAAGAATCGGGCCAAAGCGCGGAGCCCGTATGCAAACGCTGCAGCCCCAGGAAATCGCCGTTCTGGCATTCAACGACATCAGCCCGTTTCACCTGTCCGTGCCATGTCTTGTGTTTGAAGACCGCGTCTGGGCAGGACTGCCGTCCTACAACCTGCGGATCTGCGCCGGCGAGCCCGCGAGGAAGGGCGGCCTGCGCACCACGGCGGGGTTTGCCGTGCAGACGGATTTCACACTCGAAGATGCCGCCCGCGCCGACGTGCTGATCGTGCCGTCATGGCGTGATACGGACGAGCGGCCCCCCGCAGCCATGGTGAATGCGGTGCGCGATGCCTACGCGCGCGGTGCAACGGTGGTCGGGCTGTGCCTGGGCGCGTTTGTGCTGGCCGAAGCGGGCGTGCTCGACGGCCATGAGGCGACGACGCATTGGAGCGCCGCCGATGCGTTTTCGCAGCGCTACCCGCGTGTGAAGCTGGTGCCGGATGTGCTCTATCTGGACGCGGCGCACGGCCGTCTTGTGACCTCCGCAGGCACGGCCGCTGGGCTGGACTGCTGCCTGCATCTCGTGCGCCGTTGGCATGGTGCGGAGGTGGCCAACCGCATTGCACGGCGGCTGGTGGTTGCGCCGCACCGGCAGGGCGGCCAGGCGCAGTACATCGAGCAACCGCTGCATGATGCCCCGGGCGGCGACCGCCTGTCGGATCTGCTGAACTGGACCGTGACCAACCTGGCGCTGCCGCATTCGCTCGATTCGCTCGCCGAGCGCGCGGCCATGAGCCGACGCAATTTCACGCGGCGCTTCCGTGAGCTGACGGGAACCACCGTCGGTCAATGGTTGCTGGGGCAGCGTCTGGCCTATGCGCAGCGCATGCTGGAGACCACGCGCCAGCCGGTCGAAGCGATTGCGCAACTGGCGGGATTTGGCAGCGCGGTATCGCTGCGGCAGCATTTCAGCCGGACGTATCACACGTCGCCCAGCGCTTACCGCGCCTTGTTTGCGCAAGCCTGAAAAGAAAAAAAGCGGCTGGTCAGCCGCTGTGGTGTGTTGCTTACTTGCTCAGCTCGTGGCCGATGACGGCGCCGGCTGCGGCACCCCCGATCGTCCCGGCCGTGCTGTGCGTCATTTCGTGGCCGGCCACACCGCCTGCCACCGCGCCACCGGCCGTACACGCCGTGAGCGTGGGCGCCAGCGCGGCAAGTGCGCATATCAGCGCTGTCTTCCATGCATTCATGATGTCCTCCTGAGTCGCCGGCCAGATGCAGCGGCCGGCATATCCCTCAGTTGAGCAAAGCGCGTGCCGCGCTCACATGAACAGCGGTGACAGCGAAAGATGCGACAGCGCGATCACGATCACCTGCGCGATCACCAGCAGGATCAGCGGAGACAGATCGAGGCGCCCGCCCAGCGGCGGCACCACGCGACGGATCGGGCGCAAGAGCGGGTCGACCAGCGTATTGAGCACCGCGCCCATGGGCGACGCCGGCCCCATCCACGACAGCACGGCCGACGCAATGGTCACCCACACCAGCACGTTGAACGCCCACTTCAGCACGGTGAACAGCGCGGCCACAAAGCCCATCGGCACAAGCGCCACCGGGCTCAAGCCCACCGAGGCGAGCAGCAGGAACAGATAGACAAGCGCCGTGAGGTAAGCCGCCACCAGCGACGACCAGTCGATATAGCCCGTGGCCGGAATCACCCGGCGCAGCGGGTGCACCAGCCAGCCGGTCAGCTGGAAGATGGCCTGCGACAGCGGATTGCGCGGTGACAGCCGCACCGCTTGCGTCCAGGCGCGCAGCAGCAGAGCCGCGCCAAAGAGCGAGAAGATCGTGTCGAGCAGAAAACGCGTGATATCGCCGAACATGCGTCCGGTTCTCCTATGGTCAGGTCGGGCAAAAGCGCGCGGCAAACGCGCGTGCTGGGGCGCGGTATTGTCGCACGGCAATCTGACGGGGATCTGTGTGGCGATGCCTGTGCGCAGGCGCGGCGCATTCGCGTATTGTGGTGCCCGTTCGCTGTTTTCCCTGTGAGGAGACCCGCCTTGAAACCCACCTTGTTTCGCGCGTTGTTGTCGCTGGCGTGCCTGTCTGCCGTGCCGCAGGTGCATGCGCAGGCCGATACCACGTTCACCGTCGAATCGCCCGCCTTTGCCGACAACGGCGTCATGGACCGCAAATACGCCGGGAAGAACCCCGCCAACGCCAATTGCACGGGCGACAACGTCTCGCCGCCGCTGCACTGGTCGAACGTTCCGGCCGGCACCAGCAGCCTCGTTCTGATTGCCACCGACCCGCAGGGCGCAGGCGGCCTGGGCGTGAACCACTGGATGGCTTACGGCATTCCCGCTACGCAGACGAGCCTGCCGGAAGGCGCCGGCACGGGCAGTGCCTTGCGCATGGGCCAGAACGCCATCGACAAGCCGGCGTATCTGGGGCCGTGTCCGCCCAAGGGCACGGGCATGCACCACTACGTCTTTGTGCTGATCGCGACGGATCTGGCGCCGGACGCGTTGCCCAATGGGCTGACTCGCGCTGAACTGGACGCGGCAATCAAGGGGCATAGCAAAGGCGCCGCCGCGTGGATTGGCCGCTTCGGCAATTTCTGACCGATGAGAGGCCGTTCACGGGTGCCGCACCGCGCGCGGCCGCTAGCGGCTCACAATCCAGCTACAGGGAAGCTCGCCTGCCAGACAGCGCTTTGCATGTTCACCGGTTTCGGAATCAGCTTCTGCTGCAGGAACAGGTCTGCAATCTGCTGCTGCGAAGCCACGATCTGCGGTGTGACCGGCGTGACGCCGTAGGGCACGCGGCGCAGCCAGGTTTCGACAACGGGCTGTTCGATGCCGAGCTTGGGCGCCAGCAGGGCGGCAGTCTCCTGCGGATGCTGATTCACCCATAGCCCCGCCGTACGCAACTGGGCCAGGATGGCGTTGACCGCGCGCGGATGCGTCTTCACGAATTCCGGGGTGGCTTCGTAGAAGTTGAACACCGGCAACTCGCTGAAATCACCCAGCGTGCGCGTCTTCAACGCCTTCTGTGCCAGCGCGTAATACGGATCCCATACGACCCACGCATCGACCGCGCCGCTCTCGAGGGCGGCCCGCGCCTCGGCCGGCGGCAGGTAGATCGGCTGAATGTCCTGCACCGTGAGGTTGGCGCGCCGAAGCAGTTGCACTAGCAGATAGTTGGAGCTGGAGCCCTTCTGCAGTGCAATGCGCTTACCTTTAAGGTCCGCCACGCTGTGCGCGGGTGAGCTGTCCAGCACGAACAGCGCCTCGTTGGTCTTGCCGCCGGGCTCGGCCCCCACGTAGACAAGGCGCGCGCCTGCAGCCTGCGCAAACACGGCCGGCGCGCGCCGGTGTAGCCGAAGTCAATGCTGCCCGTGTTGAGTGCCTCCAGCAGTTGCGGCCCGGCAGGGAATTCCTTCCATTCCACCTTGTAGCCAAGCTCGGCCAGCGGTTTGTCGAGTGAGCCTTGCGCTTTCAGCACGGCCAGCAGCCCCGCTTTCTGAAAGCCGACGCGCACCGTGCCGGCCGGGTCTGCGGCTTGGGTGAGCCCTGCGCTCAGGGCGAGGCCGGCGCCCAGCAGCGCGGCAAGCCAGCGTCGTCGGCCAAACGATGCGGCGGTATGGGGCGACTGGGTTTGCATGATTCCTCCAGCGAGTCAGGTGTTGTGCGGTCGATGCTACGGACCGCGCACGCGCGAAGGAACGAACAAGATTGCATGTGCATAGACGCCGCCAACGTCAGCCCGGTGCTGCAGTAGCGGCAAGCTCCGCCAGATACGCCCACGGATAGATGCCGCGCGCATGGCCATCACTGAACACCAGTTGCACGCCGTAACCCGCGGGCGCGATGGTGGTGACGCGCACGGCGGCCGGCACGTTGATCGGCGTGCCGTGATGGCGCTTGAACTGGCACTCCGCGCAGCGGCACGCCTCGCGCAATGCGGCGTGGTCGAGTGCGACCACGGCGTCTGCCCAGTGCAGCCGCAGCCGGCCCTGTGCGACGTCGTTGTCGATGCGCTCAGGGGGTTGCACGGGCGCTCTCGATTTGTGCCAAGGCAATCCGCACCGCCTTGACGACTTCCGGGTCGCCGTCGGTTTCTGCGCTGCGCAGGGCGGGCAGGGCAGAGGCTTCGCCGATTTCGCCCAAGGCGAGCGCGGCTTCCTTGCGCAGATTGCTGATCGGGTGCGTGAGCAGCGCGGCGAGCGCATCGACGGCATGCGCAGCGCGCCACCGGCCGAGCGCCCGGGCGGCCTGCAAGCGGACTTGCCAATACGCGTCGGCCAGCGCCTCGACCAACGCCTGCGTGACACGCGCATCGGGAGCAAGCGCCCGCAACTTGCCGAGCGTGCTGGCACTCTCCTCGCGCACGCGCCAGGCGGTGTCATGCAGCGCAGCGAGCAGCGCGGGCAGCACAGCGGCATCGGTGGCGAGGCCGAGGGCGCCGACTGCGGCACGGCGCACGTCGACATCTGCGTCATGACGTGCGCGTTCCGCCAGCGCGGGCAATGCACCCACATGCTTGCGCCAGCCGAGCACCGCAACGGCCTCGCGGCGTACGGCGGCGTTAGCGTCTTGCAGCGCGTGCAGCGCGGGCGCTTCGCTCTCGGGCACGCGAAGCTCACGCAACCCGCGCAACGCGGCGGCGCGCACAAAGGCGCTGGCATGGTCGACGTAAGGCAACAGCGCGGGCGCCGAGTCGGGCGATTTCAAATCCGCCAGGCCGATTGCCGCCGCGTCACGTACGGTGCCATCCACGTCTTCCAGTGCACGGGCAAGGGCGGCCACGGTGTCCGGCTGTTCCCAGGTCGCCAGGATGCGCGCGGCTTCCAGCCGGATTTCCGGCGCCGGGTCCTGCGCCAGCAGCGCAATCACATCGGGCAGCGCGTCGGCGTCTTCCGCATCGGCAAGCTGGAGGAGGGCGACGCGGCGGGTGGCGGCGTCCGCGTCGTGCAGGCGCGCCAGGAGGGTTGTCGTCATCGCGGCCTCAGCGCAGCAGATACGGGATGTCGACCTTCACCGCGCCGGTCGGGCAATCCTGCTCGCACGGCATGCAGTACCAGCATTCGTCGAATTGCATGAAAGCCTTGCCTTTGGTCAGGTCGATGGCGAGCAGGTCGAGCGGGCAGACATCGACACACACGGTGCAGCCCTTGTCGGCAATGCACTTGGCTTCGTCGATGGTGACGGGCGCGCTGCTGCGCGAGGTGATGTCGTGCGGCGTGTGGGCGAAATGAACGGTCGTCTGTTGCATGGTCATGCAGCCTTCGGAATGCGCATGTGCGCGTAGGAATCGGTGCCGAGCACATCGACAGGGATGACATACGGCTCGACGGCCTGCTTGCGGCTGGCCATGGCGCCGTGTGCGTCCTTGTACAAGCGTGTGTGGCAGAACCAATTGGCGTCGTCGCGTTCGGGGTAGTCCACGCGATGGTGATACAGGCCCCAGCGGCTTTCGGTGCGGAAGAGCGAGGCGCGCGCGGCCATCTCGGCGCAATCGCGGATGAAGCTGACTTCCATCGCGCGCATCAGCTCATGCGGATTGCGTGCGTGCAGGTGCGTGATGTCTTCGGCAATCTCGTCGAAGCGCCGCAGGCCGATTTCCATCTTGCGCGTGACCTTGGGCGGCTGGAGGTAATCGTTCACCATGCGGCGCAGCTTGTATTCCACTTGCGCAGGCGCGAGGCCATGATCGCGTTGCAGCGGCGCAAAGATGCGCGTGCGCTCGCGTTCGATTTGCGCGTCGTCGACGCGGGCGTCGCCTTGCCGGCCGGCGATGTAGTCCGCCGCGTTCTGCCCCGCAAACCAGCCGTACGTGAATGCGCCGAGCATGTAGTTGTGCGGCACGGCGGCCATGTCGCCCGCCGCGTAAAGGCCAGGCACGGTGGTTTCCGCGCGCGCATTCACATACACGCCAGACGCGCTGTGCCCGCTGCAGAAGCCGATTTCCGAGATGTGCATCTCCACCATCTGCGTGCGGTAATCGGTGCCGCGCCCCGCGTGGAAGCGGCCGCGGCTCGGGCGCTCGTTGGTGTGCAGGATGGTCTCGATGGTCTGGATGGTTTCTTCGGCCAGGTGGTCGAGCTTGAGAAACACCGGCCCCTTGCCGCCCTGCAGCTCCTGGTAGAACTCCCACATCATCTGGCCGCTCCAGTAGTCGCACTGGATGAAGCGCTCGCCGCGCGCGTTGGCGGTGTAGCCGCCCAGCGGGCCGGTCACATACGCACAGGCGGGGCCGTTGTAGTCCTTGATGAGTGGGTTGATCTGGAAGCATTCCAGGTTGGAAAGCTCCGCGCCCGCGTGATACGCCATCGCATAGCCATCGCCCGCGTTGGTGGGATTTTCGTATGTGCCCATCAGGTAGCCGGAAGCCGGCAGGCCAAGCCGCCCGGCGGCGCCGCAGCTCAGCACCACGGCCTTGGCGCGCACCACGAGAAGATCCGCCGTGCGGCAATCGAAGCCGAGCACGCCGCAGGCGGCCCCATCGGCATCCGTCAGCACGCGCGTGACGACGATGCGGTTCGTGATCTCCACCCGCGCACGCTTGAGCTGCCGGTACAGCACCTTCTTGATGTCGTGCCCCTCTGGCATCGGCAGCACGTAGCTGCCCATGTGATGGACCTTCTTGACGGCGTAGTCGCCGGTTTCGTCCTTCTCGAACTTCACGCCCCAGCGGTCCAGCTGCTCGATGGTGGCGAAACTGTGCTGCGCATAGGCATACACGCCCGATTGATCGACGATGCCATCGTTGGCCAGCGTGATCTCGCGCGTGTATTGCTCGGGCGTGGCATGCCCGGGAATGACGGCGTTGTTCAGCCCGTCCATGCCCATGGAGATCGCGCCGCTGCGCTTCACATGCGCCTTGTCGATCAGCAGCACACGCAACGCGGGATTGCGTTCTTTTGCCTTGATGGCCGCCATCGGGCCGGCCGTGCCGCCGCCCACGACGACGAGGTCGTACTCCAGTTCCAGCGTATTCATACGGTGCCTTGCAAAGGAAGGATGGATTGCGCATGCGCCGCCACCTGCCGATCCAGCCGAAGCCGGTACTGGAAGGCGTCGCCGCGAAAATAAAGGCGTTCGAAGTCGATGGGGGCGCCCTGTGCGTCGTGCGTCAGGCGTTCTACGCGCAGCAGTGCCGCGCCTGCGCCCGTGTCGAGCGCGGTGGCTGTCGCGTGATCGGCCAATGCCGCATCGATGGCCAACGTCGCGTGGCCCAGCGCCACACCCGCGTCCTGCTCCAACACGAGAAACACATCGCGCGTGACGAGGTCCGCCCGGGCGACGATGCTGCCCAGTGCTTCCGGCAGCCACGTCACCTCAAGCGACACGGGCGACTGGTCCAGCAACCGCACGCGATGCAACTCCACGACGGCCGTGCCGGGCGCCAGCTGCAGCGCTTGCGCCACGTCGGTCGGCGCCGGGACGGTCCGCAGGATCAGCACGCGATTGCGAATCGCGTGACCTTGTGCCGACATCGCCTCGGCAAAGCCCTGCAGCGCGGTCACGTTCTGAAAGGCCTTCGGCTGGCTCACGAACGTGCCCTTTCCGTGGCGGCGGAAGATCAGCCCTTCGTTCTGCAGATCGGCCAGCGCCTGGCGCACGGTGATGCGGCTGGCGTTGAACTGCTCGCCCAGCGCCGCCTCCGAAGGCAGCAGCGAGGCGGGCGCGTAGTGGCCGCTGAGAATGCCCTCGCGCAGCGTGCCCTTGATGCGCTCATAGAGCGGCGGGGCAGGCTGGCGGTGCAAATTAGAGGTGGTCATCGATGGGCGCAACTCGTCATAACAAGTGCGCCCAGTGTAAAAAGCAGAGGTATGCGGCGGAACGAAGCTTTTTCGATATGCATGCTCGGTTTTTGACGCGAGCCGCCGCTATAGTGGCGAGATCGTTTTGCGCCCGCGCGCGGCGCACGCGGGTCGACATCTGATGCACGGAGCGCCGCACCTCAGACGGCGCGCGAAAACAACGGATACGGGTGATGGATCTGGGCGCACGCCTGCAAGACTTTTCTGCCGGCTTTGCCGATACGTTGCGGCAAGCCATGCACGACGTCGGCTTCGAGTGGCTCTCGTTTGGCCTGATGGAATACATCGGCGAGGCGGGCAAGCAGCGGGGCGAGCAACGCGTGCTCTACAACACCAATTCCCCCGCCGGGTGGGAAGAGCGCTATCTGGAGCAGCGCCATTTCGAGATCGACCCGCGCATCGCGCTGCAAGGGGACTGCGGCTTGCCCCTGGCGTGGGACATTCCTTATCTGCATGAACGCGTGGGCACGGAGCACACCGACCCCCGCGTCGAAACCTTCTTCGCGGATCTGGCCCGCTTCCACCTGCACAGCGGCATCGTCTGGGGCGCGCCATTGCGCCATCAGATGACGCCGCGCTCCACCTGGATCGTCTTCTGCAGCCTGTCGTCATCCAGGCCAGACCGCGCGTGGATGAACGACACGGTGATGGGCGGCGCCATGCGCATCATCGTGCGCGCCTGCACGCATCTGGAAGAGGCGCGCGACAGCGCCCAGCGGAACAAGGAGATCGCCACGCGCGCGTCGTTGCCCGCGCATGTCCTGCGCCGCGTGATGGAGTTTGTGGAAGCCAATGTGACGCAGCCCATCAGCGTGCGCGACATGGCCCATATTGCGGACCTCAGCGTTCACCACTTTGCCCGCAGCTTCAAAGAGGCCAGCGGCCGCACGCCGCACCAGTACGTGACCGAGCGCCGCCTGCAGCTTGCCAGCCGTCTGCTGACGGAGACGCGCATGTCCGTCCTGGAGATCGCAACCGCGGTGGGCTTCGAAAGCGCGAGCCATTTTGCGGTGGTGTTCCGCCGCCGCCAGGGCCTGTCGCCCAATGACTTCCGGCGCCAGCGCGTGGCGTTTTCACACGTGGCGGCATCGCTGGCCGAATCGGGCTGAGCGGCCGCACGGCTGGTCGTAGCCGTGTGCGATTTTGGTGCGCTGCACGATGCGCAAACACGCCATCTGATATCAAAACCGATATCGGTTGGCCCCCAAAAAAACATTAGACGGTCATGTCAGGCTGTCCATACCATGGCTCACCACGAATCGTCGGCAGCGGAAGACGGGCGCCGCATGCCGGATTCGACTCGTGTATCGCGTTGCAAAGACGACGTGCGCAGCCCCGGGGGCAGTGACCGGCTGCGTTCCACCATAACGGAGACAAACGATGAAAAAAACGAGCGCTGCGTGCGCGCGACGGACCGTATTGACCTTCCTGGCCACCGCGGGTGTGCTGCTGGCCACGGGCTTGACGACAGCGGCTCACGCGGCCGACAAGTCGTTCACCATGGGTTTCGCACAGGTGGGTGCCGAGAGCGAATGGCGCACCGCCAATTCGGAGTCGATCAAATCGACGGCCAAGGCGCAGGGCGTGAACCTGAAGTTCTCCGACGCGCAGCAGAAGCAGGAAAACCAGATCAAGGCGATCCGCTCGTACATCGCGCAGAAGGTCGACGTGATTGCGTTCTCGCCGGTGGTGGAATCCGGCTGGGACACCGTGCTGCAGGAGGCCAAGGCCGCCAAGATCCCGGTCATCCTCACCGACCGCGGCATCGACAGCAAAGACACCTCGCTCTACACCACGTTCATCGGTTCGGATTTCGTCGAGGAAGGCCGCAAGGCGGGCCGCTGGCTGCTTGAAAACGTCAAGCCCAAGGGCGGCGATGTGAACATCGTCGAACTGCAAGGCACCGTCGGCTCCGCACCCGCCATCGATCGCAAGCGCGGGTTTGAAGAGATCATCAAGGCCGACCCGCACTACAAGATCATCCGCTCGCAAACCGGCGACTTCACCCGCGCCAAGGGCAAGGAAGTGATGGAAGCCTTCCTGAAGGCCGAGGGCAAGAAGATCAACGTGCTGTTTGCGCATAACGACGACATGGCCATCGGCGCCATCCAGGCCATTGAAGAAGCCGGGCTGAAACCGGGCAAGGACATCACCATCATTTCCATCGACGGCGTGAAGGGCGCGTTTGAAGCCATGATGGCCGGCAAGCTGAACGTGACGGTGGAATGCAGCCCGCTGCTCGGGCCGCAGCTGATGGACACCGCGCGCGACGTGCTGGCAGGCAAGGCCGTGCCCAAGCGCATCGTCACCAAGGAAGGCATCTTCCCGATGGAGGTGGCGGCCAAGGAGTTCCCGAACCGCAAGTACTGATCCTGCTGCGCGGCCCGATCTTGACACCGGGTTTGCCGAACTCGTGCTCGCCGTACCCATGTACGGCTGCCGGTTTGGATAACTCGTCCTGCCAACCTCGGGCCGCTCGCTACGGATCATGAACAGGTTCGGAGCATGCCGGCAGCGCGGGTTACGGTGACTCGCCTGCCGGCTGCGCCACGTTAACAGGTGACACCCATGTCCGATCACGTTGATCAACCCGCCGCGACAGATGCACGCGGCGCGCTGCTGCACATGCGCGGCATCTGCAAGAACTTTCCCGGCGTGCAGGCGCTGGCCGGGGTCGATTTCCGCTTGTTGCCCGGTGAGGTGCATGCCCTGATGGGGCAGAACGGTGCCGGCAAGTCGACGCTCATCAAAGTGCTGACCGGCGTTGAAGCGCCGGATGCGGGCGAGATCCTGCTAGGCGGTCAGCCCATCGCGCCGGGCTCGCCGCTGGAGGCGCAAAAGCTCGGTATCAGCACGGTGTATCAGGAGGTCAATCTCTGCCCGAACCTGACCGTGGCGGAGAACATCCACATCGGCCGCTTTCCCATGCGGCTGGGCAGCATCGACTGGCGCGCCACCAACCGGGCGGCGCAGGCGCTGCTGGCGGATCTGAACATCCACATCGATGTGACGCTGCCGCTGTCGCTGTATCCGGTCGCCATTCAGCAGATGGTGGCGATTGCGCGCGCGCTCTCCACCGAAGCCCGCATCCTGATCCTGGACGAGCCCACCTCAAGCCTGGACGACGATGAAGTCGCCCGGCTGTTTACCGCCATCCGCACGCTCAAGGCGCGCGGCATGGCCGTGCTGTTCGTCACGCATTTTCTGGAGCAGACGTACGCGATTGCCGACCGCATTACCGTGCTGCGCAATGGCCGGCTGGAAGGCGAATACGCCGCGCGCGATCTGCCGCAGCTGCAACTGATCAACAAGATGGTCGGGCGCGACATTGATGCGAGCCGTTTCGAGCGCACCGAAGTGCCGCCCGTGGACGACACGGCGCCGGCATTCCTGAGCGCGCGCGGCATGGGCCGCCGTGGCGTGGTGCAGCCGCTCGATCTGGACGTCCGCCCCGGGCAGGTGTTGGGCCTGGGCGGCCTGCTGGGTTCGGGCCGCACCGAGACCGCGCGCCTGCTGTTCGGCGTAGACCGCAACGATGCGGGCTCGATCAACGTGCAGGGCCAGTCCCACCAGTTCAGCTCGCCGCGTGACGCCATCCGGCAGGGCATCGGCTTTTGCCCGGAAGACCGCAAGACCGAAGGCATCATTGCCGAGCTGTCGATTCGCGAGAACATCATCCTCGCGCTGCAGGCCAAGCGCGGCCTGTTCCGCTATCTGCCCAAGAAGCGCCAGCGTGAGATTGCCGACCAGTACATCGCCCAGCTCGGCATCAAGACGCCCGACGCTGAAAAGCCCATCGGCCAGCTCTCGGGCGGCAACCAGCAGAAGGCCGTGCTCGCGCGCTGGCTGGCGACCGACCCCGCCATGCTGATCCTGGATGAGCCCACGCGCGGCATCGACATCGCCGCCAAGCTCGACATCATGGACCTGGTGACCGCGCAGTGCCGCAAGGGCATGGCCATCCTGTTCATCTCCAGCGAGCTGCCGGAGGTGCTGCGCGTAAGCCACCGGCTGGCGATCCTGCGCGATCGCAAGAAGGTGGGCGAGCTGGCCGGCGCCGATGTGACCGAAGACAACCTGTGCCACGTGATTGCCGGCGGCGACGTGCCCGCCAGCCAGTCCAACACCCAGTCCACCACCACCGGAGGCGCCGCATGAATCCCGCCAATCTGCGCGCACTGACCAGCCACCGATTGTTCTGGCCCGGCGTGACGCTGCTCCTGCTGTGTCTGCTCAACGCGTGGTTCAACCCGCATTTCTTTCACCTCGACGTTCGTAATGGGCATCTGTACGGCAGCCTGATCGACATCCTCAACCGCGCAGCGCCGCTGATGCTCGTCTCGCTCGGCATGACGCTGGTGATTGCGGTGGGCGGCATCGATATTTCGGTGGGCGCGGTGGTCGCCATATCCGGCGCCATTGCGGCATCGCTTGTCGGCGGCACGCTGGTCGTGCAGAACGGCCTGCCTGTCTACGTGACCAAGGTGCCGCTGCTGCTGGCGCTGCTCGCGGCCGTGGGCGCGGCGCTGGTGTGCGGCATGTGGAACGGCCTGCTGGTGGCGGGGGCGGGCATGCAGCCCATCATCGCCACGCTGATCCTGATGGTGGCCGGCCGCGGCGTGGCGCAGCTCATTACCGGCGGGCAGATCATCACCGTCTACTACGAGCCGTTCTTCTTCGTAGGCAACGGCTATCTGTTCGGCCTGCCGTTCGGGCTGTACATCGCCGCCGCCGTGCTCGGCCTGTTGCTGCTGTTGATGCATCGCACGGCGCTGGGCCTGTTCATCGAGGCCGTCGGCATCAACCCCGTGGCCGCGCGGCTTGCGGGGCTGAATACCAAGGCGCTGCTGTTTGGCATCTACGCGTTCTGCGGAGCCATGGCCGGTGTTGCGGGGCTCATCATCTGCTCCAACGTCAAGAGCGCGGACGGCAACAACGCCGGGCTGCTGCTCGAGCTTGACGCCATCCTGGCCGTCACGCTGGGCGGTACCTCGCTGGCGGGCGGCAAGTTCAGCCTGTGGGGCAGCGTGATCGGCGCGCTCATCATCCAGACGCTTACCTACGCGATCTACTCCATGGGCGTGCCGCCGGAAATCAACCTCGTGGTGAAAGCCGTGGTGGTGTTTGCCGTGTGCCTGGCGCAATCGCCGGCGTTTCGCAGCATGCTCTTTCAACGCCACAGCCGTGCAGGGGCGCAGTCATGAGAATCAATCCACGGCGCTTACCGTTCTACGTCACGCTGTTTCTGTTTGCGCTGCTGTTCGGCTTCGGTTCGGTCACTTACACGGGCTTCTTCAGCGTGCAGGTGTTTCTCAATCTGCTGATCGACAACGCGTTCCTGATCGTCGTGGCCATCGGCATGACGTTCGTCATTCTGTCGGGCGGCATCGATCTATCGGTGGGGGCGGTGGTGGCGCTGACCACCATGATCTCGGCCGCGCTGGTCGAGCACCACGGCTGGTCGATCGGTGTGGTGGTGCCGCTGGTGCTCGCCGCCGGGTGCCTGTTCGGCCTGGTGATGGGCGTGCTGATCCAGGTGTTCCGCATCCAGCCGTTCATCGTCACGTTGGGCGGCATGTTTCTCGCGCGGGGGCTGTGCTACCTCATCAGCATCGACTCGATCAGCATTACGGACCCCATCTACACCGCGCTCTCGCAGTACAAGGTCCAGGTGGGCGGCGGCAACTACGTGTCGCCCAGCGTGGTAATTGCGCTGGTCGTGTTCGCCGCGGCTGCGTGGCTTGCGCATTGCAGCCGCTTTGGCCGTACGGTGTACGCGCTGGGCGGCAATGAGCGGTCTGCCTTGCTGATGGGCCTGCCCGTGGCGCGCACGCGCATCCTCGTCTATGTGCTCAGCGGCTTCTGCTCGGCGCTGGGCGGTGTGCTGGTCACGTTCTACATGCTGTCCGGCTACGGGCTGCACGCGCAAGGGATGGAACTGGACGCCATTGCCGCCACGGTGGTCGGCGGCACGCTGCTCACCGGTGGCGTGGGGCTCATCAGCGGCAGTGTGGTGGGCGTGCTGTTGCTGGGCGTCATCCAGTCGTTGATCACCTTTGACGGCACGCTCAGCTCCTGGTGGGCGCGCATTGCCATTGGCGTATTGCTGTGCGTGTTCTGCCTCATGCAGCGTTTCCTGGGGCGCGTGCAACGGGGGACGTCATTGCCGCCCGCGAGCCCGCACAGGCCGGCGCAGCGGTCCAATGAATCGGCCAAGGACACTCCTGCCTCGGCCATGCTCATGCAGTCGCACGCCGTGCCACCGTTCAACTAGGCGCACGCATTCTTCCTGCTCAATGTCGCCCGTCGCTCGAACGGGCCGACGCTCCGATGTCTTCCGTCGCGCACCCAACCTGCCAATGCATGCATGGATGCAGGGCGCAATGTGGACGCTTCAACTCACGCACTTAAGGTATTTCCACGGCCTACCGATATGCAGACGTAGAAGATCCAACAATCCGGAGCACGTGCGTCCGGAGAAACAAAGCGGGGGGAAATCATGCCGTCTATCGTGCATTCGGTGCGCTTCAAATTGCTCGGCGCGTTCGGTCTGTGTCTGGTGCTTCTGCTGGCCACAGGTGTGTTTGGGGTGCGCGGCCTGATGCGTCTGAACGGCAACATTGTCGACGCGTACGCCAGCAACACGCTGCCCATCGCCAAGCTTGCCGAGCTTCGTAGCACGCAACTGGACGTACGCCTGCAACTGCGCCGCGCACAGGTCTTCACGGACGATGCAGCGCAGGTTGCAGGAGCCGTGCGCACCATGCGCGCAGATCTGGACAAGATCAACGGTGCGTGGAAGCAGTACTACCCCGCCAGCGTGACGAGCGAAAAGGAACGCGAAGTCGCCAGCAAGATCAACGACGCCCTGCCGCAATTCAACACCGCCACAAACGAAGCGATCGAAGCGCTGCAAAGCGGCCACCACGACGCGGCCGCGCAGATCATCAACCGCCATGCCTCCTCCGGACAGGCCGTGAGCGACCTGCTCACAAAAGACATTGCGCTCAACCTGGAAGAGGCCAAGGCCTCCGTCGACGATAGCGAGGCCACCTACCACTCCATCTTCAGCGTGGCCGTTGTGCTGGTGTGTGCGGGGTTTGCGGTGGGCGTGGGCATGTGCTGGTATCTGCTGCGCGCCATCTCTCGTCCGCTGAGCCGCGCGGTCAACGTTGCCAACCACATTGCCGGCGGGCAGTTGGAGAACAACATCGTGATCGACACGCGGGGCGAGTTCGGCGAACTGCTGGCCGCCCTGCGCACGATGGACCACCAATTGGCCGAGACGGTGCGCGGCATCAAGGTATCGGCCGAATCCGTGACGGTGGCGTCCAAGGAAATTGCGGCCGGCAACATTGATTTGTCTTCGCGCACGGAACAGCAGGCCGCATCGCTGGAGGAAACCGCGTCGAGCATGACGCAGTTGACGGAGACCGTGAAGCAGAACGCCGAGAACGCCGCCCAGGCGGACAGCCTTGCCTCCAGCGCCAGCACGATCGCGCAGGCCGGCAACGAGGCCGTGCAGGCCATGGTCGGCACCATCGACCGGATCAGCACCAGCTCCGGCAAGATTTCCGAGATCACGGGGTTGATCGAGGGCATCGCCTTCCAGACCAACATCCTCGCGCTCAACGCCGCAGTGGAAGCCGCGCGCGCCGGTGAGCAGGGCAGGGGTTTTGCCGTCGTTGCCAGCGAGGTGCGCACCCTTGCGCAACGCTCGGCCTCCGCCGCCAAGGAAATCAAGGGATTGATTGGTGACTCTGCTGCCGTCGTGCAGGCGGGCTCGCAGCAGGCCGCTGCGGTGGGCGAGACCATGAGCGAAGTGAAGGACGCCATCCGCCGCGTGTCGGAGATCGTGGCCGAGATTGCCGCTGCCTCTGCCGAACAGAGCCGTGGCATCGAGCAGGTCAACCAGGCTGTCACGCAGATGGACGAGGTCACGCAGCAGAACGCCGCCCTGGTCGAGCAGGCCGCCGCCGCAGCGCAATCGCTGGAAGAGCAGGCGACGACCTTGCGGCACGCGGTGTCGGTGTTCCGCTTGGCGGACGGGGCGGGACGGCCCGCGTTTGCTTAAGCGGCCCGCGCGGATGAGGCGTTAGGCGCGCTTCCATTCAGGAATTGCCGGTCTTGTAAAAGTTGTTTCGTGCAACTATATTGGTTGCATGAAACAACTATTTGAGGCCGGCATGGACATCATTGAAGCGCCCGCGCAATCGCGCGAACAGACCATCCGCGAGTTGCGAGAGGTGTCCCGCAAGCTCGTTCGCGAACTGGGCTTCATGCGCAACACGCTGGCGGAGAGCGACTTGCCGCCCTCCGCCGTGCACGCGATTCTGGAGATTGCCGGCGCGCCCGGCATCCAGGCGCGCGACCTGGCCGAACGCCTGCGGCTGGACAAATCGAGCACCAGCCGCCAGGTCACGCGGCTCGAATCTGCCGGGCTGGTCGAACGTCGCACGCGCGCCGACGATGCCCGATCTTCCGAACTGCACCTGACCAAGAGCGGCCAGCAGGTGCGCCGCAAGATCGACGCATTTGCCTCCGAGCAGGTTTCCAACGCGCTGCGCCACCTGACTCCGGCGGATCAGCAGCGGCTTGTCGCATCGCTGTCGCAATACGTCAGCGCGCTGGCCGATGACAACGACCACAAGCCCGCGCAAGCCCCCGCCGATGCCGGGCCCCAGATCGTGCAAGGCTACGTGCCCGGCTGCATTGGCGACATCGCCAGCCTGCACGGCCGCTTCTACGCGCAGCACTGGGGCTTTGGCGTGTTCTTCGAGCGCCGCGTCGCCAAGGAACTCGCCGACTTTGCGCAAACCTTGCCCGATCCAGACAAAGCTCTCTGGCTGTGTGTGGAGAACGGCCGCTGCCTCGCATCGCTGGCGATCGATGGCAATCCGCACTATCGTGCTGCACACCTGCGCTGGTTCATCGTGGACGATTCCCTGCGTGGCACCGGCATTGGCCGTAAGCTCATGTCGCAAGCCATGCGCTTTGTCGACGAGCGCTTTGACGAGACCTACCTCAACACCTTCAAAGGCCTGGATGCCGCCCGTCACCTGTACGAATCGTTCGGCTTTCAGCTCACGCAGGAAGAAGCCGGTACGCAGTGGGGCAGCACCGTAACCGAACAACAATTCCGCCGCCGCAAACCGGGCTGACCTTGCGTCGCCCCAGGCGCACAAGGAGACCGTACGTGACATCGCAACTGAATCTGGATGCCTATTTCAACCGTATCCAGTGGGGCGGCAGCGTCAGCCCAAACTACGACACGCTCGCGCAGCTGGTGCACGCGCACATGCGGCACATTCCGTTCGAAAACCTCGACGTGCTGCTCGGACGCGGCATCCGCATCGACCTGGAAAGCCTTCAGAACAAGCTCGTTCACGCACGCCGCGGCGGCTACTGCTTCGAGCACGCCACCTTGTTTGCTGCCGTGTTGGAGCAGCTTGGCTTTCAGCCGACGCGCCACTCGTCGCGCGTCGTCCTCCTCGCCCCGCGCACCGAGGCGCCGCGCACCCACATGTTCCTGACGGTGCCGTTGCCCGAAGGCACCTTCGTCGTCGACCCCGGCTTTGGCTCTTTGGCCCCGCGTGTGCCTGTGCCGCTGGATGGCACGCAAGCCAATATCGACGGAGAACTGCACTGGATGGTGCGTGACGAAGACCGCTGGATACTCCGCGCCCAGGTGCGCAGCGACACGCCGGTCGACGCATGGGTCACCACGATGGAGCAGGACTACCCGATCGATTTCGAAATGGCGAACCACTACACGAGCACGTATCCGAACTCGCCCTTCATGAACCGCATCCTCATGCGGTCGTTGACCGACGAAGGGCGCGTGACGGTCATGAATCGGGACGCCACGATCTGGCGCGGGAATACGCCGTACAGGTTCGAGCTGGAAGATCGCCGCGCGTTGCGTGGGCTGTTGGTTGAGTACTTTGGGATTGATCTGCCGGAGGTGGAGGGGATGCGGGTGCCGGGGGTGGAGGGGTGGAATTGAGGAGGACGGTTTGTAAGTCGCGCCGTCCGCCAGCCGATGTCAGGTCTGCCTCTGTAGGAATTTGCGAAGAACATCCGCAGTCCGTTCCGGCATTTCTTCAGGAAAAAAGTGGCCGCCATCAAGCGCAAGACCTTCAACGTCACATGCAAAACTCCGCCAGATTTCTAGTGGCCCGCCATCGTCTTGGTACCACTTTTCGATTCCACCGTTTTTACTCCACACTGCAAGTAAAGGGCAGGTCACCTTTTTATTTGCAGCCATATCTGCAGCGTCATGCTCACGGTCTATCGTTGCGGCTGCTCGATATTCCTCACAAATTGCATGAACACGCGCGGGATCGCGCAACGCATCGATATATGCATTTCGCACGTCTATTGAAAACGTGTCGGCTGCGGTTCCCCAGGAGTTCAACGCATTATCAATAACCGCGTCTGGTGCTGCCGAAATCAGTCGTTCTGGAAGCGGGGCGGGCTGAGATAGCAGTGACCACGGCCAGAAGGCCAATGCCAATTTCGCGTCAGCCCTGTCCCAGACCACTTCCGTCGGCAAGATATCGAGCACAGCAAGAAGGCGGACAGAGGCCGGGAAATCCAAGGCCATACGGTGTGCAACGCGGGCGCCTCTGTCGTGACCAACGACCGCGAAATGCTCATGGCCGAATCTATGCATGAGTTCAACCATGTCGCTTGCCATTGCCCGTTTGCTATAAGGCGCGTGGTCGGGGGTTGAATCAGGACAGCTGCTCTTTCCGTATCCACGTAGGTCGGGGCAGAACACTTCATGCTGATTGGAGAGTCGTGGCGCGATTTCCCTCCACATCAAATGTGTTTCAGGAAAGCCGTGAAGCAGAAGCAACGGTGGACCTGAGCCGAGTCTTTTGAGGAATATCTCAGCTTCGCCTGTATTGACAGTGATACCTGGGGCGCTATCGAACATCATGGTGCCTCATAGAGGACGATGTGCGATTCATTATGGACGATGGACTGCTCTTTGCCCGACGTGTACCACGGACCGCTTACGATAGATTCATGCAGCCAATGCAAGTGATCTACGTTTTCTCGTAGCTAAAAAAAGATAAAGAGCGGAATTGGATAGAGAAGAAAGAACAGCGCTCTATCAATCAGGTCCGTGCGGGCAATGATGAGTGTGCTTGCTGACGCGTCGACCGCTGGCGCC